>JBBQRL010000009.1:0-44557 GCA_038214925.1 Candidatus Nanopelagicales bacterium | reverse complement strand
ACGGAATTTCCGTAGATCGGCTTTGGGTAATAAGTGCCTTCTCATATGTCATGAGAGGGCATTTCAGAGTTATCTACAGGGTTGAATTCATTTGATTTTTAGCGGTTAGCGTGACGGCATGCCATTTTCACTATTTATTTTCATAGATGAATCTGGCAACTTTGATTTTCCGATAAAGGAACTGATCACTTTGTGATGGCGTGCGTTGCTACCTTGAGCCCATTGGACTCGGCAAGGGCACGGAGTGGGCGGCGTTAGCTGGTTTTTATTGATGGTGTTGGCGGGTGTGACTTCGTATAAAAAAGCTCGGGCCAAGATGAGTTATGAAACCTGGTGGATGGTTCACGTGCTGACATATGGCGCGGTGGCGGCATCGTTTATGCATCAAATTGCAAATGGGCAGGTGCGAGGTCGGCCATCGCTAACTGGGGTGTCGGTTGAGTCGCCGCAGTTGAAGGTTCGGGTTCCGCTGAAATTAAAAAAAGCCATTGATAAAGAGGCCAAGCGACGTGGGTTAACGGCATCTATGGTCGTTCGAGAGGCGTTGCAAGAGAAGTTTGCCCAGAAGAGTTAGCGCCAGATCTCTGCGGTGGCTTACACCTGGTTCACAGAAATCATTCAGGTGAGTGCGGTTTTATGCCTGTATTGAACCTTTCGAGGGGCCATCAGTATTTATTAACTACGGAAATGTTCAAGTAAAAATTACTGTTGCAAATGGCAAGATTCGGCGAAGTGGTTTGGCCAGGAAGCGCTGACTGGTTACCAAGTATTTGAAGTAAATCGACAAGAAGAAATGGCCTGGGAGATTTAGGATGGGCGCTATGCAAAGCCAGGGCTCAGGCACATTAACCTCAAAATATAAGCGCGTTACTTTATTTTTTACGGTCGTTTTTGCTTTTGTTTCTTTGGGGCTCACTCCAGCATTTGCCGCCGATGAACGCGTCATCGACATTGTTACCGTTACGTGGAACGGTGCGGGTGCATTAGCGGGTAGCGCGCAAGATGTTTCAAAAGTTGTTGATAAAGAAGTTAATGCGGACTGGATTAAATTTACCGATATGTTTGGCGATACTAAAGATCGCGCCGTTTCATTTAAAACGGGAAAGATTTTGGATGTGCCAATTTCTTTAAATTCCAAGATGGCGTGCACTGGCTACATTGCTTCCGAGTTCATGACGTCAATTCGCGTTGAAGGCTATAAGCGTTTAGGGATTTCAGATTCTTCAAATCGATACTTGATGGTGCTGGCACCAAAAGCTGGATGTGTTTGGTCGGGCCGAGCTAATTTGGGAACACCTAAGAGTCGAAGCGGAACTTTGATTATGCATGACAGCGCATCGGGTTTTGTGATCACACATGAATTAGGCCATACATTTGGTTTAGGGCACAGCAACTTTTTGCGTTGCGATAATGCAAAGTACGACGGGCCGTGGGGCGAGACCTGCAAGGGCGTGGAATACGGTGGAACTATCGATGTCATGGGAAATGTTTATACATCTTCTCCGCTCAGCACATACAACCAGTGGCGCATGGGTTTAATTGATGATTCACAAATTAAACAGATTTGGCAAAGTGAAGTTGTCACGGTTGCACCTAGTGATTTTGCAAATGGAATTAAGGCACTTTATATTCGCGATGGAAAAGCTGCCTACTGGGTGGAATACCGCCGCAAGCTAGAAGGCGTCGGATACAAGCCTGGTTTAGCTATTTATCGCATGGATCCGCCACCTATTTCAGCTGTGGTTTCCGTCAATTCTGAAGATACCGCCGCATCCGAATTTGGTTCAGTAATCGGTACCGATGTCTGGATGCTCAATCTTGATACCTATCAATACCGTGATTCAAAATCAGTCGGCGGGTCAATGACGGCATTAACGGCAACTACTTATTCTGGCGATGTTTCATTCTCGGCCGTTGCATCTGAAACTGGTGCCGTTGTTACGATCAAGAAAAAAGCAGATGTAACTGGGCCGCCAACTCCGGCTGTTGTACCCGTTGAGCAATGGACATCACCCAACATGGTTATTTTAAAACCAGGCGGGGAAGATGCCGATACTGCAATTGCAAGTTATGAAAGTTCAATTAACGATGCCGTTGCACTTTTGAAATCATCCAACATCGATGGTTGGTTACCAACTTATTTGTCACCATTTGTTGCACCTAAAACGGTTTACTTGCGTGATCTGCCTGAAGGTAATTTTACTTTCAAAATGCGCGCAATCGATATCGTGGGTAATAAGAGCGAATGGTCAACACCCATGAAGGTCACCATCGACCGTGGGTATCCAGTTGCGACAAATGATTTCACGCTAACTAATGTCAATAACAAAGATTTAACAGTGACTTGGAAAGGTGCAACCGATGTCGGCAGTGGAATCTGCCAGGTCAATGTGGTCGATGAAGATGGCTTAATTATTCAAAGCAGTAATGTAAAAAATGCGCCAGCTTTGAAAGTTGCATCAGGTGCAACATTGGCCGGAACTGCGCAGGTATTTGATTGCCTTGGTAATGGTTTAGTAGGCGATCTCAGTATCGCAAATACTTACTATTCAGCTGATAAATCATCCCGGACTGGCAAATGGAGCCCGGCCGCTAGTTTTGGTGCTGGCGCAATTAAGTGTGTGGGCAAATGCACCGCATCAATTAGTGCAAGCGGAAAAGTGAATGTTTTGATTGGAAGCGGAGCTGCAACTGTTGCAGTTGGTGGCAAGACCGTGGCAACAATTGCCGATAACAAAGGCAAGAACATGTCCATGAGCTCAGAAATTGATCTTGGATCTGTGAAGAAAGTTGTGCGCATTACTGGAAATAATTTTGTTTTAATTGGTTTGGCATCGGTAACGACAACACTTGGTAGCTTGAAAGAGTTTGCTCGAGCCCCAGCCGTTACTGATCCATCATTAACAGATAGCAAGCAAGTTGCCTTGGCCAAGTTTGGTTTCCGCGCCGAAGATTTCAGTAATGAATGGACGCTACTTCCAATGGGTGGCGGAACCACGTTAAATGATCCATCGCTAGATTTATGTAACGGCAAATTTGACTCTGAAAAAGATCGTGTTGAACGCCGACAACTCTTTGCCACAAAAACTGGTTCAACTTTCTCTTTCCTTTCCAGTGAAACCGTTAGGTATTCATCGGTTGCCGCAGCAACAGCTGCTCAAAAAGAGTTAGCAAAAGTTTTAGCTGATTGCGTAAAGAACAAGGGCTACACCGATGCAGCGGGCGGGCTAATGTCTTATGACATTAAAACTCTGCCTAAACTTCCGGTTGGCGTAGTTGCTGAAGGTAACCGAGTATTTGTTCACACAGTTATCGACACTGGCGCAAATGCTCGCACATTGCTTGGCTTCTACCAATTCAATGGCGATATATTTACTGGGCTATACGTAGTTAATTCCGCTGGCTTCACTGATGCTCAGGTCGCAAAATGGCTACGAGTAGCAGTCACCTTTGCCCAGCGCCTGCAAGGAAAATCGGCTTAAATTGTTTTACTAGTTTTTCTTGAGATCACGATAAAAATTCTCGTGTCTGCCAATTGCATGCCAGGTGATAATTTTTTTTGAGATATTAAAGGTGTAACCCAGTAACCACTTCTCTTTGCCTATTTTGTATTTGTGCACAAAGAAGTTGGAAAGGTCACCACTTTTTTCGACTCCAAGTTCGGGCTTTTGAATCAGAAGATCCATTGCTTCATGTAAAGCTGCCAGCTCTTGTCGATTCAGCCGCTTATAGGACCTAGAGAAGCGGGTGGTTTGATTTTCTTTATAGGGCAACTAGAGCTCGCGACGCTTAAAGGAACTCTTTGCTTTTTCAGGAGTAGCTAAAGAGGCCAATGAGTCGACCACGAAATTTACTGGCAGATCGGGATTATCTAGACAGGTGCGTCCGACTTGGGCCCAGAATTCAATCTGCCCCGCGATTGTGCGATGTTCGATCGCTGCCTCTTTTTTTGCTCGCTGATATAAATCTGCTTCGATTCTGACTGGCATGCCCATGACCATATCTTACTACATTTGTAGTAAAAACAACTTATTTCATACTGTGCATAAAATCGTAGATTATGCCGAAAGTGCGTTAAGGCTTTCAACTTCGGTAGCAGTTAGATCAACAACTTGAACGATCTCTTCCAGCTGTGGAACCGTTCTAGCTGATGCAATTGGCGCACTTACTGTTGGTTGGGCACGAAGCCACGCTAAAGCAATGGCACCCAAGGAAGCGTTATGGTTTTTAGCGATCTCATCCATAGCGGTAAGAACCGCATAATTTTTATCGCTGGCATATTGAAGTGCGCCAGCTGCGCGCTTTGAATCAAATTCAGTTAATCCTGGGCGATATTTTCCAGTGAGGAAACCGCGAGCGATTCCGTAAAAAGGAATGTTAGAGATACCAAGTTCGGCAACGGCTGTCTCCATCTCACCTTCATAAGGCGTGCGATCTAGCAGGTTATATAAATCTTGCACCGCAACATATGAGGGAAGGTTATTGTCTTGGCTAAATTTAATTGATTCACGAAGTCGCGCTGGTGTGAAATTTGATGCGGCGATGTAGCGAACTTTTCCTTCGGCGATTAATTGGGCATAAGCACCAAGAGTTTCTTCCAACGAAACCGATTCATCATCTTCGTGACTGTAATACAAATCAATGTAATCGGTTTGCAAACGGTTGAGCGATTCCTCGCAGGCTTCCATAATATTTTTCGCCGAAAGACCAGTGCGGGTATCCATCTTGGCAACTTTAGTTGCGATCACCATCTCGCTTCGGTTTCCGCGGGCCTTCATCCAGGTACCAATTACGGACTCTGATTCTCCGCCAATATGGCCTTCAATCCACTGGTTATACATATCTGCGGTATCGATGAAGTTTCCATTGTGGGCGCGATATGCATCCATAACCAAATGGGACTCGGCTTCATTGGCATTGCCGCCAAAGATGTTGCTGCCAAGGCATAGCGGGTGAACTACAAGGTCGGTTTCTGGGATAGTGATCATGGCTACAGATTAAGGCACAATTGGCGTATGCGTGAAACTACGGGTGGCTTTACCAGTGCAGGGTTAGCGCTAGAAGCGCGCACTCTTGAACTAACGTCTCTGTCTCAAAAAGAGGCGATTGAAATTGGCGAAATCGCAATGGAGCTTGGTTTTGCACGTGGATTAACAATTGCGGTAGAAGTCCGATTGAAAGAGTGGATTGTTTTTCATGCATCCTTGCCAGGATCTACTCCTGAAAACGATGGCTGGATTGCTCGTAAAGCTCGAGTTGTTTTAGCAACTGGTAATTCAACGATGTATGAACGCGTGCTAGCTGAAGAACAAGGCATCGATTGGTATGTAACAAAAAATATGCCGGAAGAGACACATGCAGTTCATGGCGGCGGATTACCGTTAAATGTAAAAGGTTTTGGTTGTATGGGAATTTTATTAATTAGCGGTCTGCCACAAGTACAAGATCACTTATTGGGTGTGGAAATCTTGACCGAATTTTTAGCGCGTAAAGGCGAGCTGTTATGAGCATCTGGGTCTGTGGTGAAGTATTAATCGATATCTTGCCAACTGGGCCAGTTGTTGGTGGCGGTCCTGCTAATACCGCTAAAGCGTTAGCGCGTTTAGGACACAATGTTGATTTTATTGATGGAATCTCAACTGATGCATACGGTGTTAGCGCCCGAAAAGAGTTAGAACGTGACGGGGTTGGGTTAGCACTTTCACTCGTATCGGAAAAGCCAACGTGTACTGCAACGGTAACTCTTGATGCGCAGGGCAGTGCTAGTTATGAATTTTTAATCGATGGCACCGCAACATTTGATTTTGCCGCTTCGTGGTTGCCAGATCCAGAACGTTTAAAGCCATCGGTTCTACATATCGGAACCCTGGTAACCATTGTGGAACCAGCATCAACCGTTCTCTTTGATTGGGCAGTTAAATGCACTGAATTAGCACCGATCGTCTTTGATCCAAATGTGCGCTCATCTGTTGTGGGCGACCGCGAAAAATACCGCCAGGCCGTTGAAAAATGGGTCTCAATCGCATCGGTTGTGAAGTTATCCGATGATGATATTTCTTGGTTGTACGCAGATGAATCTATGGATGAAGTTGCCAAACGTTGGATTGCGGGCGGGGCATCACTTGTCGTTGTTACTCGAGGCGCCAAGGGAATCATTGGCTTTACTGAACATGGCAGCGAAGAAGTAGAAAGTGCAAAAGTAACTGTGGTCGATACGGTTGGGGCTGGCGATACAGTTGGGGCAATTTTGGTAGAAGGAATTATTACTCATTCCGTAAATGGATTACAAGGTCATGTACTTAACGCCGTTTTGCACCGTGCAGCAATTGCTGCCGGTATTACCGTTTCACGTGCTGGCGCACAGCCTCCGCGATTGCACGAACTAGTAGAAGCGCTGGATAACTAATGCAATTTATTGATGATGCCGAATTTCAAATTGCAATTGATGACGATAACGGCGCGCGTATCACTTCCTTAAAATGGCGTGACAATGAATTTGCACTTCCTTTTCGTGGACAGGTTCATACTTCGGGTTGGTATGCCATGGCGCCATGGGCTGGGCGAATCAAAGAAGGTCTAATTACAAATAGTTCTGGTCAGCAGATTCAACTTCCAGCAACGATCGACCCACCGCACGCTTTGCATGGCTTTGGTTTAATTTCTTCATGGCAGGAAATCGGCCCTGGTCGTTCGCTATTACATCTGCCATCACCGTATGGCGATGCAACGGTAGAACAAAAGATTGAAGTTTTAGATGATGCAATTCGTTGGTCACTTGAATACGACGATAATGGCTGCGATCTACCGGCTTGGTTAGGTTTTCACCCATGGTTTGCCCGCGATCTAGATCGTGGTGGCAGCGCCGAAATTGAGTTTGAAGCAACGCAGATGTTGCTGCGCGGTAGCGATGGTCTGCCAACTGGTGAATTAGTAAAGCCAACTCAACCGCCGTGGGACGATGCATTTACCGGCATCAAAGGCACGCCAGCCGTGGTTTGGGAGGACGTCGCCCGAATCTCAATCGAAAGTGATGCCCCGTGGTGGGTTGTTTACTCGGAAGATTCAGATGGAGTTTGCTTAGAGCCACAGACCGCGCCACCTGATGCGCAGAACTTGGGGATTACTGGCGAAAATTATATTGAAGCATTATTTGTCTTTGAATCCTTGGAATAAGTGTGGGCCCACCAGCAAAACTAAGGGTTTTAATTAAAACCAAGCGAGCTGTAAAGCTTTAAACCACGTTCGTTATCGGCATCTACGTACAAGATTGCGTGCTTTAGACCCTTGTTTACTAGGTAATTAATCGCTTCAACAGAAAGCGCGCGAGCAATTCCGTGGCCGGCGTAATTTGGGTGCGTGCCAACTACATACAGTTCGCCAACTGGATCTTGATTAATTAAATCTTGGTGGATCTTGGTCCAGACAAAACCTTGAATTTGACCGTTTTCAGTGGCAAGAAAGAATCCATCTTGATCAAACCAGGGTTCGGCCATTTTGTTTTCTAAATCATTCATCGCCCAATTTCCTTGATCTGGGTGATGGGCGAAGGCTACATTATTTAATTCCAGCCATTGCTGTTTGTGTGAAATCGGATCAAAGGTTTCAATAATGTAATCGTGTTCGGCTTGTGGAAGTGCACTTGTATCTAAATCGCGATGTAGTTTAAGAATATGGCGCATGGTTATGCGTCAACTGTAAAGCGGTAACCAACGTTTCGTACCGTGCCAATGATAGCTTCAAATTCTGGACCTAATTTTGAGCGAAGCCGACGGATGTGAACATCTACTGTGCGAGTTCCACCGAAGTAGTCGTAGCCCCAAATTTCTTGTAACAGCTGTGCGCGCGTAAAAACACGGCCTGGATGTTGAGCCAAGTACTTTAAAAGTTCAAACTCTTTAAAAGTTAAATCTAAAACATTACCTTTTAAACGCGCGGTGTAGGTTGTTTCATCAATTGTTACTTCGCCACTTCTAATTTCGTTACTGTGCGGGTCGGCGGCAACCATTTGAATTGCATGCTTGCCTAAGGCGACACGAATTCTGGTATCAACTTCAGCTGCACCAGCGGTATCTAAAATTACGTCGTCGATTCCCCAGTCTGCATTAATTGCAGTAAGTCCACCTTCAGTTGTAATAGCAATGATGGGGCTGCCAACACCGGTGGAAACTAAAAGTTTGGTAAAAGCTTTTGTTGCCGGTAAGTCGCGACGAGCATCGATCAGCAAAACATCGATTTCTGGAACATCCACTAACACACTGGCTTCGGCAGGCAAGATTTTTACTTGGTGCTGCAGCAATCCCAGTGCGGGAAGCACTTCGGCGCTGGCTCCAAGAGTGTTCGTAAGTAGCAGAACTCTGGCCATTGGGACAGACTACTCGTGTGAAAACTTTGCTTCCACTGGCGATCGTGCTGATACTTAGTAGTGCCTATGGCATTTGGTATCAACGCACGCGGGGCAAGGTTGTCGTAAAGGCCAAGCAAGTAAATAAGGGCTCAATTACGCCAGAGATAATCGGTGCGGCTTTGGGATCTCGGGCAACGCTGGTGCAGTTCTCGTCGGCTTTTTGTACGCCGTGTCGGGCTACCCGAACTTTGCTAGACGATGTCACCGCCGATATGGCCGATGTGGCACATGTTGAAATCGATGCTGAAGCGCATCTCGAACTTGTCCGAGCTTTGGATATTCGCAGTACGCCAACAACCTTGTTTATCGACCGCAATGGCAATGAAGTTGGTCGGGCCATGGGCGCACCCAAGCGTGCGCAGGTCCTGGCTGCTATCGCTGCTATCGCTTAGTTTTACTTGCGAATAACTTGCAACTCGCGCGATTGAAACTACCGCTTTACTCTTAAGCCATGTTGATCGCAGCTACTAAGCGCCGAGTAATTGATTACGGCCGGGTATCTGCATCTTTGTGTCTTGCTTAATTGTTTCTTCATCTAACAATTAACCAACGACCAATTATTCAACAAACAAGGGAATAGAAATGACTCAAGTAAAGAATTCAAATTTAGCACCAACAATTATCGATGCGCGTGGTCCACGCTTTGGCGCTGTCATTACAACGCTTGTGTTAGCAACAGCGCTAGTGACAAATAATCTTTATCTAATTATTGCGCAAGCGATTGTCTTTGCAATCGGTGCTATTAAAGGACCACAGTTCACACCGTATGGATTTATCTTTAAAACTTTTGTGAAGCCACGATTAAAGGGTTTAGCAACTACCGAAGATGTTCGCCCACCACAGTTTGCCCAAAGCATTGGTTTACTCTTTGCATTAGCGGCTACCGCTGGTGCTATCGCTGGTTTAGATCTGGTCTTTACAATCGCAGTCGCCTTTGCGTTAGGCGCAGCTTTTCTTAATGCCGCTTTTAATTTCTGCCTTGGGTGCGAGATTTACCTTCTCCTACTTCGTGCCCGTTCAAAGTAAAGGGTAGGGTTTAGACATGGCTGGAAGACACGAACTTCACGAAAAGGGCTTACGCCTTACGCCACAACGCGAATTAGTTCTTTCCGCGGTCCGTGCCTTGAGTCATGCAACGCCAGAAGAGGTAGCTGAAAAAGTTCGGGAAACTCATCCGGGAATTAATCTGTCCACGGTCTATCGCAATTTAGAAACCTTGGAAAACGTCGGTCTAGTTCAACATACGCACCTTGGTCATGGTGGTGCCACCTACCACGCAGCCGAAGAGCTAACGCATTTACATTTAGTCTGCGGAAAGTGCGGATCAGTTGGCGATGCACCAATCGATGCGGCAGCAAATTTTGTAAATACTTTGGCCGATGATTACGGCTTTAAAACAGATGTAACGCACTTTGCCGTGTATGGCACCTGTGCAAATTGTGTGAAACTGTAGCGCTCTCGCGAAACGGTTATCATTAATACATGAGCGCCGTACTAGTTGAAGCTGGTCCCGATAAAGGGGCTATTTGGCATTTCGGTGAACCAGTAAAAGAACAGCGCGCATTAGAGGCCGGAACTGCTTGGGCCGATCTATCTCATTACAGCGTAATCGCAGTTTCTGGCGCCGATCGTTTGAAATGGTTACATGATTTAACAACCCAGTTCGTCAGTGATTTAGCAGCAGGGGTCTGGATGCCGGGCATGATTTTAGATGCTAAGGGTCACGTTGAATTTCAATTTAATTTAGTCGATGATGCAACGACAACATTTTTAGTTATTGACCCGGGTTATGCCGATAATTTAATTGAGTATTTAAATAAAATGAAATTTATGTTGCGAGTCGACGTTCGAGATGCAACTAGTGAATTTGCTGTCCTGCGTGCACCTGGTGCGCCAACTGAAATCGGGGGGCCTTTTGCGCTGGTGCCACGCGGTGAAGTGGAAGAGATGAAAAATACTTTTGGTGGGGTAGCTACTCAAGTGGGTACGTGGGCGTTAGATGCCGAACGAGTTGCCGCACATCGTCCACGGATTGGTTTTGAGACCGATCACAAATCAATTCCAAATGAATTAGGCGTTTTAAATGGTGCGGTACATATGAAAAAAGGTTGTTACCGTGGCCAAGAAACCGTGGCCAAGATTTATAACTTAGGTAATCCACCCCGCCGATTAGTAATGCTTCATCTCGATGGCAGCGATGTTGGTTTTCCGGCGACCGGTACAAAGATCGAAAACGATGGCATCGTTGTTGGCTTTATTGGAACCGTTGCTAGACATCACGAATTAGGCACTATTGCGTTAGCTATTGTTAAGCGAAATACACCAGTTGAATCCACGTTAAGCATCGATGGAATTCCGGCATCACAACAGGTGATTGTTTAACCGCTATCCTTAAGCCATGGAGCTGTTCACTTCGGTAATCCTTGGCCTCGTTGCCATTGCTTTGGGAGTTGCGCTCATCATTTATGCATTTAAAGGTCGCCAATCACAGGCTCGGCGAACTACTAACTGGAGGCCTCGTAACTAATGGTTTTTACAATCCCGGAAGGTTTAAATCCAGAGCTCAATCCCTTGGCCTGGATGGTTGGTACGTGGCGTGGCAAAGGCCGCGGTGAATATCCAAACATTGAAGGCTTTGAATTTGCGCAAGAAGTTGTTTTCAATCACGATGGTCGTCATTTTCTTAACTATTACTCGCGTTCGTGGATTATCGATGCTGATGGTGAAATTGTTCGCCCAGCTGGATCGGAAACTGGTTTTTGGCGCGTAAAGCCCAACAATGTTTTAGAGGTTGTCATCGCCCATAACACCGGAATTGCCGAGGGTTGGGTGGGAACTTTTGATGGTCCAAAGATTCAATTAGTTTTAGATCAAGGTTATTCCGCGCCATCGGCAAAGATTGTTACTGCTGGTGTACGCCTTTATGGTTTAGTGGCCGGCGAACTTTTCTTTGCCTACGACATGGCCGCCGAAGGTCAAGAGCTACAAGCACATATCTGGTCATCACTAGAACGCCAGGGTGAATAATTGCAATTAGGTGAAGTTTTAGCCGAAGTAACTCGCAGTGGAGTTGTTGAATCCATCCATGCTGGCCATTTAGTTTTACTCAACGCCGATGGCACGATTCTTTTTCAAAAAGGTGATCCAACTTTAGATATTTACTCTCGTTCATCCCTGAAATCGATTCAAGCATCGGCCATGGTTCGGGCCGGCTTAGATGTAGAACCTCGTTTGTTAGCTTTAGTCTGCGCATCACATGCCGGTACTCAGATGCATCAGCAGGGTGCGCAATCGATTTTAGCTAAAGCGGGATTAGATGAGCACTCTTTGCAATGTATTTTAGATCGCCCACTTGATGAAGAGCTTCGTCGCACTGCTGCGCCAACACGTTTGGCTATGAACTGCAGCGGAAAGCATGCCGGCATGTTGGCAACCTGTGTTATTAATGGTTGGCCGACTGAAACATATTTGCAACCAGATCATCCTTTGCAGTTAGCGATTAAAAATGAAGTGGAATTAATGAGTGGTGAAAAAGTTACCCTCACTAGTACCGATGGCTGCGGTGCTCCGCTCTTTCTCTTTTCACTACTTGGTTTGGCGCGAGCAATTAGAAACTTAACTATTAGCAGCGATCCAGTGCATCAAAGCGTGGTCCAAGCTTGTCGCGATTTCCCGGAAATGGTTTCTGGCCCAGGCCGTCTTGCCACCCGAATGATGCAAAACGTTGAAGGACTATTTATGAAAGATGGCGCCGAAGCGGTAAACATTGCATCACTTCCAGATGGTCGAACATTTGCAGTCAAGATTAGCGATGGTAATCAACGTGCCATGCCGGCTATTTCAGCGGCGGCGCTGCAGTTATTTGGTATCGAAACCGGCGAAGAAGTTGTTGAAATCTTCGGTGCCGGCCTGCCAATTGGCAGTATTCGCGCAACTTACTAATCGCGCGTACCCTTAAACCCTATGAATGGTCGCATTGCCACTTTGATGGTGCATACATCGCCGCTGGATCAACCAGGTATTGGCGATGCTGGTGGCATGAATATTTATGTTGTGGAATCAGCCCAGCGCATGGCCGCTATGGGTGTATCCGTAGATATTTTTACTCGTCGCACCGATCCCGATGCACCTGAAATTGTAGAAATTTCACCCGGCGTTCGCGTTCGATATTTTGATTGTGGGCATGGGACTTTAACAAAAGAGCAGTTGCCAATTCACATTGCTGGTTTATCAAAAGCGTTTTTGCAGATTATGCGCAATGAAAATTACGATGCGATTCATTCGCATTATTGGATTTCTGGAAAAGTAGCGATCGCAACGGCAAAAGAGTTACAGATTCCACTTATTCACACTATGCACACAATGGCGCGAGTAAAGAATTTAAATTTGGCCGAAGGCGAATCACCGGAACCAATGATTCGTGTGCAAGGTGAAACTCAAGTTGCCGCCGTTGCCGATGCCCTAATTGCAAACACCGATGCTGAAGCGGCAAGTTTGGTTTCACTCTACGATGCTTGCCCCGATACGGTTCACGTTGTTTCACCTGGTGTTGATCTATATACATTCACGCCCGGCAAAGGCCGCGGCGATGCCCGAACCGCGGTAGGTCTGCCACAAGATGCTTTGGTCGTTACTTTTGTTGGCCGAATTCAGCCACATAAAGGTCCAGAAGTTTTGATTCGTGCAGCGAGTGAATTAGTAAAACATTCACCGGCTTTGCGACATAAATTAATTGTTAACGTTATGGGTGGGGCATCGGGTGCAAATACCGAAGAAGTAGATCGGCTAAAAGAGTGCGCAACCTGGCTTAGTATTGATGATGTAGTTCGTTTTGCACCACCTGTGCCACGCGCCGAATTACCGCAGTGGTATCGCGCCGCCGATTTAGTATGCGTGCCAAGTTATAGCGAAAGCTTTGGTTTAGTAGCACTGGAATCACAAGCTTGTGGCACACCAGTTGTAGCAACAGCCGTGGGTGGATTGCGTACGGCAGTTGCCGATGGAATCTCTGGCGTGTTAGTAGATGGTCACGATCCAAAGGCTTGGTCTTCCGTTATTTCACGTTTGCTGCAAGAGCCACAGCGCCGAGTTCTGCTTTCCATGGGCGCAATTGAGCACGCTTCGCACTTCGGTTGGGATGCAACGGCGCGCGGAACTTTGGATATCTACGATCAAGTTATTAGCGCAGCCCGCAAATCTTTGGAAGCGTAAATGGCTGCGATCGACCCCCGCATAACTATTGAAGAGTTTTTAGTCTCACATGATCTGGAATATGAAGGCAAAGATACCAATACTTTTTTATTGACCTTGCCGGGTGAGAAAAAACTACAGACACATTGCGCATTAATCGTTGGCGATCATTCGCTAAGTATTAATGCTTTTGTCATCCGTAAACCCGATGAAAATGAAGCTGGTGTACACGCGTGGTGCATGACGAAAAATGCCGCTATGTATGGCATCGCCTTTGCCATCAATGAATTGGGCGATATTTTCTTAGTTGGGCGGTTGCCACTTTTTGCCGTGACCGATCGCGAATTAGATCGCCTGATTGGTTCGGTTTTGCAGTACAGCGATAATTCATTTAATCCATTATTAGAACTTGGCTTTGCCAATGCGATCCGTCGCGAGTGGGCCTGGCGGCTATCGCGCGGTGAATCTTTGGCTAATTTAGATGCTTTCAAACATTTGGTTTAAACTCTAACTATGACTACATCTGAATTAATCCTCTTGCGCCATGGCGAATCCGAATGGAACGCTAAAAATCTTTTTACTGGCTGGGTCGATGTTCGACTTTCTAGCAAAGGTGAAGATGAAGCCCGCCAAGGTGGATCGATGTTGGCCCAGCGAGGTCTGTTGCCAGATATTTTGCACACATCATTGCTACGTCGTGCGATTCATACTTCCCAGTTAGCCCTCGATGTATGTGAGCGCCACTGGATTCCAGTTACGCGTTCGTGGCGACTTAACGAGCGACATTACGGTGCTTTGCAAGGCAAAGATAAGGCGCAGACGCTGGCCCAATATGGCGAAGAACAGTTCCAATTGTGGCGTCGAAGCTTTGATGTACCGCCTCCACCGATCGATGACAATAATGAATTTAGCCAGGCAAATGATGCCCGTTATGCCAACTTAGGCGCAGCCGCTCCAAAAACTGAGTGTTTAAAAGATGTTATCGATCGGATGCTGCCGTATTGGGATCAATCGATCGTGCCAGATTTAAAGGCGGGCAAGCGAGTTTTGGTAACAGCGCACGGAAATTCACTACGGGCATTGGTTAAATATCTCGATGGAATTTCAGATACCGCTATCGCTGGTGTGAATATTCCAACTGGTATTCCATTGTTGTACACACTGGATGCAAACTTTGAGCCAGTAGTTAAAGGCGGCGAGTATTTAGATCCAGAAAAAGCAAAGAACGCCATTGCGGCAGTAGCAAACCAGGGTAAGAAGTAAGTTTTATTTAGTTGATGTTGGTGAAGGTGTTGCCATTGGTACGGCAACGGCTGCAGTAATACCAGCGTATTGATCGGCGGCTGCACGAACAATTGCATCAACAGTTACTTCACCAGCACGGGCAAAAAATAATGTCACCGGAACTCGAGTTCCGGCTTTTGCGCCAAATCCAGCCATCACAGCTTTTGAATTTGCGCGATCGCCTTCAAAAATAATTGGTTGATTTTGCAGCAACGCAATTTTTCCAGTGATTGTGGCAACGGTTCCGTTGATACTTACACCAAGAAGTGCATCTTCCTCAACGGCGGTGCTCACAATAGTTCCCACCAAGACAGCGTTATCGCCAGGAGCTGCAACAACAAGTAAATTTACAACTCTGATGCTGCTGAGATTATTTTTAACTGTTGCTTCAACGCCATCGGTTACTTGTGAAATTTGCCGAGTAGAAGCGTTTAATCCGGCACCGCATCCAGTTAATGATACGACAAGTGATGCAATTGCAAGAGCAGAAACGATGCGAGGCATAGATGTAAGTATCTCATACGCAATAAGCAGTGTTTAACGCTACTTATTCGAGGTTTTCTCTTTCAAGGATTGCTGGTAGAATTGACTCTCTAGCGAAGGGCATCACATGACATTTAAGGTCGGCGAAACCGTTGTTTACCCACATCACGGAGCAGCATTAATTGAAGCTATTGAAACTCGTGTGATCAAGGGCGAAGAAAAGACCTACCTAGTGTTAAAAATTGCACAAGGCGACTTAACGGTTCGTGTACCTGCTGAAAATGTTGATTTAGTTGGAGTTCGTGATGTGGTTGACTCAGCTGGCCTAGATCGCGTCTTTAGTGTTTTACGTCAGCCTTACACAGAAGAGCCAACAAACTGGTCTCGTCGCTACAAGGCTAATTTAGAGAAGCTTGCTTCAGGTGATGTTATTAAGGTTGCCGAAGTTGTTCGTGATCTTTACCGCCGCGATCTAGATCGTGGACTTTCTGCCGGAGAAAAGCGCATGCTTGCCAAGGCGAAGCAGATCCTAGTTTCAGAGCTCGCACTTGCCGAGCGCACTGATGAAGAAAAGGCTGCCGTAATCCTTGACGAGGTTCTCGCTTCCTAATTAGTGAGCACGCCTTCACTAAAGGTGGTTGTGGCGGTAACTTCGCCAATCGCTTTCCAAACCTTGGGTAGTACTTCAATTCTGGCCGCCTCATTTGCAACTGCGAAAACTTTTGCACAATCATTTGTTAATGGCCAGGTCGCTATCGCAGTTGCCGATGGAAGCAGCGTTTCTGATTTTGATTGTGAAATTTTGATCTGCGATCCCAATGATCGCATCGCATTGGCGGCGGCAATAAAAGCTGGCGCACCATGCGACGTTGTTGCAATCCACGATTCGCAGCATCCACTAACGACAATCACTCAATTTCGAGCTGCCTTCGATGCCTTAATCGATGATGTTGATGCGGTGCGGCCAGTTGCGCCATTTACCGAAACGCTAAAGGCAGTGGATGCGCATGGAAATATCGTGGAAACGATCGATCGCACATCAATGATGCGGATATCTACCCCAGAAATTATTCGGGTTTCAGCAATTGATTTTGATGGAAACAGTTCAACCTGGTTTGTACCGCTTACAAGTGGCGCAAAAATTACAACAGTGGCGGCCGAACCCGAAAGCTTGCGGGTTAACTCTTTAGCCGAAAATCATTTAGCGGCCTTACTTGCCGATTCGTGCTAAAACCTTAGCTGCAATTAATAAATCTTGCGGGTAAGTAATCTTTAGATTAAAAATATCGCCGGCTACAGCTTTAGTCGTGATCTTTGGATAGTACTTTTCCATACAGCCAGCGGTATCGGTACCAACAAAAGAATCAACTAAAGCTTTGTTGTAGGCATCTAATAACTGCGCTGCTACATAACCTTGTGGTGTTTGCACTCGGGTCACGTTTTCGGCGCGCTCGGTATCCATCTCTCGTTGGTTAACATCAATAGTTGGAATCGCACCACCACAATCCAGGGCAGCTTGGGCGATCTCAACAAATAAATCGGGTTGGGCCAATGGCCGGGCACCATCGTGGATTAAAACAACATCAATTTCACCGGCAGTAATCTGTGGGGCTAAATATTGCAACGCGTTAAATTCACTTTCGTGACGGGTGGCGCCACCAAAAATAATTTCAACTTTTAGTTGTGACAATTCAGTTGCAACAATGTGTTTGGCAGTAGCTTCATCATCGGGATTTATTACAAGAACCAAACGGCTATTGGCAAAGCCGTTAGCGGCATTTGTTAATGATCGAGCGATTATTGTTTGACCGGCTAAATCCAGCCAGACTTTATTAGTTGGTTGACCAAAACGAGTTCCAGATCCGGCCGCCAAAATAACTAGCGCAGCTTTGATCTCAGATTTCATACGGTAAGTGTGCCACTTAATGCGGGGCGTAGGTTAAGCCAAGATCATCTTGCTGCTTACGTAACTTTACAATTACCGAACTCTGATCTAATTCCACGTGATCATAAGTAAGCAGCTCGCCCACACCAATTGGCTTAATAATCTTTGCCCCAGCAACAATTCCAATCGGAACTAAATTATCGCGCTTGGCATCTAAGGCGTTATCGGCATATCCACGAAGGGTGTAGCCACCAATGCCATCAATAACATCGCCAACTGCTAAATCTTTTTTAGTCATAGAGACAACTTCGGCATTCAGGTGTGGCGCAAAGAGGGAAGATTCGCGATCTAAGATCGCCCGATAAACAGTGATCGGGGCTTCAATGGAAGCTAAATGAAAGGGACGATACAAAGTGAAGTACGGGCCAGGACCCATCTTTAAATAAGACATTTCATGGGCGATATAAGGGTCGTTGTGTCGGACAACTACGAAGACACCAGGTGCGACATCGCCGGTGCAGTAATCAACAACGCCGGCGCGATCTAGTACGCCACCATCTGCAGCAAGTGCGAAAGTATCTTGTAAAGTTTTGATCGATGACGGCGGGCCATACATGCCGCGCTTAGAAAGCTGTAGCCCGGTTGTATTGGCTAGGGCAACCATTTCAGTCATGGTCTTGGAACCATCAGTGAATGAACACAACATTTTTGGATTCATCTTTTGTTTGATCGCTAATTCGCGCACTGAATCTGGCGTGCTTAAAGGTTCAAAGGGATTGTTCTTACCCTTACCAGCACAGATAATTTCAAAATTTAAATCACGGGCGTAATCAACTAAAACCTTTGCCTCAATTGGTTCATCGCCATGGCACACGGCATAGACAACACCGTTATCTGATGCGATCTTGTGCAGTAGCGGCCCAATGGTGACATCCATTTCGACATTGAGCACTGCTACATCTTTTTTAGCTAGTAGCGATGAATGCGTAATCTGTGCGCCAATATCTGGAATTCCAGTTCCTTCAATAACTACATCTACCGGAAGGCTTGAAACAATCTCCCAGTTTGATGTGCCGGTGCTTTTGCCAGCCAAAATTGCTTCCGAAAGTACTGCTACATCATCGCTAAATACAATGTCAGTAATACCTAAATCAGCGTAAACAACTTTAATTCGCTCGTGGTCAATATCTACGACGACCGATATAGAGATACCGACCATGTGACCTAATTGATTTCCAAAACCTCGGCCCATTTGTCCGGCGCCTACTAGGGCAATTCGAGTGTCACGTCCTATTTTTATGGCATGGGCGGCTAGCCGCGATGAATAACTCATTAGCGACGCGGTGTTTGGTCAGCGTTATCGTGTGCCGGAAACTGCATCTCTTCAACGGTAGAACACCATTCAACAATATCGCGGGCAATCTTCTGGGTAGTAATTCCTAGATCTTCCAAAATTTCACCGCGCTTTGAGTGCTCAATAAATTCAAGTGGCACGCCGATGCTATGAATCGCAATTAAGACACCGGCATCACTAAACATTTCGGCAAGTGCGCTAGCAATTCCGCCGTGCTTAATTCCATCTTCCAAAACAATTACGCTCTTATAGCGCTGTGCCATGGTTACCAAAGATTTAGGAAGTGGCTTTACCCAACGTGGATCAATCACAGTTACGCCAACGCCTTCGCGATATGCCTGCGAGGCCGCTTCAACTGCAATACCGGCCATTGCACCAATGCTTATTAAGAGTACGTCGGCACTTTCGCCGCGATATAAAACATCAATGCCATCGCGACGCTCGAAGGCGGCGATATCTGCTTGTACTGCGCCTTTTGGAAAGCGAACCATTGATGGTGCATCAGAGATCGTAATTGCTTCGCGAAAAACTTCGCGTAATCGGGCGCCATCTCGCGGTGCGGCAACGTGCATGGTTGGTACCAAACCAGTTAACGCCAAATCCCAAATACCGTGGTGTGAGGGTCCGTCATCACCGGTAATTCCAGCACGATCTAAAACAAAAGTTACACCGGCATGGTGCAGTGCCACATCTAATAACAGCTGATCAAATGCGCGGTTAAGGAAAGTTGAGTACAAAGCAACGACTGGGTGGATCCCGGCAAAAGCTAAGCCGGCTGCGCTAGTTACGGCATGTTGTTCAGCGATACCAACATCAATTGTGCGATCTGGAAACTTCTTAGCAAACTCAGTTAAACCAGTTGGCCCCAGCATGGCTGCGGTCATAGCGACGATGTCGGTGCGCTCAGTTCCGGCCTTAACTAACTCTTCTGAAAAAATAGAAGTCCATGTTGGTGCTGATTTCGACACTGGCAGACCGGTTTCGGGATCAACGATTCCAACGGCGTGAAATTTTTCCGCTTCATCAGCGATCGCTGGTTTGTGACCTTTACCTTTTTCAGTAATAACGTGAATTAAAATCGGCTCATCAAAATCTTTTGCAATCTGTAAAGCCTTTTCAATCGCGGCAATATCGTGACCATCAATTGGCCCCATGTATTTGAGCCCAAGATCTTCAAACATTCCTTGCGGGGCGATAATGTCTTTAATTCCCTTTTTCACTCCATGCAAAGTTTCAAAAATTGGCGTACCAACAACTGGCGTCTTAGTTAAAACAGACTTTCCCCAGTCTAAAAAGTTTTCATACCCTTGCGTGGCCCGAAGTGTGGAAAGGTACGTTGCAACGCCGCCAATTGTTGGCGAATACGAGCGTTCGTTGTCATTAACAACAATGACTAGGTTTCGTTTTTCAGTTGAAGCAATATTATTTAACGCCTCCCACGACATGCCGCCGGTTAATGCGCCATCGCCAACGACCACAACAACACTACGATCATCTTGGCCGGTCAGTGAAAAACCACGCGAAATTCCATCGCCCCACGACAGCGCCGTTGATGCATGTGAATTTTCGATTACATCGTGTTCGCTCTCGCGACGATTGGGATAACCAGCGATTCCATTGCGCTGGCGCAGGCCATCAAAGCTATCGGCCCGGCCAGTTAGGATTTTGTGAACATATGACTGGTGTCCAGTATCAAAGAGTACGACATCTTTAGGTGAATCAAAGATCCGGTGAATTGCAATTGTCAGCTCGACAACGCCAAGGTTTGGCCCCAAGTGCCCACCGGTCTTGGATACTTTCTCAATCAAGAATTGGCGAATCTCGGCGGCAAGTTCAATAAGTTGATCAGATGACAAGGCAGCCAAATCGGCGGGACTTTTAATCTTTTCAAGCATGGCCTAAGTCTAGTTTGGCAATGGGCGAACGCAACACGCAACCAGTAAAACTGGCGTTAGGCTACGGGTATGACGCAAAACAACGCTTCCGCCGCCTCATTGCGCACCGGTGTTGGCGTTGATGCCCATCAATTTGGCGACAGTGGCCCATGTGCTTTGGCCGGTTTGCAATGGCCAGATACACCGCGCTTGTTGGGACATTCCGATGGCGATGCGGCAGTGCATGCCTTGTGTGATGCGGTTTTATCGGCCTGCCAGTTAGGTGATGTGGGAACTCTCTTTGGTGTGGATCAACCCGATATGGCCGGTGTCACCGGAGTTGCAATGATTAAAAAACTGCGCGAATTTGTTACCGCTAAAGGCTTTCTCATTAATAATGTTGCGCTGCAGATCGTGGGAAATCAACCAAAGATTTCGGCCCGGCGCGATGAAGCTCAAAAAGTATTGAGCGATGCGTTAGGTGCACCGGTTTCAGTGGCGGCAACAACTTCAGATCAGATGGGCTTTACTGGTCGCGGCGAAGGTATTTATGTAATTGCCAACGCCTTGGTACAAGTTCCATGACCGATAGTTCGACTTTAAATTTATACAACACTGCTACTCGTGAAGTAAATGAGTTCAAAGCATTAGTTGCGGGTAAAGTCTCAATTTATGTCTGCGGGGCAACGGTTCAGGGCGCGCCACATATTGGCCATGTTCGAAGCGGTGTGAACTTTGATATTTTGAGGCGCTGGTTAATGAGAACTGGCTACGACGTAACCTTTGTTCGAAATGTTACCGATATCGATGACAAGATTTTGCACACGGCAAAACACGATGAAATGCCATGGTGGGCAGTTGCCATGAAATATGAACGAGTATTTACTTCTGCTTACGCCGCACTCAATATCTTGCCGCCAACGTACGAGCCGCGGGCGACAGGGCACATCACGCAGATGGTGCAATTAATGGAAAAACTTATTGCAAATGGTTCGGCATATGCTGCCGACAATGGCGATGTTTATTTAGAGGTGCGAAAACTAAAGCGTTACTTAACTTTGTCTCGGCAAAATTTAGATGATCTACAACCAGCGGCCGATGCCGATGAAACAAATAAGCGCGATGTCCGTGATTTTGCTTTGTGGAAAGCAGCTAAACCTGGCGATCCATCGTGGCCTACTCCATGGGGTTCTGGTCGCCCGGGTTGGCACTTGGAATGTTCGGCGATGGCACATGCATATTTAGGAGAAAGTTTTGATATTCATGGTGGCGGTTTAGATTTAGTCTTTCCGCATCACGAAAATGAGATCGCCCAATCGAAAGCAGCTGGTTATGGCTTTGCTCAGCGTTGGTTACACAACGCCTGGGTAACTCAATCTGGTGAAAAAATGTCAAAGTCACTTGGAAACTCATTACAAGTTGAAGAGATTTTAAAAAATGTGCGAGGCATCGAACTTCGCTGGTATTTAGGAAGTGCGCATTACCGTTCTATGTTGGAGTACTCACCGGCTGCCTTAGAAGAAGCGGCCATCAACTTTCGCCGGATTGAAAACTTTTTAACTCGCGCTACCGAACTTTTAGGTGAAGTACCGCAATCACAATTAAGTGTCGGTTTTACCGAAGCGATGAATGATGATTTGGCGGTACCGGCTGCGCTAGCAACTATTAGTGAAAATCTACGAGTTGGCAATCAAGGTATTACCGATAATAACAAGGCCATCGTTGCAAAAAACGCGGGTGAAATTCGTGGCGCCCTTGAAATTTTGGGATGTGATCCATTGGATTCAGCTTTTGCGAAAAATTCTGGATCTGATCACAGTAAAGCGATGGATGGCCTCATTACATTAGCGCTGGCACAGCGTGCTTCGGCCCGTGAGCGTAAGGATTTCGCTGCCGCCGATGCCATCCGTGATGGGCTCGCTGATTTAGGAATTACAATTGAGGACACGGCAACTGGACCTCGCTGGTCTATTTCGTAACAATTAAAGAAAACGAAACGAGTTAATCATGGCTGGCAATTCATCCCGTAAAGGCGCTATTCGCGCATCGAAAAAGGGTCCATCTGCCGGCACTGGTGGCAATAACAAACGACGTCTTGAAGGAAAAGGTCCAACTCCAAAAGCTGAAGATCGTCCGTATCACGCAGCGGCAAAGCGAAAGAAAGCTGCCGAGAAAAAAGATGCACGCACGCCAAGTACGGCACGATCACCGCGCGCAGCAAAAGGTGATCGCCCACGTGGTGAAATCGTTGCCGGTCGTAACGCAGTTCTGGAAGCGCTCCGTGAAAATGTGCCAGCCACTGAATTATTAGTTGCACGAAGTATCGATGTCGATGATCGCGTCGCCGAAAGTTTAAAGTTAGCGCTACATCAAGGTCTGGCAATTCGCGAAGCACATCGCGCTGAAGTAGAAGGAATTTCTCCTAATAGCCAGGGCATCATCCTGGCCATTAAACCTTTTCAGTATTCAAGTTTTGAAGAGATCATGCAGCGCGCAAAGCACCCATCATTGATCGTGGCACTAGATGGAGTTACCGATCCACGTAACTTAGGTGCGATTATTCGAAGTGCGGCCGCTTTCGGCGCAGCAGGTGTGATCATGACCGAACGCCGCGCGGCAACAATGACGGCATCGGCTTGGAAATCTTCAGCTGGCGCAGCAGCACGTTTACCAATTGCACAGATTACAAATCTTGCGCGCACAATCGATGCCGCTAAAAAAGCTGGCATGTTTGTCGTTGGCCTAGATGGTGAATCTGATGATGTGATTAGCAATATGAAAGTTGCGACTGAACCATTAATGGTCATTGTTGGCTCCGAAGGTAAAGGTCTAGCCAGACTTACTCGCGAAAAATGTGATCTAGTAATTTCGATTCCAATTTCAGCAACCACTGAATCACTCAACGCTTCCGTTGCAACATCGATTGCGCTCTTTCACATCGATCAAGCTCGGCGCGCTAAGTAAGGGATAAACCTTGAAATATCAGCGTTTTATCGCCCTTGGGGATTCATTTACCGAAGGTATGTGCGATGAGAAACGATACGGTCAGTATCGTGGTTGGGCCGATCGAGTCGCCGATGTAATGGCCGCTAATCAACCTGGTTTTCAATATGCCAATCTTTCAATTCGTGGCAAGTTACTGCGCCAAGTAATTGATGAACAGATTGAGCCAGGCTTAGCCCAAGTTGTTGATAAGACGACGCTGGTTTCATTTCATGCTGGTGCAAACGATGTGATTCGTCCCAAGTACAACCCAAATTTAATTTTACCTTTGTATGCCGAAGGCGCGCGAAGAGTTGCGGCATCTGGTGCAACGGTAATGTTATTTACTGTTCTTGAAGATAGTGGAAAAGAAGGAAAGTTAGCCGTGGCTTGGCAGGCCCGCTTTCACGACTTCAATGAAAATGTGCGAGCAGTTGCCAAAGAAATCGGCGCAATTTTATGTGATGCTAATGATGAATCAGCTTTTAAAGATCCCCGTCTTTTAGCATTTGATCGACTTCATTTAAATGCAATGGGACATGATCGAGTTGCCCAAGCAGTTTTAGAAACTATAGAGCTTCCACATGATCCTTCATGGCGCCGGCCATTGCCACCAGCTGAAGAAACTCTCAAATTTGTAAAGGGTGCAATTACCGTTGCGTGGTTTGCCACTTTTGCGCTGCCATGGATGTGGCGTCGTGCCCGTGGAAAATCATCGGGTGATGGACGAACTTGTAAATATCCAACGGCAATAAATTGGCCACTAACACATTTAGATTGAAGTAACGGTCCACTCCCAGGTATGCACGCCAGCTTTAATTAAATACTTATCTAAAGTATCTGGACCACACGATGCCGTACCAACTCCGCGATGTGCGGCATCGATATGAACAACCGTGTTACCACTTGGCTTCACATAAACATCGTGTGTGGCATCGGCTAATTCGCTACCTCGGTTAGGCGTTACCGACACTTGGGCCGGCTTGCCCATGCGAAAGCGCAGACCATTTCCAGCTGAGTTAGTGAGTTCAAACCAGCGCACGGCAACATGGCCACCATTTTCTTGCGGGCGCACGTATGGGATGTATTGATCGGCTACCGATGAAACGTAACGACCGATTCGCCCAATTTTGCGATCGGGGTAGGTTTCATGTGCGCCAGTTCCAAAGTAAACAAGTTCATTTAGGGAACCGTTTAATTCAAAGAGTGTGCCAACTCGCGCTAAATCATCAAAGGTTTTTGGAAGTGAAACACTTTCTTTAACCGTAAAGCCATTTTCAACTGGCGTAACGATTTGAGTGTGCTTGAAAGAGATACCAGTGCTGGTTTGCCAGACATTTGAAATCTTTATCGATGTAGCGCTTTGGCGAATGACGCAATCGGTACGTGAAATTTCCCGAACACCATATCGCTCCCACTTAGCTGCGATATGTCCGATTCGGTCATTATCGGTTGGTGCCCGCCACAACGAAAGTACCGGTGCAACTTCGCCATTTGGTAATACGAGTTGTCCAAAATCATCAACCACATCGGTAAGTGATTTAGCTTTTCGGACTGGGCTAAGCGCCAATGAAGGCAGTGCGATTTGGCTCCAAGCCACTTCACTCATGGCATGTGACCATGGCGTGCTAGCTACGTTAAAGAGTGAGAAGTTAATAAAACGCTCACCACGTGTACCCGATTTTGCTAATTTTCTAGATGAGACCTTGAAGTTAACGGTTTTGCGCGCTGCCACAGTTGCTAACTTTACGATTCCAGAATCTTCAATTTCACCGTCGCAGGTAATGTTCCATTGCAGTTGGTATTGGCTTAAGTTATTAAAGAAATTCTTATTGAAAATCTTGAAGTTTCCAGTTGATGCCTTGACTGCCGTGATCACAACGGGAGCGGCCAGGGCTTTAAATTCATGCATGGCAGGCTTTGCGGTGCGATCTGGAAAGACCATTCCATCGCAACAGAAGTTGCCATCATGTTTTACTTCGCCGTAATCACCGCCATAAGCATTTCGCTTATGGCCATCGGGCATTGTTTGAACCGGGCCGTGATCCCACATCTCCCAAATAAATCCACCTTGTAGGCCACGAGTTGATTCAATAACTTCCCAATACTCGGCCAAAGTTCCATTGCTATTTCCCATTGCATGCGAGTACTCGCACATAATTAATGGGCGATCAGCTTTTGGAGATTTTGCATACTCTTTAATCGCTTTAATCGATGGATACATTGGTGCAATTACATCGGTTAGAGAATGACTTCCCATCCAGTTTCCACGGATGCCACCTTCATAGTGCAGCGGACGTGATGGATCAAAGCTACGAGCAAATGCGGCAGCGGCTTCGTGGTTAGAGCCAGCACCGGATTCATTACCAAGTGACCACATCACAACGGCTGGATGATGAACATCGCGTTGCACCATTCGGCCAACACGATCAACAAAGGCAGTTAAGTAACGAGTGTCATTACAAAGCGAAGAAATAAATGCATGAGATTCAATATTTGCTTCACCAATAACATAGAACCCAAGTTCATCGCATAGATCCAAGAAGGCGGCATCGTTGGGGTAATGAGAAGTACGAACGGCGTTAAAGTTCCAACGCTTCAGTTCTAGTAAATCTTGGCGCATATCATCGCGGCTTA
This sequence comes from Candidatus Nanopelagicales bacterium, assembly GCA_038214925.1. Classification (GTDB taxonomy): domain Bacteria; phylum Actinomycetota; class Actinomycetes; order Nanopelagicales; family Nanopelagicaceae; genus Planktophila. The sequence goes on along the minus strand of JBBQRL010000009.1, from coordinate 18,464 downwards.
ATACCCGGCCAGTAAAGCGATTGAAGTCGTGTCGGTTGATACCGTAAAAAATTATTGGCTGACCGTTAACTAAGAAATCTTGGCCTTTAATCACGATTGATCTAAAGCCAACTTTTTGCTGGGAAAGCTCAATTACTGCGCCCTCTGGATTTCTAAGTTCGATATCTAGTGTGTACAGAACTGGTGATTCAGCCGACCAGGCTTTGACTTTTGCAAGCTGTGTGGAGAGTGTGATCTCACCCGCTGGTGGTGGCTCCATAATTGAAATCGCAGTTTTAGCTGACTGCGGCAGGTTTCCATCCCAAAATTTTGCATGAAAGAAATCTCGGGCTGCGATCGCAACTTCTTCTGGAGTTTGCGTCCAGATTGGTGCAACAAATGTCTCTAGCACCTTTGAAATCTTGGCAGTTTTAACTTTTGGTAGCTCGCGAATTGATAAATGAAGTGAGTAGCCATCAGTTGACTTATTATCAATTGAAGAAATCTTTGCTCGAACGTCTAACGTGCCAGTTGTTAAATCTTTTTTAAGGCCAGCAATGGCGGCAAATTTTTCGATAAAGACTTTGTTCGTTGCATAGAGTTTTACCGAACGAGTAATGCCACCATGCCACCACTGATCTTGATCTTCAATAAAAGTTGCATCTGACCATTTAGTGACATCTATTCGCACAACGTTGTTGCCGTTGGTAACAAACTGGGTGACATCAAATTCCGCGGCCAGGCGGGAATCCTTGGTTAAGCCAACTTCTTGGCCATTAATATGAATGAGCGCTACTGATTCATAGCCACCAAGATGTAAAACAATACGCTTACCATTCCAACTCTTTGGAACTTCAAAGTCACGTTCATAAATTCCAGTTGGATTTTCAGCTGGCACAAAGGGTGGCTGCTCTTCAAAAGGCATTTGTACATTTGTATAAATCGGCTTATCAAAGAAAACTTCGGAAGGCTCTTGCATTGTCCATAAACCTGGCACCGGAATCGATGCCCAACGCTTTCCAATTGCTTGCGTTGGTGAGTGAAGCAGTTGAAAACGCCAAATTCCATCGAGGGATATCTGTTCAAAATGCTCGATATTGAGCATTGGTAAACGATTGATCGATGTTGTCTCTGGACTGATCCAATAGTTCTTCATCATGAGGGGAGTCTCTCAGTAAAGGGCGCATTTCCCCAAACATTTAAGCGTGACAAGCAGGGTTGAATTAACCTTTGTCTGCTTTGCGATTACCTGATGTTCATACAAACAAGGGAAGATTAGAGTATGTATATGAAGAATCTAACCGATCGAGAGGTTAGTTGGCTCTCCTTTGATCAGAGGGTTCTGGAACTAGCCGAAGATCCAAATACTCCGTTGCTGGAACGGCTCAGGTTTTTAGCGATTTCATCCTCAAATCTCGATGAATTTTTTATGGTTCGAGTGGCCACACTTATGAGCAAGATTGAAAATGGAAATTCTGCACCCAATGTGGCGGGTCTGCGGCCTAAAGAGTTATTAGAGCGAGTTTCAAGTAAAACCAAAGAGATAGTCGACCGACAAAGTCAAACTCTGCACCACAGTATTTTACCTGCTCTGAAAGAGCATGGAATTGAATTTGTAACATGGGATGCCTTGGATCAATCAGAGCAAAGTTATGTAACCAAACTTTTTCAAGATCGAATTTTTCCAGTTCTGACACCACTAGCAGTGGATCCAACTCATCCTTTTCCATACATATCAGGGCTCTCACTTAACCTTGCCGTTGTTGTTAAAAATCCAACAACTCAGGAAGAGTTTTTTGCTCGCGTTAAAGTTCCGGAAATCTTGCCAAGGTTTGTTGCAACTGCAAAAGTAGGATCTACTCGATTTTTACCGCTAGAAGAATTAATTTCAATTCATTTACAAGAATTATTTCCAGGAATGATTATTGAAGATCATTACACTTTTCGGGTAACTAGAAATCAGGATATTGAACTCGACGAAGATGAAACCGAAGATCTATTGGTGTCGCTAGAGCAAGAGCTTCTACGCCGAAGATTTGGACCTCCGGTTCGGCTAGAGATTGAATCTGGCGTCGATCAAAAACTTGTCACACAACTTGCCCTTGAACTTGGCATTGGTGAGGAAAATATTTTCCATACCGTTGCACCCTTAAATTTAACTTCGCTCAATAAGATTGCAGATCTTGATTTCCCCGATTTAAAATTTTCACCTTTCCGCTCGCGCACGGCTAAAGCCTTGTCAGAGGTGGATTCAGAAGACTCCGATATGTTTTTTGCCGCGATCCGCCAAGGTGAAATTCTGCTTCACCACCCTTATGAATCCTTCACATCATCAGTTGTTCATTTCTTGGAAAACGCCGCCACGGATCCAAATGTGCTGGCGATCAAACAGACTTTGTATCGCACTTCCGGTGACTCACCAATTATCGAAGCCTTAATTGAGGCGGCCGAAGCTGGAAAGCAAGTTGTTGCCGTGGTTGAAATTCGAGCTCGCTTTGATGAGCAAGCTAACGTCCGATGGGCGCGTAAGTTAGAAGCGGCCGGTGTTCACGTTGTTTATGGCTTAATGGGATTAAAAACCCATGCCAAGCTTTCATTAGTTATTAGAGATGAACCAACTGGCATTAAGCGTTATTGCCATATCGGAACCGGAAATTACAACCCGAAGACGGCTCGTAGTTATGAAGATTTAGGCATGCTCAGCGCTGATACTGAGTTGACCGAGGACTTAACTCGATTATTTAATCAACTGTCAGGCTTTGCGCCACAGTCAACGTATTCGCGGCTACTGGTTGCACCACGAACGTTGCGGCCAGGATTAATGGAACGAATAGATCGCGAAATCGAAAATGTTAGAAATGGTTTTGAAAGTCGGATTCAATTTAAATTGAATTCAATTTTAGACGAGCATTTCGTGCAGAAGTTATACGAAGCTTCCCAAGCCGGTGTAAAGATTGATTTACTAATCCGCGGTATCTGTGCAGTTCAGCCAGGAATCGTGGGCTTATCCGAGAACATTACGGTGAGATCAGTTCTGGGTCGTTTCCTCGAGCATTCTCGTATCTATCATTTTAGTAACTGCGGAAATGATGAATACTGGATCGGTAGCGCAGATTTAATGGGTCGTAACTTAGATCGGCGGATTGAGAGTTTAGTTTTAATCACTAAAAAAGAGCACCAGGTAAGACTTCAAGAGCTAATTGATCTAGGTCTGGCAGATTCAACGTCATCGTGGAATTTACAGGAAACGACATGGACCCGTTCCAATGATCCCGATTTAACCGATCTCCATGCCCATTTAATCGAACAGTATTCAAAGGATCGTTAAATGGAATCACATCTAATCATGGCCGCTGGCACTGTTTTATGGCGCCGGCTTTCCGATGATCTCTTACAAGTAGCGTTAATCCACCGACCACGTTATGACGATTGGTCTTTTCCTAAAGGGAAAGTTGAAGTTGGCGAATCTGAAATAAGCACGGCATTTCGTGAAACTTTTGAAGAGACTGGGTACAACTCTACTTTTGGCCCTGAATTAGGCACGATTGAATATGCAGTTGGGGAAGATAAAAAAACTGTTCGATATTGGGCCGCCCAAGCAATTGGTGAACCTGAATCCGTCATGGATATCACTGAAGTGGATCAATTAATTTGGTTACTTGTTGATGATGCTTTTGAAAAACTTTCCCGCAAAGAAGACCAAGAGATACTGAAAAAATTTAAGAGTTTTGGTGCCGACACAATTCCACTCGTTTTATTGCGCCACGGCAAAGCCATTGCCCGAGAAGAATGGGAAGGCGATGACGGTGATCGTCCGTTAGCCCAAGTTGGTCAGATTCAATCCATTCGCATGCTGGCTAAGTATTTACCTTTTGCAATTACCGAAATTCACACCTCTGATGCAGTGCGATGCTACGAGACAGTGTCACCGATGGCTCGTTCACTTAAACTAGAAATGTTTTACTGGTCTGAATTAAGCGAGTATGCATTTGAAAAAGATAAAAAAGCTGCCATGAACGTGATTGAAGATATTATTGAAAGTGAAGCTCGAGCCTTGGTGTGTGGGCATAATCCAGTACTGCCCGGAATCGTGAAGAAATTTATTGGTAAAAAATCTTTCAAAGAGTTAGAACATGGTCTGATGCCGGGTGAAGCGTGGATTTTGCACCATAAAGATGGCGAAATTGTGGCGCTCGATTGGATGCCAGCACCTGATTCTTAAGCGCTAAGCCAATCAAGTCGGCGTAGCAAAATTCCTTCTCGTAGCGCCCATGGGCAGATCTCAACCTCATCAACATCTAAATGGTCCATGACTGTGTACGCAACAATGGCGCCGGCAACGATTTGTCCTGCTCGGCTTTCCGATACACCAGGAAGTTCAGCTCGACTTTTAATTGGCATATTTACTAAACGTTCGATCGCAGTTTTTAAAGAGTTTCGCTCTAAGAATTTTGCGTTATCGCCATACCAGTTGGCGGTAATACGAGCCAAAGTTCTAAAAGTTTTGCTTGTTCCAACAAAGTGATTGGCATCGTGAGATTTCAAATCAGGTGTAATAGATTTTTTTAATAATTCATCTGTGTGTTTTTCCAGTGATTTGATCTCTTTGCTGCTGCATGGATCTGCGCCTAGAAAATCTCGTGTTAAACGAGAAGCCCCCAAAGGTAAAGACAATGTATGTTCGGGAGTTTCATCGATACCACTTGCGATTTCTAATGAACCGCCTCCGATATCTAAAACTAATAACTTACCGGCCGACCAGCCCAGCCAGCGGCGAACCGCTAGAAATGTCATTGAGGCTTCATCATCTCCATTTAAGACTTGCAGATCGATGCCATGACTTTGATTAATTGCGGAGATAATTTCAGGACCATTGCGGGCATCACGAAGTGCAGATGTTGCAAACGCCAAAATTTCATCGGTCTGATTTTCTTGGGCATGTACAACTGATTCTGCAATCGCTTGATTCAGTAAGAGGATTCCGTTGGTGGTGATCGAACCGCGATCATCGAGGTGTTCGGAGAGCCTTAATTCCACCTTGTAATTTGTAGCTGGAGTCGGGCGAGCACCCACATGGGCATCCATCACTTGTAGATGAATTGTGTTGGAACCAACATCTAATACACCTAATCTCACTATGACAACCTAGTGCTACTGCATCAGGAAAGGTCGGATTTTCACATTTGGCCCGTCCCTGCCATAATTGTGACTGCTGTATTTGGGGCAACTCAAATAGCAGGCCTCTCTAGCTCAGTGGTAGAGCAGCGCACTTGTAATGCGCAGGTCGTCAGTTCAATCCTGACGGGGGGCTCCAGTTCAAACTGGAAGGAGCCAAGATGTCAGTCGGCTCATTTCCACTCGATGCTTTTGCCGAAGAGATCGCCGCAAATCACGAATACACCAAGAGCTTTAAATACTCTGGCTTAACTGGTGTTGCCCAAAAGGGCTTAGCGATCGTTACCTGCATGGACTCTCGAATAAATCCTTTGTCTGTGATGGGAATGAAATCAGGGGATGCGAAAATTCTTCGTAACGCCGGCGCCCGAGTTACCGAGGACGTACTGCGTACTTTGGTTTTGGCAACGTATCTCTTGGGAGTAAAAAAAATTTTAGTAATGCCACATACCAACTGTCGTATGGCAACCAATGAAGAAGCCGATATACATGCCTTCATCAAGAAAGAGTTTGATGTCGACACCAGTGTTTTAGAATTTAAGACTGTTAGTAATCAAGAAAAGGCATTGGCGCTCGATGTCCAAAGTATCCGGGACTATCCATTATTAAATAAAGGCGTGATTGTTGGTGGAGCTATTTACGACGTTACTAGCGGCAAAATTACTCCGGTTGATTGCTAATTGGATTAACTCGCTTATTTGGCGCAAGCGTAATCGGATAACTTAAATCCTCTAAAAACTGAACCATCAAAATATTCAATAAATCGGTTTTTTCTTTTACTAATGCATGTGAAGTTCCGGGCAAAATCGCTAACTGACTTAACGGGATTGCCTCAAATAGTTGCTGCGTATGAGCATGCGTTACAACGTCATCATCTCCGGCCATCACGAGTACTGGACATTGAATTTTTTGTAAATCGGCGATCGAAATATCAGGTTCGGTTGCCCAAATTTTATGCATCCGCTGACGCTTTTCCAGCAAGGTATGCGGTGCATCGGGGGAGATCAACGTGTATTCAGCTAAATCTTCCTCTGATACCGATGCCTCACCCATATCAAAATCAATTCCCGAGTGATGAAAATTGCCGGCAATTGATACGACAGATTTAACTAATTCGGGTCTTTGAATTGCCACCATTAACGCAATGATTGCGCCATCGCTATAACCAATTAAATGTGCTGGTTCTTTTACAACATCTTCCAGGTATGCAATCGCTTCTTGAGTTTGAAATTCAAAGTGCAAAGAGCCGGGTTGATCGCCAGTAAAACCATGTGCGGTACGGTCGTAACCAAAGACATGAAAATCATCTTCTAGCACCGGAACAATTAGATAATCAAAGCTAGAAGTCTTACTCATGCCACCGTGAAGTAAAACAACCGCTTCACCATCGTTTTCCCATTCGTAATTGTAAATCTGGTGACCGCGAAGATTAATAAATTCAGGCATTACACCGAATCCATAATATGACGGTTACCACGGTCATAAGTTACGTAGTTCCAAGTCCAGTCAGCAATGGTGCCAATTTTATTTCGTCCACCTAATAAGTAGAACAAGTGCAAGAAAAGCCAGGCAAACCAGGCCGGAATACCAACTAGGCGAAAGTTTTTTACTTCAACAATCGCTTTGTGTCGACCAATTGTGGCCATTGAGCCTTTATCAATGTATTTAAAGGGTTTTAACTCTTGTCCGGTAGCTAAACGTTTGATTTGCTTAGCAACCCAACGTCCTTGTTGCAGTGCAACGGGTGCAACCATAGGTAAGAATTTGCCATTTTTTCCGATGAATCCAGCGATATCCCCAATTGCAAAAATATGTGGATAGTTTTTAACTTGTAAGGTTTGATCAACATCGATTCGAGTATTAACGATTGGAAGATTCAAGGTGCCGCCCGCTGGTTCACCTTTAACACCAGCGGCCCAAATAGTTACTTCCGAATTAATTGTGCTGCCATCTTTCATCTCAATTGATCTAGGCTTAATCTCTTTCACGGCAGTATCAAGATGCACGACGACGCCTAATTTTTCCAAATCCTTCTTTGCGCGAACAGATAATTTTTCCGAGAACATCGGCAAAATTCTGGGTCCAGCTTCAACTAAATTAACGCGAATATGCGCGGCGGCATGTGCTTGATCGTTCATTAAAGGTCCGCGCACTAATTCGGCAAAAGCACCCGCCATTTCAACCCCAGTAGGTCCGCCACCGATTACCGTAATGTTGAAAATAGTTTCATCTTCAAAGCGACAGAGATCCTCAAAACGACGCAGAACTTCGGTGCGAATTGCAATAGCCTCGTGAACGCTCTTCATACCTAATGCATATTCCTGCACGCCTGGGATTCCAAAATCGGCGGTAGCCGAACCAAGTGCGACAATTAAGTAGTCAAACTCTAAAACTTCACTGCTATCTAATTTAATATTTTTATTTTTGTGGTCTAAATAGATTGGCGTACCCATGCGAAACTGAACGCCAGTATTTCGAAGTGCCCCGCGTACTGGGTGGGCAACGTGGTCGGCCGCTAAGCCGGCAGTGGAAACCTGATACAGCAGCGGTAAGAAAGTTTGAAAATTATGTCGGTCCACAACCGTAACGTGGGCAAAATCAGCCATCGCTTTAGCTGCGGTGAGGCCGCCAAAGCCAGCGCCAAGGACAACTACTCGAGGCTTAAGAGATGAATTTTGCATGGGGTAAGTCTAGGGTTAGGGGCATGAGTATGCCCAATCAACGCCGCAAATATCTAGTAACAGGTGCATCTGGTTATGTGGGGGGGCGATTAGTTCGGGCATTAGTAGAAGAAAACTGCGATGTTCGCATCTTGGTGCGAGATCCCAACAAAGTAATTGATTTACCGTGGGCAGATTGGGTAGAAATTTATACCGGCAGCGCCGAAAACTACGAAGATGTCTTTAATTCGCTGATTGGCGTTCATACCGCTTATTACTTATTGCACTCAATTAATCTTGGGAAAAACTTCAATCAGATTGAAGCTGATATGGCACGTAACTTTGCCAAGGCGGCCGAAGCTGCCGGGGTTGAGCAGATCGTTTATCTCGGTGGAATCGCAAATGATACAAACATCAGTAAGCACCTTTTGTCGCGCGCTATTGCGGGCGAGCAACTGGCATCGACATCAGTGCCAGTAATGGAGCTTCGTGCCGGAATTATTATTGGATCGGGTTCGGCTAGTTTTGAAATGTTGCGCCACCTAACACATCGACTTCCAATCATGACGACACCAAAGTGGGTGAGCAATAAAACTCACCCCATTGCGATTCGAGATGTGCTGTATTACTTGAAAGCAGCTGGCAACGTTACAAAACCAGTTAATGCAATCTTTGATATTGGCGGACCAGAAGTTTTGACTTATGCCGACATGATGCAAAAGTTTGCCAAGCTCTCGGGTCTGCGAAGCCGAAAGATCATCAAGATCCCAGTCCTAACTCCTAATCTTTCTAGTCTTTGGATCGGTTTAGTAACACCGGTACCAACAGCTTTGGCCAGACCACTTGTTGGATCACTCATTAGTGAAGTTGTTGCCGATCCAGCAAAAAGTATTGATGAACTGATTCCAAAACCAGCAAATGGATTATTAGATGTTGAAACTGCTATAAATCTAGCGCTCTCAAAAACAATCGATCACGGAGTAGAAACTCGTTGGTCGGATGCAACGACACCAACTGCGCCGTGGCAAAAAGCCCAAGGTGATCCATCGTGGGCGGGCGAAATGACTTTAAGAGATTTCCGTGAAACAACTACTGAAGTACCTGCCGATGCGATCTGGAAACAGATCGAAGGTATTGGCGGCGTGCATGGTTGGTTTGGCTCTGGTTTATTGTGGTGGTTGCGTGGACTTATCGACCGAGCTTTTGGTGGTGTCGGAATTCGTCGGGGCCGACGTGATCCAGATTTTCTAAGAGTTGGCGATGGCTTGGATTTTTGGCGTGTTGAAGAGCTTGAAAAAGGAAGGCATCTAAAACTGTATGCCGAAATGATTTTGCCTGGAAAAGCCTGGCTAGATTTTAAAGTTGAAACTGTGGATGGCAAAACACACATTATTCAAGAGGCAACATTTACACCCCGTGGCTTGGGTGGACAGATGTACTGGTATGCCGTTGCACCGTTTCACTCGTTTGTATTTCCAACGATGCTGCGAAATATCATAAAGCGCGCAAAAACTGATGCATGAGTTCACGCCTGAAGTAGAAGCGTTAGCGGCAGAAGTTTTACAGTACAGCTTGGCTAGATTAAAAGATGATCCACCGTTAGATGGTCCACGTACTGCCGAAGATTTATTTAGTGAAGTTGGAAACACCATCACTGCAAAAGGCTTAGGTGGACAGACTGCCCTCGAAGTTTTCACAAATGTTTTAGCGAAAGCTTGTATTTCAACGGATCACCCACGAAACCTTGCTTTTATTCCATCAGCGCCAACTGAGTATGCAAACCTCTTTGATTTAGTAGTTGGTGCTAGCGCCCTGTACGGCGGTTCGTGGCAAGAAGGTGCCGGCGCAGTCTTTGCCGAAAATCAAGCGATTCAGTGGCTCATTGATTTAGCGGGTTTACCAGCAACGGCCGGTGGTGTTTTTGTGCAAGGTGGAACAGTAGGAAATCTTTCGGCCTTAGTTGTGGCACGAGCGCAAGCACGGAAAGAGTTTGGTAATCCAGAGCGTTGGGTAATTGCGTGCAGCGAAGAAGCACACTCTTCAATTGCCTCGGCGGCAAATGTAATGGATGTAGATGTACTTAAAATTCCAGTTGATTCCAACGGTAAATTACAAGGTGCGGCAGTTGCAAGCGCGGTTGATCAGCTACATGCAACCGGTAAAAAACGGGTATTTGCCGTCGTTGCAACATCGGGTACAACTAATTTGGGAATCATTGATGATTTAAAAAGTATTGCAACAGCGGCGCACGATCGCGGAATTTGGTTTCACGTCGATGGTGCATATGGCTTAGCAGCTCTTTGTGCACCGTCGGTTCGGGCAAACTTTGCTGGCATCGAGGCCGCTGATTCTTTTATCGTTGATCCACACAAATGGTTATTTGCGCCATACGATGCCTGCGCACTTGTGTATCGCAATCCAGCGCTAGCAAAGGAAGTTCATTCACAACATGCTTCCTACCTTGATACTTTAAAAGATGATCAATGGTCGCCTTCTGATTATGCAATTCATCTCACACGTCGAACTCGCGGACTCCCATTTTGGTTTTCACTTGCCGCTTACGGAACTGATGCATATTCCGAAGCGATGGAGCAATCAATTTCTGTGGCACACGATGCCGCCCAATTAATCCGGAACCATCCAAATCTTGAATTAGTGTGCGAACCAGAGTTATCAATCGTTGCTTTTACTCGCAAGGGTTGGAATGCCGCGCAGTATCAACAGTGGAGTGATCAATTATTGGCCGATCAAATTGGATTTATTCCACCTTCTTCCCATAACGGTGCGCCAATTTTGCGATTTGCAATCGTTAATCCCTGGACAAAAATCTCCGATATTCAAATGATCATCGATACGCTGTAAATCCCACACTTTTAACGCTGACTGATCTAAGATTTGCGCTATGTCAGCACAAGAAGAGTCCGTCGTTAATAGCGGCCTCAGCGATCTAGAAGTTCGCATCCTCGATTTTGAGGGAAATTGGTGGCGCTATGCCGGCGCAAAAGAAGCGGCGATTAAGCAGCTTTTCGACCTGACCGCTCCACGCTATTACCAATTGCTCAATGATTTAATCGACCGCGACGATGCTCTTTCCGCATCGCCCATGCTGGTCAAACGCCTTCGTCGCCTGCGTGAGGCACGTATGGCCACCCGCGTCGCCCGCTAAAACCCCTCGTTTTGCACCTGACAAATAAAGCCTCTAGATTTGGCGTTAGCACTCTCGGGGTGCGAGTGATAAGGCACCCCGCCTAACGAACGATTAGCACAAGGAGCACAACTCATGGCAAAGCAGATTGCCTTTAATGAAGAAGCACGTCGCGGATTAGAGCGCGGCATGAATATTTTGGCTGATGCAGTCAAAGTAACCCTTGGACCTCGCGGACGAAACGTAGTTCTCGAGAAGAAGTGGGGCGCCCCAACGATTACTAACGATGGAGTTTCCATTGCAAAAGAGATTGATCTAGATGATCCATGGGAAAAGATTGGCGCAGAGCTAGTTAAGGAAGTTGCAAAGAAGACTGATGATGTTGCCGGTGACGGAACAACAACTGCAACTGTTCTAGCCCAAGCACTTGTGCGCGAAGGTCTGCGAAACGTTGCCGCCGGATCAAACCCAATGGCACTTAAGCGTGGAATCGAAAAGGCAGTTGCCGAGATCGTTGCCGAACTTCTTTCAATGGCAAAGAGCGTCGATTCCAAAGAGCAGATTGCAGCAACGGCATCAATTTCGGCAGCCGACACAACAATCGGTGAAATGATCGCTGAAGCAATGGACAAGGTTGGCAAGGAAGGCGTGATCACTGTTGAAGAGTCAAATACTTTTGGTCTCGAATTAGAGCTCACTGAAGGTATGCGCTTTGATAAGGGTTACATCTCGCCATACTTTGTAACTGATCAAGATCGCATGGAAGTTGTTCTAGAAGATGCATACGTTTTAATCTGCAACTCAAAGATTGCAAACATTAAAGATCTAGTCCCAATCCTGGAAAAAGTTATGCAATCAGGTAAGCCACTTGCAATCATCGCCGAAGATGTTGAAGGCGAAGCCCTTGCAACGTTGGTAGTAAACAAGATTCGTGGAACTTTCCGTTCGGCAGCTGTAAAAGCTCCAGGTTTTGGTGATCGTCGCAAGGCGATGTTGCAAGACATTGCCATCCTTACCGGTGCGACAGTAATTTCAGAAGAAGTTGGTCTTCGTCTAGATGCCGCCGAGCTTGATCTTTTGGGTCGCGCTCGCAAGGTTGTCATCAGCAAAGAAGAGACAACAATCGTTGAAGGTGCCGGCGATGAGGATCAGATCAAGGGACGCGTTGCACAGATTCGCGCTGAGATCGAAAACTCTGATTCAGATTACGATCGTGAAAAACTACAAGAGCGTTTGGCAAAACTTGCTGGCGGCGTAGCGGTAATCAAGGCTGGCGCAGCGACAGAAGTTGAACTTAAAGAGCGCAAGCACCGCATTGAAGATGCAGTGCGAAATGCAAAAGCTGCCGTGGAAGAAGGCATTGTTGCCGGTGGTGGAGTTGCACTTCTACAAGCAGGCGCAGCAGTGTTCAAGCGTCTAACTGATTTAACTGGCGATGAAGCAACTGGTGCAAAGATTGTTGAATATGCAATCGAAGCACCAATCAAGCAGATCGCAATTAACGCTGGTCTTGAAGGTGGAGTTGTTGTCGAGAAGGTTCGCCATCTACCAACCGGACATGGTCTCAATGCGGCAACAGGTGAGTACGTTGACATGATCAAAGCTGGAATTATTGATCCAGCAAAGGTGACACGTTCAGCGTTACAAAATGCGGCATCAATTGCGGCATTGTTTATTACTACCGAAGCAGTAATTGCAGATAAGCCAGAGAAGTCAGCGCCAGCCCCACAAGGCGGCGGAGATATGGATTTCTAAGCAGCAAATACTCCAAGACTTACGCCTAACGCCGTCTCAATTAACATTGAGGCGGCGTTCTGCTTTACCCTTAGCCATGGCACAAAGAGTTGGAAAGAAGTCGCTGACAAAAACTCCGAAGAACGCAAAAAAGGAGAAGTCATCACTTGTTGCACCCGCAGCATTTGATGCGACCGAACTTGCCCGTGCTGCAATTCTTGAACAAGCAGAACAAGCCGATCACGTTGGTGGTTTCCTCTCAGTTGAATTTGATGATGACAATCGCGTAGCCACGTATCTCTTTGATGCAAAACTTAGCGGTTACAAAGGTTGGCGCTGGTGTGTAACGGTTGCAAAGGTAGATGAAGATGCAACACCAACAATTTGCGATGTTGTAGTTCTTCCTGGTCCCGATGCATTGCGTCTACCAGAATGGATTCCATATTTAGATCGAATCATGCCGGGCGATGTCGGCGTTGGCGATATTGTTCCGAGTTCATTAACTGATACACGTTTAGTTCCGGGCAGCGCAGCGCTGCCACAAGATGAAGATTTAGATACGGCGATGGCAGTTGAACTTGGTTTTGGTCGTGCACGTGTGATGTCAATCGAAGGACGCGATCAAGCGGCCAAGCGTTGGTATGACGGAGAGCGCGGACCGAATACACCACTTGCACAATCTGCACCTAAGCCTTGTCATAGTTGTGGCTTTTTTATTCCAATTGCCGGATCGCTTCGATCAACTTTTGGTGTTTGTGCCAACGCTATTTCACCAGAAGATGCACGCGTTGTGAGCGTGGATCACGGCTGCGGAGCGCATTCGGAAGCGACCCTTACGCCTGCAGTGTTAAACTAAGGCCCTGCTATCGCACCCGCGGTAACGAATACGTACGTTTAAGAAAACTATCAAGGAGCACCCCCCATGCCTACAGGACGCGTCAAATGGTTCTCCATTGAAAAAGGTTTTGGTTTTATTGCAAATGATGAAGGCGAAGATGTTTATTTAGCGGCAACGTCACTTCCAGAAGGTGTTGCAACAGTAAAGCCTGGCACCAAGCTTGAGTTTTCTATCGCCGATAGCCGAAAAGGCCCACAAGCATTATCTGTGCACATCATCGACGCACCACCATCTTTAGTTGAAAATTCACGCGTCAATAGCGATGATCTTGCGGCAATGATTGAAGACACAATTAAAATGCTAGATCGTGTTGGAAATGGTTTGCGCAGTGGTCGCCATCCGAATGCCCAAGAAGCTGATCGACTTGGCCGAGTACTTCGTGGAATCGCAACTGCGCTAGGTGCGTAATTTTCTTTTAAATTAAATACCGCTTCGACGGTTTCGTCGAATTGTGTACCGGATTCCATTTAGTCCAAGTAGAACACCCACTACGCATGTCCAAATAATTTTTGCTTCAGCGTTTACAGCAATTGCTATCACACCAGCAATCACCCAACAGATAGTTCCAATAAGTACTAGAGTGACGGTATTGCGCAGTCGAGTAGTCATGGAAGAAGAGTAATGCGTCCTAAGGTAAAAGTTGATGGTAATTGGCGTTCTTTTCGCCACCGTAATTACCAAATCCTTTTTCCAGCCAATGCAGTTTCAAATATTGGCAGCTGGGCCCAACGTATCGCACAAGACTGGCTGGTTTTAGAGTTAACAAATAACAACGGTATATATTTAGGCCTAGTCACCGCAGTTCAATTTGCGCCCGTTCTTTTCTTTTCCTTACATGGTGGAAAATTTGCAGATCGTTTTAATAAGCGAAAAGTTTTAATCTGGACCAACATAATTGGTGGAAGTGCATCACTTGCTTTAGGTACCTTGGTTGTCACTGAACAGATCTACTTATGGCATGTTTTTGTGCTCGCCGCCGTTCTTGGCATCTCCACGGCTATCGATGCCCCAGTTCGGCAAGCATTTACCAACGAGATAGTTGGCCATGACGATTTACCTAATGCCGTTTCACTGAATTCAGCTAATTTCAACGCCGGTCGTCTGATTGGCCCAGCTGTTTCGGGTGCATTAATCGCAGCCTTTGGTACTGGCCCATCGTTTTTTGTTAACGGGCTTTCATATTTCTTTGTTATCGCCGCCTTATTAAAACTTAATGAGCAGGCGTTTTTTAATCGCGATCAACCAAAATCAGATGGAAATATCCGCGAGGGAATTGCTTATGCCAAGGCCCGTCCTGATATTTATGTAGTGATGCTAATGGTCTTCTTCCTGGCAACTTTTGGACTCAACTTTCAAATTTTCAACGCCCTCATGGCAACCCAAGAGTTTGGGCTCGGACCAGCCAGTTTTGGCTTAATGGGAACTTTCATCGCAATCGGTTCACTAACAGGTGCCATTGGCTCGGCGCGGCTAGAGCGTTTTAGAAATACTAAATTTGTTATCAAGGGTGGCATCATTTTTTCAACTACCATCATGATTCTCTCAATTTTACCTAATTACACAGCGTATATAATTTGGTTACCTATTTGTGGATTAACTGCGCTAACAACTTTGGTTTCAGCAAATTCGATAGTTCAAACAAGTACCGATGCCGCAATTCGTGGCCGCGTGATGGGGCTGTATCTTTTAATTTTTATGGGTGGCACACCATTTGGTTCACCACTCATTGGTAGTGCAACCGAGATTTTTGGAATCCGTCCAACAATTGCATTATGTGGCGCAATTTCCTTAACGGCATCAGTTGTAATTTGGTTTGTCTACCGAAACAAAGTTGCCGTGCCAGCTGATATTTCAGTGGCTTCAGTATTAAAGACTATTAATAGCGATAAGAGCTAGTAGGCCTAACAAAACCACGATTGTGATTATCCGTCTTACTTTGTAACTCATTTATACTCAACAGCCTTCGATGGAATAACTTTTACGATCATAAAAGCGATTGCAATCAGGACAAAGACCATGATGTAAGCACGGGAAATTCCAAAACTATCTCCTAAAAGACCTAACAAAAACGGTGCCCCAGCAATTGCAACGCCGGCAGCCAATGAAGCTCTACCAATCGCTAAATCAGGTCGACCATCACTCAAGCCAATTAATCGAATTGAAGACAGGGCAAACTGCATTGAAATTCCAAGGCCTACCGCAAATAAACAAACCAGTGAAACCAGCATGTTGTGTGAGAGCCAAAACCCGAGGAAGCCAAGAAATTGGAAAGCGATAATGGCAAGTAGTTGGGTATCTAACTTCAATTTACCCAACACGATTCCACCAAACCAGCGGCCAACTCCCATACCTGATCCCAAGGCAACGATGGCTACCGTTGAAATTGCACGTGTTGAACCGACTCGATCTTCAAGTAATGCAGCTGCCCAAAATGAGGTTGCAAATTCACTGGAGATACAGGCAACAAAACCAATCCATGAGATCCAAAAACGAAGCGAAAGTTTTCCACTTTGTGGGCCATCAACGTCTGGCACATGTTCGGACTCATCTTTTTGGCGTCCTGCAAAAAATAAAATCAGGGCAACGGGAATTGCAAGTAAGAGACCAAAGCGCCACATGTTTGGAAAAGCAATCGCAATTGTTCCGATTAAGGCAGTTCCGGTAACAAACCCAACTGATGCAATGCCATTTGCTTGCGGAATAGCAACCTCGGCTGCCTTTCCATAATGGGCGGACATCTTTGTGAGCATCGTGTTAATTACTACCGAAACGCCGAAACCAGCTATGAAAGTCGCTGGAATTGTTAGGTAGATCGGTGGTGAGACAACAAATAAAGTTAAACCGGTAATAAAGATTGATAAACCAATCCAGCTAGCTTTTTCACGTCCGAATCTATGGGCGATCCGTGGATTGGACCAGCCGGCAAAAATAGATGCAATACCCAAAGCGGTACCGTGCAGACCAGCGATCGTTAATGAAGTTGCCTGATCAGCGCGTAATAATGATTGCGCTGGGCCAAAGCCGCCGAGATAAAAGTTAACGATGGCAGTTTGAACTGCAATTACCCAGAAATATTGATCGCGTTGAAAATTTTTCGACATTACAGGGTGGTAACTACATGTTCGATGCACTTAGTAAGTGCTTCGACATCACTTGGATCAACTGCTGGGAACATTCCAATTCGAAGCTGATTCTTACCCAATTTACGATATGGCTCGGTATCAACGATTCCATTTTCACGCAAAGCGGCAGCGATTTTTGTGGCATCGATTGCATCATCAAAGTTAATTGTGCCCACTACTTTTGAACGCATCGCTGGATCGGTGACAAATGGTGTGGTGTAGCTAGTTTTTTCCGCCCATGAATACAAAATTTCCGATGATTGTGCGCTACGGCCGGCGGCAAATGAAAGACCACCGTTTGCATTCATCCATTCGATTTGTTCAGCGAGCAAGATAAAAGTAACTAATGCTGGAGTGTTGTAGGTCTGATCTAAGCGAGAGTTTTCAATGGCAATTCCTAGATCAAAAAATGCTGGCACCCAACGACCACTGGCCTTGATTTTTTCAGCGCGGGCAATTGCAGCTGGCGACATAATTGCAATCCACAGACCACCATCGGAGGCAAATGATTTCTGCGGTGCAAAGTAATAAGTATCAAACTCTTTTGCATCAACCATTAATCCACCAGCGGCAGAAGTTGCATCAACGACAACGAGTGCGCCTTCGGTACCAGCTGGTCTGATGATTGGCATTGCAACGCCGGTACTTGTTTCGTTATGCGTTAGGGCGTACAGATCAATGCCGGCTTCGGCAACGCTCATTGGGTGCGTACCTGGCTCGGATTTAATGACTGTTGGCTCACCAAGAAATGGAGCCTCATTCGCGCAAGCGGCAAACTTGGATGAAAACTCACCAAAGACTAAATGTTGAGAACGATCTTCGATTAAACCAAAAGTTGCGATATCCCAAAACGCAGTAGAGCCACCGTTACCAAAGACAACTTCGTAACCATCGGGAAGATTAAATAAAGTTGTTAAACCTTCACGCACACGCTTCACCACGTTCTTGACTGGCTTTTGACGGTGTGAAGTTCCCAGAATTGAGTTACCAGATGCCATTAACGCAGCAAGTGCTTCGGGGCGAATCTTTGATGGGCCGCAACCAAAGCGTCCATCAACTGGCTTAATCTCTGTTGGAATTATGATGCTCATGGGCTAAGACTAAGGGTAGTAGCGAGTCAGTTCCCAATCGGTAGCGGTGTCAGCTCGCTCATAGCGCAAACGATCATGCAATCGTGAATATCGCCCTTGCCAAAATTCAATATTGAGCGGAGTCACTCGATATCCACCCCAGTATGGCGGCCTTGGCACAGTTGTTCCTTCGGGCCACTTTGCCGCGGCACCTTCATATCGTTGCTCTAACTCTTCACGAGTAGAAAGCTGCGCCGATTGATGACTTGCCCAAGCACCAATTTGTGAACCCCAAGGCCGAGTTGCAAAGTAATCATCAGATTCTTTTTCGGAAACTTTTTCGACAGTTCCACTAATTGAAATCTGTCGCTCCATTGCAAACCAAGGAAAAAGTAATGAAACATTTTCGTTAATTTCCATGGCATGTGCTTTGCGAGAATCGTAATTACTAAAAAATGTAAATCCACCTTCGGAAATATCTTTGAGTAATACGGTACGTGTTGTAATTTGATTATCTGCTGCCAATGTTGAGAGCACCATCGCGTTAGCTTCAACGATAACTGTGTTTTCATGGGCAGCTTTTAACCAAGCGGCAAAGGCAATAAATGGATCGGCCGGCAGGCTCTCCATGCCAACATCGCTATATGAGCGTCGCATCGCTCGGATCTCATCGCGGGTCAC
>JBBQRL010000008.1:0-46616 GCA_038214925.1 Candidatus Nanopelagicales bacterium | reverse complement strand
TGCGCGTCTTTGTTAAACGTTCTACTTCTTCAGCGATCGCCTCTAGCCGAGCGTGCAACGATTTAATGTGGCCTTCTTGTCTGGCCGTTCCTTCACGTGCATCGGCAATTGCGCGCATCGCTGCCGCAATTGTGTTCTCATCATTTTTAAGTGCACCTTCAGCTGCTGCTAAAGCTTGCGTGCTTTCAACGAGGGCACTCTTTGCACTCGTTACATTTGCACGTAACTCATTTTCTTCCTGACGTAACGTTTGTGCTTCTGCATCTAGGCTTTCGGGATCGCGTCCAGATGTACGAGCCTCTTCCGCCTCTTCATTGAGAAAACGGGATCGCTCTTGGGCAAGACTTTGTGTTCCTCTAAACTTTTCGCGCAGCGAGTTGAGGTTGTAATACGTTTCTTGCGCAGATACGAGCAATGGACTTTCCACAGCCGATTGGGCATCAAGTGATTCTTCCCGATGTCGAACCGCTTCTAGTTCGCTCTCGACACTGGTGCGTTTTTCTCGAAGTGATGTTTCATCTGCTACTTCAAGTTCAAGCACCTTAGACATAGAAATAAAATCATCGGCTAGCAATCGCAGCTTTGCATCACGTAAGTCAGCTTGGATAGTTGCCGCTTTTTTTGCAACTTCGGCCTGCTTACCCAATGGGCGAAGTTGGCGACGAAGCTCAACGGTTAAATCTTGAACTCGCGCAAGATTTGCTTGCATCGAATCTAATTTACGAAGCGCTTTTTCCTTACGCTTTCGGTGCTTTAAGACACCGGCAGCTTCTTCAATAAATCCACGGCGCTCTTCGGGCGTTGCCATCAAAATCGCATCAAGTTGTCCTTGTCCCACAATGACGTGCATTTCTCGGCCAATACCTGAATCACTGAGCAACTCCTGAATATCGAGTAAGCGAGATGCTTCACCATTAATTTGATATTCACTTTGCCCGTTGCGAAATAAAATTCGCGAAATAGTTACTTCGGTGTAATCGATAGGAAGTGCGCCATCGGAGTTATCGATAGTTAAAGAAACTTCGGCGCGACCTAAGGGTGCTCGCCCACTTGTTCCAGCAAAGATGACATCTTCCATCTTGGCACCACGCAATGATTTTGCGCCTTGCTCACCCATAACCCACGTAAGGGCATCAACAACGTTAGATTTTCCAGAACCATTAGGACCAACCACGCAAGTGATTCCTGGTTCAAGTTGCAGAGTGGTCGACGAAGCAAAGGACTTAAAGCCCTTGAGCGTCATACTCTTCAAATACACGCGGTAAACCTATCGCTTCAGACGCGCGATTTTCACGGATTTAAGGCTGCGGATAGAGAGTTTTTAAAGATTCATATGCGGCTCGCGCAGCAATTTGTTCTGCTTCCCGCTTGCTCTTTCCAGTTCCTTCGCTAAGTGCCTGGCCAGAAAGCATCGCCACTGCAGTGAAATTTTTATCGTGATCTGGACCTTCTTCGCTGACGACATATTCTGGAACGCCTTTACCTAATGCCGCCGCTAGCTCTTGCAATGCAGTCTTTCCATCAAGTCCGGCGCCTCGCGCAACGGCTGAATTCATCGTTGGCGTAATAAGTTTTGCGACAATTTCAGAGCACTGTGTAAAACCACATTGCAAATAAATTGCACCGATTAACGCTTCTAATGCATCGGCTAATAATGAATGTTTATCTCGACCGCCGGTAACTTCTTCGCCTTTTCCAAGACGAATATATTGTCCAAGATCTAAACCACGAGCGATATCTGCGAGCGCACGCATATTTACAACGCCAGAGCGAAGCGGCGATAAACGAGATTCATCAAACTCTGGATACCGTTTGTACAGCTCTTCCGTAACGATTAATCCAAGAACTGAATCCCCCAGAAACTCAAGGCGTTCGTTAGTACTGCTACTTCCCGACTCGTAAGCAAATGAGCGGTGCGTAAAAGCTAACTCAAGCAATGCTGGTTCGAGTGTGACCCCTAGCTGTTGCGAGAGCGCCGAGAGTGATGGGAGCGAAGAGCTCAGATCAAACCTCTAGAACCTGACGACGGTTGTAAGTTCCACACGTTGGGCACGCTGTGTGCTGCAACTTTGGCTGCTGACATTGACCGCAAGTTGAAAGTGCTGCTGCAGTAGTTTTCCACTGGCTTCGACGAGAGCGCGTCTTTGAACGCGACATTTTCCGCTTTGGTACTGGCACTTTTCTGACCTCTTCTATTTGGCTGGGCAGCTTCTCGAACTTCTTATCGAAGCCCGGCTGCAGAGCGTAAGTATCCCTTAAAACCCCTAAATTTTGAAATCGGAGCCAGGAAGCTCTAGGCCTTGCAATGTGGCCCAACGGGCATCGACTACTTCGTGTGCGTGATCTTTAGCCAAGGTAGCCCATTTTTCGCCGCATTCCGGGCAGAGCCCGGCACAATCCTGACTACACAAGGGATTAATCGGAAGCGATAAAACGACGGCATCTCTAATGGGGGTTTCCAGATCCATGATCTCCCCCACCATCATGAGTTCATCTTCAACATCAAGATCATCGGTATCTACAACTTGCTTCTTCTTACCCCGCTCGTTGGTGGGTTCGTAGTTATACAACTCTTGGATACGTCGCTCAATCACGATTTCAACTGGATCTAGACAGCGGATGCATTCACCCTTTGCTACCGCATAAATATCTGCACTCAGCAGCACGCCTTCGGTAACTGACTCTAACCGCACATCGACTTCAATGACATCGCCAGCAGGAACTGAGATCAGTACTACCCCGAAATTTTCGGCAACAGTAATATCGAGTTCATACTCTTTCATCTCTCCGGCACGACGAGGCAGCTCGTAGGCGTTGAGTTCAAATAAATGGTGGATTTTGCTCACAGTTTAAATCTAGCTTTAATTTCCATCAGCAAGTTGCGACAAGACATCTTTATCATTTGCCCCAGCTAGACGATCACGACCACGTGAAACCGCTTCACTCGTTTTATTTAAAATCACTTCCAAAGTTGCTAAGCGACCATCGATGTACTCTTCGACTTGTGCTCGCTCAGCATCTCCTGCTTCACGGGCATCATCTAAAATTTTGCGCGCTTCATCGCGAGCTACCTGAACAATCGAAGTCTGCTCCACCATCTGGGCGACATCTTCACGGGCAATTGCAATGAGTTGTTCGGCGCTTTGTCGGGCCTCTTCAACAATGGCATCGCGAGTCTCTAAAATATTTCGAGCGGTTTCAAAATCTACCGGAAGTCCTTCGCGTGCTGAATCTAGAATTTCAAGCATCTCGGCGCGATGCACGACACAGCTAGCTGACAATGGAACACCACGTGCTTCTTCAACCATGGTGATTGCTGAGGTTAATTTCTCAATTGAGTCCATTTTATTTCCCTGCTACTCGAAGTTTAAGAGCCTCATTAATTGATGGCGGAACCATTGTTGAAACATCGCCTCCATAATGGGCCAGCTCTTTTACAAGTGATGAAGATAGGAAAGAGTGCGTTGGAGCTGTTGCCATAAACATAGTTTCAACTCCGGAACCTTGCAGATTTACCTGAGCCATTTGAAGCTCGTAATCAAAGTCAGTTACCGCACGCAAGCCTTTAACAATTGCCTGAATCGAATTTGCTTTGCAGTAATCAACTAACAAGCCACTCCACGAATCAACTGAAACATTTGGAAAGCGATTTGTTACTTCACTGATCATTGAAATACGTTCGGCCACGGTGAAAAGGGATGCCTTGGTACGATTTTCTAGAACCGCGACGACCACGTGATCAAATTGTCCAGCCGCACGCTCAATAATATCGAGGTGCCCATATGTAACGGGATCAAAAGATCCAGGGCATACCGCGCGCTTCATGGCGCAAACGCTAGCAAGAGTGGGGCTACTAATCCATTTCTACGGCAGGAAATGGCCATAATAAATCGTTGCCTGCCCATATTTTCGCTCGCGCGCAGGCGTGAAGGCATCGGGCCAAATAAATTGATCGCCACGCTTGGTGCGTTCGACTGCAACAAATGCATCGCTATTGAGAAATTCATTATCGTGAAGTTTGCTTAAAATATCTTCTACACCTTGATTTGAAAAGTCATACGGTGGATCGATGTAAACCAGGTGATACTTTTCTTTTGGTGGAGTATCTAAAAATTTTTCAGCACTAATCCCAAATAGCTGAAATTTTCCGGCTGGATTAGATTTTTTTACGATTTCATAATTAGTTTCAATCGTGTGCATAGCGGCATCATCTTTTTCAACGACGTGAACCACTGTGGCACCTCGTGAAAGTGACTCAAGTGCAATTGCACCTGATCCGCCAAATAAATCCAAGACTCTTAATCCTTCGAAACTTCCAAATTCAGAAGCCAGCGATGAAAACAACCCCTCGCGTGCACGATCAGATGTGGGACGTGTCGCACCGGCGACGATTCCTAAAGTTCGACCTTTGGCAACGCCGGCAATAATTCGCACCGCAATTACCCCTTATCTAAATAATCAACGGCTTGATCGCGTTGCAATGAGGTCAATTCTAACTTCAATCCAGGATGCTTGGCCAAATCTCGATCGGTAGCGATCAACTCCTGCGCATCACTTCGTGCCTGCTCAATCAGCGCTTCATCTCGCAAAACTCGTAACAAACGAAGATGTGATCTTGTACCAGATTGGGAGGCGCCTAATACATCGCCTTCACGTCTTTGTTCTAAATCAATTCGCGAGAGTTCAAAGCCATCTAAAGTTTTAGCAACTGCATCTAGCCGCGCTCTTGCTGGAGTTTCTTCTGGGCTACTAGTTACAAGCAAACACAAGCCCGGCGAAGTTCCGCGGCCAACACGGCCACGAAGTTGATGAAGTTGAGATACGCCAAAGCGATCGGCATCCATGATCACCATAATCGTTGCATTAGGAACATCGACGCCAACTTCAATTACGGTCGTTGATACTAAAACATCGATCTCACCGGCAGAAAAAGCCTGCATCGTTGAATCTTTTTCTTCACCCGATAGCCGCCCGTGCAAAATAGCTATCTTTAGACCGGCTAAGGCACCAGCGTGCAACATCGGGGCGAGTTCTTCTACCGCCGAAATTTCCGATGACTCTTCACCGAAGAGAAAATCTAAATCAGCATCTGCATCAGAGTCGGCCGAAATGCGTGGCGCAACAATGTAGGCCTGGTGACCTTGCGCTACCTCTTCCTTGACTCGAACCCAGGCCCGATCTAGAAAAGTTGGTTTCTCTTTTACCGGCACAACATGTGTTGTGATCGGTTGACGACCAAGGGGTAATTCGCGAAGTGTTGAAACATCTAAATCTCCAAAGACGGTCATGGCAACTGTTCGTGGAATCGGTGTAGCTGTCATAACTAAAAGATGTGGCGGCTTTACTGCCTTTTCTTTTAAGGCATCGCGTTGTTCTACACCGAAGCGATGCTGCTCATCTACGACAATTAAACCTAAATCTTTGAAAATAACTTTCTCACCTAACAGTGCATGAGTGCCAATAACAATCCCGGCCGAGCCATCACTTGCCATGGCTAACGCTTCTTTTCGGGCGGCGCTACTTTGGGAGCCAGTTAAAAGTGTTATCCCCGTTGCCAAGTTGCCTGCGCCTAACTTTCCACCTTGACCAAGATCGCCCAATAACTTTGTAATTGTTCGCAGATGCTGGGCAGCTAAAACTTCAGTTGGCGCAAGTAATGCCGCCTGTCCCCCGCTGTCGACCACCGCTAACATGGCACGAAGTGCCACAATTGTTTTACCGGAACCAACTTCACCTTGAAGTAAACGGTGCATTGGATGAGATTGGGCTAAATCTGATTCGATTTCTTGAGTTACGGCTAATTGTCCGGCAGTTAATTGAAATGGCAGTGTTTTATCGAAGGCATCTAATAAGCCACCACTAATACGTTTTCTAGAGATTGAATCGAGTTTTTTAAGCTCATTGCGACGCATCACCAAAAGAGATTGCAAGAGAAATGCTTCATCAAAAGTTAATCGCTCGCGTGCTAAATCGGCGTGATCTAAATCAGCTGGCTGATGTAACTGAACTAACGCTTGATGCAAGGTTGGGTAATTGTATTTTTCTCGAATCGCATCGGGTAAGAAATCAGCTACCTCTTCCAATGATTCAATCGCCAGTTGCACACACTGCGAAACTTTCCACGACGGTAACTTTGCCGATGCTGGATAAACCGGTAGATACTTGCCAGCAAAACCTTCAACTGCGCTATCGACATCTGAACCATCTGGAATGAGTTCATAATCTGGATGCGAGAGCTGTTTCTTATTATTGAAGATGCCAACTTTGCCGGCAAATAATCCTTGCCGACCGACTTTTAAATCCTTTTCGCGCCATGCTTGATTAAAAAAAGTAAGCGATAACTTGTCAGTTCCATCGGTAACGACAACTTCGAGCATGCTCCCTTTGCGCCCGCGCATCGGTCGATTAGTTGCCGAATACACCTGCGCCAAAATCGTTGTCTCATCACCTTCGGCCAGTGCTGAGATATCGGAGAGCTCGCCTCGCACCATGTAGCGACGAGGGTAATGGCGCATTAAATCTGCAATCTTGGTGATACCAAAAGTGGACTCTAGAACTTTTGCGGTTCGATCACCTAGGACAGCTGAAACCTTGTTCTCTAATGTCGCCACATTCTTATTCTCCCTTGCGCTGGCGCCATAGCGGCGTATCTGCGCCTGTGACCTAGCCGCGTTAGCCCTGAATTGGCATCTTTCCCCGTTCCCGCGCTACCCTTACACCCTGTTCAACTAACACCGTTAGGGAACTAGATTCATTCAAACTTTTAAGGGAGTACCGCTATGGCATCAACATGCGATATCTGTGGCAAAGGGCCAAGCTTTGGTAACAACGTTTCACACTCAGAGGTAAAGACTCGTCGTCGCTGGAATCCAAATATTCAGCGTGTTCGCACCCTGGTCGGTGGAACACCTAAGCGTCAAAACGTCTGCACTTCATGCCTCAAGGCTGGGAAAGTTACTCGCTAAGCATTTTTATTTATTGAAAGTGGCGCCAGGTATCTGGCGCTTTTTTCATTTCTACGCCAATTAATCCAGCACCGGCGACAACTTCGCCAACTCTAAAAGCATCTAAATTCTGGCCCGTTGCTAAAAAGACATGGTCTTCCCCGCCGGCAAAGATCCATTGCCAGACATCGATACCTTGCGAGATCGCTAATTCGTTGAGTGAATTAAATTCAGGATGGCCCGCGATTAAATCTTGACCAATCTTGAATGCAACTCCTGAAGCCTTTGCCATTTGCTCTGCCTGAATTAACAATGCATCACTGATATCGCACATGGAATGAGCATTAGCCTTTAAAAATTGAATCGCCGATGAATAATCCACGGTTGGTGCACAAAACTCACTGACGGCATGTAGCGCAAAATCCGATGTCTCATCTTTTTCAATCACCGCTAATCCAGCGGCCGACCAACCAGGAAGTGACGAGATGTAAATACCATCTCCAACTTGTGCACCAGATCGTAGGATCGCTTGCTCAACTTTTCCAACGGCAGTCATTGCAATGCTGATGCAGTTCGCTTTTGCCAAGTCACCGCCAACAACAATTGCTCCACAGCTATTTGCTTCGTGGGCAATTCCTTCGGCAAGTTCTTCAATCCATTCGAGTGTTTCATCACCAGTTAAACTCACCGCAACTACTAAATATGTTGGCGATCCACCCATGGCGTAGATATCTGCCAGGTTTGCCGCCGTGATCTTTCGCCCGATTTCAAAGGCGCTACTCCATGTTGTTTTAAAATGAACACCCTCCACGGCAACGTCAGTAGAGATCACGGATTTTTCACTAGTTTTAACCACGTCGCCATCGTCACCGATTCCAATTTCAACACCACGCTTATTGCCACCAAACACACGGGCCAGCATTGCGATGACCTGCGCCTCATCAAAGTTCATACTCGTAGCCTATGCGACCGCGCGATTTAATCGACTAGTACCCAGAGCCGATTGTGCGGTAGCGTTGCACCAATCCACACGAAGGGTGTTCACATGTCAGTACAAGCATTTATTTTGATTCAGACCGAAGTTGGCAAAGCATCTGGAGTTGCCGATGCAGTTGCAAAGATTCCAGGCGTCACATTGTCCGAGGGTGTTACTGGTCCTTACGATGTAATTATGCGCGCCGAGGCTGCCAGCATGGAGGATTTTGGTCGCCTTGTTCTATCAAAAGTTCAAGCAGTACCAGGAATTACTCGCACACTTACCTGCCCAGTAACTCACCTAGCTTAATTAGTGCTCGCTGATTCAATCAGCGTTGTAATTAATAGCGTGTAATCCACTCCACTTGCTTGCCATAATTTTGGATAAACCGAACTGCCGGTAAATCCAGGCATCGTATTGATCTCGTTAATAATAATCTCACCCGCTGCGGTGTAGAAGAAATCACATCTGGCCAATCCTTGGCAATCAACTGCCTTAAATGCAGTTATCGCTAGCTCACGAATTGTGGCGATATCTTGATCTGGAATCGCGGCCGGTATTTTGATGGTAGTTGCATCGTCTAGATACTTTGCTTGAAAATCATAAAACTCAAATTTAGGGTCGATCACAATTTCACCCACAGTTGATGCTTGGATTTGGCCATCTCTGACTAAAACCGCACATTCAATTTCGCGGCCATTAATCGCTTGTTCAACCATAACTAATTCATCGAAAACAAGAGCATCTTTAATTGCTGATTCGAGATCGGCAGCTTTTTTTACCTTATGTGTTCCCCGACTAGATCCACCGTTAGCTGGCTTTACAAAAACTGGATACGTAAGATCGGAAGTTTTTTTCTGCCAATCTAATAGCGTTACTTCAAAACCTTCGGCAATCTTCATGCCCGCTTTTACAAAGAGCGCCTTAGCAATTGATTTATCCATGGCATGAGCCGATGCCGCCACACCACTGCCGACATAAGGCAGTTGGGCATCTTCTAGTAACTGCTGAATCTGGCCATCTTCGCCAAATTCGCCATGCAGCACCGGAAAAACAATATCGATTTCGACTTTATCTCCATTGATAATGAAACCGCCCGATGTTAACTCCACCGTATTTTTATTTAACGCAATCTCGGGCATTTGGCCATCTTTAATTGCAAGTGGATAATCATTGGGCAAAAGCACCCATTGGCCTAGCTTGGTAATGCCAATTAAAGTTACATCGTATTTCGAGGCATCAATTCCCTGTCGGACTCCCCCACCTGAAACACATGAAACTTCGTGTTCACTGCTAGGCCCGCCACAAATGATCGCAATTTTTTCCCTACTCATCGAATAAAGTTTTCCGCTTTAGTTGTTATCTCCATTAAACGATCCAGTGCCTGAGTTGGGGTAATCAATCCAGAAACAACATCGGCAACGGCTTCAATTACCGGAACTTCAACGCCTACCCGGTGGGAGATCTCTAAAACCGCACTCGATGAGGCAACGCCTTCAACGGTCTTGGCAACTTCAGCTCGTGCTTTTTCCATAGATCCGCTGCGGCCTAAAACTGTGCCAAAGGTTCGGTTTCTAGAAAGTTGCGAGCCACAACTTGCCACTAAATCGCCCATGCCAGCTAATCCTGCAGCGCTGAGTGGATCGGCGTTGTGTGCGGCACATAAACGGGCAACTTCATTTAAGCCGCGAGTAATCAGCATCGCCTGCGTATTTTCACCCAATCCCATGCCGACTGAAATACCAACGGCTAAGGCGATCACGGATTTAATCGCACCAGCTAGCTCGCATCCTAAAACATCGACGGATGTATAGACACGGTAATACGGAGTATCAAAGAGTTGCTGAATTTTTTCGGCCAACGCCTTATTTGGGGCTGCTGCAACTGCGCCAGCTGGTTGGCGCAAAATTAATTCATAAGCCAAATTAGGGCCAGTAATAATTCCCACGTTTTCAGTTTCCATGATTTGCGAAATAATTTCGGTCATTCTAGAAAGCGTGCTGACTTCAATTCCTTTTAAAGTACTTATGTATAAGGCATTTGGTGCTACCAACGGCTTCCAGGCAATCAGGTTCTCGCGCAAGCTTTGGGCAGGGACAGCCAAAACATAGATATTTGAATAATCAAATGCTTCTTGCAGATCGGTAGTAGCTCGTAAACCAATTGGCAAAATATTTTGATCAAGATATTTAACATTTGTGTGGTGTTGATTAATTTCATCAACTACTTGTTGGCTACGTCCCCACAGTAAAACATGGTTTCCGGCATCGCATAAAACCTGGGCCATGGTAGATCCCCATTGGCCAGCACCTAAGACAACTACTTTGCTCACTTCTTTTTTACCTTCTTGAAATTTCCAGTCCTTGGCAGCGTTGATCTATGTGGATCAAAGATTTCAACTGGCCGTTTTTCACCACGCAACTCTTCTAGCAAATCTGTAATCCCGCGCATGGCAAAGGCAGTGGCTTCAATGAGAGCTTCGGGATCATTTTCTTTTCCATACCATGGTGAAAAATCCATTGGCTTTCCGGCCAAGATCTTGATCGGCGTACGCGGAAATAGCTTTATCTTTTTTTCATACGTTGGCATAATAATTTGAGTTCCCCATTGGGCAACTGGAATAACCGGGGTCTGAGTAATAATCGCTAAACGCGCTAACCCAGTTTTCGCCACCATGGGCCAACCTTGCGGGTCGCGGGTCAACGTGCCTTCGGGATATACACCTAAACAATGACCGGCCTGCAAAGTTTTTACTGCGTGCTCAACGGCCTTAGATGCGTCTTTACTTTCGCGGGTCACTGGAATCATTCCAGCTCCCAAAACTATCTTGCCAATAATTGGTACTTTAAAGACGCCCTCTTTGCCGATATAGCGCGGCGCTCTGCCATTTCGAAAGAGAAAATAGGTAAAGAATAAAACATCTAAATACGAGAGATGGTTGCTGGCAACAATAATCTTGCCGGTTTTGGGGATATTTTCACCACCACGCCACTGCCTCTTACTAATGAGATTTAAAATAGGTATAACAACAGTAGTCCCAATTTTAAAGGCGGTGTTAGTTCCTAACGGCTTACCCGTGGGTGGCTCGTAAGAAACCTTGTATTCCGCCATGTCCCCAATAGTAGTCAATTAAAAAAGAAAACGGGGCTAGCGATTGCTAGCCCCGTTCACTAAAAAGTGAAAAAGAATTACTTCTTCTTAGCCTTCTTTACAACTTTCTTCTTTGCAGCTGGCTTTGCCTTATTAACTACCTTCTTTGGTGCAGCCTTCTTTGGTGCAGCCTTCTTTGCTACCTTCTTGGCAGCCTTCTTTGCTACTGGCTTTGCAACTGCTTTAACAACCTTTGGCTCTGGCTTTGGAGCTGGAGCAAGTTTGCGATCTCCGGCGATAACTTCCTTGAGCGCCTTTGCAGGTAGGAAGCGAGCCTTCTTTGAAGCCTTAATTTTGATTGTCTCGCCAGTAAATGGGTTTCGCCCCATACGTGCTTTGCGATCAACCTTCTTGAACTTACCGAAATCGTTGATCATTACATCTTCACCCTTTGAAAGGTTGCGGATGATTGTGTCGAAAACGATATCTACAGCGTGAGCTGCTTCCTTCTTGCTGTCGTTGAAGTGTGGTGCCAACGCCGCAATGAATTGGGCCTTATTCATTGAAATCCCCTTATTACGCGTAATAGTTAAGCAAGCGCTTACCTACATAGAAACTTACGCGCACTACAGGGGTGATACCGCGATTGAAATGCGCGTGTCGCATTTTTTTATTTATTAAAAAAACCAGAAAACTCTCATTATTTACGCGTAGAAAACCCTAAATCTAAGATTAAGAGTTTTACATACTTCTTCTCACCCACACCTAAAACTATTGAAATACGCTTGTTTTGGCGTGTTAGGAGCGGATTGGAAGGGTCTTTGGTTTGTGCGTTGAACGAGTTTTTTCAAAAACATCAATGGAATCAATCTGTTTCATCGTCAATCCGATGTCATCTAACCCTTCCATTAAACGCCAGCGGGTGTAGTTATCGATCGTAAAAGTTAAGATCGTGCTGCCATAGCTGACAGTGCCAGCAGCTAAATCAACTGTGATCGCAGTCGTTGGGTCGGATTCAATTGCACTCCATAACGCCTCAACTTCGGCGATATCTAAAATGACAGTGAGCAAACCACCTTTGAGTGAATTACCGCGGAAGATGTCGGCGAAACGGCTAGAAATAACCACCTTAAAGCCATAGTTTTGTAGCGCCCAAACCGCATGCTCGCGCGATGAGCCAGTACCAAAATCAGCACCGGCAACTAAAACTGTTCCATTTTTATACTCGTTTTTATTTAAGACAAAATCAGGGTCGGTGCGCCACGCCGCAAACAAGCCATCTTCAAAACCACTGCGTGTGATTCGCTTTAAATAAACCGCTGGAATGATCTGATCTGTGTCAACATTACTTCGACGAAGTGGAACTCCAGTGCCAGTGTGTTGTGTGAATTTATCCATGAGTACTCTCTCCTTACAAATCCGCTGGCGATGAAAGGGTTCCACGTAAAGCAGTTGCCGCGGCCACTAATGGACTAACTAAGTGAGTGCGTCCACCTTTTCCTTGGCGGCCTTCAAAGTTTCGATTTGATGTTGATGCCGAACGCTCACCAACAGCGAGTTGATCTGGGTTCATGCCAAGACACATCGAACATCCTGCATTTCGCCATTCCGCGCCAGCATCTAAAAATACTTTATCTAAGCCTTCGGCTTCTGCTTCGAGTCGAACTCGGGCAGATCCTGGGACAACTAACATGCGTAATGTTGATGCGATTTTTTTACCCTTTAAAATATCGGCAGCGGCGCGCAGATCTTCAATTCGACCATTAGTACAAGAGCCCAAGAAAACAGTATCAATAGCTATCTTCTTCAATGGCATTCCCGCCTCTAACCCCATGTACACCAAGGCTCGTTCTGCGGCCGCACGCGCTTGCGTATCAGCGATATCAGCTGGGTTAGGAACGTTGCCGCTTAATGGCAAACCTTGGCCTGGGTTAGTTCCCCAGGTTACAAAAGGTTCTAATTCATCGGCATTGACCGTGATTTCAACGTCAAATTTCGCATCGGAATCAGTAAATAGCGTTGACCAATAGGTAAGCGCGCCAGCAAAATCTTCTGGTGCGTGAGGCTTTCCCTTTATGTAATCAAATGTTATTTGATCTGGAGCAATTAAACCAGCGCGGGCACCAGCTTCAATTGACATATTGCATACGGTCATCCGAGATTCCATTGATAGTGCGCGAATTGCACTGCCACGATATTCAATGACATAGCCCTGACCGCCACCGGTGCCGATCTTGGCGATAATTGCCAAGATAATATCCTTTGATGTAACACCTGGTTTTAATGAGCCTTCCACATTAATCGCCATTGTCTTGGGGCGAGCTAGTGGCAAAGTTTGAGTTGCTAAGACATGTTCTACTTCAGATGTGCCGATTCCAAAGGCAAGTGCGCCAAATGCTCCGTGCGTTGATGTATGTGAATCACCGCAAACAATTGTCATGCCGGGTTGAGTAATTCCAAGTTGTGGTCCAACAACGTGCACCACGCCCTGATCCTTATCACCTAGCGAGTGGATACGAATTCCAAATTCGGCGCAGTTTGCACGCAAAGTATCAACTTGTAGTTTTGAAACTGGATCAGCGATTGGCTTATCAATATTTAAAGTTGGCACGTTGTGATCTTCAGTTGCAATAGTTAAATCAGCACGGCGAACCAGACGATTGGCCAGACGCAGACCATCAAATGCCTGTGGGCTAGTTACTTCATGAATTAAATGCAGATCGATATAAACCAGATCTGGTTCACCTTCTACTTGGCGAACAACATGCTCTGCCCAAATCTTCTCGGCTAGCGTTTTACCCACGAGATAACTCCTAACTTTCTCCCCATAAATGTTGTGTATCAAATACTGGGATGCTAATATCACTTTGTGAACAAGAAGAATAGCGGAGTTGGCGTATTAGACAAAGCCGTAGCGATTTTAAGCACGCTTGAAGCTGGGCCACACTCACTTGCCGAGTTAGTTGCCACTACCGGAATCGCACGTCCTACCGCCCACCGCCTGGCCGTGGCACTTGAATTTCACCGCTTAGTTTCTCGCGATATTTCCGGGCGTTTTATTATTGGTCAGCGCTCAGGCGAGCTAGCTGCCGCCGCTGGTGAAGATCGTTTAATCGCCGCTGCCGCCCCCGCACTTGCCGCGCTGCGCGATGCAACCGGTGAGAGTGCTCAGCTATATCGCCGCCAAGGTGATCTGCGAATCTGTGTTGCCGTTGCCGAGCGTTTATCTGGTCTGCGCGACTCTGTGCCAGTTGGCGCCGCGCTTACTATGCAGGCAGGTTCTGCTGCGCAAATTCTTCTTGCTTGGGAAGACTCCGAAAAAATTCATCGTGGTTTAAGTAACGCTCGTTTTACCGCCGCGCAATTATCTGCCGATCGTCGCAGAGGATGGGCGCAATCAGTTGGCGAACGGGAAGCAGGTGTCGCATCAGTGTCAGCACCCGTGCGTGCACCTAATGGAAAAGTAATCGCTGCCGTAAGCATAAGCGGCCCGATCGAACGCTTGGGGCGTCAACCAGGCCGCATTCATGCCGCTGCAATAGTTGCTACTGCTGCTCGTCTGACTGAACACCTAGCTCGCGAATAACACGCGAGATGATGGTGAAAGAAAAACCTTTTCGCTGCAGCAAGGATTGAATTCTTCGAACCTGAACATCTGATTCAAAACGACTCATAGTGCTGTACTTGCGCATACCTAAGGCAAATGCCAATCGATACTCATCTTCATCATCGATCTCATCAAGTGCCTCATCGATACTGCTTTGTTCTACTCCCCTAGTGCGAAGTTCACTTGCAATAATGCGCTTGGAAATTTTCTTTGATGTGTGACGAGATTGCGTCCAAGCTTTTGCAAATTCAGCATCATTTACCAAACCTGCTTCTTGTAGGCGAAAGATAGTTGCCTGCGCAACATCATCTTCCACACCACGCTTTTTAAGATGCGCCAGAAGCTCACCCTTACTCTTGGCCCGCGTCACCAACGCATTAAGTGCGATGGTGTGAGCGATTGAGTAAGGGTCAGCGTCGTGGTCGACCTTTGCAAATTCAAGCATTGTGGATTAGAAATCCACCTCTGCCGCGGCTTCATCGATTGCAGCTACTAACTCTGGATCGACTTCAACGGCAACAAAGTGGCCACGAATCTTGCCTTCAATCTCATTAGCAAGATCTGGATTATCAAGCAGGAATGCACGGGCATTTTCCTTGCCCTGACCTAGTTGATCTGCCTCGTATGTATACCAAGCACCAGCCTTCTTCACGACGCCGATCTCAACACCCATATCGATGAGTGAGCCTTCACGTGAAATACCTGTGCCATAAATAATGTCGAACTCTGCCTGCTTAAATGGCGGAGCCATCTTGTTCTTAACAACCTTAACGCGGGTACGGTTTCCAACTGCTTCGGTACCATCTTTTAAAGTTTCAATACGACGGATATCTAAACGGACTGAGGCGTAGAACTTCAACGCCTTTCCACCTGTGGTTGTCTCAGGTGAGCCAAAGAAGACGCCGATCTTTTCACGCAACTGATTAATAAAGATTGCAGTTGTCTTTGATTGATGAAGTGCACCAGTAATTTTACGAAGTGCTTGTGACATCAAACGAGCTTGTAGACCCATATGTGAATCACCCATCTCGCCTTCAATTTCTGCGCGAGGAACAAGGGCGGCAACTGAGTCAACGACGACAAGATCAAGGGCTCCAGAACGGATTAACATATCCATGATTTCAAGTGCCTGCTCGCCAGTGTCAGGTTGTGAAACAAGGAGGGCATCAATATCTACGCCGAGCTTCTTGGCATACTCGGCATCAAAGGCATGCTCAGCATCGATGAAGGCGCAGATTCCGCCAGCTTTTTGTGCGTTAGCGATTGCATGCAAAGTAAGTGTTGTCTTACCCGAAGATTCCGGTCCATAAATTTCAACGATACGGCCGCGTGGAAGTCCACCGATACCAAGTGCGATGTCGAGTGCGATGGAACCAGTAGGAATTACTTCGATTACTGTGTTCTGTCGATCAGACATCTTCATTACTGAACCTTTACCAAATTGACGTTCGATCTGGGCTAGGGCTGTATCCAACGCTTTTTGGCGTTCAATGTTGGCTTTGTCTTGTGCTGCTTCAGTTGCTTTATTGCTTTTTTCAGTAGCCACTTACATTCCTTTCGATAGAACGTCCTGCGCATGCAGTTCGTTTAGTGCCGGTCCAGAAGGTACGGAGACCCAACGACGGAGTTCTTGCATTCCACAACGTGTGTGGAGAAGAACGCGGAGGTTGGAACCGCTCTGGTTGATCAATTGAGTTTTTCAACTGAGTAAAGTTTATCCGAACATCTGTTCGAAAGGTATCAGGGGCCACTGACAGATTTGAGCGTGTCGCAGGGGCTGGCCACGGCCATACTTACCCCGTGCTGATCCTTCTGCCCCCCAGCGAGAAGAAGGCCACAACAGCTGGGCCCGCGATCGAGCTTTATACAGGGGTCTTATTCACCGCGCTGGGCTGGGCGAGCTTGCCCAAAGCCGCGCAAAACCGAGGGGCTGATTCAATCGTAATAATTTCAGCAAAGTACGGAGCGATCACGCCCTTAACCCACGTTAAGCCGTATAAAGAAAAGATCAACAACGAATCGATGCGGGCGCCGATCGCCACAATTTTAGATCCCCGCAAAGATGATTTTATTATTGATTGCCGATCATCAACGTATCAAAGCGTATGGCGATCCCCAATGGAAAATACAGTGGAGATAAAAATATTTACCAAAGTTGATGGGGTAAAAAAAGTCATCACACATATGTCAAAAAAGACGCGCGGTGAAGTGACCCGGGCGATCTTGCTTACAAAGGCTGCTCCAAAAAATCCACATCAATTATTTGAGGTTATTCAAGCGGGCTTTGAATGTGAATTGATCGCCAGAACCCCCGATACACCTTGGGTGCTTGAAGTTTACTGCTAACTAACTTTTGCGGTCCGTTTAATGAAGTCAACGGTTAATTCAGGATAGTTCCACATAATTACATGTGCGCAGTTGTCAACGACAACCCAATTGGCATGATCTGGTGCAACGGTTTTTTCCTGGGCGATTTCCACTGGCAAAGTTAAATCATAATCGCCAAAGATAATAGAAACATTTACCGACTTTTCAATTGGGGAATCAAATTTACGGCCAAGTACACCCCGCCAGGTCGGCATGTAACCCTTTGAATTTGCCATCGCAATGACGGAGTCACGGCAGGATTCAAAACTTAATTCACGCCAAAGGTGAGTAATTTTCTTATATCCAATTGCTTTGAGAAGTGGCGTGCGATAGGCCAACCGCATAAAGTGCTGCGAAATTTTTGCTAGAAACCTGGCATCTAAACTTGGCGGAAATTTTCGAGTGGGCCCTTCATGCCAAAGTCCAGCTGGAGCTAATGCGGTAATACTTGCAACATGGGTAGGTGAAACTGCTCCCATCTCTAATGCGATCCAGCCACCTAAAGAGTTTCCAGCTACGTGCATCTGCGAAACCCTATGTTCACTTTTCATGAAGGAGACAATGGAGTGGGCTAGCGAACTGGGATCTAGCGCTTCATTTACATATAAACCATCTTCGCCATGGCCAGGTAAATCTATGGCATACACGGTGAAATGAGATTTCAACTGCGGGATTAAAGTTTTCCAAATAGTTCCAGCCGATCCAAGTCCATGCACCAGGACAAGTGCTGGAAGTTTTGCATCATCGGTAAAGACCGTAGCTTCAATTGGCATTGTTAATACCTATGCTTTTCGGTCTCATTGGGATGAGCTTTACATACTGCTTTCCAAATATCACCTGGTTCAAATCCAGCAGCTAACGCTTCGTTGACTGATTTGCTACCCAGATCAGAGATGGCGATATCTGATGAAAAAGATGGCGCCCAAGCTGGACCAAAAGATAACAAGATGCGCTCTCGCAGGTCAGAGATTCGCAAAGCTAGTGAGCGCTTCTGCTTGTTGTCTAGATTGCACAGGTGTTAGCGGATACAAGGCTTGTCCAATTAACCAGCGAATCGCTAACTCGCAACTGACGTGATTTGGCACAATGTGCGACATCGCAACGGCAAAGGCTTTCCATAAAACGTGATCGTGGGCCGACAATGCGATCGTTAAATTTTGCGGATCTTGCGCTCTCATGGCAGCTATTGCCAGATCCTGCGAGATAGCAAGGGAGAGAAGTTCTAGTGCATCAGTTGAAGTTGGCGCTGATTGTGCAATGGTTACTAATCGTTCAACTTCAGATTCACACAATGCAGCAATGACGCTCTCTTTATCGCGATAATGGTTGTACAAAGTAGCTCGAGACACTTCTGAGATATCTGCGATTTCGATCATGGACATTTTATTTAAACCTACGGTTGCAATGAGCGTCTTTGCGCCTTCAAGAATTGCCGATTGTGTGCGGCGATGTGTGGCAACTTGTGGTGCGTATTTATTAAGCGGCATCGACAACAGTGAGAGTGACGCCCTCACGGCTCTTGAGCTCTTTTGAAACATCGATAAATACGTCAGATAAATTTAATCCCAACGCGTTGCAAATTGCATTCAATAACTCTGATGATGCCTCTTTTTGTCCGCGCTCTACCTCAGATAAATAGCCAAGTGAGACGCGGGCATCGCGAGCAACTTCGCGCAATGTGCGGGCCTGTGACGTACGAGCAGCACGAAGAGTGTGACCAACTGCTTGTCGTAATAAAACCATAGTCATACCCCTGTCTTTCTAAATCAATCTGTCGAACTCTCAACCCTGAGTTTAATTGCGATCTCTAAGGATACGCGCAAAGCTGGCGATTGCACTCGCTGTAGCGGCGTTTCGCACATCTTCACGCTCTCCAGAAAGGGCTAACTCAATCGTCTGGCAGATCGGGCCTTCAATAGCAACCCACACAACTCCCACCGGATGGCCATCTAGTGGATTTGGGCCAGCAACTCCGGTTGTTCCTATCGCCCAAGTTGTGCCGAAGGATTTAATTGCGCCCTTGGCCATTGCTACAGCAACTTCTTCGCTAATCGAACTGTACTTCTCGATCAGCGCTAGATCAACGAATAAATGTGAACTTTTAATTTCATCGCGGTAAGCCGTTAGACCACCAACGAAAACATCGGATGCACCGGCGATCGTAACGATTGCTGAACTTACCGAGCCGGCAGTTAAAGATTCGGCAGTACTGATCGTCTCATCTCTTTGGCGCAAGTGATCAACGATCTCGGCGGCAAAGCCAAGAATTTCATTTGATAGCACCACGGAATTCTCTTCTCTAAATCAAGACTTATGGGTAAACGCTGATTTTACATAGTAGGCCCCAGTAACGATAGTAAGCAATACTGCAACATACATAAATCCATCTCGAAACCAAAAGAGCGAGGGCGTAAGCGGCAATACGTAAAAGCCAACCCCAAAACTTTGCATCGTTGCCTTTAACTTTCCACCCTTATTGGCTGGAATCACTCCCCGCTTGAGGACTGCGATTCGAAGAAGTGTAATTCCAATTTCTCGACTCAAAATCACAATTGTGATCCACCACGGCATGCGATCCAAAATTGATAGTGAAACCATGGCGGTACCGATCATAAATTTATCGGCCACTGGATCTAGAAATTTACCGAACTCGGTAACCTTTCCCCGACTGCGAGCCAAATTTCCATCTAACACGTCAGACATGCCCAGTAGAAAAAACACACACCAAGAGATGTACTGCCAGGTTGGATCATCCCCGCCATTTTTAAATAATGTATAGGCGCCAACTGGTACAAAAACTAGCCGCAGAACTGTTATGAAATTGGGTGTAATAAAATTGGGAACTCTCATACCGCGGTTGCTACTAAGTCCGCGCCCATAGATTCAATAACAACGGCATCTATGTACTGGCCAACCTTAAAGTCAGTACCGATAAAACTTGTAGTTCCATCTACTTCTGGGCCTTGGTGGGCGGCACGTCCTTCTTGTAACTCTTCATCCTCAATTAATACCCGAACTTTTTCACCGATTCGTGCCTGGGCGCGCAAAGAAACCATCTCATCGGCTAAGGAAGACAATGTCTCTACCCGTTGGGCGATTACATCGGCATCGACCTTGTCGGTGTGATTGAGCGCTTCGGTATTATCTTCATCGGAGTAACCAAAAATTCCAACTGCATCTAATTTGGCTTGCGCAATAAAGCTAGCTAATTCATCGTAATCTGCTTGCGTCTCCCCCGGAAAACCAACGATAAAGTTAGATCTAATTCCGGCCTCAGGTGATACCGCGCGGATCTGACTGATGAGATGTAAGAATTTTTCAGTATCACCAAAGCGGCGCATTCGGCGCAAAACAGTTGGGCTCGTGTGCTGAAAAGAGAGATCAAAATATGGCGCAGTCTTTTCGGTAGCGATCATTGCTTGCAGCAGTGACGGACGCATCTCGGCTGGTTGTAAATAGGATAAGCGCACACGCTCTACTCCTGGCAGTGCGGCAATCTCTGGCAAGATCTTTTCCATTAACTGCAGATCGCCCAAATCCTTACCGTACGACGTTGTATTTTCACTCACCAAAAATAGTTCGGTTACGCCGTTTTCAGCCAGCCACTGTGCTTCTTTAATAATGTCAGTGGGGCGACGGGAAACAAAAGCGCCGCGAAAATATGGAATCGCACAAAAAGAGCAACGTCGGTCACAGCCCGAGGCGATTTTTAACGGCGCCCAAGGTGCATTACCTAGACGTTTGCGAGAGAAATCTTCAACTTCACGGGCATCGGCTCGATCAGCTGGTGCAATTGGAAGCAGTGCACGTCGATCGCGCGGTACGTGCGCTGTGTGCGATTCACCGGCGATAATCGATTGCAAGCGCGCTGAAATATCTTTGTAATCATCAAAACCTAAGATCGCATCGGCTTCCGGAAGTGCTTCGGCAAGTTCTTTTCCATACCGTTCGGCCATGCAGCCGACTGCGACAACGGCGCGGGTAACGCCATGACCTTTGAGTGAATTTGCTTCAAGCAAGGCATCGACAGAGTCTTTCTTAGCTGACTCAATGAATCCGCAGGTATTTACTAAGGCAACTTCAGCAGCTTCAACATCATCAACTAAAGTCCAACCATCGGCAGCTAATCGCCCAGCTAACTCTTCCGAATCAACTTCGTTGCGCGCGCACCCCAAGGTGACGACGGCAACGGTTCGCTTCATTTGCCGTATCTTACCGTGTTAATCAGATTTACGAATCAACTCCGTACGAGAGATCAACGACCTCGCCATCAGCGCCAATTGATTCAATTTCATTCCCGTTTACCGTTAAGTCAACGCCACCAGCATTGCCAACCTTTAGATTGATTGAAAGATCCGATGTGAAGGTTTTGCTGACACCTTGTTGAATTTGGCCACTAAACAAAACCGTTCCAGCTGCGTCAGAAACAAAGAGCCAACTCTTTGCTCTCGATGCTTTGATTACGACTTTAACGCCAGTGCCAGTTGATGTAGTTGCCGATTCTTGCGGAGCGGGCTCGGAAGAAGAAGGCGAAGAAGAGGCCGATGGTACTGGCGCAGGAACTTCCGTTGTTGCTCCATTTGAAATTATGATTTGTGCAATTCCCACTAAAAATAATGATCCAATTGATATCGCAGCTAAAACTTTCCAGGAAACTTTTCGAGGTTGATCAGGTTGATTCATCACTGATGTCTCGACCAATAGATCGGTCATTGTCTTGGAACTATGAACTTGCTCTTCTTCAAAGGCATCTAAAAAGAGCTGCGGATTAACTCCCAATTTTGTGGCAATGTTTCGAAGGTGTCCGCGTGCATACGTTTCGCCGCCACAATGTTGGAAATCGTTATTTTCAATTTCGCGAAGCAAAGTTGCACGAATGTTAGTTGAGGCCGACAAGTCATCGATGCTCACACCAGCGTCTTTACGCGCCTCAGAAATTATCGACCCAAGCGACATCCGACCAACCTTAGAAAAGTGAGAGAGTCATTCACTAATTGTAGAAGGCAAGGGGCAAGCGATACAAGTAAAAAGAGTGAGAATTTAGGGTGAACGCCTAGTACTCGCGAAGAGTGGCCAGCACTGAATCGAGTTCGTCAGGCTTAACCATGACCGTTCTGGCCTTTGAACCTTCGGATGGTCCAACGATTCCACGCGACTCCATGAGATCCATCAACCGACCAGCTTTGGCAAAACCAATTCGTAATTTTCTTTGCAACATTGATGTCGAACCAAACTGCGTACCAACAACTAATTCAACGGCCTGACACAAAATATCTAAGTCATCACCAATTTCTTTATCAACCATCTTGGGATGAGAAATTGGAGCGGTAACGTCATCGCGATAACGCGGCTTTAATTGTTTCTTAACATGATTTGTAACCGCTTCAATTTCACGCTCTGAAACATAAGCGCCTTGAATTCTAATTGCACGGCTGGCACCCATAGGAATAAACAAACCATCGCCTTGTCCGACAAGCTTTTCCGCACCTGGCGTATCTAAAATAACGCGACTATCGGCCAAAGAACTAGTAGCAAAGGACAATCGGGAAGGAACATTTGCCTTAATTAATCCAGTAACAACATCAACTGATGGACGTTGTGTGGCAAGCACCAAGTGGATTCCGGCAGAGCGGGCCAGTTGGGTAATGCGCACGACTGACTCTTCAACTTCTTTTGCCGCAATCATCATGAGATCGGCTAACTCATCGATAATGACAAGCAGGTATGGATACGGTTCAACAACGCGGTCACTGCCTTCAGGGACAATAACCTTGCCGGCCCGCACCGCTTTATTAAAGTCATCAATGTGCCTAAAGCCAAAGGTTGATAAATCTTCGTATCGAAGATCCATTTCACGTACCACCCAAGTAAGGGCATCGGCCGCCTTCTTTGGACTAGTAATAATTGGCGTAATTAAATGCGGAATTCCTTCATAGGCAGTTAACTCGACTCGCTTGGGATCAATTAGAACAAGTCGTACATCATCTGGAGTTGATCGCATCAAAATTGAGGTAATCATCGCGTTAATCATGGATGACTTACCGGCACCGGTCGCGCCAGCCACCAACAAGTGTGGCATCTTGGCTAAGTTGGCACAGACGAAATTACCTTCTACATCTTTACCTAGGGCAACCAACATGGGGTGCAGATCTTGACCGGCCACGGATGAGCGAAGTACATCGCCCAAGGCAACGATTTCACGATCTGCGTTGGGAATTTCAATTCCAACCGCTGACTTTCCTGGAATCGGTGAAAGTATTCGCACATCGCTGCTGGCAACTGCATATGAGATATTTTTTGCTAGCGCGGTAATGCGCTCAACTTTAACGGCATTTCCTAGTTCAACTTCATATCGTGTAACCGTAGGTCCGCGCATAAATCCAGTTACTTGGGCATCGATTTCAAACTGTGAAAAAACTTCAGTTAACGCGGCAACGACAACTTCATTTGCTTTGCTCTTTGCCTTTGATGCTGGACCGGCACGTAAAATATCGGGTGCCGGTAATTCATAAGCAATATCGGCAGTAAGTAAAAGTTGTTCTGGTCGCTTCGCTTGGGTGAGATTATCTACAAATACTGGCTTGTCTAATACCGGTACTGCCACCGTGAACTCTTCATCAAAACTCTCCTCGTCTAACTCTTCCTCTTCTTCATCTGCTTCTGGCTCATTCCATGCAGCTACGACAGGTGATTCAAATGGCGGCGTATCGGTAATTTCGAAGTCACGCTCTACCTTAATACTGCGTTCTGGACGTTTTGCCCATAACCACTTGCTGGAGTTAGTTATCCGTGAAACAACTTGTGACATTGGAGTTGCCGTAATTACCAAGATCCCGAAGGTAAAAACAATTACTAAAATTGGATAGACAAGAATTGATGTCATTAAAGAAACTAACGGCGTCGTAACGCCATAGCCGATCCAGCCACCACCCTCGCGCATAGCCGTTGCACCAGTACCGGTTGATCCATTGATGAGATGAGCCAATCCAGTTGTTGAAAGCAGCAGCGTAAGTGTTCCAATTATTATTCGCCCAGTTGCCTTAGATTGCTCTGGAACTCTAAATAATCGAATTGCAAAATAAATAAGTACTAACGGGGCAAAGAAGCCGACCCGACCAACTCCACCATAAATGAAAGAGTAAACATTTCGGCCTAGAAAATTTTGGGAAGTAAACCATGTTCCAGCGGTGGCAATTAAGGCGAGCACCACCATGAGAAAAGCGATTCCATCACGTTGATGTGCTGGATCTAAATCTTTGGCCCCACGAGCTATAAAACGAACCAAGCCGCCCATAGATTTTGCGATAAAGCGCCAGGTCGCTGACAAACCACGACCAAGTGCGCCGCCTACGGCGCCAGTCTTGCTTTTCGCTTTTTTTCTTTTAGCCACACGAGCGATCGTAAAGGTTGCACAAATTCTTATCCGCTAGGCGCGCCGCGCTTAAACTTCAATAACTACGGGGACAATCATGGGCTTTCGACGATGCTCTCCCCCAACCCATCCACCAATGGTTTTCCTTACGATCTGTGCAAGTTGATGTGTTCCATTAATCCCATCGGTGACTGCAGTAGCTAACGCTTTTTCAATTCGTAGTTTTACTTCATCAAACATCGCTTCATCTTCATTAAATCCACGAGCGTGAATATCTGGCCCGGCAACAATTTTTCCATTTTGGGAATCAATCACGACGACACAAGAAATGAATCCCTCTTCACCTAAAATTCGACGATCCTTCAATGAGCTCTCGGTGATATCCCCGATACTTTGGCCATCGACAAAGACAAATCCGCAAGGAACTGCGCCAACAACTTCAATCTCGTGATCGACCATGTCTAGGACAACTCCGTTGTCAATGATGAAGGTATTGCTTCGCGGTACTCCAGATTGAATTGCTAATTCGGCATTAGCTTTTAAATGTCGCCATTCACCATGTATTGGCAGTACATATTTTGGTTTTACGATGTTGTAACAGTACAAAAGTTCACCAGCTGCCGCGTGGCCCGAAACGTGCACCATGGCATTAGCTTTATGGACAACTTTTGCGCCAAAGCGAGTCAACTCATTAATAATTCTAAATACTGAATTTTCATTTCCGGGAATTAAGGATGAGGCCAAAATTACGGTGTCACCTTCGCCGACACGAATTTGATGATCACCATTTGCCATCCGAGAAAGCGCGGCCATGGGTTCACCTTGTGAGCCAGTACAAATCAAAACTACATTGTCGTCGTATTGATCAAGCTCTTTTGCATCTAAAACTAAGTTAGCCGGAACTTTTAAATAACCCATATCTTCGGCGATTTTCATATTGCGAACCATGGATCGACCGATGAACACAACTTTGCGACCGTGTAATGCGGCGATATCGATTACCTGCTGCACACGATGAACATGGGAAGAAAAAGAGGCAACAATAACTCGGCGCTTAGTGGAGGAAATTACCTGGTTGAGCGCCGGCATAATTTCACGCTCCGATGGTGTGAAGCCAGGAACATCGGCATTAGTGGAATCCACCATAAATAGATCTACGCCTTGTTCGCCAAGTCGAGCAAAAGTGCGCAAATCAGTAATCCGACCATCTAAGGGAAGTTGATCCATTTTGAAATCACCGGTAGCTAAAACGCGTCCAGCCCCAGTGTTAATAACAACTGCAAGAGCGTCCGGAATCGAATGATTAACGGCGACAAACTCTAAAGTAAATGGGCCAACGTCTTCAGTGCCACCTTCTTTAACTACATGCGTTAAGGGTGAAATTCGGTGTTCTTTTAATTTAGCGGTAATTAAAGCAAGTGTGAGCGCCGAACCATAGATCGCAATATCGCCACGCTCGCGCAATAGATATGGAACTGCGCCAATATGGTCTTCATGTCCGTGTGTTAAAAATATGGCAACTACATCATCTAAGCGATCCCGAATATAAGAAAAATCAGGCAAAATTAAATCAATACCTGGTTGATTATCTTCTGGAAATAAAACTCCACAATCAACGATCAGAAGTTTAGATTTGTACTCGAAAACCGTCATGTTACGACCGATTTCAGTCAGTCCACCAAGGGCGACGATACGTAAACCACCATCGACTAGCTTTGGTGGTGTACCTAAATTCGGATGAGGATGATTCATTATTTAATTGCTACGCCACCGGCGCGAAGATCATCACGCAACTGCACAATTTGCGCATCTGTTGCATCGACGAGTGGAAGACGTGTGTGACCACCAGGTAGACCCATCAGCGTTAACGCCGCCTTAGTCATAATGGCACCTTGGGTACGGAAGGTTCCGGTAAATACTGGAAGAAGTTTTTGATGAATTTCAAGAGCGCGCGAAGTGTTTCCAGCAAACCATGCATCTAAGAGTTCACGTAGATCTTTGCCTACTGTGTGACCACACACTGAAACAAAACCTACTGCGCCAACTGAAAGTAAGGGCAAGTTAAGAATGTCATCACCTGAATACA
Organism: Candidatus Nanopelagicales bacterium; assembly: GCA_038214925.1. Classification (GTDB taxonomy): domain Bacteria; phylum Actinomycetota; class Actinomycetes; order Nanopelagicales; family Nanopelagicaceae; genus Planktophila. The sequence goes on along the minus strand of JBBQRL010000008.1, from coordinate 20,174 downwards.
CTGGAATTCCACAGCGCTTAATTACCCATGACGTTGATGCAACATCACCTTTGGCATCTTTTAGCGCGAGAATTTGTGGGTGTTCAAAGAGGCGAACAATCGTGTCCGGTTCAATTGGAACTCCGGTTCTACTTGGGATGTCGTACATCATCATTGGTAGGTCGGTGGCATTTGCTACCGCTAAAAAGTGAGCTTCAATTCCAGCTTGTGGTGGCTTGTTGTAATACGGAGTCACGACTAACAATCCATCGGCGCCAGCTTTTTCGGTGCGCTTTGCTTGATTAATTGAGTATTCGGTTTCATTATCACCGGCGCCAGATAAGACTTTTACTTTTGGGCCAACCGTATTTCGAACGATCCGAATGATCTCCTCTTTTTCGGAGGATTTAGTTGTTGGTGCTTCACCAGTTGTGCCGTTAACAACAATTCCATCGTGACCACTTTGAACTAAATGGTCGGCAATCTTTTCGACGCCGGCCCAGTCGATCGCGCCATCCTTATTGAAGGGCGTGACCATTGCGGTCAGTAATCGTCCAAATGGTGCCGGCGTTGTCATGGACTGAACTCTACCCGAATTAAGGGGCGATTCGTCCAGACTTTTCAAAGGCTCCGTATGTAATTGGCATTAACTTTGCAAATTCCGCTTCCATTTTCTCGGCAACCATCTCGATTTCACGTTGTGGGTAGCTTGGAAAATGTGAACCCTCACGTGCAGTACGAAGTGATAAAAAGTTCATTAATGCGCGGGCATTCATGGACACATACATTGATGAATAGGTTGCCACCGGCAATACAACACGAGCTACTTCGCGGGCTACACCTGCCTCGAGCATTTTTATATAACTTTCGTAGGCGATGACATAAGCATCTTTCATCGCTTTTATCGAAATATCAAACTGCTCTTGGGTGCCATCTTCAAAAGTGTAAGAACCGGTTTTACCGACCTGAATTAATTTACGTTCTTTCGATGGCACGTAAAAGACTGGGCGTAGTTCGCGGTAGCGACCACTTTCTTCATTGTAGGAAGCGATTCGATGGCGCATAAATTCCCGGAATACAAAGATTGGTGCCGAGACAAAAAAAGTCATTGACGTATGTTCAAATGGTGAACCATGTCGCTCGCGTGCGAGGTAGTTAATCAGGCCAGCAGATCGGGCTGGGTCTTCACCGATCTCATCTAATGATTGTTCACCAGCTGTTGAAACACGTGCCGCCCAAATAACATCGGCATCACTGGCACTGGACTTAACTAATTCGACGGTTACATCGTCACGGTAAATAATCTCTTCGCTCATCTGCCGAACCCTATCTATGCTCGTCTATTGGCCACCGCATTTATACGGCATAATGTTGGCGTGTCCATCAAAATCTCCCCTACCTTGCGCGATTCACTCAGCGTTTCGATCACAGTCGGTGCTTATGGGGTGGCTTTTGGTGCAGCTGCGGTGGCCAATGGATTTTCAGTTCTTCAGGCTAGCCTTTTGTCATTATTAACTTTTTCGGGGGCTTCTCAATTTGCCGTTGTGGGAATTTTAGGTGCCGGTGGAACCGCGATTAGTGCGATCGCGACGGCGACATTATTAGGAACTAGAAATGCTTTATACGGAGTACTCATGGCGCCCCGATTAAAAGTTCGGGGATTAAAACGAGTAGTTGCGGCGCAGATAACTATTGATGAATCAACTGCCGTTGCATTAGGTCAAGAATCTCGCGGCCCCGAAGAAATGCGAAAAGGTTTTTGGTACACCGGTATTGGCGTCTTTGTTTTCTGGAATTTATTTACTCTTGCTGGGGCACTTGGCGCGCAAGCTATGGGAGATGTTCGAACTTTTGGATTAGATTCCGCCGTGCCTGCCGCGTTTTTAGGTTTAGTCTGGCCCAGATTAGTCGGAAAATTTGAACGTATTCTCGCCGTTAGTTGTGCACTATTTGCAATTCTAATGACCCCCATATTGCCCGCTGGTTTACCGATAATCGCCACAGCTTTTATTGCAATTGCAGTGGGGCTCCGCCGATGACAAGTTTTTGGATCGCCACCATTGGCGCCGGCGCGATGGCATTTATAATGAAGTTTTCCGGACATTCTGTTCCGCAACATTGGCTCAGTCACCCAAAGATTGGAAAAGTTAGTGCGCTGATACCGATTGCGCTTTTGAGTGCATTGGTTTCCGTGCAAAGCTTTAGCGAAAAAACAACGTTAATAATTGATCAACGTTTAGCTGGTTTAGCTGCCGCTATGACCGCCTTATTGCTGAAGGCACCATTTCCAGTTGTGGTCATTAGCGCCGCCGTAACTTCAGCGGCGGTTTATAACTGGCTTTAGATTAAATTAAGCGCAGTTAATTTAGCTTTTAAATCAATATCCGATGGCTCAGTTAAATGAGTTCCATCTGAAAATACAATTACTGGAATTGATTTTACGCCGCCATTGATTTCAACAACTTTATCGGCCGCCGTTAAATCTGAATCAGTATCGATCAATGTGTATTCAACGTTGAGCTCTTCCAGCAAACGCTTTGAGCGACGGCAATCTCCACACCAATCGGCGCCGTAGAAAGTTATTTGATCTTTTGACATGGTGGCTCCCCTTACATAAATTTATCGAGGCCATGGGTTAGGCCAGGATGATTGATAATTGTGCGCACTCCAAGAATTATACCCGGCATAAAACCAGCTCGGTCAATTGAATCGTGGCGAATCGTAAGAGTTTCACCGAGGCCACCAAAAATAACTTCTTGGTGTGCAACTAAACCACGTGCACGTACCGAATGAACTGGGATATCTGCGACCATCGCACCACGTGCACCGGCTAAAGAAGAAGTTGTTGCATCTGGCATTGGTGCTAATCCAGCGGCCTTGCGTGCCGCGCTCATTAGTTCAGCTGTTCTAGCTGCAGTTCCAGATGGTGCATCAACTTTGGCAGGGTGATGTAATTCAATAATCTCCGCTGATTCAAAGTAGCGCGCAGCTTTCTCGGCAAACTCCATCATGAGCACTGCGCCAATTGCAAAGTTAGGTGCGATTAAAACGCCAACACTGGGGTTGGCTTTTAGCCAGCCATTGATTGTGGCGATTTTGGTCTCATCAAAACCTGTTGTACCAACAACTACATTGATACCAGCGTTAATCAGGAACTCTAAATTCACCATAACGCTATCTGGCGTCGTGAAATCTACGACAACTTTTGCACCCGATGCTGGTACTTGTTCTAGTGAATCACCAAGATCTAAGGCAGCGACCAACGCTAAATCTTCGGCTAGCTCTACCGCCTTAACAACTTCACTTCCCATGCGACCACGAGCACCTAAGACTGCGACATTGATCATTTGCTTAACACCTTCTCAAATTTAGACTCGCTCTTAAATGGTCCGACTAGGGCAAGCGTAGGCGTTTTATTCAGGAAGTCGCTAGCAATTTCCTTAATTTGCTCGGGAGTAACGCGTGAAACCGCCTTCAAGATATCATCGAAGCCCATGACGTGACCGTAAACAATCTCATTTTTACCAATTCTAGACATACGCGAACCTGAGTCTTCTTGGCTAAGCACCAATGAACCGCGCACCGCACCCTTGGCTCGTTCGATCTCTTCATGGCTCATTCCATTATCGGCAACATCGGCTAAAACTTCTCGGATAATTTCGACAACTTCGATCGCCTTGCTTGGATTACATCCGGCATAGAAACCGATTTGTCCGCTGCCAGCAAATTGTTGGGCATATGCATAAACAGAGTAGGCAAGTCCACGCTTCTCGCGAATCTCTTGAAACAGTCGCGATGACATTCCCCCGCCTAAAGCCGATGCCAGAATCCCCATCGCAAAACGTCGCTCATCTAAACGAGCAACGCCCTCCATCCCGTAAAACATATGTGCTTGTTCGGTGGGACGAGTAATTAATCCAACGGATTTTTGAGCCGCTTTACGGATCGGAGTATTTGGGCGAATGACCGGAGCGCCCACCGTGTCTAGGAAACCCTCTTGGGAAAGTGCTTTTTCAACCATAGCAACAACTTTTTTATGCTTAATGTTTCCAGCAACGGCAACCACTAAATCTTGTGGCAAGTAGCGCTTTTTGTAGTAATTAAAAACAGAGTTTCGTGACATCCCCTTGATAGATTCGATCGTTCCTAAAATCGGACGACCTAATGGAGTATCTCCGTAATAAGTTTCGGCATATAAATCGTGAACTAAATCACTTGGATCGTCATCTCGCATCGCAATTTCTTCTAGAACAACTTTGCGTTCGGCATCAACATCGAGTGCGGTAACAATAGATGATGTAATGAGATCAGAAATAACATCAATCGCAATTGGTAAATCAGTATCAATCACACGAGCATAAAAGCAGGTGTACTCCTTGCTAGTAAAAGCATTCATCTCGCCGCCAACGGATTCAATTGATGATGAAATCTCGAGTGCGGTGCGCTGCTTAGTACCTTTAAAAAGTAAATGCTCCAGAAAGTGAGAAGCCCCAGCAACGGCCGGGGTTTCATCACGTGAACCAACATTTACCCAGATACCAATCGCGGCGCTGCGTACCGAAGGAACTTCTTCAGTAACGATACGCAGACCGCTAGGTAAAACTGAACGACGAACGCTCATTTATTGCGCAGAACCAGTTGTTCCATCTTCAAGTACTGGGACCAAAGAAAGCTTGCCCTTTGGATCAATCTCACCGATTTCAACTTGGATCTTGTCGCCAACCTTCATAACTTCTTCTAGGTTTTCAATCCGCTTTCCACCATGCATCTTGCGAATCTGCGATACGTGGAGCAAGCCATCTTTACCTGGCATCAATGAGATGAAAGCACCAAATGCAGCAAGTTTTACGACTGTACCTAAGTAGCGTTCGCCAACTTCTGGCATCGTTGGATTTGCAATCGCATTGATCTGCGCACGCGCAGCTTCAGCAGATGGACCATCGACTGCGCCGATGTAAATAGTTCCATCATCTTCGATTGAGATATCCGCGCCAGTCTCTTCTTGGATCTGGTTAATAATCTTTCCCTTAGGTCCGATTACTGCACCGATCTGATCAACTGGAATCTTGACTGAAATAATGCGAGGAGCAAATGGACTCATCTCATCAGGTCCATCAATCGCCTCGTTCATCACATCAAGAATCGCTAGCCGCGCTTCCTTTGCCTGTAATAGTGCGCCAGCTAGAACTGATGCTGGAATTCCATCAAGCTTGGTATCTAACTGAAGTGCGGTAACAAAATCTTTTGTTCCGGCAACTTTAAAGTCCATATCTCCAAATGCATCTTCGGCACCCAAAATATCGGTCAATGCAACGTATTCGATTTTGCCATCGACGGTATCTGAAATCAGACCCATAGCAATACCGGCAACTGGTGCCCGAAGTGGAACACCTGCGTTGTAAAGCGCAAGCGTTGAAGCACACACTGAACCCATAGATGTTGAACCATTTGAACCAAGTGCTTCTGAGACCTGACGGATTGCGTAAGGGAACTCTTCGCGCGTTGGTAGTACTGGAATTAATGCACGTTCGGCAAGTGCACCGTGGCCGATTTCGCGACGCTTAGGTGTACCAACACGACCTGTTTCACCAGTTGAATATGGTGGGAAGTTGTAGTTGTGCATATAACGCTTGTGGTTTTCTGGATTCAACGTATCTAGCTGTTGTTCCATCTTCAACATGTTTAGCGTTGTGATTCCAAGAATCTGAGTCTCGCCACGTTCAAAAATTGCCGAACCGTGAACACGAGGAATTACTTCTACTTCTGCAGAAAGTGCACGAATATCACGAAGACCGCGACCATCGATACGGATCTTGTCTTTTAGGACGCGCAAACGTACAAGCTTTTTTGTCAATGAACGGAAAGCCGCTGAGACTTCTTTTTCACGGCCTTCAAAGGCTGCGCCAACAGATGTCTTTGTCGCTGCGCTGATCTCATCGATCTTTGTTTCGCGCTCTTGCTTTCCACCAATTGTTAACGCCTTAGCTAAGTCAACACTTGCTGCCTTTTCTACGGCTGCAAATACATCATCTTGGTAATCAAGGAACACTGGGAATTCAGCCGTTGGCTTTGCTGCCACCTTGGCTAGTTTTTCCTGTGCTTCACAGAGAATCTTGATGAATGGCTTTGCTGCATCAAGGCCTTGTGCCACAACTTCTTCATTCGGAGTCGGTGCTCCGCCCTTGATTAATTCAATTGTGCGAGTCGTTGCTTCTGCTTCAACCATCATGATTGCAACATCGCCATCGCTAATGCGACCAGCAACAACCATGTCAAAGACTGCATTTGCAACCTGTGAGTGATTAGGGAAAGCAACCCACTGACCATCAATCAAAGCAACGCGAACGCCACCGATTGGGCCAGAGAAAGGTAGACCGGCAAGTTGGGTTGACATAGACGCGGCATTGATTGCAATGACGTCGTACATATGGTCTGGATCAAGTGCCATTACTGTCACAACGATCTGAACTTCATTACGTAGCCCCTTAACAAATGATGGGCGTAATGGACGGTCGATTAAACGACACGTAAGAATTGCATCTTCTGATGGACGTCCTTCACGGCGGAAAAATGATCCTGGGATGCGACCAACTGCATACATCTTCTCTTCAACATCAACTGTTAAAGGAAAGAAATCAAATTGATCTTTTGGTGTCTTTGATGCAGTTGTAGCTGAGAAGATCATTGTTTGATCATCTAAGAAGACTGCGGCAGCTCCGGCTGCTTGGCGCGCTAGGCGACCTGTTTCAAAACGAATCTCTCGTTTTCCAAATTTTCCGTTATCGATAACTGCAACGGCTGTCTGAACCTCTTGACCCTCCATGGGTCCTCCTTTGTTATTTACATCCATTAAAGAATGCCGGTCGAATGAAGCATGACAAAATTATCTGCTTCAGTGACTGCCGCGAGAATGTATCTTCGATCGAAGTTCACGCACATTTAATTAAAGTGCGGAAACCACTACCGAGGACCATTGCTCTACGGCAGATTGTGGAACTTAATTAACGGCGAATACCGAGTTTCTCGATAATTGCACGGTAACGGCTGATGTCTGTCTTTGCTAAGTACTGAAGGATGCGACGGCGACGACCAACAAGTAACAAAAGACCACGACGGTTGTGGTGATCATGTGGGTTTGTCTTTAAGTGATCCGTGATCTGTTCAATACGCTTTGAAAGAAGTGCGACCTGAGCTTCAGGTGATCCTGTGTCAGTAGGTGTCGAACCATACGTAGCGATGATTTCTTTTTTTAACTCTGTTGTTAGTGCCATGTGTCGTTCTCCTTGTTTACTGAGCACGAGGGCTTTTCGGTTTGAATCACGAAAAACTCGCTATCTCGATTGAAGGGCTAGGTTATCAGCCAGGCTTGCAATAGGTGAAATCGAGGATTTATCTGCGCTTACATCTCGGTTAATTCGCGGGCTTTCGCGCAATCTTGTGCCATCTGAACTAGTAATGGTTCTAGGCCATCAAATTTTAAGGTTTCGCGAATCCGCCAGCCAAATTCAACCGTTGCCCGTTTTGTATAAAGATCTAAATCAATTTGATCAATGGCGTAGGCCTCAACTTGTCGACCGCGTGCACCTGCAAATGTTGGATTAGTGCCAATTGAAATCGCTGCTGGCCAACGATCGATTCCAACGGTGAGCCAACCGGCATAGACACCATCGGCTGGAATAGTTTGGTTTTCTAAATCACCTAAATTTGCCGTTGGATAACCAATTTCACGGCCACGTTTTTCACCATGTACAACGATGCCATCGAGGCGATGTGGGCGGGTTAATAATTCGCGCGCCTTTTCCACTTTTCCATCGGTGATTAATCGACGAATTCGTGTTGATGAGATCGCTTCTGACTCTTCTGATTCAAGATCTAAAACAATAGTTTCAAACTCGGAATGTTTTTTTAGTGTTTCAACGTTGCCTTGTGCTTTGTGGCCATAAGTAAAATTATTGCCCACTACAACTTTGCTGGCTTTTAACTGTTCGATTAAAACCTTATTTACGAAATCTTCCGGCGGCATCGCGGCAAACTCTTTGGTGAACTTAATTACTGCTACCTGATCGGCGTTATGGATCTTTAATAGTTCGATTCGATCGGTTAATACCGTTAAATTTGTTGGAGCTCGCTCGGGTGCAAAAATTGAAACTGGATGTGGATCAAAGGTAAGTGCGATAATTTTTTCACCGGCGGCGATTACCTGGGCAGAGTTCAGCAGCTCCTGATGGCCCTTATGGACGCCATCAAAATTGCCAATGACTACAATGCTCATGGTTTTATTATCTACCTATTACTTTGCCGGCGCGAATACTGCGATTGGCTTAGCTTTGCCATCGACATTTTCTAGCAAGGCAACGAGTTGATTGTCTGCTGATATTCCAGCGAAAATCCCGGGCTCGGTATTGGCCGATAAAAAACGACCAAAGGAGAGTTCTAACTTTTCATCGAGTTCGATCGCACGAACTGGAAAGGTAGCTCGAGCAACATCGGCTAGATCTAACGTTGTGAACTCGCCGCTTTTCAAGGCTTCCAGTGAGACTGCTCGATCTAAAGCAAAACCTGCAACTCGTGTACGGCGAAGTGAGTTCAGATGTCCGCCAACTTTCAAGGTATCCCCGCAATCGCGCGCGATCGCTCGGATAAATGTTCCAGCCGAACACGTTACTTCAATATCGATTTCGATCGCCGACGCTAAGTGGCGGATTGCTACCACATCTAGTTGCGAGATAGTTACTTCGCGCGATGGCAAGACAACTGCTTCGCCAGATCGCACTCGGTCATAAGCCCGCTCGCCATCGATTTTTACGGCAGATACCGAACTTGGGCGCTGTGAAATTACACCCCGCATCGGGGCTAGTGCCTGATGAATCATCTGATCGCTCACCTGTGAAACATCGGCAGTGCTAATTACTTCACCTTCGACATCATCGGTAATAGTTGCCGATCCTAAAACAACTGTCGCTTCATATGATTTGTCGCCGTCGGTGATGTACTGCAATAAACGAGTTCCGTTATTAAAACCTAAAACTAAAATGCCAGTTGCCATGGGATCTAAAGTTCCGGCATGTCCAACCTTGCGGGTATTTAATGCACGCCTACCAATTGCAACAACATCGTGGCTAGTCATTCCTGGTTGCTTATCGACAACTAAGAATCCGTGCGAGCTCATTACTCCCCGTCGATTACACGTGGCGGTTTGTAAGGATCTTCGCCCCCGGCATACTGGGCATTTTTACGGAGTTCGGCGACTTGAGCATCTTGTTCATGAACTTTTGCCAGCAAAGAATCTAGCGCTAACGCAGTTTCCGGTAATCCATCTTCGAAAAATTCAATACTTGGCGTAATGCGAAGTGAAAGTTCGCGACCCAACGCCGATCGAATAACACCCTTCGCGCTCTCGAGTGCGGCGGCAGTTGCTGCTCGCTCCTCGAGATCGCCAAGAACGGTGTAGAAAACAGATGCTTGCTGTAAGTCACCAGTAACGCGGGCATCGGTAACTGTGACAAAACCAAGACGTGGATCTTTAATCTTTGTCTCAAGAATCTGTGCCACAACTACTTTGATGCGGTCAGCTACCTTTAATGTGCGATGTGATTGGGCCATAGTTACGCTCTCTTTTTCTCGCGCATCTCAAAGACCTGAATTACATCGCCAATGGTGATCTCCTTCATGTTACCCAAGCCAATTCCACACTCGAAGCCTTCGCGGACTTCGTTTGCATCATCTTTAAATCGCTTGAGCGAATCGATAGTGAGGTCATCAACTAAGACGGCGCCATTTCGAAGGATACGAGCCTTAGCATTTCGCTTGATAGTTCCATCTTTAACGATAGATCCAGCGATATTTCCGGCCTTAGAAGATTTGAAGATCTCGCGAACTTCTGCATTTCCAACGATGATCTCTTCGTACTCTGGCTTTAACAAGCCCTTCAGAGATAGTTCAATCTCTTCGATTGCGTTATAAATAACAGAATAGAAGCGAACTTCGACGCCTTCTTGATCGGCATAGATTGCAGTTTGTGGCTCTGGCTTAACGTTAAAGCCGATCACTACTGCAGTTGAAGCCGAGGCCAAGGTGATATCGCTCTTGGTGATTGCGCCAACGCCGCGGTGAATAACTCGTAGATCTACTTCTGCGCCAACATCTAGCTGCATCAATGCATCTTCGAGTGCTTCTACCGAACCACTTACGTCACCCTTAAGGATCAAGTTAAGTGTAGAAATCTTGGACTGCTCCATGAAGTCTTCCAGTGAAACCTTCTTACGAGCCTTCGCCAATTGTGCATTTCGCTCTGCGGCCTGACGCTTTTCGGCGATCTGGCGAGCAGTTCGATCTTCATCGGCAACTAAGAAAGTATCGCCCGCACTTGGAACTGATGTGAATCCAAGAACCTGAACTGGACGAGATGGTCCAGCCGTTTCAACATTCTTGCCATCTTCATCGAGCATCGCACGTACGCGACCAAATGCACTACCAGCAACAATTGCATCACCGATTCTTAAAGTTCCACGTTGAACAAGAACGGTTGCAACTGGGCCACGACCACGATCGAGGTGAGCTTCAATTGCCACACCACGAGCAGAATCATCGGCAATTGCACGTAGATCAATAGCCGCATCAGCAGTAAGCAAAATCGATTCAATTAATTGATCAATTCCAATTCCAGCTTTAGCAGATACATCTACGAAAATTGTTTCTCCGCCGTACTCTTCTGCGATCAAGTTGTACTCGGTTAATTGTTGGCGAACCTTGTCTGGATTTGCGCCTTCTTTATCAACCTTGTTGACGGCAACAACGATTGGAACATCGGCAGCTTGAGCGTGATTTAACGCTTCAATTGTCTGCGGCATGATTCCATCATCGGCAGCAACAACAAGTACTGCGATATCAGTTACCTTGGCACCGCGAGCACGCATGGCAGTAAATGCCTCGTGACCTGGTGTATCGATAAATGTAATTGCGCGATTGATGCCATCGTGATCATGATGGATTTGGTAGGCACCAATGTGCTGGGTAATTCCGCCGGCTTCACCCTTCATAACTTCAGAGTTTCGAATCGCATCGAGAAGTGATGTTTTACCGTGATCAACGTGACCCATAACCGTTACTACTGGTGGACGGGCAACAAGTGATTCTGGATCTAGGTCAGAGATTTCAGCAGCTAAATCGATGTCGAAGTCTTGTAGAAGTTCACGATCTTCATCTTCTGGGCTAACAATTTCAATGTTGTAACCCAGTTGAACACCAAGAATTTCAAATGTATCGGCATCAACTGATTGAGTTGCCGTAACCATTTCACCTAAGTGAAATAGCGCTGCTACTAATGCAGCTGGATCGGCGCCAATCTTGTCGGCAAAGTCAGCCAGAGATGCACCGCGGCGCATACGAATTGGAGTCTTGCCATCACCGTGTGGAACAACTGCGCCACCAAGTTGTGGCGCTTGCATATTGTCGAACTCATCGCGTAATGCTTTACGAGATTTTTGTTTACGACCAGATTTCTTGCTCGCATTTTTTCCAAATGCACCGCCGGCACCGCCACGTTGTGGTGGACGACCGCCACCTGGACGTTGTGGTCCACCAGTTGTTGGCGCACCCACTCCTGGTGTATTTGTTTTGTACGGCGAATTACTTGGTGCACCGCCTGGACGTGGTGTAAAGCCACCGGCACCCGCTGGTCCACCAGTGCGTGGTGCACCTGGACGTGCTGCAAAACCTGGACGAACTGAACCTGGACGAGCACCGGCCATACCTGGACGAGCACCAGTTGCACCCGGTGGACGTTGAGGTGGACGTGGCACTGCTGCGCCAGTTGAAAATGGATTATTTCCTGGACGTGGTGGACGCGGAACTACGCCACCCGTTGAAAATGGGTTGTTGCCAGGTCGTGGCGCTGGCGCTGCCGTTGGCGGCGCTGCATTGGCGGCGGCAGCATTGTGTGCGGCGCGATCGGCCGCTTCAAACTTTGCCACTTCCTCTTTATGCGCAATCGCTTTTGCCTGCTCTAACTTAAGGGCTTCGATATCAACGCCAAGTTCGGCGGCGAGTTCAGCTGCTTGTTCGGCAGTTACTTCACCCTTTGGCTTTGCCGCAGCTTTCTTTGCGGCCGCTTTTTTAACTGGCTTTTTCTCCTCGACTGGTTTTGCGTCGGGATACATTTCGATCAACTTGCGCACCACTGGTGCTTCTACTGTTGATGATGCCGAGCGAACAAACTCGCCCATTTCTTGGAGTTTTGCAAGAACAACCTTGCTCTCCATACCGAGTTGTTTTGCCAACTCATGTACGCGGACCTTTGACACATTTCTCCTGTCTTGGCCCGCATTTTCTCAAAATGCAAGCCCTAGTTGAACGACCTCATAGTTCTAACGAGCTCATTTGAGTTTCATATCTTTCTTATCCATTCTTAGTAAGTTTTAACTGCTTAAAAATTTAACAAGTTGCGATGTATCTGGTGCTACGTCTAGCTTGAAAGCAAAACGAAATGCACCTCGACTAATTGCAACTTCCACACAATCCCTGTGCAACCAAGCTCCCCTTCCGGGTGCTCCGCCTTTGATATCTGGCCTAACTACGCCATCGATCAAAACTACTCGAATTAATGCTGAAGGATTCGCCCGCTTGCGGCAGCTAATGCAGCTACGCACAGGAACGTTTAAATCCAACCCCACTATCTTACCCAACTAGTGCGCTCTTCTCATAATGGGCCACAATTACGCGGGCACTACCACGGTATCTGGATGAATATCGATGCGCCAGCCGGTTAATCGCGCGGCTAGTCGAGCATTTTGGCCATCTTTGCCAATCGCTAATGAGAGTTGATAATCCGGCACCGTAACTTTTGCACTGCGTGAAAAGAGATCAGTGATCTCTACTTTTGAAACCTTGGCCGGTGCTAGCGCTGAAGCGATAAATTCAACTGGATCTTCTGACCAATCGACGATATCAATTTTTTCACCATGTAGTTCATCCATAACTGCGCGCGATCTTGAACCTAGCGGGCCAATCAATGAGCCCTTTGGGCTAACACCTGCGCGATGGCTTTTGACAGCAAGTTTTGTTCGGTGTCCAGCCTCGCGTGCTACCGCCATAATTTCAACGATGCGATCACCGATTTCCGGAACTTCAAAAGCAAATAATTGTTTCACTAACGCAGGGTGGGAGCGTGACAACATTATTTCTGGACCTTTTAAACCTTGCTTAACTTCGACTACAAAACATTTAATACGATCGCCGTGGTTGTAAACCTCACCCGGAACTTGCTCTTGTGGCGGAATCCGACCCTCAACTCGACCAAGATTTACATTGATCATCTTTGGATCGCGCCCTTGTTGCACAACACCAGAAATAACATCACCAACAGATGCCGTAAATTCACCGACAATGTCTAGGTCATTGCTTTCGCGCATCTTTAACTTAATTGTCTTGCGAGCAGTCGATGTCATGATGCGGGCAAAACCCTCTGGCGGTTCTACTGCTTCATCGGTACGTGTTCCATCTTCGCCATAGTGTGGAATTACCAAAGAGATCTCACCGGTTTCGCGATTTAAAATAGCACGCACACTTCGGTTGGGATTATCAGTCTCACCGTATGCCGCGATCACCGCGCCTTCAATTTCATAGATTAAGTCGTTGAGCGCAATATTTTTCGCCGCCGTTAATTCGGTCAGGGCTGCCATGTCTACACTCATTCGCTGCCTTCCTTGCGATTGAATTCGACTTCTACATGAGCTTTCTTAATATCTGCAAAAGCTACTTCATGTGTCTTCATGCGACCCTTGATATTTTCAATCAAAATCGCACGGGTTTCATCAAATTCAGTAAGTCGACCCGAGACCTCAGTGTCATCCTGCAGTGTTGCCTTAATAATGCGAGTTAAATTTTTGGTCCAGTGGCGCGGCAATGTCAGTGGGCGCTCGATGCCAGGTGAACTTACTTCAAGGGTAAAACCATTGTCATCAAATAACGGCGACTCATCCAATAGCGCGGAAATTTCACGGCTAATCGCAGTGACATCATCGAGATTCATAGGTGACAAACTATCGACCAAGCAGGTAACGCTTCGGTGATCGGCGGGATTGCTGGTGAAGACATCTTCTAGAAAGAAACCTGCAGCTTCCACAGTTGGTCGAATTAAATCGGCAATTGAATCTTTAAGCGCCATCGATCACTTCTCTCTATTAAGTTGTGGCTTAATTGTAACGCACCGCTTTAGAAAGTCGCAATTCCCACCTTAATGATTAACGCAAAGGTAACAACTAAGAAAACTTTGCGAACTAAAGTCGATCCACCTTTTATAGCCAACCGGGATCCAATAATTGCACCCGTAATATTGGCAACTCCCATAATGATTCCAATTTGCCAGATAACGGCGCCGTTAATGCCAAAGACCATAATTGCTCCCACATTAGTGGCGACATTAACCACCTTTGCAATTGCCGAGGCGGTGATAAATGCATAGCCAAGTGATGCAACTAAAATCAACATTAAAAATGAGCCAGTGCCAGGACCGAAAATTCCATCATAAAAACCAATTACCGCGCCAGCTACTGCCGCAATTTGAATTCGTCGCTTTGGTAGGTGACGAAGATTTTCAAATTTTCCCAAATCTGGTTTAAACCAGGTGTAGACCGCAACAATAATCAGAAGTACTAAAACCATTGGACGCATACTGCTAGTTGGAATTTTGGAAGCTAAAACTGCTCCGCCGGCTGAACCAATAAATGCCGGAATTCCCATACCCAATAAAACGCGTGGATCTGGTTTTATTTGTTTGCGATACAAACCCGCGGCAACCGTTGTGCCAAAGACGGCCGATAACTTATTGGTCCCTAAAACTTCGGCAGTCCCTGACTTTGGTAAACCAATCAGTAACGCCGGAAGTTGAATTAATCCCCCACCGCCAGCAATTGAGTCAACAAAGCCGGCGAAAAAAGATGCTGCCAGTAGGAATAACCCGGTAGCAAGGGAGAGTTCGTAAAACATAATTAAGCCAAGAGCTTGGTAATTGCAGCAACAGCCCCCGTCAAAGCAACTTCACTCTTTTCACTAGTTGCGCGAACTCTTACTTCAACATTTCCTTGCGCCAGTGCTTTTCCAACAACCACAATAATTGGGTTACCAATAAGTTCGGCATCCTTAAATTTAACTCCTGGGGATGCATCACGTCGATCATCTAGCATCACTGAAATTCCAGCTACTTCTAACTGTGTGCCTAAAGTAAGCGCGGTTTCAAAGAGCAGATCGTCTTTACCAGCGGCCACAATGTGTACCTTTGCTGGTGCAAGTTCAGCTGGCCAATTAAGACCGATCTCATCATGGGTTTGTTCGGCGATTGCGGCAACTGCGCGAGAAACGCCAATTCCATATGAACCCATTGTAACTACTTGAGATTTTCCATTGTGATCTAAGACGGTCAAGTTGAGCGCTTGCGCATACTTGCGACCGAGTTGAAAAATATGGCCAATTTCAATGGCCCGATCAATGACAACTGGAGTTGCGCACTCTGGACAAGCATCACCAGCACGAACTTCAGCGGCTTCAACATATGCATCGGGCGTAAAGTCACGACCATTAACAACGTTGCGCGCATGACGATTTTTTTTATTTGCACCCGTTACCCAACTGCTTCCAGGTGCAATACGTGGATCGGCATAAACCGTAATTCCGATTTTTTTCGCATCTTGTGGACCTATGTAACCTTTAACAAGTCCAGGAAACTTTGCAAAGTCGGCTTCTTCAAAGGTTCGAAGTTCATGAATTCCACCGAGGTTTTCTTGGAATCGCTTTAAATCTACTTCACGATCTCCTGGTACTAATACTGAAATTGCTTTGTTATCGGCCACCAACAAAACATTTTTCAATGTGTGTGCGCCAGTGAACCCACCACCAAATTTCTCATTTAATACTGCAACTAATGAATCGATTGTTGGTGTATTAGGTGTATCGAGCTCTTCCATTGCCGCAGTTTGAGTTGAATCAACTGGATCAACTTTCGTCACCATCGCTTCAACATTTGCCGCAAAACCACATTGCGGACACAAAACATAGGTATCTTCACCCGTTGGGCACGGTGCTAAAAACTCTTCTGATCTCGAGCCACCCATTGCGCCCGAAACTGCTTTTACAATGTTGTATTTCACGCCTAAACGATCAAAAGTTTTTACGTAGGCATCGCGATGCTGTTGATAGGAAATCTCCAAACCGGCATCATCTACATCAAAAGAATATGAGTCTTTCATGACAAACTCGCGACCACGGATAATTCCACTGCGGGGTCTGGCTTCATCGCGAAACTTTGTCTGAATCTGATAAATACTTAACGGCAGATCTTTATACGATGAGTACTCACTTTTCACCATCAAGGTAAACATCTCCTCGTGGGTTGGTCCCAGTAAATAATCGGCGCCCTTGCGATCTTTTAAGCGGAAAAGTGCTGGACCGTACTCTTCCCAACGATTAGTTGCCTCGTAGGCATCCTTAGGTAAAAGCGCTGGAAAATGAACTTCCTGAAAACCGGCCGCATCCATCTCTTCGCGGATAACTCGTTCGATATTTCGAAGCGTAATCACACCCAATGGCAGCCATGAATAAATACCGGCCGCGATACGGCGAACGTATCCGGCGCGAACTAATAGCTTATGGCTAGCAACTTCAGCATCGGCTGGATCATCGCGAAGCGTACGCAAAAAAAGCGTAGACATTTTCAACATGCCAGAACCTTACCGAACATCAACTGAAGGTTGCCCTGAAGCAACCCCGGCGGCTTCCATTTCTTCAGCTAAACGCATCGCTTCTTCAATCAAAGTCTCAACGATTTGTGCTTCCGGTACAGTTTTAATAACTACACCCTTCACAAAAATCTGACCCTTGCCATTTCCGGAGGCGACACCAAGATCGGCCTCGCGAGCTTCGCCTGGCCCATTTACAACACAGCCCATAACTGCCACGCGAAGTGGCACTGTCATTCCCTGCAAACCAGCCTGAACTTTTTCAGCCAAGGTGTAGACATCAACTTGGGCACGTCCACACGATGGGCAAGAAACAATCTCTAACTTACGTTGACGCAAGTTCAGTGATTCCAAGATCGACATGCCAACTTTGATCTCTTCAACTGGCGGGGCCGATAAAGAAACACGAATAGTGTCGCCAATTCCTTCGGCAAGCAAGATTGCAAATGCCGTTGCCGATTTAATGGTTCCCTGAAAAATTGGACCAGCTTCCGTGACACCAAGGTGTAATGGGTAATCACATTTCGCGGCCAAAATTCGGTATGCATTAACCATCGTTACTGGATCATGGTGCTTAACTGAAATCTTAAGATCGGAAAAGCCATGTTCTTCAAATAATGATGCTTCCCATAACGCTGATTCGGCCAAGGCCTCTGGAGTTGCTTTTCCATATTTTGCTAACAAACGTGGATCAAGTGATCCGGCATTAACGCCAATACGAATTGGAATGCCAGCATCGCCGGCCGCCTTTGCAACTTCTTTTACTTTGTCATCAAACTGTTTAATATTTCCTGGGTTGACGCGAACTGCGGCACACCCCGCATCGATTGCAGCAAAGATATATTTTGGTTGAAAGTGAATATCTGCAATCACTGGGATCTGAGATTTTTTAGCAATCTGGGCAAGTGCATCGGCATCATCTTGACTTGGCACGGCTACTCGAACAATTTGGCAACCCGCGGCAGTTAATTCAGCGATCTGTTGCAAAGTGGCGTCGACATCTGATGTCAGCGTTGTGCACATCGATTGCACTGAAACCGGTGAATCGCTTCCGACGCCTACTGAGCCAACTTTTAATTGACGAGTCTTGCGACGTGGGTGCAAAACCGGTGGTGGTGCAGCTGGAATTCCAAGATCAACCATGACCTTATTCTGCACTAGTGGGGGCGCTTCCGCCGAATTTAACGCGACTTAAAGGTTAAGCACCACTGGATTAATGACATCGGCCACTAATAAGAGCAATGTCAGTGATGCAAGAATCACAAAGACCACCATGGTTACTGGAGTCAAAACCGTTACATCCATTGCCGCTGGTCGAGGTCGTCTGCGGATTCGAGCAAATAATGCGCGAATTTCATCGGCGATAGCAACGGCCATATGTCCACCATCTAATGGCAGGATCGGCAAGAGATTAAAGATTCCAACAAAGATATTGAGGCTTGCGATAATTAAAATAAAGGTAGCTAAACGTTCACGCACCGTTAACTTATCGCTGCTGACCGCATCCCCGGAAACGCGGGCAACACCAACTACTCCAACTAGGCCATTTACATCGCGCTCTTCCCCGCGCACCGTCTGTCCCCATAGCGCTGGAATCTTCGACGGCAGTGCAATTAATGATTTAACACTTTCGGTAAGGAAACTTTTGGTAACAGTGCCAGAGTTTTTAACTGAAGTCAGCAGGTCTGAGCGTTCTAGACCAACTTCATTAATAATTCCTAAGACAAATCGTTTGCTGCCATCGATTTCGGTAAGTCTGGCCGCTGTCACAACTTCAATTAAAGTACCGTCGCGATCTACTGTGAGTACTAATTCGCTACCTTGTGATTGGCGAATCACTTCGACATCTTCAAACCAGCGCGTTACCTTCACACCATTGATAGCGGTGATCTCATCGCCGGCTTTTATACCTGCGCTTTGCGCCGCTGAATCTGCGATTACTTCACCGATCACCGGCAAAACCTGAGTTGTTCCAACACCGGCAAAGAGTGTGAAAAGTAAAATGTAACCAATCACAAAGTGTAGAAATGATCCGGCGCCTAAAACTATTAATTTGCGACCGCTACTAGCTTTGTAAAAAGCTCGATCCTCTTCACCTTCTGGCATTACATCATTAGGTGCCATGCCATCGATTCGACAATATCCGCCAGCTGGAATCGCTTTGATACCAAACTCGGTTTCACCGCGCTGGGTAGACCAGATTCGCTTACCAAAGCCAACAAAAAATTCAGAGATGCGCATGCCAAATCGGCGGGCAGTTATGTAGTGACCAAATTCGTGAATCATTACGGAAAGAAGCAGGGCAACGATAAAAGCGATGATTCCTAAAAATTGCATGAAATACCTATCGAGAGAAGTTGCCGATAATGATGCACGATACCGCTGACACCTTAAGAATTACTGCTTATCGCTCGAGCAGGTTCTGAACAGGTGAATAAACAGTGCCATTTCGACGCTTTGCAATTGCGCTCAGCGCTTCTAAAACCACACGATTTGCAAGTATCGCCGTGATGTCGGCGCTATCAAATGGTGGGCACACTTCCACAATATCAATTCCCACAATTGGTAGCTCTAAACAGATGCGACGAACTGCTTCGAGAAGTTCGCGGCTCGTCATTCCACCTGGCTCTGGTGTTCCAGTACCGGGGGCCATGCCAGGATCAACGACATCGATATCTACCGATAAAAATACGCCATCGCAACCATCTATTAAGATTGCAAAGGATTCATCTAAAACAGTTTTCAAACCACGATGATGAATTTCAGTCATCTCGTAAGAGCGCATACCTTGATCACGCATCCAATCAAGTGTTTCTGGCTCTGGCCAATATCCACGAAGGCCAAGTTGCAAGAAACGATCGCCGCGCACAAAACCATTGTCAATTAAGTTGCGCATCGGTGTTCCGTGGCCAACTAGTGCGCCCATCTGATCTGGGCCAGTATCGGCATGTGCATCGAAGTGAATCATGGAGATTTTCCCCAATCCCCGATGCTTTGCTATTCCGGCGACGTCAGCCGATGCGATGGAGTGATCTCCGCCTAAAACAACGGGAATAATTCCAGCACGAGAAATCTTTTCCGTTGCCGCCGCTAACACTGCAAGTGATGCCGCTAAATCCATACCAGGCATCATGAGATCGCCAGCATCTAGAACTTTAAGATCTTTTAAGCCATCGGTACGCAACGCTAAATGCGGGCGCGAACCATCGTGGGGTAAGTAATCTCCCCCACGAATTGCTTGTGGACCAAATTTTGCGCCAGAGCGATGTGATGTTCCAGCATCGATTGGTGCACCAACAATGATTACATCGGCGCCGGCATAACTATTCGGATCATCTAAATCACAGGATGGAATTCCTAAAAATGTAAAGGCTGGCCCATATAAATTACCGTGGTTGGTCATTTGGCAACACGAGCTTTGCGACCAATAAATTGTCCAGCGATCACAATAAATAAAGCCAAGAA
>JBBQRL010000007.1:0-49094 GCA_038214925.1 Candidatus Nanopelagicales bacterium | reverse complement strand
TGCCCAATATTCCCCACTGCTGCCTCCCGTAGGAGTCTGGGCCGTGTCTCAGTCCCAGTGTGGCCGGTCGCCCTCTCAGGCCGGCTACCCGTCGTCGCCTTGGTGAGCCATTACCTCACCAACAAGCTGATAGGCCGCGAGATCATCTTCAACCGAAAAACTTTCCAGATCCACAGATGCCTGTAGATCTCATATCCGGTATTAGCCCCGGTTTCCCGGAGTTATCCCAGTGTTGAAGGCAGATTTCTCACGTGTTCCTCACCCGTTCGCCGCTAATTCACACCCGAAGGTGTTTCATCGCTCGACTTGCATGTGTTAAGCACGCCGCCAGCGTTCGTCCTGAGCCAGGATCAAACTCTCCATAGAAAGTTTTCATCTTGGCGATCAGACAAACAAACTGTCGTTTAATTTGTCATTTATATACCAAAGGAAATCAACGGGTATAGCTTTTAAGGGCTACACCTCATTGAGGTATTTATATATTTGCCGTGGTTATTAATCAATCAAAAACCAGTGTAAAACACGGGTTTCACGCTATTTAAAGCATGACGAATTAAGCCACTATTGGCATTGACTTATGGCACGCTGTTGAGTTCTCAAGGTACGGATGCGCACTGCTTTGTAGAATTTCTCCTACTTTTCAGGGCAGATCACCAAACGTAGTGCATGCACGCAGGCGCGGTCAAACCGGCCTAAATGAGTTACTAGATCTGGCTGATGCTCAATTACTTGATCATCTTCGCCTACTGTCCGGCCTAAATCGTCCGTTCCCAGCAAGGAGCGTAACTATACATACGGGTCTCGGACTGGTCAAATCGGCCATGCCGGGAATTTCCCACTGAAAATTTAATTCGAGAAAGGCAAATTATCCACGCCGGCTAGGTTTTTAGGAGAAATTTACCGAAGAACCATTGCAACTACAGAAGTTCGACGGCAGCTAGATCACGCTTTCCTTTTCGTAAAACCGCATATTTACCGCATAAAAAGTCGGATTTTGTAGGTCTGAAATCTTCACCCGAAATCTTTTCATTGTTGAGATATGCGCCACCTTCTTTAACGATGCGACGCGCGGCAGATTTCGAATCTACGACACCAGTTGCTGCTAGGAGATCGACCCACGTCGGAATCTCTTCTTTAGAAGAGATAGATGTGCGCGGAAGTTCAGCTAGAGCAGATGAAAGTGTCGCTTCATCTAATTCACGGAGTTCGCCCTGACCAAATAGTGCGCGGGCCGCTGCTTCAACACGTTGTGTTGTCTCTTCGGTATGAACGAGTGCCGTTAATTCACGAGCTAATGCGCGATGTGCTTCACGTAAACCTGGATTTTCAATATGTGTTTTTTCTAATTCCGTTATCTCTTCATGAGTTTTAAATGAAAAGACTTTTAAAAAGTTGATCACATCTTTGTCATCCGAATTCAACCAGAATTGGAAGAACGCATAAGGTGACGTCATTTCCGAATCAAGCCACACTGAACCGCCAGCTGTTTTGCCGAACTTTGTGCCATCGGCTTTCATCAATAGTGGAACGGTAAGTGCATGAGCACTTCCCTGTTCGACTCTACGAATCAGATCTAAGCCGGCAACAATATTTCCCCATTGATCGGAGCCACCAACTTGAAGCGTGCAGCCATTACGACGAAAGAGTTCAAGGAAATCGTAAGACTGTAAAACTTGGTAAGAAAACTCAGTGTAGGAAATTCCGCCTGCTTCTAAACGAGCCGAGACTGAATCCTTTGACAGCATTTGATTAACGCTGAAATGTTTTCCAATGTCACGAAGAAATTCAATTGCGCTAAGGGGCGCTGTCCAATCTAGGTTATTTACAACTTGAGCTGGATTTTTTGGCGCATTGAAATCCAAAAATGCAGATACTTGCAATTTGATTCGATTAACCCAACCTTCTACGATCTCAGAGCTATTCAGTGATCGCTCTTCACTTTTGCCGCTGGGATCACCAACTAATCCAGTAGCACCACCGACAAGTGCGATGGGATTGTGTCCGGCTAATTGAAAGCGGCGAAGAACTAAGAGCACAACTAGGTTTCCGGCATGTAAAGAAGGTGCAGTTGGATCAAAGCCCACATACAAAGTTGTTGGTTTTTTTAGCGCTTCAAGAAGTGCTGGCTCATCAGTTGATTGCGCCAATAAGCCCCGCCAACGTAGATCTTCAATTAGATTCATGCGCTCATCATCTCTGAAAAAGCCTTGTGCTTGCTGGCTATTTCTTGTTGGGTTTTCGTATTGGCAAGTAAGGCATCTGTAATTTGGACTGTAACTAGCGCCGGTGCAGTGCCGCCCGACGTTGTCCGCGAATTGAGTGCGCCGTGAACCGTGAGAACTTCGCGTACTCCCCCATCGAGATCGGGATGTATGTGTAGAAATTCCGCATCGGTTAATTGATGAAGTTGTCTACCCGTTGACTCGCAGAGCGCAACGCAGCTTCCTGCTGCCTCGTGTGCAAGGGCAAATGGAATATTTTTCTTAGCAAGATAGTCAGCGATTTCAGTTGCTAATGAAAAACCAGTTGGCGCAGCAAGCGCCATTTTTTCGCGATCGAAATCAGTGGTTGCAATCATTCCTGTAACCGCTGGTAGTACTAAGAATAAAGTATCAAAGCTATCAAAGAGTGGCTCTTTGTCTTCTTGTAGATCACGGTTGTAGGCAAAAGGTAAACCTTTCAACATTGTTAAGACGGATACTAAGTTTCCAATCAGCCGGGCAGATTTACCTCGTGCAAGTTCGGCCATGTCTGGGTTTTTCTTTTGCGGCATAATCGATGATCCCGTTGAGTACTGATCTGCCACTTTTGCCCACGCAAATTCTTGAGAAGCCCATAACGTCCACTCTTCACCGATGCGAGATAGGTGTGATCCGACCATGGCGCAGATAAATAAGGCCTCGGCTACATAATCACGATCACTAACTGCATCGATACTATTTGCAAAAGTTTTTGCGAAACCTAAGTTTGCCGCTGTAAAGGCGGGCTCTAGCGCTAACGATGAACCGGCTAATGCACCCGCACCTAAAGAACTTACTGAACTGCGAGTAAGCCAATCATCGATCCGATCTAAATCGCGGGCAAAGGCATGTGCATGTTTTGCTAGTTCATGACCGAAAGAAACTGGTTGGGCATGTTGAATATGAGTAAAGCCTGGCGCCGGATCATTTACATATTCGGCTGACTTTTCTAAAATTGCACTTTGCAGATTTGTAATGAGCGTTGCGATCTCCAGCATGTGATCAATTGCAAAGAGTCGAAGATCGGTTGTGACTTGATCATTTCTAGAACGTCCGGCCCGTAGCGCCCCACCGATTGGGCCAAGTTTTTCAGTTAAGCCACGCTCTAGCGCGCTGTGTACATCCTCATCGCTGGGTATCGGCGTAAAGCTTCCATCGGATACTTCTTTGACTAAGGCTTTTAAGGCCTCAGAAATAGCCGCTGCATCAGAAGTCGTGATGAGGCCGCTCTTTTGTAAAATCGCGACATGTGCCATTGAGGAACGCAAGTCATAAGGTGCTAAACGCCAGTCAAAGTGCACACTTCTGGAAAGGGCAAAGACGTCATCTTGCGGCCCTTGCGAAAAACGTCCGCCCCAGAGAGCCATTACTTCCTCTTTCCATCACCTTGCGCGTAAGCGAGCAATTCTTTCGCTAAATGTGCTCCACCCGTTGCTTTCTTGGAAACTAAAATAATCGTGTCGTCGCCTGCGATTGTGCCGATAACTCCGGTTAGGCCAGCGTGATCGAGTGAACTTGCTAAAAATTGAGCCGCTCCCGGTGGTGTGTGAATTACCGCCAAATTAGCGCTGTGATCTACTGACAAGATTAGTTTCGATGGCACAGGAGTACTTCGAACAATGGCATCGTCGGAGCTTTCCCGAATTTGATAGATCGATTCCCCATTTTTACTCCGAGCACGTACTGCACCGATCTCCTCTAAATCTCGACTCGCAGTGGCTTGAGTAACTTTGTAACCAGCCTTCTTTAACAATAAAACTAAATCAGATTGCGAATGAACCATTCCTGATGCAATTAACGAGATCGCCTTTGCCCGACGCGCTGAAACCGATTGAGCATTATTTGCCATCACTCATCACCTTTCTAAAGATTGTGACAAACTTTTTGAGTTGCGCATCAGTAACTATTAACGCCGGCGCAATACGAATAGTTGTTGGGTTTGGGGCATTGACCAGGACGCCAGCTGCCTGCATTGCTTGTGCAACATCTGCCGATTTTTTATGCTCAAGTTCAATTCCGATCAGTAGGCCAGCCCCGCGTACTTCTTTTACTCCAGGAATTTGGGCAAGTTCTTGAATTAAGAAAATTCCGTTTCCTTCAACTTTTTCTAATATCTTATTTTTTTCAATAAACTCAATTGTCGCTAGCGCTGCCGCTGTAGTAACTGGATTTCCGCCGAAAGTGGATCCATGATCTCCAGCTTGGAATAGTTGGGCAGCTTTACCGATTGCAATCATTGCTCCAAGTGGCAATCCGCCACCTAACCCCTTAGCTAACGTGATCACATCAGGTGTAATGCCCGAGTATTCATAACCAAACCAAGCTCCGGTTCGACCGACACCTGTTTGAACTGCATCGATTACAAGTAGCGCACCCTTGGCATCGCAGATTGCACGAAGCTGTTGTAGGTAATCATCAGATGGAACAACTACTCCAGCCTCACCCATAATCGGTTCGATAATTACCATGGCAGTTTTCTTGGTTACTGCTTTGCGCATTGCCGAAATATCCCCATAAGGAACGTGCTTTACGCCTTTAATCAATGGCAAAAATGGTTCTCGCTTCGATGGTTGACCGGTAAGTGATAGCGCACCCATAGTTCGTCCGTGAAAGGCACCGATTGCAGCAACAACATTTTTTCTACCGGTGCGACGGGAGAGTTTAAAGGCCGCTTCATTTGCTTCCGCACCAGACTGACAGAAAAAAACCTTTGCTGATTTATCGCCAGTTAATTGCGCTAACTTTTCGGCTAACTCAACACCGTTGGGATGGACATAGAAGTTACTAACATGTCCAAGAATTGAAATCTGCCGAGTCACGGCCTTCACAATGGCTGGATGGGCGTGACCCAAAATATTTGTTGCGATTCCGCCTAAGAAGTCTAGATACTCTGTTCCGTCGGCATCAGTGACAAGGATTCCTTTTCCTTTCACTAATGCCAAAGACGGCAAACCATAGTTATTTTGGAGTGATTTACTCCATCGATTAATAAACTTTTTATTACTCATGCAACCACCAACGTTCCACCTTGACCTGCTAGCGCTAAGGCAAAACTTTCTGGATCCGTACCATCGATGATTCGGACAGCTTTAGCTCCGTATGAAATTGCATCTAGGGCCGCCTGAACCTTAGGTGCCATCCCTTCAGAGAAAGAAGATTTAATCTGCTCAAGTTCATTTGCTGAAATATTCGAGATTAGCGAGTCCGGATCCGGCCAATTACGATAAATACCGGCGACATTAGTCATAACGATTAATGCACTTGCCTCTAAGGCCGAAGCAATAGCAGCGGCGGCAAAATCTCCATTGACATTAAGTCCCGTCACTAGATCTTCAGCTGATGAGACGGGTGCAACAACGGGCACAACTCCCTTTGCGAGCAAATCCAACAACTGACCTGGATTAACCGAAGTCACTTCACCAACTAAACCCAAATCTACTTCGGTACCGTCAATAATCTTTTTTCTAGTTGTTGCAATTAATGTCGGCAAATCCCGAGCCGACATGGCCTGTGCATTCACTCCAGCATCGCGCAAAAGGTCAGCAATTCTTGGCCCAACTTCACGAGCAAGAACTTGCTCAACTACATTGAAAATCTCCGCAGTTGTGACTCTAAAACCACCAACAAATTTCGTCGGAATATCCCGGCGAACCAATTCAGCATCGACTTGTGGGCCACCTCCGTGAACTACTACTACTTTCTCACCTTTAGAGAGGGCGGCAACAATTGCACGAGCAAAGTTTCCATTTTCATCCACCATAGCGTTTCCACCAAATTTAACGACGATCACGTTGAATATGCCGAGTTCTCGTGGACATAATCATGAGATAAATCGTTAGTTTTGATCGTTGCGCTAAATACGCCTACCTTAAGATCAATGTCGATCTTTACTAATCGATCTGAAAAATTAACTAATTTCTTATCTGCTCCCGATGCGCTATTAACACAAACTTGGACCTGGTTGAGCTTTACATCAATAGTCGAGGCATCCATGTGTGCATCGGCGGTCCCAACAGCTGCCAATACACGTCCCCAGTTTGGATCATTGCCGAAGATCGCCGCTTTCAAGAGATTATTTCGGGCACATGCGCGACCAACAGCTACCGCGTCATCTTCAGATGCCGCACCTTGCACAGATATTTCAATGGTCTTAGTTGAACCTTCGGCATCAGCAATTAATTGTCCGGCTAAATCGCCACATACCTGCATCAAGATCTGCTCTAACTGATCATCGCTTATTGCAACGCTACTTGCCCCCGATGCCATAAAAATTACTGTGTCGTTAGTTGAAGTGCAACCATCGGAATCGATTCGGTTGTACGTGCGATCAGTCACGCGCTTAAATATCTGCTGCGCATTATTTGATACGCGACCATCGGTCATTATAACTGACAACATTGTGGCTAATGCTGGCGCCAACATGCCAGCGCCCTTTGCGATACCTGCGGTGTAAACACCGTGTTCAGTAATAGTTGCAATCTTTGGTACTGAGTCCGTTGTCATGATCGCCCTGGCACTTGCTTCCAGACCTTGGATGCTCATCTTTGATGCGATTGAATCTAGCCCAGAAATTATTTTTGACATCGGTAGCAGTTCACCAATTAAGCCCGTTGAGCAAACAAAGACATCGCTGGAAGATACTTGCAGTAGCTCTGCCACGTGTTCGGCCGTAGCATGAGTATCGATAAAGCCTTGTGGGCCAGTACATGCATTGGCGCCGCCAGAATTCAAAACCACTGCGCGAGCTATTCCGCCCTTAGCTATTTGCCGTGACCAAATTACTGGCGCTGCCACAACCTTGTTGCTTGTAAATACCGCTGCCGCCTGAAAATTTGGCCCATTGTTTTGTATAACCGTTAGATCTAGATCACCCGAAGATTTTAACCCGGCCGCAACTGATCCTGAAGTAAAGCCCTGCGGGAGATTCATGCACCTACCCCATCAAAAGCTAAACCACTGTTTTCGGCCAGACCACAAATTAAATTGGCATTTTGAATCGCCTGACCAGCAGCACCCTTTACTAAATTATCAATCGCAACTGAAACGATCAAACGGTTGGTGTGTTCATCGACTGCCACTTGGATTGCAATTTTATTACTTCCGACAACAGAACTTGTTTTTGGCATTTGTCCTAACGGCAGTAGATCAACAAAAAATTCATTGGCATAGTGTTCTGCGAAAAGATCATGGGCGGATTGAGTATCTAGTGGTGTAATCAAACGGGACGTAATCGTCGCTAAAATTCCTCTGGGCATAGGCGCCAAAATCGGAGTGAATGAGATCTTGGTTGGCTTCTGCGCTACCGCCGATAATGCTTGTTCGATTTCAGGGGTATGTTGATGGATCCCACCAAACTTATATGAACTCAGTGATCCCATAATTTCGCTAGCGATTAAATTTACTTTCGCGCTACGTCCAGCACCAGTCGTTCCTGATGCGGCTACAACGACGATATCTGAAGAATCGATTAAAGAGATGGCAGGGGCAATCCCTAAAGTGATGGCTGTGGCGTAGCAACCAGGGTTTGCCACCCGATTTTCTTGCGAAATCGCTGCGCGTTGACCGGCGGCGAGCTCTGGTAAACCATAAACCCAAGCCCCTGCGTGATGCCCACCATAATATTTATCCCACTGCGTACTATCTTCTAATCTAAAATCTGCCCCAAGATCAATTACTTTGACTGAATCTGGGATTGTTTTGATCAGAGCCGCAGATTCACCGTGCGGAAGTGCAATAAAAACAAGATCGATATCTGAAAAGTTTATCGAATCGGATGTAACAAAACTTCGGCCTTTGTAACTTTGAAGTTGTGGGTGGATAGTTGTGACTAACTCCCCCGCATTTGAATGAGCACTTACGACTGTTACCTCAAACCGAGGATGCATCGTCAGTAGCCTGAGTAGTTCTCCGCCGGCGTAGCCACTGGCACCTATAACCGCTGTCTTCATGGCTTAAGGATAAAGGGTAATCTATAATTATGCAAGTATATGAATAATTATGCGGTACGGAGAATTGCTCCGCACTTGCTAGCAGCCATGTTTGTGGCCGCCTCGCGCATTACTGAAACTTCTTCCCCCGTTAAGGTTCGATCAGGGGCACGGAAAACAAGTGAAAAAGCCAGCGATACTTTGCCGTCGCCGATTTTGTCGTAACGATCAAAGAGGGTAATCGACTCTAATAACTCTCCGGCTCCCTCGCGCAGCGCACTCTCCACTTGAGCTGCGCTCACTGTTGCATCGACAATAAGTGCAACATCTTGCAGGGCCGCTGGCATAGTTCCAACCGTTGTTGGACGCACTAGATCTGACTGAGGCAGTGCGCTGAGTGCAACCACGAATGCAACGGAGCGTTCGGGTAATCCATATGCGGCGATAACTCGGGGGTGCAGCTCGCCGGCATGTGCAACAGCTTTACCGTCGACAATAAGTTCGGCGCAACGTCCTGGATGCCACGGTGCAAGATCGGAGCGCGCGATGCTCCACTCGAGATTACACAAATTCAAAATATCTTGGGCGTAGGCGATTGCATCTTGCCAGTTATATGCACGTGCTTTCCCTTGCCAATTTTCATTTTCAATTTTGCCAACCAGTAATCCAGCAACGTGATAACCCTGAACTGGCACGCTAGCAAAGATATCTGAAATGGTTTTCTGGTCTGGACGCTTTGCCAGGTCAGGTGAAATCGCAGCTACAAGTTTTTGTGAACTCCTAAAAATTGAACCCATTTCAAAGATTGCGAAATCTTTTGCACCCCGGCTGATATTGCGCGCTGCTACTTCGATAAGACCCGGAACTAGATGAACCCGCATGAGTGGGAACTCTTCCGACATCGGGTTTGCAACTTTATATGTCGCTGCCCGCTCGCCTACAAATCCCATAGAATCGATCGTTGCCTGATTAGTAAATGGAAATGTTTGAACTTCTGCAAAACCACAACTTGCTAACATGGTCGCAACGCCTCGACGTCGCTTTTGATTTGGCGTTAACGTTGCGTGCAATGGACGCGGCGGCAAAATTGACGGAATCTTGTCGTAGCCGATCATTCTGGCAACTTCCTCGGTTATGTCAGAAGCGGTCAATAGATCCGATCTCCACGATGGTGGATCGATAGCAAAGTTTTTTTCATCAACGTCACAGCCAATGATGCGAAGCAGTTCGGCTACTTTCTTTGCCGGGATATCAAAACCAAGTATCTTTGAAACAAAGGCTGGGTCAATAGTGATTATTGGTGCATAAACCGGCTCGCCATCCACAACCGTTGCAACGTGAACCGCTGAACTATGTGCGGTCAAAAGTTGGACAAATCGAGCCGATGCGAATTCGGCCAACGATGGATCAACACTACGCTCTAGGCGACGTGAGGCTTCAGATGAAAGTTTATGACGACGCGAATTTTTTGCGACACACACTGGATCAAATCGAACTGCCTCTAGTGCAATCTCTGTCGTTGCTTCCGTTATTTCAGATGAGGCCCCACCCATGGTTCCAGCTAGAGCAAGCGGTTGTGCGTCATCGCACACCATTAAATCGTCGGGATCCAAGGTTCGCTCTTGCCCATCGAGAGTGATAAATTTTTGAGCCTTGCCGGCACGCTTGATGGTGAGGCCGCCTTTAATCTTTGACTTATCGAATGCGTGCAACGGTTGGCCTAGTTCAAGCATTACATAATTTGTTACATCGACTACTAACGAAATTGAGCGCATTCCCATTTTCTCGATTCGTCGGCGCATCCACACTGGGGTGGTGGCTTTGGGATCGAAATTACTTAAAGTACGAAGGTAGAAAACTGATGCCGTTGACTTGTCGGCAATCTTTGCGGTGACACCTTTTCCGGTTTCTGGGAAAGTAAGATTTCGGAGTGCATCAACTGGATCTGTAAATTTTAACCCGAGTGATCCCGCGACTTCTCGGGCAATTCCACGAATGCTTAACGCATAACCACGATCAGGGTTTACCGCGATATCAAAGATAATGTCATTAATGGAGAGCGCTTCAATCGCATCCGCACCAATAGTCGCTTCGCTTTCCGTGAAAACCATAATTCCGGCATGATCCTCGCTAATTCCTAATTCGCGTGCTGAACAAATCATTCCGTTAGATGTTTTTCCGTAGGTTTCGCGTGCACCAATTTTGAAATCACCTGGTAAAACTGCACCTGGCAAAGCAGCTACAACGATGTCACCCACCGCAAAATTTGTCGCCCCACAAATGACGTATGAAGTTTCACCGTTTCCAACATCAAGGCCAACATAACGAATTGGTTTCTTGAACTCAGTTATCTCTTCGATCGTTAAAACCTTTGCAAATTTAAGCGGACCCGATAACCCTGCCCCTTGCTCAATGATCTCTTCTACTTCAAAACCCACGCGGATTAATCCATCGGAGATTTCATGGGCAGTTACCGATATTGGTATCTCTACAAACTCTTTGATCCACGATAAAGGTGCGCGCATTACAACCCCACCCCAAATTGACGAGTAAAACGTAGATCGCCTTCAACGATGTCGTGCATATCGGTGATTCCATGTCGAACCATAAGTGTTCGCTCAAGTCCCATTCCAAATGCAAAGCCACTGTAAACATCGGTATCGATACCGCACGTGGCAAGGACTTTAGGATTAACCATTCCACAACCGCCCCATTCGATCCAGCGATTATTAAAGAAAACATCAACTTCGGCACTTGGTTCGGTGAATGGAAAAAACGATGGACGCAAACGCGTGGTTACGTCTGGGCCAAACATGTGCCTGGCAAAATTATCAAGTGTGCCTTTGAGATGGGCCATAGTGATGCCCTTATCAATAACTAAACCTTCGACTTGATGAAATACCGGACTATGGGTGGCATCTAATTCATCGGCACGAAAAGTTCGCCCTGGACATACGACGTAAATAGGAGGTTGCTGCGTCAACATAGTGCGTATCTGCACCGGAGATGTGTGAGTTCGAAGCACCATTCCAGATTCAAGCGGTTCAATAAAAAATGTATCCTGCATTGTGCGCGCTGGGTGATCTGCTGGGATGTTGAGCGCATCAAAATTTAACCAACCCGATTCAAGTTCAGGGCCTTCTTCAACTGAAAATCCTTGTTCGATAAAGAAATCAGAGACTTCATTTTTAATAATAGTGATTGGGTGTAATCCCCCGCGATGTGCCCGGTTTACTGGCAAAGTAATATCAACAACTTCTTCCAATAAAACTTTTCGATCGCGTTCGGCCTCTAATACCGCGGTCGCGTCCGCTAGAACTTGGGCGATAGCCGCCTTTGCTTCACCGATCACTTTTCCAAAGGAAGCTTTTTCATCGGGCGACATTGCACCCAATCCTCTGGAGGCCAGCGCGATCGGAGATTTATCTCCAGAGTGCGCCAAACGGGCAGATTTTAAAGAATCTAAATCGGTCGCTGCGGTGAGGGCCTTTCGGGCATCTTCTACCCAAGCCGAAATCTCTTCAACGCGCATAAGGAGAACTCTATCTTGAACTGCTTATTTAACTCGGCATATTTGAGAGGTGATACATAACAATCGATGCCGCCGCCGACAAGTTAAGGCTTTCGGCATTGCCGGGCATAGGAATTTTTATCAACTCAATGGCATCGAAAGACTGAGCAGTACTAAGCCCTCGTGCTTCGTTTCCAAAGATCGCAATGATGTCGCCAGTGGTATTAAATTCGGCTAGTTTTTTAGAACCAGATGCACCTAACGAAAAGCCATGAATTCCCAAGGCGGTGATTTCAGTTAATTCAATAGATTCAAAGACTGGAATATGCCATAAAGAGCCAGCAGTACTGCGTACAACTTTTGGTGAATACATATCGACACTGCCAGGTGATGTGATTACGGCATCCATTCCGAATGCATCGGCTGATCGTAAAATTGTGCCAGCATTTCCGGGATCTTGAATTTCGGAAAGATAAATAAATTTTCTTGCACCATTTAATTTAATGTCGGTAAATGAATGTTGCGGAATTTTACAAACCGCTAAGACGCCTTGTGGCGAAATTGTCTCTGACATCTCCTTGAAGACTTCATCGGAAACATCCACCGTGTTGATCGAGGAAAGATCTGCAAACTCTTCAACCTTGCTGCGGCCTTTTTCAGTTAAGTACAAGGTTTCGATCCTCGGACCAGTGCCGACCGACACTGCTTCACGCACGCACTGGATTCCTTCAGCGACAAATTGACCGGCGTTTCTGCGCTCCTTGACTCCTCTAGAACTGACAAGAGCCTTAACTCGCGCGATATGTGGCGAGTTAAGGCTCTCAATCATTAGAACTACTTACGCTGAAACTAAGCTGCTACTAAGCTCTTGCGAGCTACATCAACAAGTGTCTTAAATGTTGCTGGATCATTTGTTGCAAGCTCTGACAGAACGCGACGATCAACTTCAACTCCAGCTGCCTTGAGGCCCTGGATGAAACGGTTATACGTCAGACCATGTTCGCGGCAACCTGCGTTGATGCGCTGGATCCATAGACGACGGAAATCGCCTTTCTTATCTTTACGGTCATTAAATGCATAAACCATTGAGTGCGTAACTTGCTCTTTCGCCTTTGTGAAAAGACGTGAACGTTGTCCGCGGTAACCGCTGGCACGTTCAAGAGTTGTACGACGCTTCTTAGCTGCGTGGACTCCGCGTTTTACTCTCATTTATCTGACTCCTTACTTCAAACCAAGCATGCGCTTGGCTGTTGTTGCGACAGTTGGCTTTGCTGCTGACTCGGTCGATAGACGACGAGTTACACGAGAAGATTTACGCTCGAGTAAATGTCGCTTTCCCGCACGCTCGTGCATGATCTTTCCGGATCCGGTAACGCGAAAAGTCTTCTTCGCGCCGCTGTGTGTTTTCATCTTTGGCATTTTTATGCTCCATCCATAGTCTCTGCAGCTGCTTCAGCTTTCGCTTTGCGTGCTGCCTTTGCTTCGGCAACTGCTTCGGTCTTCTTCTTCGTTGGACCAAGAACCATGGTCATATTTCGTCCCTCTTGTTTAGGAGCGAACTCAACAAAACCAACTGCTGCAATATCTTCGGCAAGACGTTGCAACATCTTGTATCCCAATTCAGGTCGCGTTTGTTCACGGCCGCGGAACTTCATCGTCACCTTAACTTTGTCGCCACCCTTAAGAAATTTTTCCACTTGATTACGCTTTGTTTCGTAATCGTGGTTTTCAATCTTTGGTGTTAAACGCACTTCCTTCACCACGATGTGGGTCTGGTTCTGACGCGCTTCCCGTGCCTTCTGTGCAACTTCGTACTTGTACTTTCCGAAGTCCATGATCTTGCAAACAGGTGGAGTGGCCTCTGGTGCGATTTCGACTAAGTCGAGACCAACTTCATCGGCCATCTTGAGCGCAGTATCGATATCGACTACTCCAACTTGTTCACCGGTGTAACCGATTAAACGAATTTGAGGTGTGCGAATTCGATCGTTGATGCGAGGTTCAGTTGTGATTTGTGCTCCTTCGGTTCGTAACGCTTTGGTGAGACAGCGCTGCAAAAGAAAACCGCAAGGGCAAGAGAATTACTTCTCTTATCCGACAAACCAGCCCGCACTAGTGGCGATGAAGGTGGGAGCGGTAACTCCTCTTGCAGTGACTGTTACGCCACTGGTCTGGGGCAAAGGTTACCCGTTACGGGGCGAAACTGGAAATTACCGCTCAATCAGGGGAAAACTAGGCGCCCATAGCGTGGACGCCGCCATCAACGTGAATGATTTCGGCCGTAGTTTTAGGAAACCAATCCGATAACAGCGCAACTACGGCTTGGGCTGCCGGAACTGGGTCTGTAACATCCCATGCAAGTGGTGCTCGTTCGTTCCATACCTTTTCAAAATCAGCAAAACCTGGAATTGATTTGGCAGCCATAGTTCGGATCGGGCCAGCGGCAACTAAATTAACGCGAATATTATCGGCGCCGAGATCGCGCGCTAAATAACGTGACGTGGATTCAAGGGCAGCTTTAGCAACACCCATCCAGTCATACTTTGGCCAGGCAACAGTGGCATCGAAATCGAGGCCCACAACTGATCCACCGTTTTTCATCAACGGCCTAGCTGCCATTGTTAAAGATTTCAAGGAAAAAGCCGAGACATGCATCGCCGTTGCCACATCTTCCCAAGAGGTATTGAGAAAGTTTCCACCTAGCGCTGACTCTGGCGCAAAGCCAATGGAGTGCACCACGCCATCTAAACCACCTGGAAAATGTTCCCGCACGCGAACTTCTAATTCTGCGAGATCTTCATCATTGGTGACATCTAATTGAATAATCGGTGCCGGCATCGGAAGTCTGGCGGAGATTCGAGTTGTCAAAGAAAGTACCCGACCGTATGAAGAGAGAACAACCTGCGCGCCCTGTTCTTGGGCAAGGCGAGCAATGTGAAATGCAATGGAAGCATCAGTTAGAACGCCGGTTACTAAAATCTTTTTGCCCTCTAAAATTCCCATTTAATGCCCCATCCCTAATCCACCGTCTACTGGAATTAGCGCTCCTGTTATATATGCCGCTGCTGGTGAAGCGATGAAAGCGACAACTTCTGCAATTTCTTCAGGTGAACAAAAACGGCGCAAAGGAATAGATGAAACTATTTCGCTTCGACGCTTCTCATCAAGTGTTGATGTCATATCGGTCTCAACAAAACCTGGTGCAATTACGTTCGCCGTGATCGAGCGAGAGCCAAGTTCGCGAGCAAATGATCTGGCCATACCTAGTAATCCAGATTTTGAGGCCGCGTAATTTACTTGTCCGGCCGAACCGAGTGCGCCGACGACTGAACCCACGAAAATTAATCGACCTTTTTTTAATTTTAATAAACCTTTAGTCGCGCGACGGGCCACACGAAATGCTCCAGATAAATTTGCATCGATGACAGATTCAAAATCTTCATCGCTCATTCGAAGGACTAAGCCATCTTTAGTGATACCAGCATTAGCGACAATGATTTCGGGGCTCCCCCACTTTTCCTCAATCTGCGAAAAAGCTGAATCAACGGACTCTGAATCTGTTACATCCATCATGACCGAGTTGAAACCTTCGGGTGGATTACCACTTCGAAAAGTGACCACAACTTCATGGCCGGCAGCACGCAACGCATGAGCAATAGCCAGACCGATTCCGCGATTTCCACCGGTCACTAGTGCGATTGAACTCATAGTTAAAACCTAGTGGCTACCTTTGAGTATTCAAAAGAAGCGCCTAACCGCGTCGGGCACTACTCTTGCGACATGGCCAAAGAAAAGAAAATCTTCGAGATAACGAGTGCTCCAGCCGCACTTACTCGTGATCAAGCCGGCCGACAGAAACGCTATTTCATTTCCATGATGATTCGAACTGGCTGTTTTATTTTAACTGTTATTTTGCCAAGTCCTTACCGCTGGTTTGCACTTCTTGGCGCCGTGACTTTGCCGTATTTTGCAGTTGTAATTGCTAACGCCGGCCGAGAGACCATAACTCGTGGAGCCGATATTGTTAAAGAAAATCCACGCGCACTCGAGTAAGCGGTAATTGTTTTTATGACGGACGCTACTAAGACAAAAGAGCCGTGGGCTTTTTTTAAATCATTGATCGCCCTTGCGCTCATTGTTTTATGTATTTGGGCGGCCCAATGGCAGTATCAACGAGGAGTTGATCGTCATGCTAGAAATACTGAGATTAAAGAGCGCATTACCCAGCCGGCCGTTTCATTAGCTGAAGTCGCCGCTAATCCTTCCCGCTCTGAGTGGAGCTCAGTTACAACGGTTGGAGAGTTCGATCCACGCGAACAGATCTTGTTACGTAACCGATACTTTGAAGGAAAATATGGCTTCGAAGTTTTAACTTTGTTTAATTCAAATAGCGGTCAACGTTTTTGGGTAGATCGAGGATGGGTACAAGCAGGAGCCACTGCCTTAACCCCGCCCGTCGTCACTGATGTTCCAGTTGGTGAAGTTTCAATTAGCGGCCGTATGCGCTTGGACTCTTCACTTCCTCGGGGTTCATTTTTTGCACTCCCCGGCGATGGTGAATCTCTGATTCGAAAACTCAATGCCCAAAAAGAAGTGAAGACAGATGCCTTCTACATCGACTTACTCAGCGGCTCTACGCCAGAATTAACTCCAGAAGTAACTGCGCAATTACCCGAACTTAGCGATGGCCCACATATGGCTTACGCGTTGCAATGGATATTTTTTGGTGGGCTAGTTATCTACGGCAGAATTTTGATCCGCCGCACCCGATAAATCCTGACGGTTATAGAGTTCAGAGTAGAGCCCACCTTGAGCGATCAACTGTTCGTGCGTTCCACGCTCCACAATTGTGCCTTGCTCTAATACTAAAATCTGATCGGCGTCACGAACTGTGCTCAGGCGATGGGCGATTACAATACTAGTGCGATCCTTGAGAGCACTTTGCAGAGCAGCGTGTACTAATTGTTCATTTTCAGAGTCTAAATGCGCGGTTGCTTCATCTAAAATTACAATTGAAGGAGATTTCAAAAGCAAACGTGCGATCGCTAAACGTTGCTTCTCGCCACCTGACAAACGATGTCCACGTTCACCGACCATGGTCTCAAGTCCGTTAGGTAGTGAACTTACTAGACCCCATATTTGAGCAGATTCACATGCTGCCTGCATTTCCTGTTCGGTTGCATCTTGCTTTGCATACCGCAAATTCTCGGCGATACTCTCGTGGAATAGATGTGCATCTTGCATAACAACGCCGATTGAATCTCGAAGAGATTCTAATGTTAAATCGCGAATATCATGTCCATCAATTTCAATCGAACCAGAAGTCACATCGTAAAGTCTTGGAAGTAGCGCGCTGATAGTTGTTTTACCCGCACCTGAAGGGCCAACCAGCGCCGTTGTAGTGCCAGGTGCAACTTCAAAAGATAATGATTTCAATACCTGTCCACTTTGCACGGTCTCAGCTTTAGCCGCTGACTCCAGCGATGCTATCGAGATCTCTTCGGCGCGTGGATATGAGAAATCAACGTTTTTAAATTCAATTCGAGTCCCATGTGTTTTCAACTCGATCGCATTCTCACGATTTTTTACCATCGGCTCTAAATCCAAAACTTCAAATACTCTTTCAAATGAGACAAGTGATGTCATAACATCGATTCGAACATTAGAAAGGGCAGTCAACGGACCATATAAGCGGGCTAATAAAGCTGTAATCGCCAGCAGTGTTCCAACCGTTACTCCCCCACTGATCGCAAGGTGACCACCGATTCCATAGGCAAAGGCGGTAGCTACAGCGGCGACGCTTGTAAGTGCGATAAAAAATAGCCGGTTGAGCATGGCCATCTTTATTCCGATGTCGGCAACGCGTCTGGCTCGACTTCTAAAGTATTCCCGCTCACGGGCTGGCTCACCGTAAAGTGCAACTAACATCGCACCAGAGACATTAAAGCGCTCGGTCATGGTGCTCGACATTTCGGCGTTAACGCCAAATGATTCACGCGTCAGGGATTGCAAGCGACGACCTACCCATTTAGTGGGGATTAAAAAGACTGGAAGAAGAATCAGAGAAAAAATCGTGATCTGCCACGAGAGAATTAACATGGTAATTCCGACTAAAAATAGTGAAACGACATTACTAACAACACCTGAAAGTGTTGCGGTAAAGGCTTGCTGGGCACCGATCACATCGGAATTAATTCGCGAGATTAAGGCTCCGGTTTGAGTGCGCGTAAAAAAGGCGATCGATTGCTTTTGTACGTGCGCAAAAACTAAGGATCTCAAATCATAAATAAGCCCTTCACCGATTCGGGAAGAGAAATAGCGACCGAGCATATTAAAACCGGCATCAGCAATTGCAAGTAAACCAACCATTATGGCTAAATTAGTAACAACGTCTCCGTTTTTTGGAATGACGCCTTCATCTATTAACCGTTTGAGAAGTAGCGGCGTTGCAACTACTAACGCAGCATCTACAACGACGGTTGCAAGAAAGATGATGATGTTTTTTCGATATGGACGAGCAAACGAAAAAATCCGCTTGATCGTTCCTGGCTTTAATTTTTGTTCTTTAACCGATGAATCGGCCGTCATAGAGCGATGGGCCATCCACATGCCCTGCATCGACATAGTTAAACCGTAAAGCCGAGAGCACGCAACTGATCTCTTCCATCGTCGCTAATCTTGTCTGGACCCCAAGGCGGCATCCACACCCAATTAATTTTTACATCTGTTGTCATACCAGCTAAGGCAGCGCGGGTTTGATCTTCAATTACATCCTGTAATGGACAGGCCGCAGAAGTAAGCGTCATATTTAAAATGGCAATATTTGCTTCATCAACCATAACGTCATAGATCAGACCTAGATCTACCACATTGATGCCAAGTTCAGGATCGACTACATCTTTCATCGCTTCAGTTACATCATCAACAGTTGTTGTCATTTTAAACTCCCTCGCTCTTGGTTGTAATTCTAGTCGATGCATCCTTAAAGGCCATCCACCCTAACAATGCACATTTAATTCGAGCTGGAAACTTAGATACTCCCGCTAATGCAACGGCATCTTCAAGAACTTCTGAGTTACCTTCTTTGGTGCCCTTACTGTGCATCAGTTCGATGAACTCAGCGACGATATGGTCGGCCTGGTCTAATGTCTTATTGACGAGTAAGTCGCTGACGATTGAAACACTCGCCTGTGAAATCGAGCAACCCAACCCATCCCACGTAATCGCCTTGACTAATCCATTTTCCGATAACAAGTTCAGTGTGATCTCATCGCCACAGCTGGGATTTATATGGTGAACCTGGGCAGAATAAGCGGGCGCTAATCCTTTGTTGAGCGGATGCTTATAATGATCCAAGATCACTTCTTGATAGAGCGTATCTAGTTCCATTATGCGAAATATCTCTGGGCGCCGTGAATTGCCTCAACTAAAAGATCGGCCTCTGATTCGTCATTGTAAAAATAAAGAGATGCACGAGTCGTTGCCGGAACTCCTAATTTTCTGGTCAATGGCCAACAACAGTGATGCCCAGTACGAACTGCAATTCCTTGGCTATCTAAATACTGGCCTAGATCATGTGGATGAATATCGCCGACCGTAAATGAGATTGCCGCCCCACGTAGTTCGAGATTAGTTGGACCAATAATTTTAAGATCCTTCACTTCCTGTAGCTTATTTAAGTAATAACCAGTCAGAGTCATTTCGTGCTCGTGAATTTTATCCATTCCTATGTTAGTTAAATAATCTAACGCTGCCCCGAGTCCGACGGCTTGGGCCATATTGGGAACTCCAGCTTCAAATCTCTTCGGTGCCGGAGCCCACGTTGCCGATGTCATCGTGACATTTTCAATCATAGATCCACCAAAAAGAAATGGTGGTAAATCTTCAAGTTGGGAACTCCACAAGACTCCAACACCAGTTGGCCCCACCGCTTTATGGCCAGAAAAAGCGAGAAAATCCACACCGAGTTTTTTTACATCAATTGGCATGTGCGGAGCCGATTGACATGCATCCAACACGACGACTGCGCCTACTTCGTGCGCACGCGCAACAATGGCCGCTAACGGATTAATCGTGCCCAAAACATTTGATTGATGAGTTAGCGCAACAACTTTTGTATTAGGGGTAATTACTTGATCAATATTTGAAAGATCAAGCCTTCCATCGGGGGTCACTTCAAACCACGACAAGGTAGCGCCAGTTCGAGCCGCTAACTGTTGCCAAGGAATTAGATTGGCGTGATGCTCCATTTCAGTGACAACGATGCCATCTTGTGGAGATAGGAAATATCGTGAACCAGGGGCTGCATTCCCCATTGCATAGGCAATTAAATTCAGAGACTCAGTTGCACCCTTTGTAAAAACAATTTCAGCGGCCTGGGCTCCTAAAAAAGCCGCAACTTTTTCACGCGCACTCTCGTAAGCATCAGTTGCCTCTTCGGCTAACTGGTGTGCACCGCGATGAACTGCCGCGTTATGTAACTTATAAAAGCTACTCTCCGCTTCAATTACCGCTAACGGTTTCTGGCTGGTGGCTCCACTGTCTAGATAAACAAGTTTTTTACCACCCCGAATAGTCCGAGTAAAGATTGGGAAATCTTTTCGGATATCGGCAACGTTGAGCACCATTAAAACTCTTACTTACTCACGTAATCGGCATAACCATTTGCTTCAAGTTTTTCAGCAAGTTCTGGTCCGCCTTGTTCAACGATGCGACCATTTGCAAACACGTGCACAAAATCAGGCTTGATGTATCGCAAAATACGGGTGTAGTGCGTAATCAAGATGACACCTAAGTTGTTTGTATCCTTAGCGCGATTAACACCCTCGGAAACAATACGGAGCGCATCAACATCTAGGCCTGAGTCAGTCTCATCTAAAATAGCCATCTTTGGCTTCAATAGTTCTAGCTGCATAATTTCATGTCGCTTCTTTTCGCCGCCGGAAAAACCTTCATTGACATTACGAGTAGCAAAGGATGGATCCATGCTGAGTGCTTCCATTGCACCCTTTACTTCTCCTACCCATGTACGAAGCTTTGGTGCTTCACCGCGAAGCGCGGTTGCCGCTGTACGCAAAAAATTAGAGACTGACACTCCTGGAACTTCTACTGGATACTGCATCGCAAGGAACAAACCTGCCTTTGCTCGCTCATCAACAGTCATCTCTAGTACATCGGCACCATCTAGCGTGACCGAACCACTTGTTATCGTGTATTTAGGATGACCGGCAATTGAATAAGCAAGCGTTGATTTTCCGGAGCCATTTGGACCCATGATCGCGTGGGTCTCGCCCGATTTAATTGTGAGATCTACTCCCTTAAGAATCTCAACGGTTCCATTATCTGTATCTACCGAAACATGTAGGTCACGAATTTCTAGTGTGCTCATTTTCTCTCTCTTTTCTCGTTACTAAATCTCTACCGTGACGGAGTTTCCGTCGATCGCTACCGAATATGTTTGCAAAGCTATGTTCGCTGGAAGGGTGAGAGCAACACCTGTACGTAGATCAAACTCAGCACCATGTAGCCAGCATTCGATCTTAAAGCCGGTGACATCTCCTTCAGATAAAGAAGCATCGGAGTGAGTGCATGTATCTGCAACTGCAAATACCTCGTTGCCAACTCGGGCAACGCAAATACTCTTACCCTCTTTTTCAAGAAGAACTGGCTTTCCTTCAATAATTTGATCTAGTTGTAAGTCAGCCATTGTGTGCCGCTTTTTCTAATTCACCATCGATACGATTCATGATGCGATCCTGAATTACTTGATCACCAATCTCAGTGACAATCTCGTTAAAGAAACCACGAACTACTAAGCGACGTGCATCATGCATCGCAATACCGCGAGACATCAGGTAAAAGAGTTGCTCATCGTCAAAGCGACCAGTGGTACTTGCATGCCCCGCCCCAATAATCTCGCCAGTTTCAATTTCAAGATTTGGTACTGAGTCAGCGCGAGCTCCATCGCTAAGCAGTAAATTGCGATTAAGTTCGTAAGTGTCCGTGCCCTCTGCCGCCGCGCGGATTAAAACATCCCCAATCCAGACGGTATGAGCATCTTGACCAGCTAATGCACCCTTGTAATTAACATTTGATTTTGCATGTGGAACAGCGTGATCTACATGTATGCGGTGTTCGAAGAACTGACCTGCCGTGGCAAAGTACACCCCTAGTAAATTAGCTGAAGCACCCGGCGCCGTAAATTCCACTGTTGGCAGAATTCGTACAACGTCGCCACCAACAGTGACCGTAATTGATTTAAATGTTGCATCTTTATCAATTACTGCATGGTGTCTGGCCGTGTAGACCGATTTCGATTCGAACTCTTGCAAAGTCACGAACTTTAAATTCGAACCTGGGGCCAGCGATATTTCAATATCTTCAGCCAATACAGTATCTGTCGTGTTTTCAATCACCACAGTTGCGCGTGCATGCGCCCCTAGTGAAATTCGAACACGTGAAAACTCGGCGGAATCAAGTGATCCGGCTGATCGACCTAGAAAAATTGGTTCCGCGATCTCATAATTGGTAGCTACCGCAAGATGAGCAACTGCAGTACCTGCTCCACGAATTCGACCAATAATTACATCGTCGCTTTCAGCAAGTGGCTCCAGATTTTCGCGAGTAAAAGTTACTCCCGCTGGCAAAGCCGCTTTAGCGATCAGGGAACTTCGCTCCCCCACAACGGCAACGCCATCGTGAAGTCCTCGAAGACGTTTCAGTGGCGTAAAACGCCAAGCTTCTTCACGTCCAGAAGGCGTTAAGTAATTAGTTGCAAGAACAGACATTAACCGACAGCGCCTTCCATCTGAAGTTCAATTAAACGATTGAGTTCAAGTGCGTACTCCATTGGAAGTTCGCGGGCAATTGGTTCAATGAAACCACGAACAATCATGGCCATTGCTTCATCCTCGTTTAATCCACGAGACATGAGGTAAAAGAGTTGATCATCGCTGACTTTGGAAACTGTTGCTTCGTGACCCATTGAGACATCATCTTCACGGATGTCAACATATGGATAAGTATCGGAGCGAGAAATAGTGTCAACCAAAAGCGCATCACATTTGACAGTGCTCTTTGAATGATGCGCACCTTCTTGTACCTGGACTAAGCCACGGTATGAGGTACGTCCGCCACCACGAGCTACAGATTTAGAGATGACTGATGATGATGTGTACGGTGCTGCGTGAACCATCTTCGCGCCTGAATCTTGATGTTGTCCTTCACCGGCAAAGGCAAGTGACAAAGTCTCACCCTTTGCATGTGGGCCCATCAAAAAGATCGATGGGTACTTCATAGTTACCTTTGAGCCAATGTTTCCATCTACCCATTCCATAGTTGCACCTTCGGCGCATGTTGCTCGCTTGGTAACTAAGTTGTACACATTATTCGACCAGTTTTGAATCGTGGTGTAACGAACTCGAGCACCCTTTTTAACAATGATTTCAACTACTGCTGAGTGCAGTGAATCTGATTTGTAAATTGGCGCAGTGCAACCTTCGACATAATGAATGTAGGAATCTTCATCAGCGATGATCAAGGTGCGCTCAAACTGTCCCATGTTTTCAGTATTAATGCGGAAATATGCCTGTAATGGAATATCTACATGAACGCCTTTTGGTACGTAGATAAATGATCCACCTGACCACACTGAAGTGTTAAGCGCAGCAAATTTATTGTCGCCCACTGGAATAACGGTTCCGAAATACTCTTTGAAAAGCTCTGGATGCTCTTTAAGAGCAGAATCTGTATCTAAAAAGATCACGCCTTGAGCCGCTAAATCTTCGCGAATTGAGTGATAAACAACTTCAGATTCATACTGCGCTGCAACGCCGGAAACTAAACGTTGCTTTTCAGCTTCTGGAATACCTAAACGATCGTAGGTGTTTTTGATTTCATCTGGCAAGTCATCCCAGGTGGTTGCTTGCTTTTCAGTTGAACGAACAAAGTATTTGATCGTGTCAAAGAAAATTCCTGACAGGTCTGAACCCCAATTTGGCATTGGTTTCTTTTCAAATAATGCTAAACCCTTTAAGCGAAGATCGAGCATCCACTGTGGCTCAGATTTCTTTTGTGAAATATCGCGAACTACTTCTTCGTTAATTCCACGCTTGGCATTTTCGCCAGCATCACTTTTATCTGACCAACCGTATTCGTAGTTGCCAAGACCCTCTAGCTCTGGATGTGCTGTTGTCATGCGCGTACTCCTTTTTCTATTGTTTTTGTAAGGTTTGAATTTGCCGGAATAAAAGTTGTGCAAACACCATCGCCATGAGCAATAGTTGCTAATCGTTGAACATGCGTACCGAGAATTTTTGAAAGTGCACTTGTTTCGGCTTCGCACAATTGTGGAAACTCAGCTGCAACGTGTGCGATTGGGCAATGATGTTGAATTAACTCTTTACCCATAGTTTTTTCATCAACACTTGCGGCATATCCCTGATCCGTAAGAAATTCCGCAAGGCCGCTTATTTTGTCTGATTTTTCCGCTATCGCAATCAAAGATTTACGCTCGATGTCATC
Source organism: Candidatus Nanopelagicales bacterium (assembly GCA_038214925.1). Classification (GTDB taxonomy): domain Bacteria; phylum Actinomycetota; class Actinomycetes; order Nanopelagicales; family Nanopelagicaceae; genus Planktophila. The sequence continues at coordinate 24,894 of JBBQRL010000007.1, read as the reverse complement.
GGCGCGTGATTGCGCGAATTCATGGACCATGTGTGCGCCATTATTTGCCGACATAAATTTGAGTGCCGCAACTGCTAAATCATCGTATGAATGCTCAAACTGTTCCCGGCCTTTATCGGACATAACAAAAACTTTTGATGGACGACCACGACCGCGTAACCCTGCCGATTTAGGTTCGCGAGCTTCTAAAACACCATCGGAGACGAGCAGATCTAAATGGCGTCTGATGCCAGTTGCGGTCAGATTTAATCGAAGGCTCAAAACCGCCGCAGTAGATGGCCCATTTTCTAGGATTGAGCGGGCTACGAGGTCGCGGGTACGTGCATCTTCCACGACCGGGGCTGCGCCACTTAATTTCACAACACTATTGTGTCGTAATTCGACACCCATTGCCAGTTGAGATGCGCCGGCGCTGCGGGTCAATAGGCTTAGGCCATGCCCGTATCCCGCTTTAACTCTTCCCGAATTTTAGGACCAGCGAGCGGGGTTTTGCTCTTTTTGCAAGCGGCCTTAGTTGTCACTGGCGGGGCGGTTCGCTTAACTGGTTCGGGCTTGGGATGTCCCACCTGGCCAGAGTGCACCCCCGGTTCTTACACCCCGGTGCCTCATCAAGCTGAACCTGTATTAAATGTATGGATCGAATTTGGAAATCGCATGCTTACTTTTGCATTGGTGCTTGCCGCGCTCGTAGTTGTCATCGCGGTTTTGCGAAGTGGTCGAAAGGATTTGCGAGCGTTAGCTGCTGGACAATTTCTAGGAATATTCGGTCAAGGCGTTCTGGGCGGAATTACTGTTCTTACCGATCTTAATCCGATTCCAGTTGCCGGACATTTACTGTTGTCGATGATTTTGATCGCTGGTGCAACGTCTATCCACGTTCGACGTTTTGCGCCTTCAGAAAATGTTGAACGCACGACATTAATCAAACGTCTGGCACTTGCTCACGTTGTGATTACATTTCTAGTGATGATTTTGGGAACTATTGTCACTGGTTCCGGACCTCATGCTGGAGATATTAAGGCGCAGCGATTTAATTTTGACATCCGTTCAGTTGCGATCTTGCACGCCGACGCTGTCATCTTTCTCTTTGGTTTAACGCTTGCGCTCTATGTTGCAACTGGTACCTCCACCGAAACTAAACGTAAATTGCGCACCTTTACCATTATTGCGCTGGGTCAAGGCTTAATTGGATATGTTCAATATTTTATGGGAGTACCAGAAATTTTGGTTGGGCTTCATTTATTAGGTGCCTCAATTTTATGGATCGCAGCGAGGCGAGTTTGGCTATCAACACAAATCACAATGGGTAAACAATGAGCACTCTGCACAACTGGACAAAATTAGATGACCAAGTGATTGCATATGCTCGTGCCTTAGCCGCTGATGCGGTGCAAAAAGTTGGAAATGGCCATCCCGGAACTGCGATGTCACTTGCTCCAGTTGCATACTCACTTTTTCAGCGACACTTAATACATGATCCCAGTGATCCACACTGGTTAGGTCGCGATCGTTTTATTCTCTCGTGTGGCCATTCATCATTGACTTTATACATTCAACTTTTCTTAAGTGGCTACGGCCTTGAAATGGCTGACTTAGAAAGTTTTAGAACATGGGGATCGTTAACACCGGGCCATCCAGAGTTTGGGCATACCGCTGGTATTGAAATGACAACTGGGCCACTTGGTCAGGGTGTTGGCGCGGCCGTTGGAATGGCTATGGCTGCTAGATATGAGCGTGGATTACTTGATCCAACTGCTGTCAAAAATACTTCGGTCTTTGATCACTCAATCTGGGTTATCTGTTCCGATGGTGATTTACAAGAGGGAATCTCTTCCGAAGCCTGCTCGCTGGCCGGAACACAACAACTTGGAAACCTCAATCTTATTTATGATGACAATCGAATTTCCATTGAAGGCGATACGCATAAGGCCTTTACTGAAGATGTTTCTGCTAGATACCGCGCATACGGATGGCAGGTTATTGACGTAAACGCCTTGGCTAACGGTGATGTTGATCTGGTTGCATTAGATGGCGCTTTGACTGAAGCAAAAAATCAAATTGAAAGACCAACTCTTATTCGCTTGAAGACGGTCATTGCTTGGCCGGCGCCGAAAGCGCAAGGCACTGCCAGTTCTCATGGATCGGCACTTGGAAGTGAAGAAGTTGCGGCAACTAAAATCGCATTAGGTTTGAATCCCGAAGAAGATTTTGCAATGCCAGCAGAGGTGTTAGCACATGCGAGAAATGTAAAAGCACGCGGTGCAGATGCGAGGCAGATTTGGAATGCAAACTTTGAAAAATGGAAAACTGCCAATCCAGATAAAGATGAGCTGTTAACCCGTCTTCGCAGTAACTCACTTCCTGTTGGTTGGGATAGCGAACTGCCTGTTTTTGAAAGCGGCAAAGAAGTTGCAACGCGCGCTGCTTCGGGTGAAGTCATAAATGCAATAGCTAAAAAACTGCCAGAATTTTGGGGGGGATCGGCCGATCTAGCTGGTTCAAACAACACCAGTATAAAAGGCGGCGGCTCTTTCTTACCCGCAAGCAGCGCTATCGATGGTGCCTCTCCTTACGGTCGTATTATTCACTTTGGAATTCGTGAACATGCGATGGGCGCAATTCTCAATGGAATCACTTTGCATGGATTAACACGTTGCTTCGGCGGAACTTTTGCCGTATTCAGCGATTACATGCGACCAGCGGTTCGATTAGCTGCGCTTATGCAAATTCCCGCTCTCTTTGTCTGGACTCACGATTCCATCGGAGTTGGTGAAGATGGTCCAACGCATCAACCGATTGAACACTTTGCCGCACTTCGTGCTATCCCTGGTTTAGATGTTGTACGCCCAGGCGATGCCAATGAAGTTACCGCAGCCTACAAAAAGATTATGGTTCGAGGCCGAGCTACCGGTATTTTGTTATCAAGACAGAACTTGCCAGTCATAGACCGAACCGTTTGTGCATCAGTCGATGGCGTTGCACAAGGTGCCTATGTGATCAAAGACAACGCCAATGCCACAGTAATTCTGATTGCAACTGGCTCCGAGTTAGCGCTGGCCTTGGATGCACAAAAGAAATTGATTGAGCATGGCATCAGCACTCGCGTAGTCAGCGCACCATGTTTGGAGTGGTTTGCTGAGCAAGATCAAAGTTATAAGGATTCAGTCCTCACACCAGGTGTACTCAAAGTTAGTATTGAAGTTGGCATCGCCCAAGGTTGGCGCGAGCTAATCGGCGATAGCGGGATCGCAATCTCACTAGAACACTACGGTGCTTCAGCTGATGCCAAGCGTTTATTTAAAGAGTTTGGCTTTACCGTTGAAAATATTGTTAGCCAGGTAAAGGCGGCGCTGAAGTGAATGTAGAACAACTAGCCGCAAGCGGTACATCGATTTGGCTAGATGATTTATCGCGCGCAAAGATTTCGGGGACGGATTCTCATTCCTTGCCAGCCAGAATTGCGCACAGCGGTGTCGTAGGAGTAACTACTAATCCCAGTATTTTCAGTGCAGCAATTAGTGCCGGCGCAGAGTATGCCGAAGACATCGCTGCAATGCGCGGATCTACGGTTGATGAGATAGTTCAAAAGTTAACGACCGATGATGTGCGTGCCGCTTGTGATTTACTCGCGCCAATTTTTCACGGCAGTAAGGGCGTTGATGGTCGAGTCAGTATTGAAGTTGATCCTCGGTTAGCCCATGATTCAACGGCCACTATCGAAGCTGGCAAGAAGTTATGGTCGATTATTGATCGTCCAAATCTCATGATTAAAGTACCGGCGACGATCGAAGGATTACCAGCGATTACCGCGCTGATCGCAGCCGGAATTTCCGTCAATGTGACTCTGATCTTTTCGATTAAAAGATATGGCCAAGTTATTGATGCCTACATGAGTGGTCTTGAACTCTGTAGCGAACCTTCAGTAATTCACTCAGTCGCCTCGTTCTTTATTAGTCGAATTGACTCATCAGTCGATGCTTTGCTTACCGCAAATGGCAGCGAGGCAGCTAAGGAATTATTAGGTCGGGCCGCCATTGCTAATGCGCATTTGGCCTACCAACTATTTGAAGACAAGTTTAAATCTGATCGGTGGTCTAAATTAATTTCCAAAGGAGCACATAAGCAGCGACCACTGTGGGCATCTACTGGAGTGAAAAATCGGGCTTATCCAGATACTCAGTACGTTGTCGAATTGGTAGCACCGCACACGGTTAACACAATGCCACAAACAACTCTTGATGCCTTTGTTGATCATGGAGTTGTTCGAGGCGACACAGTTACTGGCAATTATCAAAACGCGGTGCAGATTTTAAAAGCACTAGGTGATCTTGGGATTTCACTGGATACGGTGACGACTGAACTCGAAATTGATGGAGTTAAAAAATTTGCTCAGGCTTGGGAAGAGTTACTCACTAATGTAAAGGCAGCGATTTGATTTATGTTTGAAATTTCCGGTAAAGCACTTCAATCGATCGATCGAAATTCTGCGCACTACTTAGCCTTACTGGCCGCTCACAATCGATTAGCTGCTAAAGATGCAAACCTCTGGGGCATGGATGCTGCAGTTGAGGCAGCGGTTCGACTTAATTGGATTGATCTTCCGGAACAATCACGTGATTTACTGCCAACTTTAGATGCGCTGTCAGCAAAGCACCGAGCGAAAACACATGTCATTCTGTGCGGAATGGGTGGCTCTTCACTTGGCCCGGAAGTAATTGCGCAAACTTATTCAAAGCAACTTTTTATCCTTGACTCAACTGATCCCAACTACATTGCACATGCCCTGGCTTTAGATTTGAGTACTTCAATCGTTGTTGTCAGTTCAAAATCTGGCTCAACCATTGAGACCGCATCACAGCGAGCATTGTTTGAAAACGCTTTTAGAGAGGCAGATTTAAATCCGGTTGATCACATGATCTTTGTTACTGATCCTGGCTCCCCACTTGATAATGATGTTCGACAGAGTGGGTTCACAGTCGTTAATGCCGATCCACACGTTGGTGGCCGATTTAGCGTTCTCTCTGCCTTTGGATTACTACCGGCAGCGTTAATTGGCGTAGATGTTTCAGTTTTGCTCGATAATGCAAGTGATACAAAGAAATCTTTTATTTCAAATCCACAATTAGTCTGTGACTTGGCCTTTGCGCTCTCGTACATTTCTGGTCAATATCTTGCAATCACCGATACTGGAAGCGACATGCCTGGTTTAAGTGATTGGATTGAACAATTAGTTGCCGAATCAACGGGTAAAAATGAAGTGGGTCGACTTCCGGTAGTTGTTGATTATCTTGCAACTAGTACTCAAGGAGATGCATTTACCGTGGCCTTTGCCGGTAGCGCCGATCTAGTTATTACCGCAGATCTAGCTTCGCAATTTATTGTTTGGGAATGGATTACTGCCCTAATCGGCGTTGCACTCGAAGTTGATCCTTTCAATCAACCAAATGTTACTGAAGCAAAAGAGGCTACATCGGCACTTCTCAACGAATGGGGTGGGGTTCTGCCACCATTTACCGCCGATCGCGTTGATGCCGAGATAGAGATATTTGGTGCAGGAGAAAACTGCGCCGATGCGCTGCGCCAATTAATTTCTCGTATTCCAGCTGATGGATACATTGCAATCATGGCCTATCTTGATCGAAGAGATGATGCCAACATTATGGAGCTGCGATCACTACTCGCCCAAAAATCTGGACGTCCCGTTACCTTTGGTTGGGGGCCACGATTTCTTCACTCCACCGGACAGTTTCATAAAGGTGGGCAACAAAATGGAGCCTTTTTAACTATTACTGGTGATGTCGATCAGGATATTGCGATACCGGGACAAAGTTTTGGCTTTCAAACCTTGGTTGCTGCGCAAGCACTTGGTGATGCACGCGCCTTGGCGCAAAGAAAATACCCACTCCTTCGATTTAATCTAGTAAATCGAACTGTGGGTATTAGTCAGCTTTTGAAAGCTGCGCAATCTCTTTAATCTTTTTTTAAGCGTCGTCATCACCGCGAAGTTTGCGTAGCGCTTCTTCTAGCAACCGCTCACCTTCGGAATCGGTGCGACGCTCTTTAACGTAGGCCAAGTGTGTTTTGTATGGAACATTTTTCTCTGGACTTGGCGGATTGTTACGATCGCGGCCAGCTGGGTAACCACACTTTGGGCAATCCCACTCGGCTGGAATGACAACGGTTTCTTCAACAGCAAATGAGGGACGAACTTCATGTCCGTTTGCACAGAAATATGAAACGTAGGCGCGTGCAATTGAATCGCCGCGCTCTGCCTCGCCCATTGGTCCGGCTCCGACACGACTTCCACGAATTGCACTTGCCATGAGACTCCCCTTTAACAGTTAAAACGTGAACAGATGATTTGTAACGCTAATTACTTAAGAACCAGTGAGAGTGCAACGACTAGCGCAAACCACACTCCACCAGAAACGATAGTAAGGCGATCTAGATTGCGCTCGACAACTGACGATCCACCATAGTTTGATGAAATGCCGCCACCAAATAGATCCGACATTCCGCTGCCCTTGCCCTTGTGAAGAAGAACCAAAAGGATCATGAGGACGCTGGTAACGATTAACGCGATTGAAAGAGCTAGTTTCACTGTTCTTAAACTCCTAGTTCGTAGGGGGTAAGGATACCCGCCCGATGGGGGTAAGGCTTACTCGGTGACCGCGTGGAACTTGGCAATCTTGGCCAATTCCTCTGGATCAAGGCTGGCGCCGCCAATCAATGCCCCATCGACATCTGCTTTTTTCATGATCTCAACGATATTTGAGGACTTCACCGAGCCGCCGTACAGGATGCGCATGTTGGCAGCGATTTCCGGAGAACCGATATTTTCAATCTCTTCTCGAATGGCGGCGCAAACTTCTTGAGCATCTTCCGGCGTAGCAGTCTTACCAGTACCGATCGCCCACACTGGCTCATAAGCAATAACTATTTTTTTCAGTTCTGGTTTGGTGAAACCTGCTAGGCCAGCGCGTACCTGACGAATCACATGACTAACATGTGTTCCACCTTCGCGAATTGCCAGTTCCTCACCAACACAGAAAATCGGCGTTAACTCGTTAGCTAAGGCCGCTTTGATCTTTCGGTTAATGAGGGCATCGCTTTCATTGTGAATGGCGCGACGCTCTGAGTGTCCAATCACAACATAAGTGCAACCAAGTTTTTTTAGCATTGATCCAGAAATATCGCCGGTGAAGGCGCCACTTGCTTCTGGTGATAGATCTTGGGCGCCGTATTGCAAGCGCAAACGATCGCCATCGACCAATGTTTGAATCGAGCGAATATCAGTGAAAGGTGGAATGACTGCGACATCTACTGCGTCATGATCCTTGTCATCTAATCCATAAACTAACTTTTGGGCAACAGCAATCGCTTCCAGATGATTGAGATTCATCTTCCAGTTGCCAGCCATTAATGGTTTACGCATTACATACTCCTTTTTAGATATTTACTTAGATTAATTCTAAAGCTTTTAGCCCGGGAAGTTCTTTACCTTCAAGATATTCAAGTGATGCCCCGCCACCTGTTGAAATATAACCGAACTGGGAATCGGCAAAACCAAGGGCCCGTACCGCTGCCGCTGAATCTCCCCCACCGACGACTGAAATTCCAGAAACTTGAGTCAGCGCCTGGGCAACTGTTTTAGTTCCGGCGGCAAAGTTAGGAAATTCAAAGACGCCCATAGGACCGTTCCAAAACACTGTTTTGCATTGAACAATTTCGGCAGCAAAGGCTGCGGCAGATTCTGGCCCAATATCTAATCCCATTTGATCAGATGGAATTGCATCGGCTGATACGAGAGTAGGCGTGGCATCGGCTGCGAAGGTTGGCGCAACAACAATATCCGACGGCAATAAAAGTCGAACGCCGTTTTTCTCAGCCGTTGCGATTAAACCCTTAACGACATCGACCATCTCATTTTCAACTAAAGATGTTCCAATCTCCTTGCCTTGTGCCTTCAAAAAGGTAAAAACCATTCCGCCACCAATAGCAAGCAGATCGACCTTGCCTAGAAGATTTTCAATGACGCCTAGTTTGTCCGAGACCTTTGATCCGCCTAAAACAACGGCAAATGGTCGCTGTGGGTTCTGGGTCAATTTTTTCAATACTTCTACTTCGGCGGCAACTAAAGTTCCAGCTGCGTGAGGCAAAAGCTTTGGCAGATCAAATACCGACGCATGCTTACGGTGAACGGCGCCGAAACCATCGCCGACATAAAAATCAGCTAACTTCGCTAACTCTTGGGCAAAGGCGCTACGCACCGCCTCGTCCTTGCTAGTTTCATCGGCTGAAAAACGAATATTTTCGAGCAAAAAAATCTCACCGGGTTGCAATGAATCTGCCACCTCGGCAACACCCGTACCAGTAACCTCACCAGTAAATTTAATTTCTTGACCTAACAATTCACCAAGTCTTTGTGCAACTGGTGCTAATGAAAGCTCCGGAGTGGCACCATTTTTTGGCCGACCAAGATGAGCTGCGATCACAATTGAAGCGCCTTTTTTAAGAAGTAGCGAAATAGTCGGCAACGAGGCTTTGATTCGGCCATCATCTTTAATAACTCCATCTTTCAATGGAACGTTGAGATCACAGCGAAGAAATACTCGTTTTCCGGCTACATCAATTGTTGAAATCTCTGGCATTAGAGAGTTTTGCCAACATAATCGATTAGGTCGACCAGACGATTTGAGTAACCCCATTCGTTGTCATACCAACCGACGACCTTTACCTGATTTCCAATTACCTTCGTGAGACCTGAATCAAATACACATGATGATGGATCGGTCACGATGTCAGAAGAGACGATTGGGTCTTCGGTGTAGGAAAGAAAGCCCTTCATCGAACCTTCTGCAGCCGCCTTCATCGCTGCATTAATTTGCTCAGCGGTCGCTTCTTTTTCTAGCTCCACTGTGAGATCTGTTGCTGATCCGGTTGGAACAGGAACACGCATGGCATATCCATCGAGCTTGCCCTTAAGTTCTGGCATTACTAGTGAGATCGCCTTTGCCGCGCCGGTTGAAGTCGGAATCATGTTGATTGCAGCCGCACGTGAGCGACGAAGATCTTTGTGAGGGAAATCAAGGATTACCTGGTCATTTGTATATGCGTGAATTGTCGTCATTAAGCCTTTAACAATTCCCCAGTTGTCTTGCAAAACCTTTGCCATTGGTGCCAGGCAGTTCGTAGTACATGAAGCATTTGAAATAATGTTGTGCTTTGTACCATCGTAGGCAAGGTGATTTACGCCCATCACGATTGTGATGTCTTCATCGGTAGCTGGCGCAGAGATAATTACCTTCTTGGCACCTGCCGTGATGTGCTTTTGTGCATCGGCTGCCTTTGTGAAAATTCCAGTTGATTCAACCACGACATCGGCCTTAACCAAGGCCCAAGCAAGATTTGCTGGGTCGCGCTCTGAGAAGACTTTGATCGTCTTGCCACCGACAGTAATTGAGTCATCGGTATATGTAACTTCTAGGCCAAGGCGACCCAAGATTGAGTCATACTTTAAAAGGTGGGCCAAAGTCTCATTCGGTGTTAAATCATTGATACCGACGATATTGATATTTGGGTTGGTCAGGCTGGCACGGAAGAAGTTGCGTCCGATACGTCCAAAACCATTAATTCCGACATTAATCATGAATGTGTCCTTGCTCTAAGTGGGTTCCTTGAGATTTGCCGATTGAAGCAAAATGAAAGCCCCGTTGGTGGTGGGTGAATTAGCTGCCACAACATTGGGGTCTTAGGGCAAACCTTACCAGCCAGAGCCTTTGCCTAACTCTGTACCAGCGAGTTAGTTCAGTAAATCTGGCGATAAACCGCTTTCAGTATCGGGAATTCCAAGTTCTTGGGCACGCTTATCAGCCATCGCAAGTAATCGCCTGATGCGTCCGGCGATCGCATCTTTTGTCATTGGCGGTGTAGCCAGTGAACCTAACTCTTCTAGCGAAGCCTGACCGTGGTTGATCCGCAACTCCCCTGCCTCTTTCAAGTGATCTGGAATTGTTGGCCCCAAAATCTCCATTGCTCTGGCAACTCGCGCCGCTGCCGCTACCGCTGCTCGCGCACTTCGGCGCAAGTTGGCATCATCAAAGTTTGCTAAACGATTTGCCGTCGCCCGAACTTCACGCCGCATTCGTCGCTCTTCCCAAGCCATCACACTTTCATGTGCGCCAAGGCGAGTTAATAGAACTCCAATAGCATCGCCATCTCGAATCACAACTCGATCAACGCCGCGAACTTCGCGCGCTTTTGCCACAATGCCAAGTCGTCTAGCTGCACCTACTAATGCCAGGGCCGCTTCTGGTCCGGGACAGGTAATTTCAAGTGATGAAGAACGTCCTGGCTCGGTCAAGGAACCATGCGCGATGAAAGCACCACGCCATGCCGCTTCCGAATCACAGATTGCCGCTGAAACAACTTGTGGTGGCAGGCCACGAACTGGGCGTCCATTGGCATCTACTAATCCAGTTTGGCGCGCTAGTGCATCGCCTTCGTTAATAACTCGAACAACATAACGCGAACCTTTTCGAAGGCCGCTAGAACTGAGCACTGCAAGATCGGAGTCATGTCCATAAATATCTGAGATACCTTTTCGTAAACGACGAGCACTTTGCGAGGTATCTAATTCAACTTCAATCACAATTTTTCCAGCCACAATATGAAGTCCACCAGCAAAGCGCAGTAGTGAAGAGACTTCGGCTTTGCGGCAGCAAGGTTTAGTAATGGAAAGTCGAGTGAGCTCGTCTTTTACTGATGCTGTCATTGCCATTGGGCAATCCAACCACTTACGGCCCAAGAATGTGGCTGAAAGTCAAAGTATTTTTGCGTAACCAGAATCCCTGAACCTTGGGTTGATACTTCAGCCAATCAAGAAAATATTGATTTTATTCGCGGCCAACATCTCGATGGGTCGGGTGCGCCGATATTTCATTTCCTAATGCATTAAGTTGTTGCGCAATTTCTTCGGTAATTGCAACGGAGCGGTGCTTTCCACCCGTACATCCCACTGCAATTGTTACGTATTTTTTGCCTTCACGTAAATAGCCATTGAGCATTGAGTTAACCAGCTTCACATAATTTGACACAAAAACTGCCACACCATCACTAGCTAAAACAACTTCACTGACCTGTGTAGTTAATCCAGTTAATGGGCGAAGCTCCGGATTCCAGTGTGGATTAGGGATAAATCGGCAATCCAAAACAAGATCGGCATCAACTGGGATTCCATATTTATAGCCAAATGATAGGACATTGATTCGAATCCCCTGCAACTTACCCGCACCGAAGATTTCACCAATTCGTTTTTCTAACTGATGCACATTGAGGTTAGTTGTATCAATTGCGACATCGCATTGACTACGCACTTCCTCAAGTTTTGTTCGCTCGCGGGCGATGCCATCGACAATGCGATCTTGACCCTGCAATGGATGTGGTCGTCGAGTAGATTCAAAACGCTGCACAAGTGCTTGATCCGTGGCATCTAGAAAAACTAATCTAAAATCTGATTGGGTATTGCGTAGTTCGATCAAAGCATGCGTTAACTCGTCGAAGAACTCGCCGCCACGTACATCTACAACAACAGCTAGCTCTTTTCCTTGTGGTCCAGTTCCCTTTGCCACTAATGCTGGTAGTAATGCTGGGGGCAAGTTATCAACGACATACCACCCTAAATCTTCCAGGGCATGGGCAACTGTTGAACGTCCGGCGCCAGACATCCCCGTAAGAATTAAAACCTCTTCTGCGCCCATGAGTTAATTATTACTTATCTCGCCAGTTTGAGCATCTATTTTTTGGCTAGATATTTCTTGCAGATGCGCCTCAATAATTGAAGCGATCTTTGAACCAATACCGGGCGTAGCCGCAATATCTGAGACGCTCGCTTTTCGAATCGCCGCTACCGAACCGAAGCGCTCTAACAGCGCACTCCTTCGGGCAGCACCTAACTGTGGCACCTCATCCAAGATCGATTCCAACATAACTTTTGATCTACGAGAGCGGTGGAACGAGATGGCAAAGCGGTGGGCTTCATCTCTAATGCGTTGAAGTAAGAAGAGGCCCTCGCTATTGCGTGGCAAAATTATTGGATCTTTGCTTCCCGAAACCCAAACTTCTTCTAATCGCTTAGCTAAGCCAACAAGTGCGATGTCATTAATTCCTAATTCGGTCAGTGCGCGTTGAGCTGCATTTACCTGTGGCAATCCGCCATCAACGACAATGAGTTGAGGCGGATATGCAAACTTGCTTGGCTTGCCACCAAGTTCGGCAACTTCAGCTTCATTTTCTTGCCTATCTGCAATTAATCTTTTCAATCGACGCGAGATCACCTGATGCATAGCGCGGGTGTCATCGAAGCCTTCATCAGTATTAATAATAAATCGCCGGTACTCACTTTTCTTGGCCATGCCATCTTCAAAAACGACCATCGATGCAACCACAGACGTCCCTGAAATATTTGAAATATCAAAACACTCAATCCTTAGTGGAGTTCTATCTAAATCAAGTGATTCTTCAATTTCAAGAAGTGCCTTGCCGCTGACCGCAGCATCGGTGGCTCGTTTACTCAAGTATTGAATGAGTGAGTACTGCGCGTTGCGTTTAACTGTTTGTAATAACTCTACCTTCTCGCCGCGTTGTGGCACCTTGATGGTCACGCTTGCGCCACGAATCTGGGTCAACCATTTTTCAAGTGCATCGGCATCGGCCGGCAATTCATTGAGTAAAATTTCAGCCGGGATATCAGCTGGAGTTGCTTGTCCATAGATGGATGAAAAGAGTGAGGCGAGTTCATCGTCGCCTTCGAGAGTTTTGCTTTGATCAACAATCCAAGAACGTGAACCTTTAATCGCACCAGATCTGATGATAAAAATTGAACCTGCGGCGTGTGCGCCATCGTGATGAATAGCAATGACATCTGCGGTGAGATTTTCAGGAAGCGCGGCATCTGAGCTTTCTTGGGCCCGTTCAATCGAGCCGATTGAGTCCCGGATTTTGCTAGCCCGCTCAAACTCTTCTCGCTCCGAAGCGAGCTCCATCTCTTTGCGCAGCGTCGGCACAATGTCAGCGCTGCCATCGGACATGAAGTGGACTAGTCGATCAGCCAGCGCCTTATGGTCTTCCTTACTTATCCATTCGACGCATGGAGCAGCGCACTTTCCAATGTCTCCAAGTAAGCACTGACGCTTGCTGCGTTTAGCACGTTCAAAGTTTCCAGCCGTACAGGATCTGATCGGAAAAGTTTTTACAATCACATCAAAGGTATTACGAAGCGCCCAGGTATGGGTAAATGGACCAAAGTACGTAATCCCGGGTCGCTTAGATTTGCGAGTGATAAAGATTCGCGGGAATTCATCACCGATTGAAACCGCCAAGTATGGATAAGACTTATCGTCCTTAAATTGCACGTTGTAATGTGGGTTGTATTGCTTGATCCAAGCAAACTCCAACTGCAAGGCTTCAACTTCGGTTGCAACAATGGTCCAATCAACTCGAACTGCTTCATGAACCATTCGGTCGGTTTTTGTGGCCAGATTTGTTTGAAAATAACTACTTAATCTATTTTTGAGATTTTTAGCTTTACCGACATAAATTACTTTCTCACTCTCATTATAAAAGCGATAGACCCCAGGATGCTCCGGGATGATGCTTGGCCGATAACTTTGTGGATCTGCCATGCCTTTACTTCTTTACGGGAGTTTTTCTATTTGATTTTAAGATCTCGCCTAGGAACTGGCCGGTGTAACTCGCCTTTACTTGGGCAACTTCTTCAGGTGTTCCCTCAGCGACAACTAAGCCACCGCGGAAACCACCTTCTGGTCCCATGTCAATCACCCAGTCTGAACATTTGATGACATCTAAATTATGCTCAATTACTACAACGGTATTACCTGTATCAACTAAACGGTTGAGCACGGCAAGAAGTTTATTTACATCTTCAAAGTGCAGACCAGTTGTAGGTTCATCAAGTACATAAATTGTTCGACCGGTAGATCGACGTTGAAGTTCGGTAGCAAGTTTTACGCGTTGTGCTTCCCCGCCAGAAAGTGTCGGGGCTGATTGACCTAAACGGACATAGCCAAGGCCAACATCGTTTAACGTATTGAGATAACGAGCAATGGCCGGAACTGATTCGAAGAAGTCGCTCGCTTGCTCAATTGGCATATTCAAAACTTCGGCAATTGTCTTTCCCTTGTAATGAACTTCTAGCGTCTCGCGGTTATATCTAGCACCATGGCAGATTTCACAAGGAACGTAAACATCGGGCAAGAAGTTCATCTCAATTGTGATCGTTCCATCACCGGAACAATTCTCGCAACGTCCGCCTTTAACGTTGAAAGAGAAACGGCCTTGCTGATAACCACGAATCTTTGCCTCGCTAGTTTCGGCAAAAAGGGCGCGGATCTTATCGAAAACGCCGGTGTACGTAGCTGGGTTAGATCGTGGAGTACGGCCAATAGGCGATTGATCAACGTGTACAACTTTATCCAAAAGATCAATGCCAGTTACTGTGCGGTGCCGGCCAGGAACCATCCGTGCACCGTTGAGCTTGTTAGCTAAGGTCACATACAAGATGTCGTTTATTAACGTAGATTTTCCAGAACCACTCACGCCCGTTACTGAAACAAAAACACCCAGTGGTACTTCCACTTCAATATCCTTTAAATTGTTTTCCTTTGCACCTTTAATAACTAACTTGCGTTTAGGGTCAATCGGTCTGCGTGTCTTTGGAATAGCAATCGATTTGCGTCCTGATAAGTAAGCACCCGTAATGGATTCCTTGGAAGCGATTAGATCTTCATAGCTTCCGGAAACAACGACTTTACCGCCATGCTCGCCCGCCCCAGGGCCAATATCTACAATCCAATCTGCAGTACGAATCGTCTCTTCATCATGCTCAACCACGATCAGCGTATTTCCAAGATCGCGCAAACGAGTCAGAGTTTCAATGAGGCGTTTGTTATCACGCTGATGGAGACCAATCGATGGCTCATCTAAAACGTAGAGCACCCCAACTAAACCGCTACCAATTTGAGTTGCTAGGCGAATACGTTGAGCTTCACCACCTGAAAGTGAGCCAGCTGGTCTAGCTAAAGATAAATAATCTAAGCCGACGTCAAGTAAGAAACCTAGGCGTGCATTTACTTCCTTCATCACACGTTCGGCAATCTGGGCCTCACGTTTATTTAATTTAATCTGCTTTAAGAAAACCGCGCAATCGGCGATCGAGAGCTCACAGATTTGCGCGATATTTTTATCGCCAATCGTTACCGCTAAAACTTCTGGCTTTAACCGTGCGCCATTACAGCTCTCGCAAGCTATTTGTCGCATGTATGCCTCGTACTTGTCTCGGCTGTAATCACTATCAGTTTCACTATGACGACGATGAATAAAGGGAATTACGCCTTCAAAGCCAGTTGTGTAATTGCGAGCACCATATCGACCCTTGTACTTCATCTTAATTTCATATTCGTAGCCATTGAGAATCGCTTCTCGTGCTTTGACCGAAATCTTTTTCCACGGTGTGGTCAGCGAGAAAGGCAGATCCTTTGCAAGTGCCTCTAATAAACGCAGGAAATAATCCGAAGATTGTCCGCCTGACCATGGCGCGATCGCTCCGTCGTTAATTGAGATTGAGTCATCTGGAATGATGAGCTCTTCATCCACTTCCAACTTTGTCCCGATACCAGAGCAATCAGGGCAGGCGCCAAAAGGTGAGTTAAATGAAAATGAACGAGGTTCTAACTCTTCAAAGGAAAGCTCGCAGTCATGACAGGCTAAATGCTCGCTGTAGGTTCGTTCTTTATCGCTGCCTTTAGCATCGACAAAATCTAAGACGACGATTCCAGATGCAAGGCGTAGTGCGGTTTCAATTGAATCGGTAAGCCGAGTTTTGCTTTCGGGCTTTGCCGTGAGGCGATCGACCACAACTTCAATCGTATGTTTTTCCTGCTTCTTTAACTTCGGCGCTGCACTGAGTTGAACCACTTCACCATCAATACGTGCGCGGGCATATCCCTGCGTGATCAGATCACTAAAAAGTTCTAGGAACTCCCCCTTGCGGGCACGGACTACTGGAGCTAACACCTGAAATTTAGTTGTTGCCGGAAGTTCTAAAATCTGATCCACGATCTGCTGTGGTGTTTGGCGGGTAACTGCCTTGCCGCATTTTGGACAATGTGGACGGCCGGCTCGGGCAAAGAGTAAACGTAAGTAATCATAAACTTCGGTGATAGTTCCTACGGTAGAGCGTGGGTTACGGTTTGTAGATTTCTGATCAATCGAAACTGCTGGCGATAAACCTTCAATGAAATCGACATCTGGTTTATCCATCTGACCTAAGAATTGACGGGCATATGCCGAAAGTGACTCAACGTAGCGGCGTTGGCCTTCGGCAAAGATCGTATCGAAGGCAAGTGAAGATTTTCCAGAGCCGGAAAGACCGGTAAAAACAACAAGTGATTCACGTGGAAGTTCGATGGAAACATTTTTGAGATTGTGTTCGCGAGCACCACGTACAACTAATTTATCAATACTCACTTTAAACCCCGGCCTCTTCCATCATCCGCAACTCTTTTTTCAAGATCTTAATCTCATCGCGCAGACGTGCCGCAACTTCGAATTGAAGCTCAGAGGCTGCATTTCTCATTTGATCAGTGAGCGAGCCTATCAACGCAATTAGATCTTGGCGCGGCAGTGAGACTGAATCTTTGTTGTAGAGACCGACCGCTGATGCGATTTTCTTAGTCGCACTCTTTTCGTGAGCCAAAAGCTCTTCGGTATCTTCACTTTCTCGATTAATCAGATCGGTAATATCTGCAATTTTCTTGCGCAGTGGCTGCGGATCGACTCCTCGTTCTAGGTTATAGGCAACTTGCTTTGCCCTACGACGATTTGTTTCATCGATCGCTTTTGCCATGGAATCAGTCATGTTATCGGCGTACATATGAACTTCACCCGAGACATTTCGAGCAGCTCGACCTATCGTCTGAATCAATGAAGTTGCAGAACGTAAGAAGCCTTCTTTATCGGCATCTAAAATCGAAACTAGAGAAACTTCTGGAAGATCTAAACCTTCGCGAAGTAAATTAATACCGATCAAGACGTCGTATTCACCCATGCGCAACTCACGTAAAAGCTCCACTCGACGCAAGGTATCTACTTCACTATGTAAGTAACGAACGTTCACGCCTTTTTCTTGAAGGTAATCAGTTAGGTCCTCGGACATCTTCTTAGTCAAAGTTGTTACCAATACTCGCTCATTGCGCGCGGCACGGATATTGATCTCGACTAATAAATCATCGATCTGACCCTTAATCGGCTTAATTACAATCTGTGGGTCGACCAATCCAGTTGGGCGAATTACTTGTTCGACCACGTCCCCATCAACTTTTGCCATCTCGTACTTACCTGGGGTCGCCGATAGATAAAGCTTTTGGCCAGTCCGTTCAATAAACTCTGGAAATTTTAATGGGCGATTATCTAGGGCACTTGGTAGACGGAAACCATGTTCCACCAAGGTGCGTTTTCTCGACGCATCTCCCTCAAACATTGCACCAAGTTGTGGCACAGTTACGTGGCTTTCATCGATCACGACCAGAAAATCTTCTGGAAAATAATCGAGCAAGCAATGTGGCGCAGATCCGGCTGGGCGATCATCTAGATGTCTGGAGTAGTTTTCGATACCACTGCAAAATCCGATCTGTTCCATCATTTCGATATCAAAGGTTGTACGCATTCGCAGCCTTTGTGCCTCTAATAATTTGCCCTGCTTCTCAAAGATGTTGAGCTGAACCTGGAGTTCATCTTGGATATCTCCAATTGCCCGCTTCATCGTTTCTGGGCCAGCTGCATAATGCGTAGCTGGAAAGATAAAGATCTCTTCTTCATCACGGATAATTTCACCCGTTAACGGATGCAAGGTAGAGATCTTTTCAATTTCATCGCCAAACATTTCGATGCGGATGGCCAACTCTTCATACATAGGAATTATCTCGATCGTGTCGCCGCGAACCCTAAAAGTTCCGCGCTCAAAGGCCATGTCATTACGTTTATATTGAATATCGACAAACCTGCGCAAAAGAGCTTGTCGTTCAATCTCCTCGCCAATTCGCAGGCGCACCATCCGATCGACGTACTCTTGTGGGGTTCCTAATCCATAAATACAAGAGACCGTGGCCACGACAATCACATCACGACGAGTCAATAATGAGTTGGTCGCTGAATGTCGAAGTCTTTCCACCTCTTCATTAACCGATGAATCTTTTTCAATGAATGTATCAGTCTGCGGAACATATGCTTCAGGTTGGTAATAGTCGTAGTAAGAGACAAAGTATTCAACCGCGTTATTGGGCATTAACTCTCGAAACTCATTTGCCAGCTGGGCAGCTAAAGTTTTATTTGGCGCAAGCACCAATGTTGGCCGCTGAAGTTTTTCGATTAGCCAAGCAGTTGTTGCCGACTTTCCAGTTCCGGTAGCTCCCATAAGAACGACATCTTGTTCTCCGGCCGCGATTCTGCGTGCGATTTCAGCGATCGCTTCTGGCTGATCTCCCGCTGGAATGTAATCGCTAATGACCTGAAAGGGCTCGACTCTGCGTTGCAGATCAGATATCGGGCGCATTACCCAAGCCTACTTACTAATTATCGTGGATGCTATCCCAGATGTTTTCTACCTGTCGCAAGAGTTCATCTTCAGTGCCATTATTTTCGATCAAGAAATCGGCGATCTCTCGACGGGCTTCAGGGGTTGCTTGGGCAGCTATTCGTGCATCAATCTGCGAAACAGGCATTCCCCGTCCTTGTAATCGCTGCACTCGGTTTTCATAATCTGATTCCACTGTAATTACTAGATCAAATCTATCCTGCGCACTTGTTTCAACTAATAACGGAATTTCATAAATCATAGTTTCATTTTCTTTGAGCGATGCAACAGCTGATTCAAACTCTCTTCGCACTGCTGGATGAATGATGGACTCCAGTGTCTTTCTAGCTTCTGCATCTTGAAAAACTAACTCGCCTAATACTTTTCGGTCAATCTCACCATTTCGCAAAATAGAATCACCAAAAGCGGTTACCACTTCATCAAAACCTTTTGATCCTCTTTCAATCGCTGCCCTGGCTAATTGATCAGCATCAATAACGATCGCACCAAGTTCGGCAAAATACTGACCGGCCAGAGATTTGCCACAACCAATTCCGCCGGTAAGTGCAATCACGCGCATGCCCCGATCCTATCTTTCGTGATGGCTTTGAAGAAGGATTTCGGATGGGATAAGAAAGGTTCAAACGCTTTTCTTTCGTTTCCGCAGAAATCTGTATTCAAAGAGAGTAAAAAAATGGGCCCAGCGAATTCGCTGGGCCCGTTCTGATGAAGAGTTACTTATTCGGCAGGTGCATCTTCGGTTGCAGGTGCAGCAGGTGCTGCTGCATCGGCTGCCTTTGCTTCTGCTTTTTGCTTCTTGTGTGCCATGAAACGCTCTTGAGCTTGGGCATATTGTGCTTCCCACTCTTCGCGTTGCTTTTCAAATCCTGGCTTCCACTCTTGTGAATCTGAATCGAAACCTTCTGGATAGATGAAGTTTCCTTCAGCATCGTAGCGAGCAGACATTCCGTACTGAGTTGGATCAAATGCTTCGATCTCAATCTCGTGTCCTTCATTTGCTTGCTTCAACGATAGTGAGATCCGACGACGCTCTAGGTCAATGTCGATGATCTTTACAAATAGTTCATCATCTACTGCAACTACCTGCTCTGGAATTTCCACGTGACGCTCTGCTAGCTCTGAGATGTGAACTAAGCCTTCAATTCCTTCGTGTACGCGGATAAATGCGCCGAATGGCACTAGCTTTGTAACAACACCTGGAACAACTTGGTTAATTGTGTGAGTGCGAGCAAATGCCTGCCATGGATCTTCAATAGTTGCCTTGAGTGAGAGTGATACACGCTCTCGCTCAAAATCAACTTCAAGAACTTCAACAGTTACTTCAGCGCCAACTTCGACAACTTCACTTGGATGATCGATGTGCTTCCATGAAAGCTCAGATACGTGAACAAGTCCATCTACGCCACCAAGGTCAACGAATGCACCGAAGTTAACGATTGATGAAATAACACCAGTACGAACCTGACCCTTTTCAAGCTGATTAAGGAAAGTTGTACGAGACTCTGATTGTGTTTGCTCTAGGAAGGCACGACGTGAAAGAACGACGTTGTTACGGTTCTTATCAAGTTCGATAATGCGTGCTTCAACCTGCTTGCCGATGTATGGAGTTAGATCACGAACGCGACGCATTTCGACAAGTGATGCTGGAAGGA
Source organism: Candidatus Nanopelagicales bacterium (assembly GCA_038214925.1). GTDB lineage: Bacteria > Actinomycetota > Actinomycetes > Nanopelagicales > Nanopelagicaceae > Planktophila. The sequence goes on along the minus strand of JBBQRL010000007.1, from coordinate 4,572 downwards.
AACCACGTAGACCGATGTCCACGATAAGTCCGCCCTTAACAACTTCAATAACTGTTCCGATGACAACTTCGTCACGCTCTTTCTTACCTTCGATATCTCCCCAAGCGCGTTCGTATTGTGCGCGCTTCTTGGAAAGAATCAAGCGACCTTCTTTATCCTCTTTTTGAAGAACAAGAGCTTCAATTACTTCACCAACTTTAACGATTGAATTTGGATCTGCATCGTGGCGAATTGAAAGTTCACGAGAAGGAATTACTCCTTCGGTCTTGTAGCCAATATCGACTAGAACTTCCTCACGTCCAACTTGAACAACAGTTCCTGATACTAGGTCGCCGTCATTAAAGTTTCTGATTGTGCCTTCGATAGCTGCTAGAAAATCTTCAGCTGATCCGATGTCATTTACTGCAATTTGTGGTGTAGACAATTGTGCTCCGTAGGGATAGAAAGTAGTAGTTTCCGCGTTTGCGGCTGAAGGGCAAGGGTACGGTTTACCCGCTCACCAGAGCAAATCCTTGGAAATACATGAGAGTGGAAGATAGAATTGGCGGTGCAATGAAACAATACAAAGAACTACTTGCTCTACCTCATGTGCTTTGGCTTGGATTGAGCGCATTTCCAGCTCGATTGGCCTACTCAATGATCGCTTTGGGAATCTTCTTTAAAACCGAACAAGCCACTGACTCCATCGCAGTTGCCGGTTTTGCGATCGGGTTGAATTCACTAGCTGGTTCACTTACGGCCGGAATTCGCGGCTCAGTGATGGATCGATATGGGCAGAAGTGGCCAATTCGAATTTTGGTTCCTTCCTATGTTGTTTTAATTCTAGTTTTTGCCAACATGCAGTCGCGAACTTCACTTTTAGTTACCGCATTAATCATGGGGGCCACTGCTCCGCCAATTAATCTTTCGGTTCGCCCATTATGGAAAGACATCGTTCCGGCTTCGTCACTTCGTACTGCCTACGCTTTTGATTCTTCTATGATGAACTTCACCTCAATTATTGGACCAGTTGTCATTACTTCGCTTTCACTTTCATCGCATCCATCTTTGGGTCTGATCACAACTGCTGCGCTAATGTTTATCGGTGGAACTGCCTTGGCCTTTAACTCGATTTCACGAAACTGGATTCCTGAGAAAAAAGCAAAAGGGCAACAAAAATTGTGGCGTGATCGGGCAATTCAACTTCTGATGCTGGAAGGATGTTTCATCGGATTTGGCTGGGGTGTCTTTGATGTAGCAGTACCAGCTTTTGCTACCCAAGAAAATGTGGCACATCGGGTCGCATGGATCTTTGCTTCATTTGGTGTAGCAACTGTTATTGGCGGTCTTGTTGGTGGTTTAGTTTCAAAGAAATTAGCGCCGCTATCGGCGATGCTAAAAGCCTATGGTGTGTGGATCATCATGAGTATCCCCGTTGCATTTACATATCCCGATTGGACCATGGCATTAGTTGGAGTTGGAATCGGGTTCCTAGGTGGCATGGTTCAAGTATTTTATTTTGAAGTTCTCGAAGCGGTTCGTCCACAAGGATCACAGACGGCATCACTGGGTTGGATCTGGAGTGTTGAGGGTTCATTTATGGCAGTTGGCGCAGCAGTTGGTGGATTAATCTCAGAAAACTATTCGCCACGAATTGCATTAGGAATCATGCCAGTCATGTTATTTATTGGTTTGCTAATCTTAACTATTGGTCGAAAGCGGTTAAGTGCTGCCAACGACATTCCAACTGAAGAAGAAGATTTGCAAGCCATGAAGGATTTAACTAACGAAGTGAAGTAATTAGTGAGCAGCTTCGTTCCAGGTTAGACCAAGTCCGGCACTTACATCCAAGGGTGCTTTTAATGGATATGCATTTCCCATTTCACGTTTAGCCAGTGCGGTTATCTGCTCTTCTTCACCTGACACAACTTCGATAATGAGTTCATCGTGAATCTGCAGTAAAAGTCTGGATTTCAACTTCTCTTTGTTGATCGCCGAAGCAACGTTCAACATAGCAATTTTAATAATATCTGCAGCCGATCCTTGAATTGGCGCATTCAGCGCCATTCGCTCGGCCACATCACGACGCTGGCGATTATCGTGCATTAAATCTGGCAGGTACCGGCGGCGACCCATAATCGTTTCGGTATACCCCACCTTGCGAGCTTGCTCGACAACAGTCTTTAAGTAATCCCGAATTCCACCAAAACGTTCGAAGTAAGTATCCATCAACGCTTGCGCAGCCGGCGGCGTAATTCCCAATTGCATCGATAAACCAAAAGAAGATAGACCATAAGCCAACCCGTATGACATGGCTTTAACCTGTCTACGCATTTCCGAATCTACATCACTGGCCTTTACTCCCAAAATTACAGCGGCAATAGTTGCGTGCAGATCTTCACCCGTTGCAAAAGCCGCCAAAAGTTTTTCATCATTAGATAAATGCGCCATGATGCGCATTTCAATTTGGCTGTAATCAGCAGTAAGCAGCGATGAATAGCCCTTACCAACTGTGAAGCAGGCTCGAATCCTTCGCCCCTCTTCGGTGCGCACCGGGATATTTTGTAAATTTGGGCCAGTCGATGACAACCGTCCGGTGGCGGCAACAGTTTGTTGAAAATGAGTATGAATACGTCCATCGGCAGCGATCTCAGCGATCAAACCCTCAACCGTTGAACCAAGTTTTTTAGTCTCACGGATACGAAGAAGTGAGGTCAAAACTGGATGTTTGCTTTTTTGATGCAGCCAATCGAGGCTTTCGGCATCCGTTGTATATCCAGTCTTAATCTTTTTTGTCTTAGGTAAACCAAGTTCATCAAAGAGAACAACCTGCAGCTGCTTAGGTGAAGCAACATTGAATTCATGCCCAACAGCCTCATGCGCAGCTTTTGTTTCCCGGCTTACTTCACCTTCAAAAAAGAGCGCTAAATTTGATAACTCCTTTTTATTAACGGCTATTCCAATACTTTCCATACCGGCTAAAAGATCGGCAATTGGCAGCTCCATCGTCGTATATAGCTGCCACAAATTTCGCTCTTTTAACTCTGCTGTCAGAGCGATCTGCAAGGTGAATAAAGCCCGGGCAGATGTGAGAAGAAATTGTTCTGGTGAACTTTCGTTGATGGAAGTTCCATCACCCCAGCGCTCCTGGATGTCTTTCAAATCTTGCGCGCGAACTCCTGGGTTTACTAAATAAGCGGCCAAGGAAGTATCAAAGCAAACTCCAGTTAAGCCATTTTTGCGTGCCAACGTTTTGGCATCGTGGGCAATCTTTGGCACCTTTGTATCAAATGCCCAGTCCCCCATTTGCGATGAGTGCACCAAAAATACATCACTTGGCGATAGTGCTACGGCGTAGCGGTGTAAAAGATCATCTTCCATTTGAAAAGCTATTGCAATGCTTCCGGTATGTAAGGCGATTTTTACACTCGCCTCTTGCGGCGTTAAAACTCCTTCGGCAATTTCCATTGCGAAGAGATCTAGGACTGGTTCGGGGCCGACTCGATTAGATTTCGCCAGAATCGGCTTCATTCGATCCTTTAATGTTTTAAATTCGAGTGATTCAAACAGTGGATTAAGTGCACTCTCGTTGGCCCCATCCCATAGGAGGGCATCAACTGAAAATTCAAGTGGAACATTTGCCACTAACTGTGTGAGTTCGCGGTTTCGAAGCACATCACTAATTGAATCTCGCAATGATTGGCCAACCTTTCCGCCGAGTTTGTCTACGTTGGCGACGAGTTCATGAAGTGATCCATATTCGATGACCCACTTAGCTGCGGTTTTTTCACCAACTCCGGGAACCGATGGCAAGTTATCACTGGGGTCACCGCGCAATGCCGCAAAATCAGGATACTGATCGGGAGTCATTCCATATTTTTCAATAATTGCAGCGGGGGTCATTCGTGCTAAATCGCTGACGCCACGTTTTGGATATAAAACAGTTGTTTTATCATTTACGAGTTGGAATGAATCTCGATCGCCAGTACAAATAAGAACTTCGGCGCCTTCGCGTTCGGCCTGCTTTGCAATCGTTGCAATAATGTCATCGGCCTCGTAACCTTCGATCTCAAAAGAATTGATTCCAAAGGCCGTAACCAATTCATGTAAATACGACATTTGTGATCGAAATTCATCAGGGGTTTTGGCACGATTGGCTTTATATTCAGGAAAGATTTCAGATCTAAAAGTTTTTCGGGAGACATCGAATGCCACGGCAACATGTGTTGGCTTCTCACTCGATAGCAATGAAAGCAACATAGTGGCAAAGCCATAAATTGCGTTTGTGTGCTGACCAGAAGCGGTAGTGAAGTTCTCGGCCGGCAGGGCGAAAAAAGCACGATATGCCATGGAATGCCCATCGATGAGTAATAGGCGTTTGGTCATGGATGCATCGTAGGGTGCGCATTAGACTGAGCGCATGACTGAACCGGACTATCTTGCAATTATTCGTGAACGCGGAAGCGGCGCCCTTGATAAGAAAATGGGCATCGAAATAATCGAGGCTTCACTCACCCGGTTAGTGGCGACCATGCCAGTAGATGGAAACACGCAACCCATGGGAATTTTGCATGGCGGTGCCAATGTTGTTCT
>JBBQRL010000006.1:0-59358 GCA_038214925.1 Candidatus Nanopelagicales bacterium | reverse complement strand
AAGCTCCGCTGGAAGCAAAAGCTACACACCAGCAAATTGAACAATCACTTTTTGGTGATAATCCATTTGCCTTCTGCCACGTAGCCGAAGATGCCGGAGAAGTAATTGGTATCTCGATCTGGTTTTTAAATTATTCAACCTGGTTAGGTAAGCCCGGTATCTACTTAGAGGATCTTTACGTTGACCCGGCTCATCGCAAAAAAGGACATGGCCTAGCGCTTTTAAAAGAGCTAGGAAAGATCTGCGTTGAACGCGATTACGAACGTTTGCAATGGTGGGTGCTGGATTGGAACCAACCAAGCATTGATTTCTACATATCCTTAGGCGCAGTAGCCATGGATGAGTGGACTGTTTACCGCGTTACCGGCGATGCACTAAAAGAACTTGGTTCTTAAAGTAAATTACACAGTTGGAGCTTCGGCAAGATCTTCAGGTGTATCAGGCATTGCCGCCTTTGGTGCACCCTTGAAAGTGAAGGCAGCTTCCGCGCCAACTCCCTCGACATCAACAACGATGATCTCTCCGGCTTTTAATTCACCGAACAAGATGCGCTCTGATAGTGCATCTTCAATTTCGCGTTGAATTGTTCGACGCAGTGGACGTGCACCAAGTAGTGGATCGTAACCACGGTCTGCCAGAAGATCCTTGGCAGCAGGAGTTAATTCGATACCCATGTCCTTTACCTGCAAGCGATCATCAAGGTTCTTCAGCATCAAATCAACGATCTCAATAATTTGAGGCTTAGTTAATTGATGGAAGACGATGACATCATCAATACGGTTGAGAAATTCTGGGCGGAAGTGGCTCTTAAGCTCTTCACTTACTTTGCCCTTCATGCGCTCATAATTTGTTAAATCATCACCACTGTTTGCAAATCCAAGCCCAAGTGACTTCGAAATATCACGAGTACCAAGGTTTGTGGTCATGATGATAATTGTGTTTTTGAAATCTACTGTGCGACCTTGCGCATCAGTTAGGCGTCCATCTTCTAACACTTGTAGCAGTGAGTTGAAGATATCTGGGTGCGCTTTTTCGATCTCATCAAATAAAACAACAGAGAATGGACGACGGCGAACCTTTTCAGTTAGCTGTCCGCCTTCGTCGTAACCGACGTACCCTGGAGGTGCACCAAATAAACGAGATGCGGTGTGACGCTCCGAGTATTCCGACATATCTAATTGAATTAACGCATCTTGATCACCAAATAAAAATGATGCAAGAGTTCGTGAAAGCTCTGTCTTACCAACACCCGATGGGCCAGCAAAGATAAATGATCCACCTGGGCGGCGTGGATCTTTTAAGCCGGCACGAGTACGACGGATCGCCTTTGACAGCGACTTGATCGCTTGATCTTGGCCAATCACGCGCTGATGTAACTCATCTTCCATCTTCAATAGACGTGCAGTCTCTTCTTCAGTTAACTTAAATACTGGAATTCCAGTTGATATTGAAAGTACTTGAGCGATTAACTCTTCATCAACTTCAGTGACCTTATCAAGGTCAGTTGCCTTCCAATTCTTTTCTGCTTCCTGCTTTTCAATGATAAGCGTCTTTTCCTTATCGCGAAGTGAGGCAGCTAATTCAAAGTCTTGACCATCGATTGCCGACTCTTTTTCTTTGCGAGCTGCAGCGATCTTGTCATCGAATTCACGAAGCTCAGGTGGCGCAGTCATGCGCTTAATGCGAAGACGTGAACCTGCTTCATCAATGAGATCGATCGCCTTGTCTGGCAAGAAGCGATCTGAAACGTAACGATCGGCCATGTTTGCTGCGGCAGCGAGCGCACCATCGGTAATTGATACTCGGTGGTGAGTTTCGTAGCGATCACGAAGACCCTTCAGAATCTCAATGGTGTGCGCAACTGTTGGCTCTTTAACTTGAATTGGTTGGAAGCGGCGCTCTAGCGCGGCATCCTTTTCAACGTGCTTGCGATACTCATCAAGTGTTGTGGCACCGATTGTCTGTAGCTCACCACGGGCAAGCATTGGCTTCAAAATACTTGCTGCATCGATTGCACCTTCGGCTGCTCCTGCACCCACAAGTGTGTGAATTTCATCGATGAAAAGAATGATGTCGCCACGAGTTTTAATCTCTTTTAGAACTTTCTTCAGGCGTTCTTCGAAATCACCACGGTAGCGACTACCGGCAACGAGTGCACCAAGATCAAGTGAGTAGACCTGCTTATCTTTCAAAGTATCTGGCACATCATTTTTAAAGATTGCTTGGGCAAGACCTTCGACCACTGCAGTCTTACCAACACCTGGTTCACCAATGAGAACTGGATTGTTTTTTGTGCGACGTGAGAGAACTTGCATCACACGTTCAATTTCATTTTCGCGACCGATAACTGGATCAAGTTTTCCTTCGCGGGCAGCTTGCGTTAAGTTGCGACCAAATTGATCGAGTACAAGAGAGGTAGATGGAACTCCTTCGGCCGGACCTGCTTGAACAGTTTCCTTGCCTTGATATCCTGAAAGAAGTTGAATGACTTGTTGGCGAACACGATTGAGATCTGCGCCTAGCTTTACCAAAACTTGCGCAGCAACTCCTTCACCTTCGCGGATTAATCCAAGGAGAATATGTTCAGTTCCAATGTAGTTGTGCCCTAACTGCAACGCTTCGCGAAGTGAAAGTTCGAGAACTTTCTTTGCGCGCGGAGTAAATGGAATGTGGCCACTTGGAGCTTGTTGACCTTGACCAATAATTTCTTCTACTTGTGCGCGAACGCCTTCAAGTGAGATGCCAAGTGATTCCAGACCTTTAGCGGCAACGCCTTCACCTTCGTGAATGAGGCCAAGCAAAATGTGCTCGGTACCGATGTAGTTGTGGTTGAGCATGCGTGCTTCTTCTTGGGCCAATACGACTACGCGTCGGGCTCGGTCGGTAAAACGCTCAAACATGGGCGGTGCTCCTTTGGTTCGATCTTTGATTAAGCCTAATACCTGCGGGCCTAGGCTCGCGAGGCGGAATCCATCTGACTTTTACAACCCCAAATGTGGCGGGGTTATGCCCGAAACGAGCCTAAATCTAGGGTAATTTCCCTTAGAGTTTTTTGAGCATTCCTTTCGGCTCAGAAACTTACAGTTTCTTGAGCATTCGCGTATTGCCCAAGGTATTTGGCTTCACCGACTCCAAATCCAAGAACTCGGCCACACCCGTGTCATACGAGCGCAAAAGCTGGGCGTAAACATCAGGCTCAACTGGAGTTCCCTCGATAACTTCAAAGCCATGACGACCAAAGAACTCGGTTTGAAAAGTTAGGCAGAAAATTCGGGTCACGCCTACTTCTTGTGCTCGTTCAATAATCTTTTCTAATAGCAAGTCGCCAATTCCTTGGTGCTGTTTTTCTTTCTTTACCGCAACGGTACGAACTTCTGCTAAATCTTCCCAAAGAACATGCAGTGCACCACAACCAACTACTTGGCCATCAATTTCGGCAATCGTAAACTCCTGAACACTTTCAAATAAAGTTACAGTCTCTTTTGAAAGCATTTTGCCAGGAGCAGCAAAGGAATCAACAATTTCTCGAATTACTTTTACATCACTTGTTCTTGCTGGGCGAATTAGCATTGATTAATCTATTTCTGGTTTCACTAGTGGGAACAAGATTGTTTCGCGAATACCTAATCCAGTAAGTGCCATCAGTAAACGATCTACACCCATTCCCATTCCGCCAGTTGGTGGCATCGCGAACTCCATGGCACGTAAGAAATCTTCATCGACTTGCATCGCTTCAAGATCTCCCTTTGCCCCAAGAGTTGCTTGCTCTACTAAACGATCACGTTGAACAACTGGATCAATTAATTCAGAATATCCAGTTGCTAATTCAAAACCATCTACGTATAAATCCCATTTTTCAACAACGCCAGGGATTTCTCGATGCGCACGAACAAGTGGTGAAGTATCAACTGGGAATCCCATCACAAATGTTGGCTCAATTAATTGATCTTTTGCTACGTGCTCAAAGATCTCTTCTGCAAGCTTTCCGGTAACCCACTTAGGATCAACTTTCACGCCAAGTTTTTCGGCAAATTTCTTCAAATCTACAAGCGGGGTAAGGGCGGTAACGCTCTCACCAACGCCATTAGAGAGAGCGTCGTACAGAGATATTTGCTTCCAATTTCCACCTAAGTCGGCTTGGCGACCATCATGGTGTGTCACAACATGTGAACCAGCAACTGCCATTGCTGCATTTTGAACCAGGTCGCGAGTTAAATCTGCGATCGACATCCAATCGCCATAAGCCATATAGCTTTCAATCATTGCAAACTCAGGTGAGTGTGAAGAATCCGCACCTTCATTTCGAAAGTTTCGGTTCATCTCAAAAACGCGTTCCATGCCACCGACTACGCAGCGCTTTAAAAATAGTTCTGGTGCGATGCGAAGAAATAGATCCATATCGTAGGCATTAGAGAAAGACTTAAATGGACGTGCTGTCGCACCACCATGCATCACTTGCAGCATTGGTGTTTCAACTTCAATAAAATCTTTTTTATCAAAAGTATCGCGTAGAGATTTCAAAACTGCCGGACGCAAACGCGCATTGCTGCGGGCTTCGGGGCGAACAATTAGATCTACATAACGCATGCGAACTCGAGTCTCTTCCGACATCGGCTTGTGATCGTTAGGTAAAGGTCGTAGCGACTTTGAAGCTAACGTATAAGAGTTTGCCAAAATGGAAAGCTCTCCACGCTTGGATGTAATAATTTCACCGGTGACCGAGACAATGTCACCTAAATCAATATCGGATTTCCAGTTATCGAGTGCATCTTGACCAACTTTGTCTAGTGACAACATGGCCTGAAGTTCAGTTCCATTACCCTCGCGCAAAGTTGCAAAGCAAAGTTTTCCGGTATCTCGCTTAAAAATGATCCGCCCCGTTAAGGATTCGATATCACCAGTTGTCACATCTACTTCTAGGCCTTGATATTTTTCTCGAATTTCAACTAAAGATTTTGTACGTGGCACTGCAACTGGATATGGCTCGATATTGCGAGCAATCAAGCCAGCCCGCTTTTCGCGGCGAATTCGTAGTTGCTCGGGTAGATCCTCTTCCGGCAAGTTTTCAGTGCTCATAGTTAGCGGAGTCTACCGACTCAAGCATTTCGTTCGTGAATTAGGCGAAGACCTATCAACGTTAAATCTGGTTCGTAATGCTTAATGTTTTGCGAAACTCCCACGATCAACGGTGCTAAACCGCCCGTTGCAACCACAATCGGCTTTTTTGAATACGACTCCGCTAACTCAGCAGTTATGCGATCGACTAAGCCATCTACCTGCCCGGCAAAGCCAAAGATTGTGCCAGACTGCAAAGCTTCCACCGTATTTTTACCGATTACATTCTTGGGTTTGATTAATTCGACTTTACGAAGTTGGGCAGCTCGTGATGCCAGCGCATCAACTGAAATTTCAATTCCTGGCGCTAACGCACCTCCTAAAAACTCACCTTTTGGTGAGACCACGTCTAAATTTGTAGAAGTTCCAAAATCAACAACGATTGCCGGGCCACCAAAAAGAGTGTGCGCAGCCAAAGTATTTACGATTCGATCAGCGCCAATCTCTTTAGGATTATCAACTAATAATGGCACTCCCGTTTTAGTTCCGGGTTCCACAATCGTTACGCGAATATCTGCAAAGTAATCAGAGATCATATTTCGTAGTTCCCGAAGAGTTGCCGGGACAGTTGAACATATCGATAGTCCAGTTAAGTCATAGCCTTCGATTAATGCACGATACTGCAGCCACAATTCATCGGCGGTACTGCGAGGGTCAGTTTTAACTCGCCAAGATTTTAATAAGTCTTTCTCATCAAAAATTCCAAGTACCGTGTTTGTGTTTCCAACGTCTACTGTTAATAACATTGTTATCTCCCCACCATCGGCATATTGTCAATTAATCGAACACCCTCGACCCAACCTGCGACGATTGCACGTCGTTGCATGGTTGATTCGCTAGCAGGTTCAAAAGTATTTTCATCAATAATTATTGCGTAATCTTGATCAAAACCTGATTCTGTGGCCAAAGTTGTCTTCAGTATTTCTTGTGCGATTTCAACTGTAGGAGCAAGCTTTGCCGCAGCCAGTGCCCGATGAATTACCAGCGCACTGCTTCTTCCGGCTTCACTGAGTCGAATGTTGCGCGATGACATAGCAAGTCCATCAAATTCACGAACCGTTGGTACGGCAATTATTTCAACTTTACTCTTCATCGCTTTTATAATTGCCAACTGTTGAAAATCTTTTTCACCGAAGATGGCCTTACTTGGCTTAGCAACTGCGAATAATCTATCAATAACAGTTACAACGCCATCAAAATGTCCTGGGCGTGATTCACCCTCGTATTTATTGCCAAGGGAACCTGCGCTACGCATAGTAAAACCTTCTGGGTAGAGCTCTTCGTACTCGGGGAACCAAATTTCAGTTGCCCCAGCGATTGTTGCAATTTCAATATCGCGCTTTGGATTACTCGGATATTTTTCTAAATCCTCTTTATTTTCAAATTGAAGTGGGTTTACAAAGATACTGACAATGACATCTTTATCGAGTGTGCGGGCACGTTTAATCAACACTTGATGGCCTTTATGTAAGGCACCCATTGTTGGAACTAATACAGTCATAAGAAGTGGCTCCAGTCCTTTCAGGTACCGGGCGAGACATTCATACTTTACCGCTAAGCAGGTAAATGCTCCAAAAGTTCTTTTATCGCTCCATGCGTCAGCAAGATCGCATCAGGCTCAATTTCAAACCACGGCTCTAAAACGAAACGACGCTCATGCGCACGAGGGTGTGGAAGTTGAAGCTCTTCGGCTTTGCTCAGTAATCCCCCGTATTGAATTAAATCTAAATCAATTGTTCGCGGACCCCAGTGCTCAATTCTTTCACGGCCCATACTTTTTTCGATGCCATGCAAAAGCGATAACAACTGCATCGCTGGTAACTCACTTTCAACCAGGCAGACTGCATTTATGTAATCAGGTTGTTCTGGACCACCTACTGGAGAAGTTGTGTAGTACGAAGAGCGTGCATTGACATCGCAAGCTTGGCTTAAGAGAGCAATTGCTAGATCTAGATTTTCCTTGGGTCGGCCAATATTTGCACCAAGTGCAATCACTGCTTTCATCGCGAACGAGATATCACAACTGCAATATCTTTTAATTTTGCCGAAACAGGAGCTTGGGGTTTGTGAACAGTTACCGTCACTGAATTAACTTTTATATGTTGGTTTAAAACTCGCTCAGCGATTCGTGCAGCTAGCTTTTCAATTAAATTCACTGGATTACTTGTAATTTCTTCCACAACTAAATCTGTAATTTCACCGTAATTCACAGTATCTTCAATCGCATCACTTACTGATGCCTGTGTTAAATCAACATCTAAAACTAGGTCGACGTAAAAATCTTGGCCATTTTCACGTTCATGATCGAAAAGGCCGTGGTAACCAAAGCCTTCGATTCCAGTTAAAACTATTTGATCACTCATATATTCACAATTTCCTTATGCGGTTTCACACTATGAACTCTAACTGCCCAAACACCGGTCGTGCTCAGCCGCCTCGTAAGATCAATCGTTGCCTGTTCGCGTTCATCGGGTGAATCGCCACCTAGAAAACGCTTTCGGGAAGCGCCAACTAAAACTGGATATCCAAGGTCAACGATTCTGGCTATGGAATCGATAATCGCCCAGTTATGTTCAGCATCTTTTGCAAAACCTAAACCTGGGTCAATAATTAAATTCTCTTTCGTAATTCCGGCAGCTAGTGCCGCATTAATACGCACTTTAAGTTCGGCTATTACCTCGTCAACCACGTTTTCATAAACCGCCAAAGCGTTCATCTCTTTGGATTGCCCCCGCCAGTGCATGGCAATATATGGGGTTTTTAAACGTGCTGCCGTTGCCAACATATCGGGATCTGCTAACCCGCCACTGACGTCATTAATAATATTTGCCCCATTATTAATCGCTGCTTGGGCAACACTTGCCCGCATTGTGTCGATACTAATTTTCACTCCACGTCCAGCCAACTCTTTTATAACTGGAATTGTTCGCGCTAATTCTTCAGCTTCCGAAACTCGCTCAGCTCCGGGTCTAGTGGATTCCCCGCCAATATCAATGATGTCAACGCCTTCGGCAATCATCTCTAAACCACGAGCAACGGCGGCAGCAAAATCATTATGTCGCCCGCCATCAGCAAAGGAATCTGGAGTGACATTTAAAATGCCCATCACTAACATAAAATTAACCTTTAGTAATTAAGGCGATCGCCTCTGAACGAGTCGCTGCATTTAGTAATGCACCACGTACCGCTGACGTCGTTGTTCTGGCACTTGATTTTTTTACTCCGCGCATTGACATACATAGGTGTTCGCAATCGATAATCACAATTACGCCCAGTGGATCTAAAATACTTACTAAGGCGTCTGCGATCTGAGTTGTTAAACGCTCTTGTACTTGCGGACGCTTTGCGTACATATCAACTAAGCGAGCTAACTTTGATAGCCCAGTAATTTTTCCACGCGGGATATAACCAATATGGGCAACACCATGAAAGGGAGTTAAGTGATGCTCGCAATGAGAAAAAACTTCGATGTCGCGGACGATTACTAACTCTTCATGCCCAATATCAAAAGTCGTCATTAAAACATCCTCTGGCGATTGCCACAATCCTTCAAAGTTTTCTTTCATCGCACGTGCAACTCTGGCTGGAGTCTCTTTTAATCCTTCACGATCTGGATCTTCACCCAGCGCTAAAAGCAGCTCTCGAACTGCTTTTTCGGCACGTTCTTGATCGTATGGCGACTTCGCGCGCCCATCGCTAACAGTGAGTTTATTTACCGTCACTGGCAGCCTTCTTACGTGGAGCTCTCTTTTTTGGAGCAATAGGTGCTTCAACAATAATTCGCTCTGGAACTTCTACTGGTGGTTGCGTTGATGGAATCCGCGTCGTCGAACCAGTCCATGCTGCACGTGGCGTAACCATCTTTACCTTCTTAAAGATTTCAGCAATCTCGTCCTTGTTGAGAGTTTCAACTTCAAGCAGGCGAATCGACATCTCATCTAATATTTTACGATTTGCAACTAAAATATCAAATGCTTCCTGATGTGCATTTTCAATTAATGTACGTATTTCATTATCGACGACGCTGGCAATCTTTTCACTGTAATCGCGCTGGTGTCCATAATCGCGACCCATAAATGGTTCTGATGCTGATCCACCTAATTTGATAGCACCAATAGCTTCAGTCATTCCGTACTGTGTCACCATCGCACGGGCTAATGCAGTTGCTTTTTCAATATCATTAGATGCACCTGTTGATGGATCGTGAAAAATTAACTCTTCAGCGGCACGACCACCCAGTGAGTAAGCCAACTGATCTAGTAATTGATTTCTAGTTGTTGAATATTTATCTTCATCAGGCAAAACCATGGTGTACCCAAGGGCGCGGCCACGAGGCATGATCGTAATTTTGTGAACCGGGTCGGTGTGTGGCAGCGCATGTGCCACAAGTGCATGACCGGCTTCGTGATAAGCGGTAACTCTGCGCTCGTCATCGTTCATTAAACGAGATTTACGTTGCGGTCCGGCCATCACACGATCAATTGCTTCATCTAGTTCAAAGTTACCAATAACAGATTTATTTTCACGTGCTGAAAGAAGTGCTGCTTCATTGAGCACACTCGCTAAATCGGCACCAGTAAATCCAGGTGTGCGACGTGCGTAATCAACTAGCTTTACATCCTCGCTCAGTGGCTTGCCCTTTGCATGGACTTCCAAAATCGCTTCCCGACCTTTGAGATCTGGTCGATCAACGGCGATCTGTCGGTCGAAACGGCCAGGACGCAAAAGTGCAGGATCTAAAACATCTGGGCGGTTAGTTGCCGCAATTAAAATAACTTTAGAGTTTTCCTCGAAGCCATCCATTTCAACAAGTAATTGATTAAGAGTTTGTTCACGTTCATCGTGTCCGCCACCCATGCCGGCGCCACGTTGTCTGCCGACGGCATCAATTTCATCGATAAAAACAATTGCAGGTGCGTTTTGCTTTGCTTGATTAAATAGATCACGAACTCGAGCAGCACCTACGCCAACAAACATTTCCACAAAATCTGAACCTGAGATTGAATAGAAAGGTACTCCCGCCTCACCAGCAACTGCGCGAGCAAGTAGAGTTTTTCCAGTTCCGGGCGGACCAAATAACAAAACGCCCTTAGGTATTTTTGCACCCAGCGGTGCATATTTCTCTGGCTTAGCTAGAAAATCTTTAATCTCTTCAAGTTCGGCTAGCGCCTCATCTGCGCCAGCTACATCTTTAAACGTAGTCTTTGGAACATCGTTGTCTTGCAACTTGGCACGTGATTTTCCAAATTGGAAAACCTTATTGCCACCCTGGGATTTACTGATAAACCAAAAGAAAAGCAAACCAATCAATAAAAAGGGAACGATTGAAAATAGAAATGAGACCAACAAAGACTGTGAAGGAACTTTTACATTCCAACCTTTAGTTGGCGGATTACCCGTTAGCGCATCAATGATCGTTGGTTCTTGGCGGGCAACGTATGAAGCTTCGACTTTACTATCACCATTTATTGTGTTGCCAGGAGTAAGTACTAACCGGAGCTTTTGCTGACGATCTATAACTTCAGCCGATAAAACTTGACCTTTAGAAATTGCATCCAACGCCTGTGATGTTTCAATTTTCGTGTAACTATTTCCAGCTGAAGAAATCTGACCAAATATCGTCACCGCAAAAATTGCAGCGATAATCCAAAAAAGAGGTCCGCGAAGGATTTGACGTCCTTTTGATCCCGACTTCTTTGCCGGAGATTTTCCACCGAATGATTTTTTAATTGGCTTTTTTGGCTTTTGAACTTTAGACATTTTACAGATTCCCGTTTCTTCAGATTATTCGTACATGTGCTTAGCAAGCACGGCAATAAATGGAAGGTTGCGATATTTTTCGTCAAAATCAAGACCATATCCAATAACAAAATCTTTCGGAATATCAAAGCCAACATATTTAACATTAACGTCAACTTTTGCCGCTTCTGGCTTACGCAAGATCGAAAGAATTTCAACAGAACCAACTCCACGGGATTCGAGGTTGGCTTTTAACCAAGAAAGAGTGAGCCCGGAATCAACAATGTCTTCAACGATCAAAACATTTCGTCCCGTAATGTCTCGATCTAAATCTTTTAAAATCCTAACAACACCGCTTGACTTGGTTCCAGAACCGTATGAAGAAACCGCCATCCAATCCATATCAATATGTCGTTGTAATGCACGTGATAAATCGGCAACTGCCATCACTGCACCTTTTAAAACACCAACAAGTAAAAGGTCCTTACCTTCGTAATCTTTATCAACCTGTGCAGCAAGCTCTTTAATTCGTGCCTGAAGCGCTTCTTCGGTGACGATTACGCGTTCGATATCGCCTTTGACTGCTTCTAAATCCACGGTGCTCCCTATGGTCGGTGCGTTGAGAGCGAAAGTCTGCCCGAAATTCGCTCAACTCTCACACCGCCAGGAAGATCAATGGCTCCTTGGCCCTTCCACGAGCAGATTAAGGCCTCAACCACGCTCACATGCTCGGCTGTAACCGATCCGGTGGGGGCTCCTGCGACGTAAATCGCATTTTTAAGGATGCGGCTTCGGATGGCTCGGGGCAGCTTTTCCAACTGCTCGCAATCAAGATTTGAAAGATCCATCACCAGCTCTTGGTCCTTGGCCCACTGATCTAAAGCATCAGCATCATCGCGCAATAACTGGGCACTTCGCGCAAGTGCTTGCGAAATTCCTGGCCCAATTGTTTTTTCCAATGTCGGAATCGCTTCTGTTCGAACTCGAACTCGAGCAAACTGTGAATCTACATTATGTGGATCCTGCCAAAAAGTTAGATTTAATTCGGTGCAGTAACTCTCGGTTTGCTGGCGAGTAATCTCTAAAAGTGGCCGCACATAGATTCCGTTGTGGTGAGCCATCCCAGAGAGTGAACGCGTTCCGGAACCACGTGCCAGTCCTAGCAAAACAGTTTCTGCTTGATCATCACGTGTGTGCCCTAGAAAAATAGCAACGGCATTTACTTCGGCAGCAATTTCATTCAAGGCTTCATAACGCGCTTTTCTGGCCGATGCTTCTAATCCCTCTTTTAAATCAACGTTTACTTTTTTAACTACGCAATCAATTCCTAATACTTTTAGTTGACTAATAACAATGTTGGCCTGTTCGGAAGATTTTTCCTGAAGTTGATGATCAATTGTGACTCCGATTACCGTAATCGCTAAATCTTTACTTTCCGTAATTAATGCAGAGGCAAGTGCCAATGAATCAGCACCGCCTGAGACTGCAACTAAAACTTTATCGCCAGCTTCAAACTTTTCCAGCCAGTGTCGTACCGCATTTCTTACTGCTGGTACCACCGTAGTCATGCCTTAAGAATAGCGACTAATTAGCTACATCACGGCGGAGAAAGAGAATAGATGCCGCTAACGCTCCAATTCCAACATAGATTCCGCCAACCGTTAACGCATGGGAATACGTTATATCTGGCGTACCGCCAGATGTGATTGCAGTTAACTGCGCCCCTGGTAGCCAGTTCTGTAATGAGCTTTTTACGGCAATCAGTAAATTTTCCACAATGAGCAGCCACAAAACACCGAATGAGATTGCACTTATTGGTGAGCGAAGTAGAAGCCCTAGAACCATTCCTACGATTCCAAAGCCAATAACTGAAATAGTTACATTTATAAATGAGGTAACGATCGCTTCAATTCCAGTTGATGTAAACCATAGATCGGTACTGACTTTAGCCCCTGGTGCCAGGATGAAAGATGTTGCCAGACTAGTAATTACCGAAAGTAAAATCATTACTAGAGCAAAAATCTTCATCGAAATTAATTTACCGACCAATATTTTCATGCGACTTGGTTGGCGGATTAATAGATTACGAAGAGTTCCGTAGGTATATTCCTGGGCAGTTTGCGCGGCAAATACGCACAGTGCAATAATTCCTAAAAAACCACCTGTGCTTGAGAAGCCTTGCACACCACCGGTTGCTAAGCCGAGAACTTCACGACCAACGGTACGACCACGATCTGAGTTTCCTTGTTCGGAATCAATTAAGAGAAAAAGTAAGGCTGAAAATAGCGCGGAGAAAAAGACTACTGCGCCCATAGTTCCTAAAAATAATGATGGTCGGCGAAGTTTGCGTAACTCTGATTTAACGACATTTATCATTATTTATCCCCCGTCATTTCAAAGAAAGTTTCTTCTAGATTTGGCAGTTGCGGAGCAAGTTGAGCCAAAGTTATTCCGGCAGCAAATGCCGCTTTATTAAGTTGTGGCGCCCAATCCATAGCCGCCAATATATGTACTGAATCATTTCGAATTACCGCATGGTGTCCAGCCTTTACGGCGATATCTAGAATCTTTACTAAATCAGCATGGTCGAGTGATTTGGCGATAATCGTTGGTTGTTGTTGTGCCATCAGGTCACCAATTGGCCCCGCAAATACAACCTCACCTTTTCGAAGCATCACAATATGGTCACTAATAATTTCAAGCTCTGACAAAAGGTGTGACGAGACAAAAACCGTTGTTCCATCATTTGCCAGATCACGCAAAAGTGCTCGAACTTCTTGAATTCCTTCGGGATCTAAACCATTTGTTGGTTCATCTAACATTAATAACTTTGGCTCCGGTAATAGCGCGGCAGCAATTCCTAAACGCTGTTTCATGCCAAGTGAATATGTTTTGTACTTAGATTTTCCGCGATCACCTAAGCCAACTTTTTCCAGCAAAATTTGAACGCGCTCGATTGGGAAACCACCGAGTTTGGCCAACACCATTAAATTTTCCTGACCCGATAATGCTGGATAAAAAGCAGGTCCTTCGATCATGGCCCCGACTCGACTTAAGTACTTCTCTGGGTGCTCGATCGGCTCACCAAGAATCTGACCTTGGCCAGTTGTTGGAGTAATAAGTCCCAGCAACATTCGCATAGTTGTGGTCTTTCCAGAGCCATTTGGGCCAACGAAGCCACAGACTGTTCCCAACGGAACCTCGAAGTTGATGTGCGAGACGGCTAACCGATCGTCATACTTTTTTGAGAGATCTTGAACTGAAATTGCGGTGTTGGTCATGTCCTCACTCTGCCACAATTACTCCATGAGCAAACGCCCCTGGGGTTATCAACCTCGGCCTGAAAAAAGTGAGCCTAATTGGGAAGTTCATTCCCAGACTCATTCAGTGCGTGCTGGTTTAGCGCGCTCCGGCTTTGGTGAAACATCAGAAGCCTTGTATCTCAACAGTGGTTTTACGTACACGTCGGCGGAAGAGGCTTTCGATTCATTTGCTGAAGAAACCGATCATTATTTATATAGCCGCTTTCATAATCCAACTATTGCAATGTTTGAAAAACGTTTGGCTGCAATTGAAGGTGCCGAACTCTGCGTAGCGACTGGTTCTGGAATGTCAGCCATGTTTGCATCGCTTGCTTGTTTAGTTGAACAAGGTGATCACGTAGTTGCATCAGCGGCCATGTTCTCTTCATGTCACATTGTAATTACTGAATTCTTACCTAAATGGGGCGTCACGTTTGAATTAGTAAAAGAAAATGACCCAACTATTTGGGCAAAGGCCCTAAGCAAAACTACTAAAGCGGTATTTATCGAAACTCCTAGCAATCCATTAATGGAGATCGTTGATATCAAAATGGTCAGTGAACTCGCCCATAAAGTTGGTGCAACAGTAATTGTTGACAACGTAATGGCATCACCAGTTTTGCAAAAGCCACTACAACTAGGCGCCGATGTTGTGATGTATTCAGCAACAAAACATATTGATGGTCAGGGACGAGTTCTTGCCGGCGCCATTCTTGGTTCAGCCAGTTACATTAACGAAAAACTTTTACCATTTGTTCGCCATACTGGTCCGGCACTGAGCCCATTTAATGCCTGGGTTCTTGTTAAATCTTTAGAGACCATGGAAATGCGCGTGGAGCGAATGGTTTCAAATGCACAGGCGATTGCAGAATTTTTAGAGAAACAACCTTCTATAAAATCAGTGCGCTACCCAGGTCTAAAATCTCACCCGGAACACAAACTTGCCATGGCTCAAATGAATAATGGTGGTGGTTCAACAATTGGTATTGAATTCAAAGGTCCACAGGCCGATGTTTTCGCCTTCATGAATAAGTTATGCATAATCGATATTTCCAATAACTTGGGCGATAGTAAATCTTTAATCACTCATCCAGCCTCTACAACACATCGACGTTTGGCACCTGAAGTCCAGGCAGAAATGGGCATCACGCCATCTGTTTTACGTTTATCTGTTGGGCTAGAACATTCAACAGATTTAATTAAAGATCTTGCGCAGGCTTTAGCTCAGTAATTGAGCGGCAACAAGCACAACCGATAAAAGGCTTAAATAAGTAATCGACCACTGGAAAATCTTTCCAGCTACTTTTGCATACTCTGGTGAATCTTCCTTTAACTTCACTAATTGCAAGGCAAAGACTGCGCCTAGGAGAATTGTTACAACCATCGACCACACTGGAAGCTTTGCTGACCAGATTAAAATGATTGATGAAGCAATCATCAAAATTGTATGAAGCCACATCTGTACTCGCACGCGACCTTTTGTGGCCACTACCGGAAGCATTGGAGTTCCGGCGGCTGCGTAATCATCTTTGTATTTGATTGCTAACGCCCAAAAGTGTGGCGGTGTCCAAAAGAAGATAACAAAGAAAAATGCCCATGCAGTTAATGACAATGAGTTAGTCACCGCAGCCCAACCGATCAGTACTGGCATGCAACCAGCTGCGCCACCCCACACAATATTTTGGGAAGTCCTTTGCTTAAGCGCCATCGTATAAACCACGACATAAAAAACAATTGCAATCAAGGCCAATAAAGTTGCAAGTGAAGTTGTAAAAAACCAAAAGAGAGCCAGCGAAATTGCACCGATTAACGTTGCAAAGATCGTTGCATCTCTTTTTGAAATTAAGCCGGTAACAACTGGGCGCTTGGCAGTGCGCGCCATGAGCTTATCTAAATCACTTTCAATCACCATGTTAAAGGCGTTTGCACTTCCTGCTGCCAAAGTTCCGGCAAAAATTGTTGCGATTGTTAAACCAAAACTTGGTAAGCCCTTTGCCGCTAAAACCATGGCCGGCAAAGTTGAAACTAAGAGAAGTTCAACGACCCTTAACTTCATTAGATCTAGGTATCCCCGAATGCTTGCGCTCACGAGGCAAGGTTACTCAGCCTTTAAAGAAGTTGCTCCCGATGCTCTCGCACGCCAACGAGTTACCTTGCTCTCAGTAAAAGCAAATACCACGACCAGTAGAGTGCATAGGTGAGAAAAAGAGTTCTCCTACTTCTCCTAATCTCCAGTATCACTCTCCATTCGATGCCCGCAGAAGCGGAAGTTCAGACAACCTCACTCAAACTCATCAAGACAATTAACGGCGTTATTTCTCCTAAATCTGTCCGTTCGTCAGGTGATGGCGTAATTAGTGCGCATAACATGATGTACAGACATTCCGTAACTATTTATGATGGAAAAACTTTTGAATTAATCAAAACAATTCCTGATTCAGTTTCATTAAAAAACTTTGGTTTTTCAAAGAGTAACTCACTTTTTAAAGGAGCCCCAGTTGAAGGTAGTTTTTCGACTGATGGCAAATACTTGTATGTAAGTAATTACTCAATGTATGGACCCGGTTACACCAAAGAAGGACATGACACATGTTCTCCTACATCGGGATACGACAAAAGCTTTGTGTATCGGATCAATCGAAATAATTACGAGATTGATGCGATTTATCTAGTTGGTTCGGTACCAAAAGTTGTAGAAGTAACACCAGATAATAAATATGTTCTAGTGGCAAATTGGTGTTCGTATACGGTTTCGGTCATCTCACTTGAAGCTCAAAAGGTCGTTAAGACAATTAAAATCGGTCGATATCCCCGTGGTATCGCAATTACAAAGGATTCAAAAAAAGCATTTGTCGCCGAGATGGGTGGCAATCGGATCCATGTGATCAATCTAGAAGATTTTACAGTCTCGTATATCCCAATCGGCAGTAATCCGCGTGCCATTGTTTTATCTCCAGATGAAACAAAAATGTACGTCACTATGAATCTTTCTGGGCGAGTCACATCGTGGGATTTAACTCATAATATTGCTGGCAAGAGCGTAAAAACTGGGGCTAGGGCCCGAAGTTTGGCCGTTTCCGCCGATGGATCCACGCTCTTTGTTGTGAACTTTGAAAGCGACACAATGTCTTCAGTCCAAGCTTCGGATATGAAGGTTCTTGAAACGATCAAGGTTTGCAATGAACCTATTGGAATTACTTACGATGTTCCGACTAGCAATACTTGGGTAGCTTGTTACAAAGGTCAGATAAAGATCTACTCAAATAACTAAGGTGCTGGTGAAATTTGTGCTGGAATATTTGGTGCTGCAATTCTGCCCAGAATGCGATCTATCGCAGAACGAGCCTTATTTAATGCTGAATTACCCTTGGGAATCTCATCAGCGATCGTTACAAAAATATATTCCCGCTCACCAGATTGCACATAACCGGCCAAGGTAGCAGTTCCGTTAAGGGTTCCAGTTTTTGCTCGGATTAATCCAACTGCCGCTGGCGCAGTCTTAATAAATCGCGTATTAAGAGTTCCAGAAACACCACTGATAGGTAAGGTCGTATACAACTGAGTAAATCTCTCATCACTGCGAATCTTAAATAATAACTCGCCCATTAGTTTTGCGGTAATTTTATTTTGGCGAGATAAGCCACTGCCATCTTTTACAACTAATTTACTTGAGTCAATTTGCAAATCATTTAATAACTTTCTGAATATTAAATCCACGCCACTAACGTTAAAGCTTTCTCCTGCAGCTTTCGCCGAAAGTAATGCAAGTCGATCAGCTAATAAATTATCGCTCCACAGCATTGTCCACTTTAAAATTTCTTCGACCGTTGGTGAGATTTCCATGGCAATCGTGTCACCCTGTGCCATTGAACTTTCATCACTAGTTACAGCTTTGTACTTCGGTTTAAAACCTCGCTTAGCCCAAAAAGCTTTAAAGTTCGATACATCCTTTGCATATAAATTACTGTAAACAACGGTGTAATTTTTTAATGATCCCCCGTTTGCTTCCTTCACGGCACTTAACGTGTTAAATGCCAGATATGGCAATGATGCCCGAGACATCTTTCTGGCCACGTTGTGATCCAAGCTGATCCATGGATCTAAGGAGCCCTGAATAACCACTGTTTTTTCTTCTGGTGAAATAGAAATGGAAGTGCTAAAAACGGAGAGTGGATCAAGATACTTCAACGTTACCGCGCCAGATAAAATCTTCATTACTGATGCAGGTTTGCGTTGTGAATTTATATTTTTCTCATAAATCACTTGACCAGTAGTTCCATCAACTAAAATCATAGCTGGGTTAGATAATGCGGGAATTTTTAATAACTCATCGAAGGCTGCCGGAATTGACTCAGGAGCTAGCGCCGCTTGGGCTGGTGCTATCGATAAGGTTAAAGCCAGAGCAATAACCCAGAGTTTTTTTACAGAAAACATCAAAAACTAAATCCGGGCTGAAGCGATAAGGATGTTAAAGACGGTAAGCCCAATCATGGTTAGCCAAATATTTGTAGGCAGTACTGGCTTCTTAACGTTCTTATAGCCAAGCGCCAATATCACTAGCAAGATCACAAATTTAATCCCAACTTTTATGTGGTTGAGTTCCTCATCTGGCTTAACTGAATCATGTAATCCAACTAACGCGATTCCAGCAATGAGTGCGGTCAGTCCGGCATGCAAGACGCCTGGATTTAATTTTCGTGGGTTCTTATTAGATTGCAGGAGCAAAAGAACCAATATCCCTAAGACGGCAAGAAGGTGAATGACGTATACGACCGTGTTGATTGCTGACATGCCTTCAGTTTAGAGTGCATACATGTCTTCGCCAACAACCCCCGCCAGTATTGGCCCCGGAGAATTTTTCCCAGTTGTAGGGGTGGGACCACATGAAAAGCCTTGGCCAGTAGGCGAGCAATATGATCCTGAATTATTACTGAATGGTGATCGACGCAATGTCTTAGATCACTACAGGTATTGGAGCGTTGAGGCCATTGTCGCCGATTTAAATACCAAGCGACATAAATTACAGATCGCCATTGAAAATTGGCAACATGATTTAAATATTGGATCAGTAGTTAGAACTGCTAATGCTTTCAACGTTGCAGCTGTTCACATAATTGGTAAACGTGATTGGAACAAGCGCGGAGCAATGGTCACCGATCGATACTTAACGGTTATTCACCACCCAACCGTTGAAGAATTTGCAGCATATTGCAAAGAAATTGATCTACCAATTATTGGTATCGATAACGTCCCTAGTTCAAAACAGTTAGAACCAGCGCCGCTCCCAGAAAGTTGTGTTTTGTTATTTGGCCAAGAGGGTGCCGGAATGTCAGATGAAGGAATTGCAGTCTGCGACGTTTTATATGAGATTAATCAATATGGCTCGACGCGTTCGATGAACGCATCTGCCGCTGGTGCAATTGCTATGTATCACTGGGCACTGCAGCACTTACCAAAATGATGAAAAAGTGGCTTTCCCGAAATTTAGTTGTACTAACTTTAGTTTCACTTACGCAAGATGCAGCTAGCGAACTTTTATATCCACTATTGCCGATTCTGCTTGTTGGTGTAATTGGTGCAGCACCACTTGCACTTGGCTTAATCGAAGGATGTGCCGAAGCTGCAGCTGGTTTTACGAAATTAATTGCCGGTAAATCTAGCGACACTTACGGACGCAAACCTTTTGTAATTGCAGGTTACTCGTTAGCTGGTATTGGAAAAGCATTTGTAGTCGTGGCAACTGCTTGGCCCCTTGTATTTGTTGGACGAATTACCGATCGAATAGGAAAAGGTCTACGCAGCACACCGCGCGATGCATTAATTCATGACTCTGTTCCAAAAGAACACTTAGGTAAAGCTTTTGGATTCCATCGAAGTGGCGACAATCTGGGTGCAGTAATTGGACCTGGTTTAGCTCTCATAGGTTTGGCTTTATTAGATGGAGATGTCCGTGCCGTTGCCAAGTGGGCAATAATTCCGGCAATTTTGTCGGGAGTCCTGACAATTTTTGTTCGAGAAAACTTTGTAAAAGTTGAGCGAAAAAAGCGTGTTAAAACTGAAAAGGTACCCTTACCCGCAACACTCAAGAAGGCAATATTTGTCTTGGTTTTAATTCAATTAACAAACATTCCAGATGCGCTACTTTTGCTTCGATTACATGATTTAGGTTTTTCAACTAATCAAGTCGTACTTTCCTACATGTTATATAGCGCGGTAACGATGGTTGCAGCATTTCCAGCTGGATACGTTGCAGATAAATTGTCTCCTCGAATTGTTTATGCAACTGGATTAATTGCATT
This sequence comes from Candidatus Nanopelagicales bacterium, assembly GCA_038214925.1. Classification (GTDB taxonomy): domain Bacteria; phylum Actinomycetota; class Actinomycetes; order Nanopelagicales; family Nanopelagicaceae; genus Planktophila. The sequence goes on along the minus strand of JBBQRL010000006.1, from coordinate 38,903 downwards.
TGCAATTGCCTACGCGACTTTAGGTTTAACTCAGAATCACACAATCGCTGTCCTTGCTCTGGCACTCTATGGATTCTTCCCAGCACTTACCGACGGAGTTGGAAAAGCTTGGATCGCTGGATTAAGCGAAGATCACCACCGCGGTCATGCGCAAGGCGTCTATCAAGCATCAATGAACTTTGCGATTCTAGGTGCAGGAATTTGGGGTGGGGCCACGTGGAGTTCTGGCGCTACTCAATGGCCACTTGTCATTGCAGCTATTGGCGCGGCTATCGGTTCTTTATTTCTTGCAATAAGCCATCTACGGCGCGTTCGACCATAGCTAAAGTTTCTTCGTATGCTTCATCAGATTGATTGTAAGGATCTGGTACTTCCAATTTATGAAAATCAGCAGATTCTGGATCAACGGTATTAAGTTTGGGATCAAAGCTTCTTAAGTAAAAGACTTTTGCCCGATCTTCCTCGCTTTTAGCCAATAAAACTACATTGTGAAAATTACTTGAATCCATTACTAAAATTAGGTCCTGCACAAAAAAATCATTTTCGCTAAATTGTTGCGCCGTATGTGAGTATGTATAACCAGCCTTTTCCCAAATCTTTTTAGATGATGGATGTGGCCCTTGGCCAATATGCCAGGGACCTGTTCCAGCGCTATCAACATTGATTTTTGGATTACTCCAGTCAGCGGTTTTATTTGCCAAAACTGCGGCAGCCATTGGAGAGCGACAGATATTGCCCAAACAAACCATGCTGATGTTGATTTCTGCTAAATCTTTGAGCTTATTGATCAACTTTCGGCTCTTCTTCTAAAGCCTCTTGTACCGCTTTTAAACGTCGCTCAATTTCATCGGCTTCGCTAATTCTGCCCTGCATACGCATAATTTTAGACATACGCGTTTCGATATCAACAATAAATTCAAAATCTTTTGGTTCATCTTCGCTAACAACGGCTAGGATATTTTCTAGCGTTGCCAAGCCATCATCAAATTTTTCTAACAATATTTGAGCCTTGCCAAATTCAAAGGATGCAAAAGTTTCTCGGCGATGATCGTGACCAGTTGCGAAGACATCTACGGCTTTCTGCGCAGTCTCAAGGGCTAAATCGCCTTCGCCAAGTTCGATTAAGCACGAGGCGATTTTTTGATCACATCGAGCAACGTGAATTACTTCTTTATTTCGCTTAAAGAGTTGACGCGCTTCTTTAAAAGCATCGATAGCTTTTGTGTAATTCTTTAATTCCCGTTCGGCACAACCGATTAAGTGCAGGTCATTAGCGGCACCAATTTCATTGCTATCAACTAAATGTTCCTGCGCACATTCATTCATGGTTAATACAACTTTGTCGTATTGCTTTGATGTGTACCACCACTCACCCAATGTGCAGGCAAGCTCTAATGCAATAGGAGATTTGTTTTCCCGCAAAATTTCTACAGCTTTGCTCATTGCCGTTGCCGCTTCATCGATTCGCTTTAATTGATTTAAGTTATAACCAATCGCTGAATACGCTTGCGCCAGACCTTCAGATGCTGAAGTAACACCTAATTGTGAATAAATATCTCGCGCGGTTTCGGCTAATGCGAGCGCTTCGTCGTACTGTCCGCGAGCATAAATACGCGCACTAAGTTCGTAATATGTACTGGCACGCTCTTCGCCTTCAACTTCAGGAATTCGATCCCAGAGCATCTCTTCGGTGACGATATCGTCCATGTCTTCGTCATCACTCATAAGTAAAACCCTATAACGCGAAGGTTAAATACGGATGAGAATTTGATAAGCCATGCTCAATTGAGCGTGTTCGCTTCACATTACGATCGACTTTCAGCTGGTCTTTGCGCTGAAAAATCCACGCTAGAATTAGGGCATTGGTGCGACCGCATCAATGCACTTCCCCCAAGTGCTGCAACATGCAGCACTACATGCGAGTCTTATCTTCGCCCTGGACGCCATTAGCGCGATCCATACCCGAGACGCGCTTGTCGTCTCGATTGGTGTTTACTTTTATGTCTCTACAACCACGTACATCCGCCCCTGGAAAAGCCCGCCGTGCCGCCTCAGTTGGAAAGCCAAAGCGCACAAAGAAGGCAGCTGAATTTAAGGCAACGGATCCAAAGGCCCGTCACACATCGGCACAAAAGGCTGCCCGCAAAGGCGCTGCCGGACTTCCTAAATCAGATCGCGGATTAATTGGTAAAGCTGCTGCAGCAAAACCAAGAACAGCAAAGCCTGATTCAACTCGTCGTTATTCAGATACTGATTCTTCAACTGTCAGTAAAAAAGAAAGTCGCTTGTCTGAGCGTTCAAAACTTCGTGCCGAGCGCTACCAAAAGCAGACCGCATCACGACCTCGTCCAACTGAAGCACCAGAAGAGCGCAAAGCACGTATTGAACAATCACAGCGTCCAGAATCACGTGCCAAGAAGTTCGTGAAAGAGCGTGATGCTCGCGAAACTGCGCCACGTGCCGAAAGAACTGAACGTCCAGCAAAGACAGAGCGTCCAGAAGTTAAAAAAGTTTATAAGAAAGCAGAACGCCTAGAGCGTCCAGCATTCAAAAAAGAATCAGATACTCGTCCGACTAATCGTCGCGATGCAGTAAAGGCCAGAATTGCGCGCACCGATGATGGTCGCCCAAATTTTGAGCCACGCAAGTATGAAAAGTTTGATCCAACACGTCCAAAGAAAAATAACAGTGTTGCACCAGATACTCGCGCAGCTAATGCACGTGCCGAGCGTCCAGTTCGCGATCGCCGTAATGATTCGCCAGCTTATGCGCGCGATGATTTCAAGCAGCACGCGAAGTCACATTCAAATGCAGCCGTAGATTTCGGCGCAGATGATAATTACATTTCAGCAAATCTAGAAGATGCAAATCTTGTTGATGCAACTCCACTAACTGAAATCACAACAACTTTCGGAGATCTTGGAATTGCCGCACCTCTTGTTAATGCTCTTAGCAAGCAAGGAATTTTGCATCCATTCCCAATTCAGATTGCAACTCTTCCAGATGCACTGGCTGGCCACGATATTTTAGGTCGCGGACAAACTGGTTCAGGAAAGACTCTTGCCTTCGGTTTGGCACTTCTTAATAACTTAAATGGCAAGGCCGCTAAGCCACACAAGCCATTGGCACTTGTTTTAACACCTACTCGCGAACTTGCCCAGCAAATTGATGAAGTTCTAATGCCACTTGCTCGTTCAATTGGTCACGAATCAGTTGTTGTTGCTGGTGGAATGTCATACGCAAAGCAGATCACAGCGATGCGTCGCGGAACTGCAATCTTGGTTGCAACACCTGGTCGTTTGATCGACTTGCTCAATAAGGGTGAAGTTCAACTAGATCAACTACAAATTACTGTTCTTGATGAAGCAGATCAAATGGCAGACATGGGCTTCTTGCCGGTTGTTAAGGAAATTTTGGATCAGGCAAAGCTTGATGGCCAGCGCATGCTCTTCTCGGCAACGCTAGATCGTGGTGTTGATTCATTGGTTCGTCAGTACCTAAAGAATCCAAAGACTCACTCACTACAAAACGATCGCGCATCTGTTACAACAATGGAGCACTACGTATTAGTAATGAATCCATCTGATAAAGATGACGTTACAAATCAAGTTGCCGCCCGTAATGGAAAGACAATCTTGTTTGTAAAGACACAGCGCGGCGCAGATCGCTTAGCTGACAAACTTGCCCACGCAGGTGTTCCAGTTGGCGCACTTCACGGTGGAAAATCACAAGCAGTTCGTACACGTACGTTGGCACTTTTTAAGGAGACACCAAACGCAGCACTTGTTGCAACAGATGTTGCTGCACGTGGTATTCACGTAGATGGAATTTCACTTGTTGTGCACGTTGATTTCCCACAAGATCACAAGGATTATTTGCACCGCGCAGGTCGTACGGCGCGTGCAGGTGAGGCCGGAACTGTTGTAACTCTTGCGACTACACGTCAGCAAAAAACTGTTGGTTCACTGATTTCACGTGCCGGCGTTACTGCTAAATACGTTGGCGTTACATCGCTCAGCACTGATTTAATGAAAATTACTGGAGCCCAAGAGCCTTCAGGTGTTCCTTACATCGTGCCAATCGTTGATAAGCCAGCACGCAGTGGTGGCAAGCGTCCTCGACCAAACTCAAGTCAGCGTCGTCGTCGCCCCCATTAATTCCCAGTAAATAGGTACTATGCGCGTTATGACTAACGCGAACCCATTTGCCCAACGCAGTTCACTTGCATACGAGCTGCCTCCATTTGCCGAGATAAAAGTCGAGCATTACTTGCCTGCCTTTTATGAAGGCTGCACCTTGCAATTAGCCGAAGTTCAGGCGATCTTGGATACACCGGGTGCGGCAACTTTCGAGAACACGATTGTTGCTTTGGAAAAATCGGGCCAGGCGTTAATGCGTATCTTGTTAGTCTTTTTTAATAAATCATCTAGTGATACCAGCGATGAATTAGATAAAATTGAAGAAGAGATGGCGCCAAAGCTGGCCGCTCATCAAGATGCGATTAATTTAAATCCGGCGCTGTTTCGGCGGATTAAAGATTTATACGATGCCCGCGAAGTAATTGGTCTTAATAGCGAAGATGCGTGGTTACTAGAGCGCTACTACAAAGATTTAATCCAGGCTGGTGCTCATTTAACCGAGGTTCAACGCGATCGATTAAAAGAACTCAATGAGGCGCTATCTAAGTTAGAGACTCAATTTAGTAAAAATGTTTTAGCCGATACCAATGACTTAGCTGTTTTGGTTGATACCGTTGAAGAGCTCGATGGCTTAACTGAGAATCAAATCACCGCCGCTGCAATTGCCGCGAAAGAGCGTGGACACGACGGTAAATGGCTAATTGGCATGGTTAATTTCACCGGTAATCCCGTTTTAGATTCACTAACTAATCGCAAACTCCGTGAAAAAATTATGGAGGATTCAAAGCGTAAAGCTAACCGACCAAACGAAAACGATAACAAGGCGATTTTGTTGCAAATGGTTCAACTACGTGCCGAGCGGGCACGTTTGTTTGGTAAAGAAACACATGCCGAACATGTGATTGCCGTTCAAACTGCCGAACATCCAGACAATGTCCATGCGATGCTTCGAAAGATCGCCCCAGCTGCCATGCGAAATGCCCGTGCCGAGGCCGAAGATTTACAGAAATCTGCTGGACATGAAATTCAGAGCTGGGACTGGGATTTTTACACGGAACAAGTTCGGTTAGAAAAATACAACATTGATACGGCAAAGATGCGCCCTTACTTTGAGTTGGAGCGCGTCTTGCGTGACGGCGTTTTCTTTGCCGCAAACAAACTATTTGGAATTACTTTTAAAGAGCGTCCAGATTTAATCACTTATCATCCAGAGGCGCGAGCATTTGAAGTCAACAATGAAGATGGCAGCAAAGTTGGTCTATTTATCGGAGACTTCTACACCCGCGATTCCAAGCGTGGTGGAGCGTGGATGAACAATTTAGTTGATCAAAACTTCCTCTTTAATCAACTTCCGGTCGTCGTTAACAACTTGAATATTCCAAAGCCGCCAGATGGAAAGCCAACGCTGCTTACTTATTCTGAGATCACAACGTTGTTCCATGAATTTGGGCATGCACTGCATGGCTTGTTGTCACAAGTTAAATATCCACGCGTTTCTGGCACCAGCGTGCAACGGGACTTTGTTGAATTTCCATCACAGGTAAATGAGATGTGGATTCTGTGGCCAGAAGTAGTTGAAAACTATGCCCGCCACTTTGAAACTAATGAAAAGCTGCCACAAGAGTGGATCGATAATTTAAACGCTGCTGCTACGTTTAACGAAGGTCATGCAACGACTAGTTACTTAGCTGCCGCTATTTTAGATCTTGCCTGGCATCAATTGAATGTTGAAGAAGCGGCGAAAATTACTGATGTTGAGGCCTTTGAGGCACAAGCTATAAAAGATTATGGATTAGATTTTGATGCTGTTCCTACTCGTTACCGTTCAACCTATTTCAGCCATATCTTTGCTGGCGGATACTCGTCTGGTTATTACGGTTACATTTGGTCTGAAGTTCTAGATGCCGACACCGTTGATTGGTTTAAAGAGAACGGTGGCCTAAAGCGCGAAAACGGTGAACACTTCAAGAATGAACTTCTTGGACGCGGTGGATCGATCGATTCAATGCAGATGTTCCGTAATTTCCGCGGACGCGATTCTAAAATCGAACCGTTGTTAAAGCGAAGAGGTTTGTTGTAAAGATTTAGCCAGCAGAGCCAGATCCGGAAGGACCTGCCTTGCGCTGAACCTGTGGAGCTCCGCCACTGCGTTGGCCGCCACGAATCTTTGATCCAGACTCGGCATGTGCTTGAGTTCCTGGGGCGCCCTTTTTATTTTTCTTTGCTTCAAGAGCGGCAAGCATTCTTGCTTTTACATCTTCGTTTGCATCGGCCATAAGTTAATCCTACTGCACTTATAACTAAGCGCTGCTTTCCTTATATTCACGCAATCGTTCTAAAACTTCTGATTCGCGGTAGCGACGATGGCCACCTAATGTGCGAATTGCTGTTAACTTTCCAGCTTTTGCCCAGCGGGTAACGGTCTTTGGATTAACGTGAAAACGTTGCGCAACCTCTTTTGGAGTTAAGAGAACTTCGGCATCAGGGATGCGGTTCATCAAATCTCCTTAGGTCGTGTCCGAATTGGACCGTATTAGGGTGAAGTATTACGGGGTTTTGGGCGCGAAGCAATACCGCTACGAGGCTTGTTCGAAGGCTTGAACTAAGCGCCAACGCGACATTAACCGTTGATATCCAACGCCGGCCATCATTCCATCGGCGGCGGCAAGACCGGAAACTGAATGCGTAACATCTTCAATCGATGAGTCAGCATCTAAACCAGTTTCGCCAGAGTTTTTCATTGCAACATCCATGTAATTAGCTAAACCGCCGTAATCGAGTTCAACTAATGATTCTGGATGAAACATATCTAGCCATTCCAGCAAATTTTCTAACTCTTGTTCAACTGGTCCATCACCAAATGCATTCAACACTGTTTCGTGAGCTGCTTCGCAACGCTCTTTGGCTAGTGAAATTTTTGTGAGCGCTCGTGAAAATAAACCATTTTCATTTTCACCACGAGTTCGCTCATCGGGTGAAAACAGAATGAACCAACGTGGTGGAATAATCCACGTTTCATTTAAAATATGTGGAACTTTGTCATCGAGTAAATCGACGCCAGCAGTTATGACATCCTCCATCGCTGGCGAAATAAAAAATGGAACAACCGTACTTGGCAATGAATCTTTAAAATTATCTAATGCTGCCCAACAACGAGTTGCCGTTGACCATGGTGATAAATACCTGATTCCATCTTTATCTAAAACATGAACTCCATCGGGGCGACCAGCTGGTGGTTCTGGATGTGCCAGGCGTTCTAGCGCTAACTCTTGTTCACGATTAAAACTAGTTGCATCGTTTTCAAGTGTTTGCCAACGTAAACGATCGGCTGGTTCAAATGCTGAAAGAGGTTCGTAAATACGAAGTGAAGCTACGTAAGGAGTTGCGTTCACGAACGTGGAATGTAATTGCCCTCGGCAAAAGGATCGTCATCATCTTTGCGAGAAGAAGTATCGATTTCGCCGTGAAGCTCTTTAGTTAATCGATCTAGATCCATGTCTTGCCCGTTATATTTCAAATCACGTGCAACTTTGGTTTGCTTTGCTTTTGCGCGGCCGCGACCCATGGGCGACCTCCTTCACTTATTGCTCTGCGTCAGATCCGTACTTTATCGCTCCTGGTAGCTCCCGGCCAAAGTTGAGCGTGGATCGCCCGCTTTTCTAGGCTCAACTACGCCAGCAACCCAAGCTTTCATGCCTCTGGCAGCTAAAGAACGCAGTGTCAGATCGGCAACTGATGGGTCAATGAATGCACTCATTCCAATTCCGCAGTTCCAGGTCCGTTCCATGTCGGCTTGTGGGACGCCGCCCAGCTTGGACATTAACTGCATCTCGATTGGCAGCGACCAAGTTGAACGATCATAGGTGGCCGTTAAATCATCTGGAATTACGCGCGCAGTATTTTCGGCGATTCCCCCACCAGTGATGTGTGAAAAGGCATGCAGATGTTCTGGCATAGATTTAATAAGTGCTAAACAATCGAGTGTATAGATTTCAGTTGGCGTTAAAAAAACTTCACCAGAAGATTTTCCATATTCGTTTACGTGTGCTGCCAAGTTAAGTTTTACTGTTTTAATAATGTGGCGAACAAGTGAAAAACCATTTGCGTGAAAACCACTTGCTGGCATGGCAATGATAAGGTCGCCCGCTTTTACGCGGTGCGCACCTAGTTGCTTGTCGGCGTCAACTACTCCGGTGGCGGCGCCGGCAACGTCAAACTCATCGTCGTCTAGTAATCCTGGGTGTTCGGCGGTTTCACCGCCAATTAGTGCTGTGTTTGCTTTGGTACAACCGCGGGCGATGCCGGCAACAATTTCAGCGATATTTTCTGGAATAACTTTTCCGACGGCGATGTAATCCGTCATAAATAATGGTTCGGCCCCGCACACAACTAAATCATCGACGACCATGGCAACAAGATCTTCGCCAATGGTGTCGTATTTTCCTAAAGCTCGCGCGATCTCAGTTTTGGTACCCACGCCATCAGTTGATGTTGCAAGTAAGGGTTGTTTCATATCTTTTAACTTGCTGGCATCAAATAAACCAGCAAAGCCGCCAATGGATCCCATTACTTCTGGACGAGATGCTTTGGCAATCGAAGCCTTCATTAATTCAACAGCGCGATCTCCAGCATCGATATCCACGCCTGCATCTTTATAAGTGGACATTAGTGACCATGTACTTCCGTAATCTCTAATCGCATTTTTCCTTCAGACATATCGGCTGGGATGCGGATTGGATATTCGCCGGTAAAGCATGCCGAGCAAAGCTTTTCGGCAGGTACGTTAGTTGATTCAATTAAACCTTCAAGTGAGACATAGCCAAGTGAATCCGCACCAATTGAGCGACGAATCTCCTCTAGATCTAAACCACTCGCGATTAATTCAGCACGCGAAGCAAAGTCGATTCCATAAAAACATGGCCACTTAACTGGAGGTGATGAGATACGTACGTGGATTTCCCGGGCTCCGGCCTCGCGCAGCATCCGAACAATCGCCCGCTGGGTATTTCCACGAACAATTGAATCATCGACAACCACGATGCGCTTGCCTTCAATAATCTCGCGCAAAGGATTAAGCTTTAAGCGAATACCTAATTGGCGAATTGTCTGTGAAGGTTGGATAAATGTTCGACCTACGTATGAATTTTTCACTAATCCCATACCAAATGGGATTCCAGATTCTTTGGCGTAACCAATCGCTGCTGGTGTTCCTGACTCTGGAACTGGAATAACTAAATCAGCGTCAACTGGCGCCTCGCGCGCAAGTTGTTGCCCAATAGCAACGCGTGTCTTATGAATTCCACTGCCAGCAATTGTTGTATCTGGTCTGGCTAGGTAAACATATTCAAAGAGACATCCCTTTGGCTGCGCCTGCGCCCAACGTTGTGATCGAACGCCTTCTTTATCAATTGCAACAAATTCACCAGGCTCGATCTCGCGCACAAATGCCGCACCAACAATATCTAGACCAGCAGTCTCTGATGCAACTACCCAGCCTGTCTCTAATTTGCCGAGTACTAGTGGTCGAACTCCATGTCGATCACGCGCGGCATACAAAGTATTTTCATCCATAAAAATAATTGAAAAGGCGCCTTCGAGTAATGGCAGCACCGCAAGCGCGCTAGCTTCTACGTTTTTCTCATCTTGCAACGCAATCAGCGCCGTCATAATTTCAGTATCCGTTGTGGCACCAACAGTGCTGGCCGGAACGCCTTCAAGATTTTGTACTAACTGCGCCAAGTCGCCGGTATTTGTTAAATTACCATTATGGGCTAAAGCCAGCGTTCCGTACTTGGTTGGACGCAACGTTGGCTGAGCATTTACCCACGTGCTTGAACCAGTCGTGCTGTAACGACAGTGGCCAATCGCTAAATTTCCTTTTAATGTAGCTAAATCACCTTCGGTAAAGACTTGTGAAACAAGACCCATATCTTTGTAAACCAAGATTCGCTGGCCATCACTTGTAGCTATTCCAGCTGATTCAGTTCCGCGATGTTGAAGTGCATACAAACCATAAAAAGAAAGTTTTGCTACTTCTTCGCCAGGTGCCCAGACACCAAAGACACCACACGCATCTTGTGGTCCTTTGTCTGCATCTAAAATATTGTGATTGAGTAATCCGTCGGGGCGTCTCATTGTGTGCTCCTTAGCGGTAGGTACTCAGTTAAATCGGCACGGACACCAGATGCTTGAATATCGCCACGGCTTATAGCTTCTTGCCATTGCAGTTCACCAGATGCTAAGGCTAGCCAAGTTTGTGCATTCATTTCTACAACATTGGGTGGAGTTCCACGTTTATGTGTTGGGCCATCGCCACATTGCACTGCTGCATATGGCGGGATTCGAACTTCAATAGCGCCACCTGGAGCTTTTGCCGTCAACAAAGCCAGGCTTTGCTTAACAGATTCAAGGATTACCGGATCGCGCATCGTTATTAGCCAAACAAATCTGAGAAGGTAGATGTGTGAGCCTTACTTAATTCAGACAACGGGATAATTGACTCATTAATAATAAGTGAATCTCCCCCGGTTGTACCAAGTCTAGAAACTTTGATTTCATTTTTTACGGCTAACGCTTCGAGTTTTGCGTAATCGGATTTATTAATTGCAACAATTACGCGGCCGGGTGTCTCGCTAATTAAAGCGATGCCAGGATTATCTAGCGAAATCGTGGCACCGACTTTATGGCGCAAAACCATTTCAGTTAGGCCGGCCGATAATCCACCTTGGCTTAAATCATGTGCGGCAACAAAGAATGAATTACCTTCCAACAAAACCTCAATTAACCGCATTTCACGGGCTAAATCAGCGACTGGTGATTGGCCCACCCGTTGATTGTGCAAGAAAGCCCACTCACTGCCTGCTACATCTTCGCCAGTTTCACCAAGTAAATACAGTTCAAGATCGCTTTCCGTAAAACTCATGGGTGTTCGTTTGCGGACATCTTGAATTACGCCAAGCACGCCAATTACTGGTGTTGGCAAAATCGCTACCGAACCCGTTTGATTGTAGAAAGAAACGTTTCCGCCAGTTACTGGTAACCCCATCTCGAGGCAGCCATCGGCTAAACCTCGTACTGATTCGGCAAACTGCCACATCACACCTGGATCTTCTGGGGAGCCAAAGTTAAGACAGTTCGTTACCGCCAATGGGCGGGCGCCGGCAGTTGCAATATTGCGAGCGGCTTCAGCTAAAGCTAATTTGGCACCTTGATATGGATTGAGATAAGACCAATTTGCATTTGCATCAGTTGAGATTGCAACGCCTAACTGTGTCTTTTCATCAATTCGAACCATTCCGGAATCATCTGGTTGAGATTGGATTGTGTTTCCCTGAACATATTTATCGTATTGCGAAGTGACCCATGACTTATCAGCCAAGTTTGGTGCACCGGCTAACTTTAATACCGCTGCTTTAATTTCGGCAGCCGTTGTTGGAATTGGGACAATTACTTTTTGATTATTTACTTGGTCAATATATGCAGGTTGTGCCATTGGTCGGTTGTAGACCGGTCCATCGTGAGCAACCGTGCGTGGTGGAACATCCACAATAAGTTCACCGTTCCAGGTAATCTCTAAATGCTTTCCATCTGTAACTTCACCAATTACTGTTACGGTCACATCCCACTTTGCGCAGATCTCTAAGAACCTAGCAATCTTGCTGGGCTCAACGATGGCACACATACGCTCTTGTGACTCTGACATCAAAATCTCTTCTGGCGATAACGATGGATCGCGCAGCGGAACTTTATCTAACTGGACTTTCATGCCACCAGAACCACCTGATGCCAACTCGCTTGTTGCACACGATAAGCCAGCCCCGCCCAGGTCTTGGATACCAACAACTAGATCTTCGGCAAAGATTTCCAGTGAACATTCGATTAGTACTTTTTCAACAAATGGGTCACCTACTTGAACACTTGGCCGTTTAGCTGGACCACTGGCACCAAAGGTTTCAGAGGCTAAAACAGATACGCCGCCGATGCCATCGCCACCAGTCTTTGCCCCAAATAAAACAACTAAATTTCCGGCACCGGCAGCTTTTGCTAACTTAATGTCACTGTGTTTCATAACGCCAACACACAGTGCATTTACTAATGGATTACCGGCATAAGTCTCGTCAAAAGTAATTTCACCACCAATATTTGGTAAACCTAAACAATTTCCATAACCACCAACACCTGCAACTATCCCCGGCAAAACTCGTCGGGTATCTGGTGCATCAGCTGGACCAAATCGAAGTGGATCCATTATCGCAATTGGGCGGGCACCCATTGTTAAAATATCTCGAACGATTCCACCGACGCCAGTAGCAGCGCCTTGGTATGGCTCAATAAAAGATGGATGATTGTGTGATTCGATTTTAAAAGTAACTGCATAACCTTGGCCAACATCTACCACGCCAGCATTTTCGCCTATACCAACTAGCAAAGCATCAGAGTGTGGAGCTTTCTCACCAAATTGTTTTAGGTGAACTTTTGATGATTTATACGAGCAGTGCTCCGACCACATCACCGAATACATAGCTAATTCAGAAGATGTGGGGCGGCGGCCAAGAATCTCTTTAATCCTTGCATATTCATCGGGCTTTAGACCTAATTCGGCAAAAGGTTGAACCGTGTCTGGTGTTGATTTGGCAATTACAACTGTATCTAGCGCCATTTACTTCACCATCGCATTCAGGATTGAAGTAAAGAAGCCCAGACCTTGCGCCGTTGGTCCGGTTAACTCGTCAATTGCATGCTCTGGATGTGGCATTAATCCAACGACATTTCCTTTGGCATTAGTGATTCCAGCTATTAAATTGCGGGAACCATTGGGGTTTTCCCCTACATAACGAGCAATTACCCGGCCTTCACCTTCTAGCATCGCCAAAGTTTGATCGTCGCATTGGTAGGAACCTTCGCCATTTTTTAAAGGAATAACAATCTTTTCACCGACAGAGTACGAGTTGGTCCAGGCAGTTTTATTATTAACAATTTCTAGCTCTTGATCACGGCATAAAAAGTGTAAGTCTGAGTTTCGAGTTAATGCACCTGGCAATAGATGTGACTCTGCTAAAACTTGAAAACCGTTACAAATACCAAGTACCGGCATTCCATTGTTAGCTGCCTCAATGACAAGTTCCATAACTGGTGCAAAGCGAGAAATGGCACCACACCGTAAATAATCTCCATAAGAGAAACCACCTGGCAAAATAACAGCATCGACTTTTTTCAAATCAGCATCTGCGTGCCATAGCGATATTGCTTGTGCTCCGCCGGCAACCACGGCACGTGCGGCATCGCGATCATCTAAGGTGCCAGGAAATGTAATTACTCCAATGCGCATTACTTTTCTACCCGAACTGTGTAGTTTTCAATAACCGGATTAGATAAGAGAACTTCGGCAGCTTTTTCAACTTCAGTCAACTGAGCTGGCGTTACGTCTCCTTCAACTTCAATTTCAAAACGCTTACCTTGGCGAACTGATGTGGCAAAAGTAAATCCCAAGCGAGGTAGCGCAGATGCAACTGCATTTCCTTGTGGATCTAAAATCTCTGGTTTCAACATTACATCCACCACGATTGTTGCCATTGTCTGCTCCCTTTTAAAACTTGCTGCTGGTGATTCGAAAAAACGCTTCTTCATAGCGAAGGGCGGTCTTATCTACGATCTCTGCTGGTAACTGTGGGGGTGGGCTATTTCTATCCCATCCACTTGCTACTAGGTAGTCACGTAAAAATTGTTTGTCATATGAAGGCTGCGCACCGCCTGGCTTCCAGGTTGCGCCTTCCCAAAAGCGAGATGAGTCGGGGGTTAAGGCCTCATCGCCCAGTAGCAGCTGGCCTTGGTTATTGAGCCCAAATTCAAATTTAGTATCGGCCAGGATTACGCCACGACCCTTGGCAAACTCGGCGGCAGTTGCATATAACTTCAACGTTAAATCCTTAAGTTCTGCAGCTACTTCTTTGCCAACTATTGCCTCTGCACCTGCAAAATCAATATTGATGTCATGGTCGCCAATTTCAGCTTTTGTAGCTGGTGTAAATAAATTTATTGGTAATTGCGATCCATCTAATAAACCTTCTGGCAGTTGATTACCGCAGATCATTTGATTACTCTGATACTCACTCCAACCGCTGCCAGTTAAATATCCACGCGCCACACATTCAACTTGAAACATCTCTAACGGTTGAACAATTACTGCGCGGTCAGCTACTTCTGCCGGCACATCGGTAGAAACAATGTGATTACCTACTATGCCTTCAAGTAATTGAAACCAAAAAAGTGAAAGTTGTGTTAGGACTGCACCTTTTCCAGGAATCTGCGTTGGCATTACCCAGTCGTATGCCGAAATGCGATCCGATGCCACTAACAAGATTTCATTGCGATCATTTGAATATAGGTCGCGAACTTTTCCGGTGCGCAGATGTTTCCACCCATGTATCAAAGGCGCTGGCGGTGGGCCAGCTAGGCCGAAGCCGCTCACCGAATAGAGCCGGGTTTGTACTGCTTGGCAGCAGGATGCGCGGAAGTAATCGCGTCAATGCGATTAACAACTCGAGCTACTTGTTGGCGAGCTTCGCCAGTAAATTCCATTGGTGTGCTGATCAAAATATCTAAAGCAGCGCGATCAAGCGGTAGGCGATCATCTTCTGCTAAATCATCGAGCAGCGTATTTTTTTGACCCTCACGCATACCAAGTGCTGCTTTAACAGCATGTTCTTTAATTACTTCGTGGGCAATTTCGCGACCAACGCCCGCTTTTACGGCCGCCATCAAAATCTTGGTAGTTGATAAGAATGGCAAATAACGCTCTAGTTCAGCGGCAATAACAGCTGGAAATGCACCAAACTCATCTAGCACCGTAAGCATTGTTTCGAGTAAGCCATCGATGGCATAAAAAGCATCTGGCAAAGCAACCCGACGAACAACACTGCATGAAACATCGCCTTCGTTCCATTGATCACCAGCAAGTTCGCTGACCATAGATGCATAGCCGCGGAGAACAACTGATAAACCATTAACGCGTTCGCATGAACGAGTATTCATTTTATGGGGCATCGCGCTACTACCTACTTGCCCTGCTTTGAAACCTTCAGTAACAAGTTCGGCGCCGGCCATCAATCGGATGGATGTGGCTAGTGAAGATGGTGCTGCCGCAATTTGAACCAGCGTAGTAACAACATCGTAATCAAAAGAGCGTGGATAGATTTGCCCGGTTGAATCCAAAATATTATCAAAGCCAAGTTCCTTAGCGATCACACCTTCTAATTTGAAATGTGCCTCTGATGAACCTAATAAATCTATTGAGTCTTGCGCTGTGCCAACTGGTCCTTTGATTCCGCGCATGGGATATCGATCTTGTAAAGCAGTTAAGCGCTGATAGGCAAAGAGTAATTCTTCGGCAGCTGATGCAAAACGCTTTCCTAAAGTTGTAATTTGTGCTGGAACATTATGGGAACGTCCAGTGATTACTTGGTCAGAGTATTGGGTGGCCCGTTCAGCTAGACGAGCAAGTAGCGTCACAACTTTGTCATGGACAATCTCTAAACCATTTCGAATCTGAAGTGCTTCAATATTTTCAGTCAGATCACGGCTGGTCATGCCAGCATGAATACTTTCGTGGCCAGCTAAGGCGTTGAACTCTTCGATCCGAGCTTTCACATCGTGACGCGTTACTTTTTCGCGAGCATCGATAGCTGCTAAATCCACCTGTGTAATTACTTTCTCGTAATCTGTAATTACATCAGTTGAAATTGCATGCCCGAGTGTTGATTGTGCCCGCATAACCGCAATCCATAATCGTCGTTCTGCGATTATTTTTGCTTCCGGCGCGAAAATCTCGCGCATCGCAGCCGATGCATAGCGATTGGCAAGCAGGCTCATTGGTGAATTATCCGTCATTTAATCGCCCTTCTCTGCGACCGACGCATTAAATGCAATATCGGTACGGTAAAAAGATCCAGTAAGTGAGATTTGGCTAATTGCGCGATATGCGCGGTTTCTCGCCTCGGTTAAATCTTCGCCAATTCCGGTAATTGTCAAAACTCTTCCTCCGGTAGCAACTAGACCTGCATCGGTCTGAGAAGTTCCAGAATGAAAGGTGCGAACATTTTCAATTGATGTAAAACCAGATATTACGCCACCGCTCTTTGGCGTAGCTGGATAACCTTCGGCAGCTAAAACAACTGTGACCGCCGAGTCATCATTCCACTGCAACGTAACATCTTTCAGATTTCTAGTTGCAGCTTTGTACAACAAAGTTGCAAGTGGAGTCTTTAAACGTGGAATTAAAACTTGAGTTTCTGGATCACCAAAGCGAGCGTTAAATTCAATAACTCGAACTCCGTGATTAGTTAAAGCCAAACCGGCGTAGAGCAATCCGACAAATGGAGTTCCACGTGCGGCAAGTTCGGCGATCATTGGTGCCAAAACTTGGCGATGCGTATCTTCCACAATATCTGACGGCGCCCATGGCAGTGGTGAATACGCACCCATGCCGCCAGTGTTTGGTCCCTTGTCACCATCTAATGCCCGTTTAAAATCTTGCGCCGGTTGCATCGCCAAAATTGTGGTGCCATCACTAATTCCAAAGAGTGAAACTTCTGGGCCATCTAAAAACTCTTCTATGACAACACGTTTGCACGATAGGCCATGTTGCAAAGCTTCTTCTCGATTATTTGTAACGACCACACCTTTGCCAGCAGCTAAGCCATCATCTTTCACAACATATGGTGCACCAAAAGCATCTAAGGCTTTTTCAATTTCGGCTTGATTACTGCACGTAAAACTATGTGCCGTTGGAACTCCGGCATCTCGCATAACTTCTTTAGCAAAGTTTTTAGAACCTTCAATTTGTGCTGCCGCTTTAGACGGGCCAAAAACAGGTATGCCTGCTGCTCTTAACTGGTCGGCGATGCCATTTACCAACGGTAGTTCGGGGCCAATGACAACAAACTCAATCTCTAATTTTTCAGCTAAATCAAGGATCGCTTGATTATCAGTAATATCAATTGCATGACATGTTGCAAACTCGGCGATACCTGGATTACCTGGCGCCACGTGAAGTTCAGTGCATTCTGGATCTGCTTGCAATCCTGCTCCTAGTGCGTGTTCGCGTCCGCCGCTTCCGACTAGGAGAATTTTCATTCTTAAATGAAATCCTTTATGACGATTGTTTGATCCCGACCGGGACCAACGCCGATTGCACTGATAGGTGCGCCAGAGATTTTTTCAAGGAAGGCTACATAATCTTGGGCATTTTTTGGTAACTCTGAAACTTTGCGAGCACCAGAAATATCTTCAGTCCATCCAGCTAAGTATTCATAAATTGGCTTGGCGTGGTGAAAATCGCTCTGTGAAGCAGGCAGTTCTTCCACGCGCTTTCCATCGATTTCATAGGCAACGCACACTGGAATCTTTTCCCAACCAGTTAAAACATCCAACTTAGTTAAAAAGAAATCAGTTAAACCATTAACGCGAACTGCATAACGAGCAATTGGTGCGTCATACCAACCGCAGCGACGATTACGACCAGTTGTTACACCGACCTCGCCACCAATACGTCGTAGCGCTTCACCATCTTCATCTAATAACTCAGTTGGGAAAGGTCCGCTACCAACGCGTGTTGTGTAGGCCTTAACAATTCCAATTACTCGTTCAATCTTTGTAGGTCCAATTCCTGAACCAGTACAGGCTCCACCAGCAGTTGGATTACTTGATGTAACAAAGGGATAAGTACCGTGATCAACATCGAGCAAAGTTCCTTGAGAACCTTCTAGAAGCACACGTTTTCCAGCTTTTAACGCTTGATCTAAGATCAAAACAGTATCGGCAACATATGGTCGCAAAATTTCGGCATAGCCTAAGTACTCAGCCAAAACCTCATCTACTTCGATATCTTTACGGTTGAAAACTTTAATTAAGATCTGATTTTTATCGCGAAGTGCGCCTTCAAGTTTTTGACGAAGGATTGATGGATCAAAGAGATCCTGCACTCGAATTCCGATTCGGTTGATCTTGTCGGCGTAGGCCGGACCGATTCCACGACCAGTTGTGCCAATCTTTGACTTACCTAAGAAACGCTCTGAAACTTTGTCGATGGTGCGGTGATACGGCGTAATTAAATGCGCATTAGTTGAGATTAAAAGTTTGCTGGTATCAATTCCGCGCTCATTCAAGCCACGGATTTCTTCAAGTAACACACCTGGATCGATGACAACGCCATTACCAATAACTGGAATTACATTTGGTGAAAGAATTCCGGAAGGAAGTAAGTGCAACGCATACTTTTGATCACCGATAACAACTGTGTGTCCAGCATTATTTCCACCTTGATATCGAACAACGTAATCAACGCGATCACCCAACAAATCGGTAGCTTTACCCTTGCCTTCGTCGCCCCATTGAGCTCCGAGCAATACAAGTGCAGGCATTGGTAAAGCCTCTCCGATTAGTTGTTAATTACTTAAGTGAAGTTGTGCCGGTTGAACGTAGATCTTCACAAGCCTTTGTTACACGAGCGGCCATGCCGGCCTCAGCCAACTTACCCCATGCACGTGGATCGTAAACTTTTTTATTTCCTACTTCGCCGTCGATTCTTAAGACACCATCGTAGTTTTTAAGCATGTGATCAACGACTGGACGTGTGAATGCATATTGCGTATCTGTATCAACGTTCATCTTAATTACACCGTAATCAAGTGATTCGCGGATTTCGGAAAGTAATGAGCCAGAACCACCGTGGAAAACCAGGTCCATTGGCTTACTTCCGGCAGGAAGACCAAGCTTTGCGGCAACTGCTGCTTGCAAAGTTTCCAAGATTTTTGGTTGTAGAACAACGTTTCCTGGCTTGTAAACACCGTGGACATTTCCAAATGTTGCCGCTACTAAGTAACGTGCATTGACATCGTTACCTAAAGTTTCGATTGTCATGAGCGCATCTTCGGGTGTTGAGTACAACTTAGCGTCATGCTTTGCTTCGATGCCATCTTCTTCTCCGCCAACAACACCAATTTCGATTTCAAGAATTGTTCGTGCCGCAACTGACATTGCTAACATTTCTTTAGCGACCTTCATATTTTCAACCATGTCGACAGCTGATCCATCCCACATATGTGAGTTGAACAAAGGAGCTTTACCTGACTTAACACGATCTGCACCAAACGCTAAAAGCGGACGCATGAAGCCATCTAACTTTTCAGCTGGGCAGTGATCGGTGTGAATACCAATATTTACTTTGTAGTTCTTGGCGATGACATGTGCGTATTCGGCCAAGCCAACTGCGCCATCGACCATGTTCTTAACGGTTGATCCAGATGCATATTCAGCACCACCCCAAGAAAATTGAATAATTCCATCTGATTCTGCTTCGGCGAAACCACGAATAGCAGCTGTGAGAGTTTGTGATGATGAAACGTTGATTGCGGGATAAGCGAAAGCGCCTTTTTTAGCTCGATCCAACATCTCCACGAAAACTTCGGGGGTTGCAATTGGCATTTTGACTCCTATGGGCTTGTAGTAAATCTTTAGACCGAAGCGCCGTTGAGTCGTCTAGAGGCTTACGGCCAATCCTCTCACTTTCACCGGCCGGGCACAAAAAAGGCCGCCCGGGACACCCCGAACGGCCTTTTTCCTCAATCTATTGCTACCTATGTGTAGCTTTTTAGGGCTTTGGCTAACAACCTGGCTAGGGATGCGACTAGCGATGGGTTACTCAGTAGTTTAAGAAACAACAGGATAAAGCTTGTAAGCACAGGGACTCCTTTCCGTTGGCGCATTTTCGATGCTCTCGTCACTCCCAATTTCAATTTTCGATTGGCTGTTGATAACAACGCCGAACGGGTAACCTCTGTATTTATGACCCAAGATCACGAGTCGCTCGAAAATCTCTCTCACGAAGATCGCATCTTTGCGCCAACGTCAGAGTTCGCGGCAAAGGCAAATGCACAGCCCGATATTTATGCGCTGGCTGAAAAAGATCGATTAGCTTTCTGGGATGCGCAAGCAAATGCACTTACTTGGGAAACGCCGTGGAGCCAGACTTTAAAATGGGAAGCACCATATGCACAGTGGTTTGTTGGTGGAAAATTAAATGCATCCATAAATGCATTAGATCGACATGTTGAACAAGGTCGCGGCGACCGTGTTGCTTTTTTCTTTGAGGGCGAACCTGGTGATACTCGAAAGATTACTTATTTAGAGTTACTCACTGAAGTTAAAAAAACTGCAAATGCATTAATTGAATTAGGAATTACTGCTGGCGATCGTGTTGCAATTTATATGCCGATGATTCCGGAAGCTGCAATAGCGATGTTGGCTTGTGCCAGAATCGGTGCACCGCATTCCGTTGTCTTTGGTGGCTTTTCAGCAGATGCATTGCTTTCTAGAATTCAAGATGCAGATGCAAAATTAGTTATTACCGCCGATGGTGGTTTCCGTAAAGGATCTGCATTTGCATTAAAACCTGCAGTTGATGAAGCGTTAATGGGTGATCACAACGTCGAACATGTTTTGGTTGTTCAGCGTACCAAACAGGAAACCGCTTGGAACTCGACAACAGATATCTGGTGGCATGAAATTGTTAACCGACAATCCGCTGAGCACACCGCCCAGGCCTTCGATTCTGAGCACCCACTATTCATTTTGTACACATCGGGCACAACTGCCAAGCCCAAAGGAATCTTTCATACAACTGGTGGCTACTTAACTCAGGCGGCATACACTCACAATGTTGTCTTTGATTTAAAGCCAGCGACCGATATTTACTGGTGCACCGCTGATGTTGGTTGGATAACTGGCCATAGTTACATTGTTTACGGCCCACTTATTAATGGTGCAACACAAGTGATGTATGAAGGAACTCCCGATACGCCACATAAAGGTCGGATCTTTGAATTAATTGAAAAATATGGTGTCACTATTTTGTATACCGCACCAACTTTAATTCGCACATGGATGAAGTGGGGCGAAGAATTTCCTAAGGCACATGACTTAACTTCGCTGCGTTTGCTTGGTTCAGTTGGCGAACCAATTAATCCGGAAGCTTGGATGTGGTACCGGGACATAATCGGTGGCAACCGTTGTCCGATCGTCGATACCTGGTGGCAAACCGAAACTGGCGGAATCATGATTTCGCCACTGCCTGGTGTGACTGCGACTAAACCTGGTTCGGCTATGGGGGCAATTCCAGGAATTAGTGCAGTTGTTGTTGATGACAGTGGAACTCCAGTTGCAAAGGGACACGGTGGTTATTTAATTTTAGATAAACCTTGGCCCGGAATGTTGCGTGGAATTTGGGGTGAAGATGCACGATACAAAGAAACATATTGGTCGCGCTTTGATGGAATTTACTTTGCTGGCGATGGTGCCAAACTAGATAAAGATGGCGCAATTTGGTTGTTAGGTCGAGTCGATGACGTAATGAATGTTTCTGGTCATCGTATTTCAACTACTGAAGTTGAATCGGCCCTTGTTTCGCACGAAGCCGTTGCCGAAGCAGCAGTTGTTGGCGCTCACGATGCAATGACAGGTCAAGGAATCGTTGCATTTGTTATTTTGCGCGGTGGAATTGCCCACGCAAATGGAGAAAGCCTCATTACCGAGCTTCGCAATCATGTGGCCAAACAAATTGGCGCAATTGCCAAACCTCGTCAGATTTTGGTTGTCGCTGAACTTCCAAAGACTCGAAGCGGAAAGATCATGCGGCGATTACTGAAAGATGTCGCTGAAAATCGCCAAGTAGGCGATGCCACAACTTTGGCAGATCCAAATGTGATGAAATTAATTTCCGAAGGTTTACATACGTCAAAGGATGAGGATTAAAGCTTTATCCCTAAATACTTTTCGGTCAGGTCGATCAACTCTTTTTCGCCACTGATTTCACCGATTTTCTTATAAGCAACGCTGCCATCGGGTGCAATAAACCACGTCACTGGCACGCCCATACCGAAGTACTGGCGTGATCGACCATCTGGATCGTAAAGATTTGGCCAGGTAACTCCATTTTCTTCAACAAATCTCTGGCCATCTTTCGCATTGGCTTCTTCAACATCAACGCCAACGAGTGCGACTTTACCTAATGCTTTTTTATTGAACGCAACAAAGTACGGGATCTCTTTTTTGCATGGTCCACACCAAGAACCCCAAACATTAATAACCATTGGACCCCGAAGGGCCCCGAGTTGTGCTCCTTCACTGCCATCGAGACACTCTAAGGAAGTTCCACCAACCCAAGGTTTTTCTTGTGCAATTGCCGCGCAATCAATCACAACACCTTGAACTTTTGGCGTTATTGAAGTGCACGAGGTTAATAACACAAGTGCTACAACTGAACCAACTGCTAAACGGCCTTTCATACAAAATCCTTATCTGTCTTTACCAACAATAACGCCTTAGCTAAATCCATCTCGCCAATTCCAGCGCTATCGCATAATTTTGCAACTGGACAGACCGCACAGGCTGGTTTTCTTGCGTGGCAGATCCGACGACCATGCCAAATTAAACGCTGCGAAAGATTTGTCCACTCACTTTGTGGAATTAACTTTTGAACCGCGAACTCAACTTTTACCGGATCTGTTTCATCGGTCCAGCCAAAGCGACGAACTAGCCGGCCAAAGTGAGTATCAACGGTGAGCCCCGGAGTATCGAAGGCATAACCCAAAACTACATTGGCCGTCTTGCGCCCCACACCAGGCAAAGTGATTAAATCTTCTAACGTATTGGGAACTTTTCCATCGAACTCTTCTAATATTTTAATATTTAACGCCTTAATATTGCGCGCCTTTGCGTGATAAAACCCGCTGGAATGAATTAAATTCTCAATGTCGTGGATATCAGCTTTGGCATACGCCTTGGAATTTTTATATCGTTTAAAGAGTGCAGGCGTAATTGCATTTACACGTTTATCGGTGCACTGTGCGCTCAACACGGTTGCGATCGTTAACTCCAGCGGGTTGCTGAAATTGAGTTCACAGCGAATATTCGGATAAGTTTTAGTGAGGATCCGATAAGTCGATCGCGCCTGTTTTCGAATTTCACTATCTACCGACATGGCAGTAAAGTACTACTCGTGACCCCAGAAGAAGATGTAGTCCGGACAGCGCCTCTGTTTACTGCGCTCGACGATGCCTCAGCAGTCTCTTTGCGCGCATCTATGGACTCAGTCAAAATTGCAAAAGGCTCAATCTTGTTTGCCGAAGGCGATGAAGGCGATCACCTGTACGTAATTGTTGAGGGCAAGGTCAAATTAGGTACTTCTAGTGGCGATGGCCGCGAAAATCTTTTATCAATTCTTGGACCTGGCGAAATGTTTGGCGAACTCAGCCTCTTCGACCCAAACCCACGAACATCTACGGCAACGGCAGTTACCGATGCCAAGTTATTGAGCCTTGGGCAAGCAAAGTTAATTCCGTGTCTGGCCGATCATCCACCTGTTGCTTTGCATTTATTAGCGGCCTTGGCCCAACGTTTGCGCCGAACAAATGAAGCCGTTGGCGACTTAGTATTTTCAGATGTTCCTGGACGAGTAGCAAAAGCGTTAATCGATCTTGGGGAACGCTTTGGTAAGCAGACTGATGAAGGTTTGTTTGTCCACCACGATTTAACGCAAGAAGAGTTAGCTCAATTAGTTGGTGCATCTCGCGAAACTGTAAACAAAGCCCTTGCTGATTTTGCGGGTCGCAATTGGCTCAAGCTAGATGGACGTGCCGTATTAATTACCGACGTAGAGCGATTGTCTAAGCGCGGTAAATAGTTTTAGTCGGTGATTTCTACCGTTAGTTCGATTTCTACTGGTGAATTTAGCGGAAGCTCCGCGATTCCAACTGCGCTACGTGCGTGCTTTGCACCATCGCCCCAGATCGCTAAAAATAACTCAGATGCACCGTTTACAACTAATGGCGCATTAATAAATCCAGCGACACCGTTAACGTAACCAACTACGCGAACAATCTTGGTAATTTTATTGACATCGGCAACTGTTGCAACCGCTGCTAGCGCATTTAACGCACAAATTTGGGCAAGTTCCTTGGCGCGATCTGGCGTAATTTCACCATCGACTTTACCGACGCCAGCCATCTCGCCATTTACTAATGGCAACTGACCCGCTGTGAAAACAATATTTGCGGTACGAATCGCTGGAACGTATGCCGCAACTGGTCGCGCTGCAACTGGCAGCGCTAAACCAAGTTCAACAAGTTTTGCACGAACATCTACTGGCTTCATGCAACTGCCCGCTTCATGTAAGCAACTAGTTGTTCACCAGTACCCGGTGCTGGAATAACTTGAACTAATTCCCAACCATCAGAACCCCATGTATCTAGGATCTGCTTAGTTGCATGTGAAAGAAGTGGCACGGTTGCGTATTCATACTTGATCATTTGTTGAGGCTCTCTTTAACTAGGGATGAAACAAGTGCTCCATCGGCTTTTCCGGCGATCTTTGGCTTAATTGCGCCCATTACTTTGCCCATGTCAGCTGGACCTGCGGCGCCAGTTGATGCGATTGCATCGGCAATGATTTGCTTAACTTCATCGGCAGTTAATTGCGCCGGTAGATACTTGGCAATTACTTCACCTTCAGCTTTTTCAAGATCTGATTTTGCGGGATGTCCGGCACTTGCAAAAGCATCGGCCGCCTCGCGACGCTTCTTTGCCTCACGCGATAAGACAACGATGACTTCATCATCACTGAGTTGACGGGCTTCTTTTCCAGCAACTTCTTCGGTGGTAATTGCAGTTAGCACCATACGAATAGTGCTTGAAACGATCTCGTTACGGCTGCGAATCGCATCAGTTAAATCTGCACGTAGCTGCTCTTTAATACTCATGCCGTGAACTCTACTGCTAGTAGCTCACCGATCTGCGCAGTATTAAGCGCAGCACCCTTACGTAGGTTATCGCCACAAACGAACATATCTAGCGCCATTGGATTATCAATGCTCTTTCGAACACGGCCAACCCATGTTGGATCTGTACCAACGACATCTGCAGGTGTTGGGAACTTGTAGTTCTCTGGTTCATCGACAAGTTTTACGCCAGCAGCATTTTGTAAAATATCTTGTGCCGCCTTGCGGGAAGGCTCTTTTTCAAAGACAGCGTGAACTGTTAACGAGTGCGTTGTCATAACCGGAACTCGAACACAGGTAGCGGCGACCTTTAGATTTGGCAGACCTAAGATTTTACGAGATTCATTTCGAACTTTTAGCTCTTCCGATGAATAGCCATCTTCTTTTAAGGAGCCTGCCCAGGGAATAACGTTGAGAACTAGTGGAGCCGGAAACGGTCCACTATCTTTCACAAAAGTACGAACATCTCCGGAATCGGTACCGGCAGTAGTTCCACTAACTAAGGAAATTTGTTCGCGCAGTGAATCGATACCAGCTTGGCCAGCGCCAGATGCAGCTTGATACGAAGAAACGACTAACTCTTTTAATCCATATTCGCGATGCAAGGCACCCAAAGCAACAATCATGGAAAGTGTGGTGCAGTTTGGATTTGAAATAATTCCACGTGGACGCTTTTTGGTATCTTCCGGATTTACTTCGGGCACAACTAATGGAACATCAGAATCCATCCGAAAGGCACCAGAGTTATCTACAACTACTGCGCCACGCGCGGCAGCTACGGGTGCCCATTCGGCCGAAATTTCATCGGGAACATCAAACATTGCTACATCAATGCCATCGAAGCTTTCGGGTGAAAGCGCAACAACAGTTAGCTCTTTGCCGCGACACATTAATTTTTTACCAGCACTTCGCGCTGATGCAATTAGACGGATTTCGCCCCAGACATCGGGACGTTCAGACAAAATTCCAAGCATCACAGTGCCTACCGCACCGGTTGCACCAACAACTGCCAGGGATGGTTTTTGCTTACTCATCGTCCGGTTCCGCCATAGACAACGGCTTCGCTCTGATCGGCATCTAAACCAAAGGCAGTGTGGGCAGCACGTGCGCCACGTTCTAGGTCGGCTTCACGGCAGATAATAGAAATGCGAATCTCAGACGTTGAAATCATTTCGATGTTAACGCCGGCATCGGATAGCGCACCAAAAAATGTTGCAGTGACACCAGGATGTGAGCGCATACCAGCACCGACTAATGACAATTTACCGATTTGATCATCGTACTGAATCGATGCAAAGCCAACTTCGCCCTGAAGTTTTTGCAAGATTGCAGTTGCATCTGCGCCTTCAGCTTTTGGCAAAGTAAATGAAATATCAGTGAGGCCAGTTGTAGCTGCCGAAACATTTTGCACAATCATGTCGATGTTAATGTCGGCATCGGCGATGGCTTGAAAAATACGTGCCGCAACACCGGTTCGGTCAGGGACACCGACGATAGTAACTTTTGCTTCGCTTTTATCGTGTGCGATGCCCGAGATAATTGCTTGTTCCATGCTGTCTCCTTCTGGATGCTCTTTGACCACCCAAGTTCCTTCGTTAGTAGAAAAAGATGAACGAACGTGAATTGGTAAGTTGTAACGACGTGCATATTCAACGCAACGCAAGTGCAAGACCTTTGCTCCACTTGCTGCCAGTTCTAACATTTCATCGTACGTAACTGTTTTAAGTTTTTGTGCATTTGGAACTACCCGAGGATCGGCGCTAAAGACACCATCAACATCGGTATAAATTTCGCAAACATCTGCATCTAGGGCAGCCGCTAATGCAACTGCAGTTGTATCACTGCCGCCACGACCTAAAGTTGTGACATCTTTTGTATCTTGTGAAATTCCCTGAAAACCAGCAACGATTGCAATTGCACCAGCATCGAGTGCCTCTTTAATACGCCCGGGTGTTACATCAATAATGCGAGCGCGACCATGTGCCGATGTTGTAATTACGCCAGCTTGGCTTCCGGTAAATGACAGTGCTTCGTGTCCTAAATTATTGATCGCCATTGCGAGCAAGGCCATCGAAATTCGCTCGCCGGCAGTTAGCAACATATCTAATTCGCGCCCCTGCGGAATTGGCGTGATCTGTTCAGCTAAATCAATGAGTTCATCGGTGGTATCGCCCATCGCCGAAACCACGACAACGACCTGATTTCCATCGCGCTTAGCGGCCACAATTCGATTGGCAACGCGCTTCATTCCGGCGGCATCGGCTACCGATGAACCACCATATTTTTGAACAATGAGTCCCATGCCTTAATCATGAAGCACGAAATCCCTTGGGGCTACCTAGTTTTCCAGAAATTCCACATTATGAGACACTGTTTATGTCAAATGATGAGATTAAACGTCTCGGCGGCCTTCAAAAGCCCGGCCAAGGGTTACTTCATCGGCATACTCCAAATCCCCGCCTACTGGCAGGCCGCTAGCTAACCGCGAAACCTTGATCCCCAAAGGCTTAATTAACCGAGACAAATATGTGGCCGTAGCTTCACCTTCAAGGTTGGGATCGGTCGCCAAAATAACTTCGGTAATTTCAGAATCAGCTAAACGCACCATTAATTCACGGATGCGTAACTGTTCTGGGCCAATTCCATCGATCGGACTAATGGCACCGCCAAGGACGTGATATTTGCCGCGAAATTCGCGAGTGCGCTCGATCGCAATCACATCTTTGCTCTCTTCCACCACGCAGATAGAAGAGTTCTCACGACGTGGATCACGACAGATTCTGCATTCACTTTCTTCTGAAACATTTCCACACTGAATACAAAACTTAACCCGCTCTTTAACGGTGCGAATTGAATCTACTAATGCTGATGCAACTTCTGAATCTGATTGCAAGATATGGAAAGCGATTCGCTGCGCACTCTTTGGACCAATACCTGGCAAGCGACCAAGGGCATCGATTAAATCTTGAATCGCACCTTCATACATACCTGACATTAATTACTTACCCTCAATTATTTTTGCGCCAAGTTCACGGGCCAACAACGCCGCACCAGAAAGTTGTACTGGATCATTAGGTGCTTCCGATGTTCTAGTTTCTCTAGCTGCCGGAGAATTGGTGTCAATTGAAGGATCTACAACAACTGCGATTCGACGATCAATTCCGACAATATCAATAAAGGCGTTGCGCAAAATAAGATCAGATTCAGATCGCTCAAAAGACTCTTTTGAACCCGCATTAACCATTCCAATAGTTATTGAGTCCTCATCAACCGATAACACTTGTGCGCTTGCACTCAGCAGCGACCAAGTCAGCCTGCGGCGCTTCTTTACATCTTCAATAACATCTGGCCACGCCCGTCGTAGCGCAGCAATATCAAAATTACCCGGTACGTGCTTCGCAGTAGAGTCTTTTTCCTTAGCGAGAGGTTTTTCCTCTTGTACTTTAGAGGGAGCAACATCTGAAACCGAATGAGTGGAGGTTGCTTTTTCTTTTGGCTCCACGGTTCGGGTTTCAGAAGCGCGACTGGAACTAGTTAGAGGTGCAATATTCTCGGCACGCTCTAAACGCTCAATCCGCGACAACATTCCAGATTCACTGGTATCGCCAATCGGCAACAAAATGCGCCCGCAGATAAGCTCAAGAATTAGGCGCGGCGCGGTGGCCCCTCGCATTTGAGTTAAGCCCTCGGCCGCGATATCTGCAGCCCGGGAAAGATTAGCGCTACCAATTCGGTTAGCTTGATTTCGCATGCGCTCCATTTGATCTTCTGGCAAATCACGCAAAATAGAATTTACTGATGAATCCTTAAGCGCATCGACGATCATTAAATCGCGAATACGTTCCAACATATCGCTGGTAAAACGCCGTGGGTCGTGGCCAGATTCAATTACTCGATCAATCGTTTTAAACAATGTTGCCCCATCGTGGGCGGCAATGGCATCGATTGCATCATCCAGTAAAGCACCATCAGTAAAACCTAATAATTGAATCGCAATTTCATAACTAACGCCCTCTTTGCCAGCACCAGCTAGTAGTTGTCCCAGCACAGAGAGTGCATCACGAACTGATCCACCAGATGCCCGTACAACAAGTGGAATTACGCCTTTATCAACTTTGACACCTTCGGAGTTACAAACTTTTTCAAGGTGCGCGGCAAGTGTTCCGGGTGGAACTAAACGAAATGGATAGTGATGAGTACGCGAGCGAATAGTTGCGATTAATTTATCTGGCTCGGTTGTTGCAAAAATAAATATTACGTGTGCAGGTGGCTCTTCCACAACTTTCAAAAGCGCGTTTGCGGCACCCGGTCCAAGTTGGTGGGCCTCATCAATAATATAAATCTTGTAGCGACTATGAACGGGTGCAAAAAATGCTTTATCACGAAGATCGCGAGCATCGTCAACTAAACCATGAGTCGCTGCATCAAGTTCAATGACATCTAATGAACCTGGACCATTTGCCACTAAATCTTTACATGACTGACATTCACCACATGGATTTGGTGTTGGACCTTTTTCACAGTTAAGTGAGCGCGCCATAATTCGCGCACTAGAAGTTTTTCCGCAGCCACGTGGACCACTAAATAAATATGCGTGATGTGTGCGACCAGATTCCAAAGCATTTGAAAGTGGAACGGTTACATGTTCTTGCCCGATCACATCGGCAAAGACAGATGGGCGATATTTACGATACAAAGCTAATGACATCGCCGCACTCCTTCACCTACTCGTAGCCGCATCAAAAAAGGACCCCTCGCACACCCGCCAGAGCGGACCTACCCTTGCTGCATTCCTGCCCTGGGGGAGTTCAGTACGGTAACGCCGTACGAGGGATCTGGCGTAATCATAGTTATTCCAACCGATACAGTTCTCCCCTCGGGAGGATTCGCATAGCGGCCGAGTGCGCACGCTTGGAAAGCGTGTAATGGGTTAAACCATTCGAGGGTTCAAATCCCTCATCCTCCGCTCGTTTTACTCGCTTCGGCTGAATCACGCATTTTTGCCCGAACACATTAATCTGGAACCCCTGCCAGATGCAGATATCACAAGCGCGGACATCCTCCGCTCGTTTTACTCGCTCCGAACCTGCATTCAACCATGCTGCGCTTGGCTACCTGCGGATTACATCCTTTTTGGTTATGGATAAGAAAGTAACGACAGCCGAAATGACAGCCAGGAAAATAATACTTGTAGTCGTAGTTCCCAGCGCTATTCCACCATTGTCTTTACTTTGCGACATAAAGTCACCTATGGATGCACCCAGTGGACGCGTTAAAACATAGGTTGCCCAAAATCCAGCAATTGAACCAATTACTCTGAATCGGATTCCAACGCCAACAACTGCGATGGCTGCAGCGAATAACCAGAAGCTATTTCCATAACCAACTGCGAAATGTTCTGCTACTAGATCACCGGTAGCGGTTCCAAGAGCGAAGGTAAGAAGAATGGTTAACCAATAAAAAGCTTCTCTGCGAAATGTATCAATCGAGTGAATACTCAAAGTTTTTTCAGAGCTGTACCAAACAATGAAAGAAATAGCCAAAAGCACTGCAAAAACAACACTCGAAAGAATGAGTGAGATACCTACGTTATCCGTCAGATTATCGGTTAAGAGCGTTCCGGCAATTGAAGTGAGAACTACAACTAACCAATATGTGGTTGGTACATATTTTTTTCTAGTCATTTGTAGTACCAAGCCCAGCGCCAAGGCAATCGTCATGGCGACTGATGTACCTGTTAATCCAAACCCGAGGGTCCCGTTCAAGTAATCGGCAAATGTTTCACCTACGGTTGTCGATAGAACTTTGATTATCCAAAAGTAGGCGGTAATTTCCGGGACTTTGATAAATAGTGATCTAGTTGCGCTGGAATGCCTCTGATTCTTCATTGTAGGATAGTAACTCACTCTGTGTGACCTTTTCTACCTACGTTTGGATAACTTTATAGCCTCGTCAGAATACTTTGTCATTCTCAAGGCATAACAACATTCAATAAAACCAAAACGTTAATTATTCTATCGATTTTCACGATCACGCAATTAATAACACCAAACTCATTCGCTAAGGGTGCTACGCCTCCTAGAACTGCCTGCCACATAGAAGTTGGGAATGCACACTTTTCGACCTACATAAAAAGGATGCGCGGGCTGGATGCAGTAAAAGTTAACGCTATCTCGACCTGTAACTTCACTCAACGTAGCGTTCGATTAACGGTTAAAATTTTTAAGGTAGTCTTTTTATATGGAAGAGTACCGAGATGAGTTTATAACTCCAGAGGATTTAGAAGAAGAGCAAAAGTTATTTTCCCTCATGTTTGATCTTGAAACCACAAATGCTCCTCGATATGAAAAACAAGCTATGGAACTTACGAAAAAGCGAGTGATGACAACTGAGATGGAAAATCAAGTGCTAGCATTCAAACTTGACCGAGTTGGATGTTCATTCAGCCTGTCCCAGGATCAAGGAAAAACCTTCAACAAATTGGGTTGGTCTCGTCTAGGATGGCCAAACTCTGACAAACTCGGTGGATTGCCTTTATTTTTTGCAAGTTGTGAAGCCAGGGTTTTTCTCAATAAGTAAAACTAGATATCGACGCCAATGAACTTGGTTTGCAGGAACTCGTGAATACCATCGAAGCCACCTTCGCGGCCAAGCCCTGATTGCTTTACGCCACCAAATGGCGCCGCTGGATCTGAGATAACACCCTTATTGATTGCGACCATTCCAGACTCCATCGCCTCAGCGGTACGCAATGCACGGGTCAGGTTTGAAGAAAATACATAACTAATAAGACCAAATTCGGTGTCATTAGCCATTTTAATACCTTCTTCATCAGTATCAAAAATGACGATCGGTGCAACTGGACCAAAGATTTCATGAAGCAATATCGGGTTATCTTTTTCAACGATTAAAACTGTGGCCGGATAGAAAGCGCCGTCACCTTCGGGCTTTACTCCACCAACTTCAATCTTTGCACCAGCTGCAACCGATTCATCGACAAGGGCGGCAATCTTGTTGCGCTCCTTCATGGATACCGATGCGCCAAGCGTTGTTGCACTATCGGTGCCACGTCCCATAACGTAACTACTCATGGACTGTGTCATTTGGGCGATGAACTCTTCGGCAATACCGCGTTGAACATAGATGCGGTTTGCTGATGTACAGGCAGCGCCACCATTTCGCATCTTGGCAAGTGAAAGCTGTGGAATAGTTACCGCTAAATCTGCATCATCATGAATAACAACTTGGGCATTTCCGCCAAGCTCCATAGAGCAACGAATAACCCGATCTGCGGCTTCTTTTAGAAGAATGCGACCGGTTTCGGTTGAACCTGTGAAGGAAAGATTTTTTACTCGGGGATCATGCAACATCTTGGAGATGGCGGGACCAGATTTTTCCGGCAAAACTAAGTTAAGAACACCCTTTGGCAGTCCAGCGCGCTCCATCAAATCAACAATGTACATCGCGGTAAGGGGTGTTTCACCAGCAGGTTTTAAAATCATGGTGCAACCCGCAGCAACGGCTGGACCAATTTTGCGGGTAGCCATTCCGGCTGGGAAGTTCCAGGGTGTAATAAGAATGGAGAGACCAATCGGTTCATGTGTCACAAGAATTCGCTTGTCACCTGATGGAGATTTGCGGAAATCACCTGAGGTACGAACTGTTTCTTCGGCAAACCAACGAAAAAACTCGGCCGCATATGTCGCTTCCCCGCGGGCATCTGGCATTGCTTTACCATTTTCGCGCGAGATCATGGTTGCAATTGCTTCGTTTTCTGCGGTCATTAACTCAAAAGCCTTACGTAAGATCTCTGATCGAAATCTTGGAACGGTCTTAGCCCATGCCTTAGCCGCGGCATCTGCGGCGGCGATGGCAGCTTCACATTGCGCATCTCCGGCAAGGGCGACTTCGGCAATAACTGAACCATCGCTCGGATCGTAAACTGGGAGTTTTCCAATTCCATCTACCCATTGGCCATCGATATACAACTGTGTTTGCATGGGTGCAAGCATACGCTGAGCCTATAAAACCATGAGGATCTTGCGCCCTGAGGTAGAGTGACGCTTATTAAGTTGCGTTAATTGCAATGAAATAGGGATAAAGAGGAGTTTTCGTGCCAAAGTCTTGGACAGATGATGCACCTGCCCCTGAAGTTCTCAAAGACCAAGCCCATGTTAAAGATACGTTTTTTTACACGATCAAACGTCGGCTTTTAGGCAATCCACTTAACCGTCATTCCCTTGGCCATCAACGCTTAAGTAAGCGATATGCCCTTGGAATTCTTTCATCCGACTGTATTTCATCATCGGCCTACGGTTCAGAACAGATTTTAATTGCGCTACTTCCTGCATTTGGTTTAGCAGCATTTGCAATTTTGATGCCCATGACCGCGGTGGTAATTGCAATCCTTCTAATTATTACACTTTCATATCGCGATGTAATTAATGTGTATACAAAAGTCGGTGGTGCATACATTGTTTCGCGCGATAACTTTGGTCCTGTTGTTGCTCAAATTGCAGCTGTGGCCTTGATTCTCGACTACGTTGTAACGGTTGCAATTCAATCGGCTGCTGGAGTTGCTGCAATTGTTTCTACTTTTCCATCACTAAGTCCTTATAAAATTCCAATGATTATGGTCGTTATTATTTTGTTGACCTACGGAAATCTTCGAGGCGTCAAAGAAGCTGGAAAGGCTTTCGCATTTCCCACCTATTTCTTCGTGGGCTGCATGTTCATCGTCTTTTCAATGGGGCTCTACCGCCAATTCAATGGAACTTTAGTTCAGTTGAGTGTTGATCAACCTGGCGCAATTGAGATCGGTGAAAGCCAAGGTTTACTTACATTTGCCGCAATTTTTATTCTTCTTCGCGCTTTTGCAAATGGTGGTTCATCTTTAACTGGTTTAGAAGCGATTTCAGATGGTGTGGCCCTTTTTAAAACTCCCGAGCATGTCAATGCCCGTCGAACTCTGTACATTATGAGCGGTTTGCTTGGAACTTTAGTTCTTGGCGTCTCTTGGTTTGCTCACAAGATTCACGTTGTTCCTTATGAGTCAGGAACTCCAACCGTAATCTCGCAGATTGCCAAAACAATCGTTGGTGACGGCGCCTTTGGTTCGGTTATGTTCATTATGGTTCAGCTAGCCACAATGCTTATCTTGTTTGCTGGTGCAAATACTACCTACAGCGCATTCCCAATTTTAGTTAACTTTGTTGCAACCGATGGTTATTTGCCACGTCAATTAACAAAACGTGGCCACCGCTTAGCTTTCTCAAATGGAATCATCATGCTTGCAGCTGGCGGTATCTTTTTAGTTCTGATCACTGGTGGATCTGTTGAACACTTAGTTGCCTTTTATGCACTTGGTGTTTTCACTGGTTTTGCATTAGCTGGCTTTGGCATGACCCGTCACGCATTAAGAAATCGAACTGGACAGTGGCGGGCAAAGGTCTTCATCAACGGACTTGCTGGAACACTCTCACTTATAATTGTTATTATCTTTTCCGTTGTTAAATTTACCCAAGGTGCATGGTTAGTTTTAGTCACTGCACCAATCTTGGTTATCTCCTTCCTTCGACTTCGTCGTCAATACACCCGCGAACAAGATGCACTCTCAGTGAAACAACATCAGGAACGTGCCACATCAATTGCCCGACATGATGTGACCGTGTTGGTAGATAACGTCGATTTAGCAACGGTCGGTGCCATTCGCTATGCCCGTAGCTTGAAACCACGTGAATTAACTGCAGTCCACTTTGTGATCGATGATCGTCGCGCCGAAGAGATTCAAAAAGCGTGGGCGGCATCTGATGCACTCGATGATGTGACTTTAGAACTTATTGATTGTCCTGATCGCCGATTAGCAAACTCTGCCCTTGACTATGCAATTCGCATGACCGAGAAGCCAGATGTTGAATTAACACTTCTTCTTCCACGCCGCTCTTACTCTGGTTTCTTAGGCCGGTTATTGCACGATCAAACCGCTGAACAAATTGCCGCGCCCATTTCACAGCTCTCGCGTGTAGTTGCAACAATTATTCCATTTGATGTTGAAAAAATAATCTCTGGTGCTACTTTTGTGGCACCTGCGGAAAACAAAACTCAGCAACCGGTTGTCGTTGCTAAACCTCGTACGAAAACTCCACCAGTAAATATTGAGCCAGTTAGCCATTACGCCAAAAACATAACTCCTATCGGTGCAATTGAGTGGCGCAAACGTGCTCAGGTTCAAGGTCGTGTGACATCAATTAGAACTGCCCCACGTGGTTCGGCGCCAGCACTTGAAGTAGAGATTTGGGATGAGACTGGTGGTGTTTCACTTCAGTTCTTGGGTCGACGCGATATCGCTGGATTAGAAATTGGTTCTCAATTACGCGCTGAAGGTATGGTCGGTGAAGAAGAGGGTTCTTTAGTAATTCTCAATCCTTCTTACGAACTTCTTGTATAAAATCTTTTATTAACAAACCACACTCTTCGGCTAAAACGCCCGCCCGAACCTCGGTTCGAAAGCTGCTTCGTGGGTCGCGCAGTAAATCCCACACCGAACCAACTGCCCCAGCTTTTTCATCCCAGGCACCGAAAACCACTGTATCTAAACGTGATTGCGCAATAGCACCGGCACACATAGCACAGGGTTCAAGAGTTACGACAAGAGTATGTGCATCTAATCTCCAGGATCCAAGTTTTTCACTTGCTCTGCGGATCGCAACTATTTCAGCATGAGCAGTTGGATCATTATTTAATTCACGTTCGTTGTGACCGGTTGAAATTAATTGTCCTACCGAGTTAAAAATTGCCGCTCCCACTGGAATATCTCCGCTAGCAAATGCTTTTTGCGCACTCTGCAAAGCAATGCGCATCATCTCTATATCACTCACAGATCAAGTAGCTCAGCAAACTCTTCACCAAAACCAAGTCGTGATGCAATGGCCTCAAGCTGTTCATCTGGAAATAGCTCTTCATCATCACAAAGTGCGGAAATTTCCATTCCACTTAAACCTAAATCAGCAAGAATCTCTAAATGCCCAACTGGTGTTGGCTCGTCATCATCTTCGGGCATTAGTAAATCTGCAATTTCAATTAACTCTTCTGCCACTAGATAATCTAAAGCCGCGGTTGCATCACTTAGAAATAGTGATATGTGTGAGCCAAGAACTCTGATTAAAATAAAAAACTCTTCATCAATTGCAATTAGTGCAATTGACCCACCATTTGTTTGTTGAGATTTCAACCGTGTAATTATTTGTGCGATGTCATACGGATCTGCAAGTTCAGCCAAAGTCCATCGGCCATCTTCATGCCAAGCAGCTACTGCAATATCTGCTTCATTTGTGAAGTCGCGCACTTCTTCTTTTATCTCGTCAAAAGACTCAATTTCTTCGCCATCTTCAAGCCCATCGGGCAGGTCGTTATCGAAGTCGGACATGTGCCAATACTTACACTCATTAGAAAGGAATGAAACCCCTGTAAGGTAGGAGCATGAAAGTTCATGTTGCCAATCACCCTTTGATCAATCATAAATTGACTGTTTTACGCGACGAACGGACTGATTCGCCAACTTTTAGACGCCTAGTTGAAGAGCTTGTAACGCTATTGGCCTACGAAGCCACGCGCGATGTGAAGACGCATGAAGTAGAAATTACGACTCCTGTTACTAAAACTAAGGGTCAAAAAATAGCTACACCTGGTCCAGTTGTGGTTCCGATTCTGCGCGCAGGATTAGGAATGTTGGAAGGTATGACTAAATTAGTACCAACCGCCGAAGTCGGATTTCTGGGCATGGTTCGAGATGAAAAAACTTTAGCGGCAAGTACATATGCAAACCGCTTACCCGATGACTTATCTGGACGCCAAGTATTTGTTTTGGATCCAATGTTGGCAACTGGTGGAACCTTGATCATGGCCTTCCATTACTTAATTGATTTAGGTGCAACGGATATCACGGCGATTTGTATCTTGTCGGCTCCTGAAGGTATCGCTGCCGTTGAAAAAGAATTTGCAAATAGTCGAGTGCCAATCACAGTAGTTACCGGCGCACTTGATGAAAAATTAAATGAACTTGGTTACATCGTGCCGGGTCTGGGCGATGCTGGCGATCGACTCTACGGAGTCGTATAAATGGCATCAACGTCACCTGGGTATGGAATTACTATCCGAGTCGAAGGTGCACCTGAGACAAATCCAGTTGCCTTAGCAACCTCAGTAATTACTGGTGCTGGTGCAACTATCACCGCACTCGACGTCGTTGAATCTCATTTAGAGCGAGTAGTCATTGATATAACGTGTGACACGATTGATGCAGCCCATGCAGATGAAATCACTGCTGCAATTTCAGCGAATACCTCTTTAACTGTTCGAAAAGTAAGTGACCGTACTTTCCTCTTGCACTTAGGTGGAAAGATCGAGATCGCTTCTAAAGTTCCCTTGAAAACCCGTGATGATTTATCGCGCGCCTACACACCAGGTGTTGCGCGGATCTGCCAAGCAATCGTTGCCGATCCATCAGATGCCAGACGTTTAACTATTAAGAGAAATACAGTTGCCGTTGTCACCGATGGTTCTGCTGTTTTAGGACTTGGAAATATTGGTCCCGCTGCCGCACTTCCCGTAATGGAAGGTAAAGCAGCACTCTTCAAGCGCTTTGCCGATGTAGATGCCTGGCCAGTGTGTCTTGATACCCAAGATGTTGATGAAATCGTTCGTACCGTTCAATTAATCGCACCTGTTTATGGCGGCATTAACTTAGAAGATATCTCTGCCCCACGTTGCTTTGAAGTTGAACGACGCTTGCGTGAACTTCTCGACATTCCAGTTTTTCACGACGATCAGCATGGCACTGCAATCGTGGTGCTAGCGGCCTTGCGTAATGCATTAAAACTAGTGAAAAAAGATCTTGGTTCGGTAAAAATTGTTCTCAGCGGTGTTGGTGCTGCCGGAAATGCGATTGCTCGTTTGCTAACACTTAACGGTGCAAAAAATATTATTGGTTTTAATCTCAATGGTGTTATTCACTCCGGATTAAATTCAGATGATGCCATGCAGCAATGGTTTATCAATAACAGCAATCCACATAACTTTACTGGCTCAATTTCAGAGGCGATGTCCGGGGCCGACGTCTTTATTGGTGTGAGTGCGCCTAACGTATTAACCGAAGCCGACGTAGCATCAATGGCAAAGGGTTCAATCGTATTTGCACTAGCAAATCCAGATCCCGAGATTGATCCTGCGATCGCTCGAAAGTACGCCGCAGTTGTTGCTACTGGACGAAGTGATCAACCAAATCAGATCAACAACGTTTTGGCCTTCCCAGGAATATTTAGAGGCTTGTTAGATGCAAACGCTCACAAAATAAGTGATGAGATGTTGGTAGCTGCCGCTGAAGCGATTGCTAACTGTGTTTCACCCGAACAACTCAATACATCCTTCATCGTCCCAAGTGTCTTCGATGCCAATGTCGTGAAGGCGGTTGCAGCTGCAGTTAAGAAGTCTGTGTGATCGAGCTAGCCGCTAGTTTTGATACACAATTCGCTGGAATACCACCGATCTACCTTTACTTATTAATAGGTCTCATTATTTTTCTTGAAACCGGCGTCTTACTGGCTTTTTTTCTTCCCGGTGACTCCATCTTGTTCTCGGCTGGATTAGTTGCCGCGACACATGGTGAAATCAATATCGTCATTCTAATTTCAGTTATTTTTGCAGCGGCATTTTTTGGCGATCAAGTTGGATTTGTACTGGGCCGCACGTTAGGGCGATCGTATTTAGATAAAACGGATTCGCCTCGTATTCAGGCACTTGTCGAAAAATCTGAGCGTTTTTACCAACAAACAGGTTGGTGGGCCGTAGTTGCTGCGCGCTTCTTCCCGTGGCTTCGAACATTTGTACCACCCATTGCTGGTGCATCGAAGATGAATTACTACAAATTCTTATCAGCCAAC
>JBBQRL010000005.1:0-68255 GCA_038214925.1 Candidatus Nanopelagicales bacterium | reverse complement strand
CAGTTAGAAAAACTGTTTATGCTGGCGAGTCAGTGCCGATAGGCTTGCCCAGTAATCAACGCAAAAGGGGTTTGCCAGTGTCGGCACAGGATTTTGGCGCAAATGATTGGCTCGTCGATGAAATGTACGAGCAGTATTTGGCAAATCCATCTTCGGTAGAGCCTGCGTGGGTTGAATATTTTAAAACTAATAAACCAGGTGCACCTGTTTCGCCCAATCAAGTAGCGACGCCTAACAAAGGCGTTCCACCGGTTCCACCAATTCCAAAATCGCAACAGCAGCAACCCGCGCCAGTTGCACCAGTTGCGGCCGTTGCCGTTCCACCAGTTGCTACCGCACCAGTTGCAGCCGCACCAACGCAACCCGTTGTTCGTGAAAGTAGTGCAGCGGTTCAAACTCCCGCCGATCCAATTGTTAAACCTGCGCCAGTATTAATTACTCCGGCAGCGTCAACTTTAGAACCGATTCGTGGCGTCAGCGCTCGTGTTGTTCAAGCGATGGAAGCATCACTTACGGTTCCAACTGCAACATCGGTTCGCGCAATTCCAGCCAAATTAATGATCGATAACCGTATTGTTCTTAACAACCACTTAAAGCGTGGTCGTGGCGGAAAGATTTCATTTACTCACATCATCGCTTACGCCATGATCAAGGCAGTTCGTGCGATGCCAGAGATGAATGCATTCTTTGGCGATCTTGATGGAAAGCCAGCAGTTGGAAAACCAGAACATATTAATTTAGGTATTGCCATCGATTTGGCAAAGCCAGATGGTTCGCGTCAACTTTTAGTTCCATCTGTAAAGGGTTGTGAAGATTTAGATTTCTTTCAGTTCTGGGCAGCATATGAAGCAATAATTAAAAAAGCTCGCGCCGGTGCATTAACTGTTGAAGATTTTGCTGGCAC
This sequence comes from Candidatus Nanopelagicales bacterium, assembly GCA_038214925.1. Taxonomy (GTDB): domain Bacteria; phylum Actinomycetota; class Actinomycetes; order Nanopelagicales; family Nanopelagicaceae; genus Planktophila. The sequence goes on along the minus strand of JBBQRL010000005.1, from coordinate 67,351 downwards.
AACGATGTCAATTACTAACCCAGGAACTATTGGAACCGTTCACTCCGTTCCTCGTTTAGTCCAGGGACAAGGTTTAATTTTGGGTGTTGGGGCAATGGATTACCCAGCTGAATTCCAAGGTGCTAGCGAAGAAACACTTATCAATATGGCGGTAAGTAAAGTCATTACGCTTACAAGCACTTACGATCACCGCATTATTCAGGGCGCACAATCCGGAGATTTCCTACGCCGAATGCATGAATTTTTACTTGGCGCAGAAGGCTTCTATGACGAGATCTTTACCTCGCTTCGAATTCCTTACGAGCCAATTCGCTGGGCAACAGATTTTGCATTTACTCGTGATGAAGAGATTAATAAAACTGCACGTGTGCAGCAATTAATTCAGGCATACCGCACCTTTGGTCACTTAATGGCCGACATTGATCCGCTGGAATATGTACAACGCTCACACCCAGATCTTGATGTTGTAACGCACGGACTAACTTTGTGGGATTTGGATCGGGAATTTGCAACGGGTGGATTTGGTGGCCAGAAGTTCATGCCGCTTCGAAAGATTCTTGGAATTCTTCGTGATGCTTACTGCCGGTCTGTTGGCGTTGAATACATGTACATTCAACATCCAGCTGAACGTCAGTGGATTCAACAGCGAGTCGAAGTTGGATATGCAAAACTTCCTCGTGAAGAACAGCTCCGCGTTTTACGTAAATTAAATAGCGCCGAGGCCTTTGAATCTTTCCTTCACACAAAGTTTGTTGGACAAAAGCGTTTTTCACTCGAAGGAGGCGAATCAGTAATCCCGATTCTAGATGCAGTTATTTCGGCAGCTGCTGAAACAGGTCTTGATGAAGTATGTATTGGAATGCCACACCGCGGACGTTTAAATGTATTAGTAAATGTTGCTGGTAAATCTGCTGGTCAAATTTTTCAAGAGTTCCAAGGACATTACGCAGAAAATGAAGTTCACGGTTCTGGCGATGTGAAATACCATCTAGGTACATCTGGTGTATTTACTTCAGAAACTGGCGCACAAACAAAGGTTTATTTAGCGGCAAATCCTTCTCACTTAGAAGCGGTAAACCCAGTTCTAGAAGGCATCGTTCGTGCAAAGCAAGATCGCCTCAACATAAAAGCTGCTTACTCAATCATGCCAATTTTGATGCATGGCGATGCATCATTTGCCGGACAAGGCGTAAACGCTGAAGTTCTGCAGCTCTCACAACTTGCTGGTTATCGCACGGGTGGAACTGTCCACATTGTTATTAATAATCAGGTGGGCTTTACAACTTCACCTCATGCATTACGAACTTCACATTATTCAACTGATTTTGCCAAGATTATTCAGGCACCGGTATTCCACGTAAATGGTGATGATCCCGAGGCATGTGTACGTGTTGCACGTTTAGCTTTTGAGTATCGTCAGGAATTTAAGAAAGACGTTGTTATCGACATGGTTTGTTACCGTCGTCGCGGACACAACGAAGGCGATGAGCCAAGTTTCACACAACCACTGATGTACAAGTTAGTTGACGCAAAGCGATCAACACGTACTTTGTACACCGAAGCACTTGTTGGACGTGGCGATATAACTCCCGAAGAAGGCGAAGAGATCGCACGTGATTACCAAGTTCAATTGGAATCAGTATTTACTTCGGTTAACAACGTCGAGCAAGATTCAGATGATAATTTCAAGGTACCCGTCGCACCTGCAGCAGCAGCAATTAATACTGCAATTACTGAGAGCCTTGCCCGCGAAATTGCAGCTACCCAATCGGCAGTTCCAGAAGGTTTCCACGTACATCCAAAGTTAACTCCACAGTTAGCCAAGCGCGTTGAATCTTTGAATGATGCAACGATCGATTGGTCAACTGGCGAGATGTTGGCCTTTGGATCACTTCTTAAAGAAGGCCATCCAATTCGTTTAGCTGGTCAAGATTCACGTCGTGGAACTTTCTCGAATCGTCATGCAGTGATTATCGATAAGGAAAATGGTTCTGAGTGGACTCCACTTCGCTCATTAATTTCCGATGAGAATCAATTCTTTGTGGTCGATTCACTGCTCAGCGAATATGCGGCGATGGGCTTTGAATATGGTTACAGCGTGGAGCGGGCCGAAGCTCTTGTTTTATGGGAAGGCCAGTTTGGTGACTTTGCCAATGGCGCTCAAACAATTACCGATGAATTCATTTCATCAGCTTTGCAAAAGTGGGGCGAGCGTTCATCGCTAGTTCTGCTTCTTCCTCATGGCTATGAAGGTCAAGGACCAGATCACTCATCAGCGAGAATTGAACGTTTCTTACAGTTATGTGCTGAACAAAATATGACTGTTGCCCAACCAGCAAGTCCAGCTAATTATTTTCACTTGTTACGTTGGCACGCAAAGAACCCAACACGTCGACCACTTATTGTCTTTACGCCAAAATCAATGTTACGTTTAAAAGCAGCAGCATCGGCACTTTCTGATTTCACATCTGGACATTTCCAACCAGTAATTGGCGACGACAGTGTTAACAATGCGGCCCGTGTAATTTACTGTTCCGGCAAGATTTATCACGATTTAGTTGCCGAGCGTGCAAAGATTGGCGATAACTCAACCGCAATCGTTAGAGTCGAACTTCTTTATCCACTTCCTGTTGATGAAATGGTTGCCGAAGCAAACAAGCATCCAAACGCTAACTTGTTATGGGTTCAAGATGAACCAGCAAACCAAGGAGCTTGGTCGCATATTGCACTTCGAACTTCAGAGGCACATGGCGGTCGTGGATTTGGAGATCGTATCTTGCGTCGAATTTCTCGTCGAGCAACTGCATCTCCTGCTACTGGAAGTCTTTATTTGCATGAGGATGAGCAAAAAGCATTATTGCTTGAAGCCTTTACTCGCTAAAACTTAAAATATTTAGCGCAGTTTCTTAATTCACTTCAGTGTCAATTATTTTTTTGTTTCTTGATGCGGCAAATCACCGATCCCACAAGTTCATGCGCGGGGATCCAACCCCAGGTACGAGAGTCAGTACTTTCGTGGCTATCGCCTTGCACCCAATAAATTCCACCATGAGTTTTTTGTAATCTCTTCACAAGAAAGATTCCAGGTCGCTCTTCTCTTTCAACGATTACAACCTTGCCAATCAGAGAATCACCTGAATTGTGAAGTAAGGGCCCACTAAGCCAACGCACTAAAAGCCAGTCACCATCGTTAAATGTTGGGGCCATCGACGCACCCGCAACCTTAACTGTGCCAAATCTGCCCATGCAGAGTAGTGTCGCACCTGTAAGCGTTAAAACAACAAAGCGCTTAATAGGGGAGACGAAAATGTTTACACCAAAGACAACTGTTTACGCCCACTGTGATCTTCCATGTGGAGTCTACGATCCAGCACAGGCAAAGATTGAAGCACTTTCAGTAAAAGCCTGCATGGAAAAATATGCTGCAAATCCTGATGTTGATTTTCGTGCACGTTCAGTGACGATTAAGGAAGAGCGTTCGCACCAAGTCAAGGAGCACCTATGGGTTCTCTGGACCGATTATTTCAAGGCACCTCACTTTGAGACCTACCCACAGTTGCACTCATTGTTTAATGAGGCAACAAAGCTTGCTGGCGCAGCGGGCACAAAGGGAACTCAAGATATAGCGGTTGCCGATAAGTTGATCGCTAAGATCGATGAGATCGCTGAAATATTTTGGGCAACCAAGAAAGCTGCATAAGCGATATTTGCTAATGCGTAATTAAATTTGATTAATCTTTAATTAAATTAAGAGCAGCGGTGCGGGCGAGGAAAGATACTCGCTCCACCGCTGATCTTTTTATTAAAGCAGCTGCAATTTGTCGATCATGTTCATAGACTTCACATTCAAAAGTTAACTCTTTGTCATCAACTTCAATAACGCGGGAAGTTGCTCGCAGTGCGGCACCAATACTCGCAGGCGATAATGATAAGAATTCGGTACTAACTGGAATCGTTGTAGTTCCTGCTTCAAGATAGATCTCTAGCGAAAGAATCGCTGCATACTCCATTAAGTTAATTAGAAGTGACGGTGCGATGATCGGTAAATCACCAATGCCAAGTGCAACCGATGTATCTCCCGGGCGCACAATCATTTCGGTGATGCCAACTGCGCCTAAAATCTCTTGTGATAAATCCATCGTTACTTATTTCCCCCGGCAGATCCATCGCCATCTGTTAAAAATCTAATCTCTTCGGTGTGCTCAATTGTTACTTCAGTATGTTCAATCTGGCCAAACTCATCGATTTCAATTGAAACTTCGGTCATGCTGTATTGCGTAACAATTTCGGTAAATGCGCCAGTCATTTGGCTATGAATCTGTTGAAAAATCGCATCATGGAGATCTTTTGGCGCCTCTTCATTACATGTTCGGCGCAGCACTTCTTGCATCAAAAACCGCATCGATTGCTCGTGTGCCAGTTCAGCCTCACAGGCCGAGCATTGTGAAATATGAATTTCAATCTGGTTGAGTTGCGGTGGTTCAATATTTCCTTCAACTATTAAAACAAATGAGTTCAGTACTTCATTGCACCCTACTTGGTGGTTCACGCTCATGGCGTCACCTCCGAATTAACGCTGTAACCAAGTTCTTTTGCATACTCAGTTAACTTTTCGCGAAGTTGTTTTCTTCCTCGATGCAACCGTGACATCACTGTTCCAGTTGGCACGCCTACTATCTCGGCGATCTCTTTATATGAAAAGCCCTCAACATCGGCTAAATAGACGGCAATCCGAAACTCTTCCGGAATTTCTTGAAGAGCTCGCTTAATATCGCTATCTGGAAGTTTTTCAAGGGCTTCAACTTCTGCTGATTTTCCTTGATCACTTGTATGTGATGCAGCATCGGCTAACTGCCAATCTTCAATCTCACCCGATGAAAGTTGTGGTCGGCGCTGATCTTTACGATAAGAATTAATAAATGTTGTCGTTAAGACTCGATACAACCACGCTCTTAAATTTGTGCCTTGTTCAAATTGATGAAACGAGGCGAAAGCTTTTAGGTATGTATCTTGAACTAAATCTTTGGCATCATGCGGATTTTTTGTGTAGCGCAGAGCGGCGGCATACAACTGATTGGTAAATGCAAGGGCATCGCGCTCGAAGCGGACAGCACGATCCGCCGAGCTCTCTTTAACTAGATCCGTTGACATCACTGAAAACACTATCGCTAAAACAGGGTTTCGGGTGCTCCCAATGGTGTTTCTTCTATCAGCTCTTTCCCATTATTAGCCACAGAATTTACGGCGCTAGAAACCGGACGGGCAATCACATTCAACTCCGGATGCTCAACCCACATTAATGACTGAAGCTGTTCAACGTTGTGAGTTTTTGGATTAAGCCAATCAGCCCATCTATCAACCGGCATAAAAACCGGCATTCGACTATGAATAGTTTCAAGTTCACCGTGGGCTTCCTGGGTAATTAACGATGAACTCTCAACAAGTTCACCGTTAGGTGCTCTCCAACTACTCCAAATTCCTGCGATTGCCAGTTGCTTACCATCCCGGGCGCTGATGTAAAAAGGTTGCTTCGGTGAATACTTACCTAAAGCAGTAGCCCATTCGTAATAGCCAGTTGCTGGAATTAAACATCGGGTAGCACGGAAGGCAGATCTAAAAGTTGGCTTTTCATGAATGGATTCACTTCGGGCATTAATCGCTCGCGACTGAGAGTTTTTTGCTTCTTGTAATTCCTGCGCCCAAGGCGCAATCAAACCCCAAGAAACTACCGCTAACTCTTTGCTCGGTTCAATTTCCGATTGTTGTCTAACAATATAAATTGGATTTGTTGGCGCAATATTCCAATTGAAAGGTAAGGCTTTTTCTGGCGCCGCCACCTCAAACTGCTCCATCAGCTCTCGCATATCGGCAGTTTGCGCAAATCGACCACACATACTTTAAGCGTATCTCAGCGGCGGGCGGCATTGTTGAAGGGTTAGAATGTACCGATGACAAACGTTGCTCACTGGCCTTCAATTTATCGTGGCCACGACCCGGTGCAATTGAGCGTTGTCATTCCCGGATCAAAATCAGTAACAAACCGGGCATTAATTTTGGCGGCGCAAGCTGATTCCCAATCCATATTGCGCAGGCCGCTGGTCTCACGCGATAGCGAACTTATGGTGGCCGGTCTGAAAGCGCTTGGCATTGAAATCATTGAATCTAATATTGAAAGTAATGGCGTGCCAGAGATGCAATGGAAAATTACGCCAGCCCCGTTGCGCGGTGGCGTCACAGTAGATGTTGGAAATGCTGGAACGGTTATGCGTTTTCTTCCGCCGTTGGCCGCACTTGCCCAAGGCGATGTTTCCTTCGATGGCGATCCACGTTCATACGAGCGTCCATTAGGCCCAGTAATTAAAGCGTTAGAAGAGCTCGGCGTATCAGTAGAACATGAAGGTCGTTACAGCTTGCCTTTAAAACTACATGGCAGCGGATCAATTCCAGGTGGCGATTTAACTATTGATGCATCTGCCTCTAGCCAATTTTTATCTGCCTTACTTTTAGTTGCACCATCATTTGTACATGGGCTAACCGCTCAACATAAAGGTGGCTTACTTCCATCGATGCCACATATTGAAATGACGGTAGCGATGCTTCGTGATTTTGGTGCCGAAGTTGAAGTGGATGCAGCAACTGATAGATGGATTGTAAAACCTGGTGTATTGCATGGTCAGGATTTAGTTATTGAACCAGATCTCTCTAACGCTTCACCATTTTTATCAATTGCAATGGTCTGTGGCGGATCAGTAACGATCGCTGATTGGCCAAAGAAAACAACTCAACCTGGTGACCAACTTAGATCAATCTTTACTCGCATGGGTGTAACAGTTACTTTTGATGAACACGGCCTAACATTAACAAGTTCCGGAAAAATTCAAGGAATTGATATTGATTTACATGATGTCGGAGAATTAACGCCTTCGATTGCCGCACTTGCCGCACTTGCCGATTCACCATCGCATTTGCGAGGAATTGGCCATCTTCGCTTACACGAGACCGATCGTCTAGCGGCGCTTACTCGCGAAATAAACGCCCTTGGTGGAAACGTAGTTGAAGATGAGACCTCACTTCATATTACTCCGGCCCCATTACATGGCGGGGTTTTTCACACCTACGAGGATCACCGACTTGCAACTGCTGGCGCCGTGCTTGGTTTAGTCGTGCCAGATATTGAAGTAGAAAATATCGCCACTACTCGCAAAACTCTTCCTGATTTTCCAGGTCTATGGAGCTCACTTTTACAATGACGCCTCGCGAATATGATGAAAGCGATGCACGTATTCGCCCATCCCGAAGCACCCGCCCCCGAAGTAAAGATCGACCTTCACACTCAGATGCAATCCTGGCACTTGTTACAACGGTAGATCGTGGGCGCCAGACTTGTATTACCGATGATGGCGTCATTATTACCGCAATGCGCGCCCGTGAATTAGGACCAAAATCAGTAGTTGTTGGCGATCAAGTTTCAATCGTCGGAGATATATCTGGTAGCGAAGGATCACTTGCCCGAATAGTTGCCGTGACCGAGCGTCGAAATTCGCTCAGCCGTACCGTCGATGATGCCGCGCAGGTAGAGCGCACTATCGTTGCCAATATTGATCAATTAGTAATTGTTGTTGCAGCAGCTAATCCTGAACCGCGACGAGGATTAATTGATCGCTTCTTAGTCTCGGCATTTACCGAAGGTATTGTGCCAAAAATTGTTGTAACAAAAACAGATGTCACAACAGTTCCTGAATTTCTGGCAGAGTATGCAGATTTAGATATCGAAATCATTCACACTGCAATAAAAAGTGAGTCTCGCGAAAAAGATCTAGAAAAATTGCATCAAATTTTAGATGGAAAGATCTCAGTTTTGGTCGGTCATTCTGGAGTTGGAAAATCAACTCTTATTAATGCGCTAGTGCCTGATGCAGATCGCATGACCGGCGACGTTAATGCCGCAACTGGTCGTGGCCGTCACACTTCATCTAGTGCAATCGCCCTGCCCCTTATGTCGAGTTCGACTCAATTAGCCGACGGGTGGATTATTGATACCCCAGGAATTCGTGCCTTTGGTTTATCGCACATTGATAATCAACGAATCGTTGATGCCTTCAATGACTTGTCAGAAGTTGCCGCAAATTGTCTATCTAATTGCTCACACTCAGAAAGCTCTTGCAAATTAGATGCATGGGCAGCACCAGGTGGAACGATTAATCCACATCGAAGTGCACGTCTGGCAAGCCTTCGCTCGTTGCTAGCTGTCAAAGAGAGTGCACCGGTTACAACCGAGGACTAGACTTACATCACCATGAACAGCTCGCACGCGCAACTTCTAGATGACTTGTCATTAGCGCAAGCACTTGCAGATTTAGCTGATGCAATTTCACTTGATCGCTACCAAGCCCAAGATTTAGTTGTATCTACTAAACCCGATAACACTCCGGTAACCGATGCCGACAAGGCAGTTGAAACTGCGATTCGCGAAGCGTTAGCTACACATCGGGAAAACGATGGTTTAGTAGGTGAAGAATTTGGTAGCGATAAAGGCACATCAAGTCGATACTGGATTATTGACCCCATCGATGGCACCAAAAACTTTATGCGCGGGGTTCCGATCTGGGCAACTCTTATTGCACTAGTTGCCGTTGATTCATCAGGAAGTGAAGAAGTTATTGTAGGTGTAGTGAGCGCTCCTGCTTTAGCTCGTCGTTGGTCGGCTGCCCAAGGTCAGGGTGCGTACGTGCGATTTAATGGGTCGCAAAACTCAGATCACGAAAATCTCAATAGCGATCTTGATTCGGCACTAATTGAGAATGCGAATATGTATAGTGAAAAAAAGATTTCAGTGTCAAAAATTACAGAAATTAACGATGCATCGATCGCGTATTCAGATTTTGTTGGTTGGGCAGATCGACTACAACCTTTCCAGAACTTACTTACTACCGCTTGGCGATCACGGGGAATCGGTGATTTCTGGTCGCACATGTTGGTAGCCGAAGGCGCTATTGACGTTGCAATTGAACCCAGCTTGGCGCTCTGGGATATGGCAGCGCTCGATATTGTTGTGCGCGAAGCGGGCGGAAGTTTTACCGATATTGCTGGCGCACATGGCCCATTCGGCGCCAGCGCTATTTCAACTAATGGAACGTTGCACAATGCAGTTGTTAACGCTTTGAACCCGAGGATTTAAAATGATGACAAACCTAAGAATAGAGATGCTATGAGTACTGCCTTAGAACCAACAACTCTTTCTATCCAAGGAATGACCTGTTCCTCCTGCGTGAATTCAGTGGAAAAAGCGTTGAATGCCGTGGATGGGGTTAGCGCAACAATTAACTTTGCCACCGAAACTGCGCATATTTTGGCGCCGGCAGAGTTAACTGCAAAAGATTTCATCAAAGTTGTAGAAAAAGCGGGATATTCGGCAACACTTTTAGTTGATGCGCAATCTGTAACGCTTCACAGCAAAAAATCTGCCCGCGCTCTGTTCTTTGCCGCGATATTTGCAATTCCAGCGGTGGCGCTTTCAATGATCATGAGTTGGCACATGCAGGTAGATATGTGGGTTCACGACAGCCTTGATTTCGTTGGCCTGCCACATCCTTTGTACTCGCCAACTGCGTGGGTAGTTATTGCGTTAAGCGTCCCAGTTGTTTTGTGGGTTGGTTTCCCGATTCATAAAGCAGCTTTTAGAAATCTAAAACATCCAACGATGGATAACTTAATTTCGATGGGCTCACTCGCCGCGCTAGGTTGGTCGATCTATGCCAACTCAACTGGTACCGGTGATGTCTATACCGAAGTTGCAGCCGGCGTTGTTTTCTTTGTGATTCTTGGTCGTTATTTGGAAACACGGGCTAAATCAAAGGCGAGTAGTGCGCTGACCTCTTTGTTAGCTCTGGGTAGCAAAGAAGTAACAATTGTTCGTGGTGGATTTCCACTTATTGTTGCGATCGATCAACTGCAGATCGGTGATGAATTTGAGGTTAGACCTGGCGATCGAATTGCAACCGATGGAATCGTTGTAAAAGGTGAAAGTGCAGTTGATAATTCAATGCTTACCGGTGAATCTAAACCGATCGAAGTACGCCCCGGGTCCATGGTTATCGGTGCATCGCTCAATCACAATGGTCGATTAATTGTTCGGGCGACAAGAATTGGTAGCGATACTGAATTAGCTCGAATCACGGCAATGGTAATTAGTGCGCAAGGAACGAAGGCACCAATCCAGCGACTAGCCGATCGGATTAGTGCAATCTTTGTACCGATCGTGACCGTACTCGCGATTGGAACCTTTGCCGGGTGGTACTTCACCGGTTCAACGTTAACGAAATCGATTTCCATTGCAATTACAGTCTTGGTTATTGCCTGCCCTTGCGCCCTTGGATTAGCTACCCCCGTTGCACTTTTGGTGGCATCTGGGCGCGGTGCCCAACGTGGAATTGTCTTGCGCGAACCACGTGTCCTCGAAGTTGCACGCACGGTAGACACTGTTGTTTTTGATAAGACCGGAACGCTCACCGAAGGCGTGATGAATGTGCAAGAGGCAACTATTTCAGTAGCTGCTGGAAAAGTTCTTGGAGCTAGTTTTGCAGCGACAGTAACTGAGGTAAATATTCTCGCCTCAGCCCTTGCCATTGAATCTCAAAATAATCACCCAATCGCACTTTCGATTTCACGGTTTGCACTCTCTAAGGGTGCGCAGTCACTTCCAGTAAGTGATTTTGCGGTGACACCAGGATCTGGCGCCGCCGGCCGAGTAAAAATAGGGGAGCAGGCACCAGTTGTATTAATCGGTTCACCAGCAGCTGTTGCACATAGCTCTACCGATTTTCATCCTGATATTAAAAAGGGAATTGAACAGGCTGAACTTGCCGGGTTAACTATTGCCGTGCTCGCTTGGGATGGTGTGGCAGTTGCCGTTTTTGCAGTTGGCGATCAACTCAAGAGCAATGCCGCCCAAACTGTTTTGGCGCTGACAGATATGGGAATTACGCCATGGCTAATCACTGGTGACAGTTCTCAGGTCGCCGCAAATGTTGCGACGACAGTTGGAATAAATGCAGCACACGTAGTTTCACATGCTTTACCTGAGACTAAATTAGAGATTGTAAATCGACTCAAGAGTGAAGGTCGAACAGTTTTGATGGTTGGCGATGGCATTAATGATGCCGCTGCCTTAACCGCTGCCGATCTTTCCATGGCCATGGGTACCGGAACTGACACGGCAATTAATAGCGCCGACATTACTTTGATGCAGACTGGTTTAAATAACGTGATTGAAGCGTTGAAACTTTCTACTAAAACTATAAAAATTATTCGCCTGAATATGGGTTGGGCATTTTTGTATAACGTGATAGGAATTCCAATTGCAGCTGCAGGATTGTTGTCGCCTCTGTATGCCGCGGCAGCAATGGCCGCAAGCAGCGTCTTAGTAGTTACTAACTCACTGCGCATCAAGTAGCCAAGCGCGGTAAGTAGGTAAGAAAAAGGGCCCCATAAGGGCCCTTTTTGTATTGGTAGCGGGGGCAGGATTTGAACCTACGACCTCTGGGTTATGAGCCCAGCGAGCTACCGAGCTGCTCCACCCCGCGTCGGTAGTGCAATCTTATGCGAACCGATAGTGAAAGACCAAATCCTTCACTATCGGTGCGTATAAGTTAGAACGTATTTACTTCTTTGGTTGTGCGTTGATCGCTGCATCAAGTGCAGATTTCAATCGCTTCTGTGCTTTGTCGTATGCAGCAAAGTCACCCTTTGCAAGTGCGGCCAAACCATCTGCATAGGCCTGCTTTGCACTAGCTAGTGAATTCGCTAACGATGTATTTGTAGTTGTTCCAGTTGAACCAGTGGTTGTTGTTCCACCTGCAGCTGTTCCAGAATTTCCACCGAATACTTGATCGAGTGCACCCTTTAATGTGTCGTCATAACCAATTTGATCACCGAAGGAGACCAGCACCTTCTGCAATAGTGGATATGCCGATGTATTTGCAGTTGCCTTTACATAAACCGGCTGTACATACAGTAAGCCACCACCAACTGGCAGAGTGAGCAAGTTTCCAAGAACTACATCGGAACCACCACGACGAAGCAGTGATAACGAGTTTGCTACATCAGGCTTTGCTTCAAAGTTTGATGCAACTTGTGAAGGTCCAGCCACGTTTGTATTTCGTGGAAGTTGTAACACAGTGAACTTTCCGTAATCTGGACCAGGATCTGAGTTAACTACTGCAAATGCGGAAAGGTTTTCCCGACCACCGCGAGGAACAAAGGGGGTTGTCAATGAAAAGACTGGCTTATTTGTGCCAGGCATTTGAAGAGTTAAGTAGTAAGGAGGTTGTGCGCCAGCGTTTGCACCAAATGTTGATGGGTCACGTGGAACGCGCCAGAAATCTTGGCCACCGTAAAACGCTGCCGCAGTTTTAACGTGATACGAACTGAGAATGTCACGTTGTACGCGGAAGAGATCTTCTGGGTAACGAATGTGATTCATCAAATCTTTAGAGATCTCACTCTTAGGGAGTAGCGCTTTAGGAAATGCCTTGGACCAGGTCTTTAGAACTGGATCGCTTTCATCCCATGTGTATAGCGAAACCGTTCCGTTGTAAGCATCTACCGTTGCTTTTACTGAGTTTCGGATGTAATTGATACTTTGATTTCCGAGGCCAGTGCCAGTGTTAGCGGTAAGTGCATCTGCGGTGACGTTAGATAGAACGCTCTGACGGGAGTATGGATAGCCAGAACTTATTGTGTAGCCATCAATAATCCACAGAACTCGTCCATCAACAACTGCTGGATATGGATCTCCATCGAGAGTTAACCAAGGTGCAACTTTTGCAACGCGATCTCGCGGATTACGTTCAAAGAGAATCTTGGAATCTTTGTTAATCAAGCTGGAAAGCAAAATTCTCTGCTCTTGATATTTCAAAGCAAAGACTACCTTGTTGAGCAATGAACCAACCGGAACACCACCGTTTCCGGTGTAGGTGTAGTTCTTTTGCCCATTTGCGGAAGCATCATCTGGATAATCAAATTCAACTGGATTATCAGTCTTTACTCCACCAATGATTGAGTAGTCCGGAACGTTTTCACCAAAGTAAATACGTGGTTCAAACTCACCCAACGTTTTAGTTGGTGGAAGATTTCCAACAGTAAATGATGGCTTTCCATCGGCATCTCGCTCGTTACCGTAGGCGGCAACAAAACCAAATCCATGGGTGTACACCAAGTGATCGTTAATCCAGTTACGTGATGGGTTACCAGCAACGTTAAGTTCGCGAACAGCTACAACAACATCGCGCTTAACGCCATTAACGGTGTAACGATCGATATCTAATGACTCTGGGAAGCTGTAGTAAGGGCGAATCTGTTGAAGTTGGCGAAATGTCGCCGACAATACATTTGGATCCATCAAACGAATATTTGCAATTGTTGCAGCGTCATCAGCTAATTGACCAGATGATGCGGCGACAGTTGCCTGATAGTCAGTGACTTTCACATCAGCGATTCCATAAGCTGCTCGAGTTGCCTCGATATTGCGCTGAATAAATGGCTCTTCCTTGGAAGACTCACTTGGCTTTACCTGGAACTGTTGAATTGCACCCGGATAAAGTCCGGCGATTAAAACCGATGAAGCCACAAGCAATGCGGTGCCAGCTGCTGGCAATACCCACGAGCGGCGAACAATATTTGCAAAGAATAGGAGCGCACAAATGATTGCAATTCCAGAAAGGATTGCCTTTGCTGGAAGAACCGCATTGACATCTGTGTACGTGAGTCCGGTAATTAATCGGCTCTCTTTTAGGGCAAGTGCGTAACGATCAAACCAATAAGCAACAGCCTTAAGAAGCACAAAGGCACCTAAGAGAACTGAGAGTTGTACTCTGGCAGCTACGGTGGTGCGATCTTGTGGAACTTGTAGGCGGATTCCACCATATAAGTAATGCACGGCCGCTGATGCAAGAATTGCAAGAATAGCCGTTGAGATTCCCCATGAGATTAGTGATTGCCAAAATGGTAAACGGAATGCAAAGAATGAAATGTCCATGTTGAACTGTGGATCAGTTACACCAAAACTAGTTGAGTTTTTAAATAGTAGCCATGTACTCCACAGCTGTGATCCAGCGCTTCCAGCAAAGTAAAAAATCGCAACGCTTAGTCCGATAAAAAGTCCACGGCGAACTGGTTCTACTTGTGATCGGTAGCGCTCTAAATTATCGGCCTCCACCATCATGGGTACATAAAGCGGACGACGCTTGTATGCAATTAATACGTTGGTCATAACGATCAGAGAAGTAAGTACTCCACCAATTACAAAAAGAAAAGCTTTAGTGCCAAGAATCGTTGACCAGGTACTTGTGAAATCAACAGATTTAAACCACAACCAATCTGCGTAAAAACCACTCAGCGCTGTGAATGCAACGATCAGAACAACGACGATTCCGATTGTTAATGTGAGCGGACTTTTGCGTCCCTTAAATGGGTTTTGGAAGTTAAGGCCTTGGAACTGAGGGTTATTGGTCATGGGTAAAAACTATCGCACCCAGTTATTGGCTACCAATCCAAGGCCGCGACATGGCGATTAATCTGCGCGAAACTACTTTTTTAGGCGATCCAAGTAGGAAATAGCCTGCGACAAAGTGGCAACGGTGACAACCTTAATGCCGGCTGGGACTTTGGAGATTTCTTGGGCGTTATCTACCGGAGCAAAGAAGATCGTGGCTCCCACTTTTTGGGCCGATAATATTTTTTCGTTAATTCCGCCGATCGGGCCAATTACGCCCCGAGCATTGATGGTTCCGGTGCCGGCAATATGTGTGCCTTGAAATAAATCTTTCTCAGTCAAGAGTTCTACCAAGGCAATTGCAAAAACTAATCCACCGCTTGGGCCACCAGTTTCGGAAACCTTAAATGAAATATTTTTAGAGATAACTTTGCTGGCACGCAGTGCACCATTTGTTAACGAATCATTTGCCAGCGAATCTTTATCAGCAGAACCTGGTGTATTCATAATATTTGGATTTGATTGAACATAATTAACAGCGGCAATAATCGCTTTATCTTGCGAGCCAATCATGTCGGCCTTAGCTTGCTTACTTTCTTCTTCGGTACTTGTTCCGGGAGGATAGATCGCCGACTTTGGATAAACAGCACGTTCGCTACTGATCCAGGAATAAATAACTTCTGGACCAAAAATCCATGTATCAGGATTTGTGACTCGGATCGACATTAGATCTATTCGACCAGATGCTGGGTAGGTCTGCGTATCTTTTATTGTGATGACACCTTTAAATACATTTTGCGCTTCACCGGGCAAAACTATGGCAAAAGGTAGCGGTGCAATTGTCGCCAGTAAAAAGAAGATTCCTAAAGTAATCGTGACTATTCGTGGAAGCGGTGAAAATCTCACAAGCAAACTGTAACTAAATAACTTAGTTAGCGTCTGGACGAATTACTGGAATACGTGAAGAAGTTGGTGGTACTTCAGCGGCCTTGCTAACTGGCCCACCATTTCCAGCTTCGGCATCTTGTGCCTGGGAATCACGTAATGAATCTTGAAAGCGCTGGAACTGTCCGACTGAGCGCTGCGTCTCTTGCTGAAACTTTCCTTGAAACTTGGTCACCCATAAGACGTACCCAAGTGCTCCGGTAAGCCCAAGCGCTGGAACTACCCACCAAATGAGGGCAAGGAATGCGTTGGACATGTGATCATCTTACTCGTTAAAAATTAGTGTGTGCACATGGAGCAAACTTTAGGAAAGATTGAATGGCGTTAGGAAAGATGTGATGGAACTGAGAATTAATCAATATGTTGGGGGGGGTTGCAACGGAATACGAAAATAGGAAAATACGAACGTATGGGAAGATAGAACTAAGGGGTTCGTGTGATGCAACCGGGAATTAAATATCCTGCAGATTTGTTCCAACACTGAGAGAATTAAGTAGTCAATTTGGCGGGCGGAGGGGATTCAACAATGGCTGATTTTGGTTTCACACCTGGCAACTCAGATGACTCCAATGAGCCTGTCGATTTTGAAGCGATGATGGCGAAAATGCAACAACAGATTCAAGAACAGTTTTCAAAACTTGGAATTAATGGTCCAGGATTTTCCGCTTCTAATGAACCGCTGCCAAAAACAATCGTCAGAGATACTGCCAAAAAATTTGTAACCGCCAATGGTTCCGCCCCAGTTGGCGCAAATGACGTTGCTGAGATCGAACAGGCTTTTTCAATTGCGCAGACCTGGCTCAATGATGCAACGTATTTTCCGCAATCGGAGCAGAGTGCACAAAGTGGCCAAATTGCTTTAGCTAGAACTGATTGGATTGATACGACTTTGGCGGGTTGGCAAAGTTCAGTGGAGCCACTAGCAACTGGATTATCAGCTGCAATTGGTGAGTTACTTAATCAAGCCTCTTTTGGTGAAGGTGAATCTCCCGAGGGCGCAGATGATCAGCAATCAGGCATGGCAATTCCCGTCGGAATGATCTCGGCATTACTTAACTCTTTTATCGGCTCATTGATTGCCACTCAATTAGGTCAGGCAATTGGTGGATTAGCGGGCAAAGTAACGGGTGCACATGACGTCTCTTTGCCACTATTGGATCCGGCATATCCAACTCTTGTGCCGCAAAATATTCGCGAGTGGGGCGCAGATCTTGATATCCCAATGGATGAAATTCGGATATTTCACGCACTTCGAGAAGCGGCAGTTGCCCGCTTGTTTTCGCACAATCCATGGTTAGTTTCATACATTCGCACCGCAATCACAGATTATGGCAAGGGAATAAATATTGATTTAGATGCGATTCAAGAGCAAGCACAGCGAGCATTTGACTCTGAAGGTGGCTTTGATCCAGCTAACCCAGAAAGTTTTAGTATCGCTTTAAATAATGGAATTTTTACCCCGCAAGAATCACCAGCTCAACGTGCTGCGCTAACAAAATTAGAAACTGCATTAGCTTTAATTGATGGGTGGAGTGAAGAAGTCGTTGCTTTAGCGGCAGGGGATCGTTTGCCAAATCTTGCGGCACTTCAAGAAACTTTACGACGTCGACGTGCAACATCGGCGCCAGCTCAACAACTTTTCTCTTCCTTACTTGGTTTACAAGTTTCACCAAAACTTGCGCGCGAGGCAACAGTGTTCTGGGCAAAGGTCCGTGAACTCAAAGATGTGCAGGCACGTGATCAAATTTGGAGTGGAATTTTGCCAACGGCCGATGATTTATTAACACCTGAGAGTTACCTGAAATCACTTGAAGTACCCGATGATCTTTCAGGCTTAATTTAGCGCTTTAAAAAACTTTTATTTCTTCAAACAGTAGTGATCTTTTGGAGAGTTTCGCCAATAATCAAAAGCCAACTAACGGATTATTTTCTCTCTAATGAAAAAGCGAACTCCCCGGTCACTTGCTCTATGTCAGCCTTCCCCTTGCTGACGTAGAACTGTTATCCGAGGAGTTCGTAGTCGTAAAGTAAGTGTTTCGGAGCCGATAATCAACTAGAAACGAAGTTGACAACAGGGTTTTTATTCGTGTAGGGCGATTTTAAATTGGTGGAAAAATACTCCGAATTTCAAACCACAGGTAAGAAAGATTCAGGGATTTGATTTTGAACTTACGGGATTGGAAATCGGGCAGTTCAGCAGATATTTGGCAGGTTAGAAAAGAACTCGCGAGAAAATATTGCGAATCTCTCAAGGATTAGTTGAGAGATGACCTACTATTTTTCACATGTCAGATTTTCACTCTCTTGATTCAGCTCGCGCCACTGCGCAGGTTGAAGCAACACTTGAAGAGAGCACATTGCCCGGAATCTCAGAGGGCGAGATTATTGTGATTCGATCGACTCGTCGAAAGAAAAATATTTCCGCTTATCGCCAAGGTGGGCGGATCGTTGTCTCGATTCCAGCCCGAATGAGCAAGGCCGATGAACGTGCCATGGTCCCGGAAATGGTGGCAAAGATTCGAGCCCAAGAGGCCGCGGCAACGATGAGTGAGGAATCTCTGATCACGCGGGTTGGTGAACTGCTCACCGAGTACGCACCCGAGATAACGGTTCGCCCCTCATCGGTAAATTGGCGGGGAATGCGCGAGCGCTGGGGCTCATGCACGGGAATCGATGGCTCAATCCGGATCTCAGATCGCCTCAAAGGCGCGCCTGAATACGTTCTCGACTATGTCCTCTTCCACGAGGCTATTCATTTAGAGTTTTTTGACCATGGCGCCCAATTTAAGGAGCTCCTGGCCAGATTCCCGCAGGAGGAAGTAGCTGAGTCTTATCTGAGCGGCTATGAAGCGGCAGAAAACGCCCTGACCGCCCCGGAAGCTCTTAAAAAGCTGCTGAACAAGTAATTTCAGTCAGTTTTGGCTTCACATGCGCCATCGGGAACTTTCCGGCCAGGCCCGAGATATTTCACGGCCAGAGCGAGACAAAAAATACCTAAAAATTCATCCCCACCTATGCTCAAATGAGCGTAAGGGCGAGTAACCTCTTACCAGAGCGCCTGCCCCAAATGGGGAGCATCCCATTGGGATTGCAAGCGTCGATAGGAGGAAGTCCATGACAGTTGAGACATACAAAGGTGACGCTTACTGCGTTAAGTGCAAAGAGAAGCGTGACTTCGAAGGAACTGTAAAAGTTTCTGAATCTGGTCGTCGCATGGCACAGGGTATCTGCCCAGTGTGTGGCACCAAGGTCAACCGTATTCTTGGCAAAGCCCAGTAATTAAATTTCGTTGTGCCAGTTGAGCCACGGCTCACTCGCAAACGTCTAGCGTTACGAAAGATCCTCATACCTTCGCGGTGTGGGGATCTTTTGTTTGCCGACGCGATCTTTCTATTTAAGAGGGCATTTTGTATCTACTGCGAGATCTTCTGTAGCAAAGGAAGCATTTTTTGTTTCTACTGACTGAAATTACAACTGCGGTGAGGCTCCTGAGGCCGAGGGTGAAGTTACTCCTGCACGTTCCACAGATCTCGACTTGGGAGAATCTAATCGCGCTCGCAATCAGCATTCTTCACCCATGACAACAACCCAGCTTGATTCACAGGCCGCGCACCCGGAGAAAAGTAAAGGGCCCGCGCGCCGTCGCTCGAATAAAAATAATGTGGCGCGGATTACACGAATTTCAATTGAGAAAATCGAGACGGTCGATAGTAATGAAATCAGGCCTCGACTTAAAAGCGGGGTTCACATTAGTCAAGCAATCGCAGAGCAAGAGAGTTCATTAATTGTTGCTGCTTCTCACAGAGCTATTTCGATTTCACACCCAGGAGCACGATCCATAATTGCAAAATTTGATGGCCGGCATAATGTGGCTGAAATTAGTGATGAAATAAATGCACCGATCGATGTGATTAAAAACGTAATTTCTGAGTTAGCTTCGGCACAACTTATTGACTTAACGAAATCAAAAATCAAATTACAAAATCGATTTCAATCACCAATTGCAGAACGAGCATCGCATAATGAAGACCAGAGTAATGATGCTTTTTTCCGACAATTACAACTACGTATGGCGCCAGAATTAAGTCAAACAACGTGGATTGAAAATATTATTGATGGAGGAGTTGAACGTTTATCAGCTAGGCAAAGCTTTGGAGTTGAAATTCATGGCAGTAATCGCGTGGCAACACTGATTTATAGTGGACTATTAGCAAGCGGAGTTTCAGAGACAAAGTTCTCAATAACATCTAGACGTGAAAATTATTCAATTGGAGATTGCGATTTAGGCACTGGGGTAATTCGTGTTAACGACTTTGGACTGAACTATAAAGCTCGAATTGAAGAACTTTCTCGAGAATGGTCACTTTTTCCAACAGCATCTAAAAATGTAAAAGGAAGCCGAAATGAAGTTATTCCAGAGAAAAATCTACGGATAATTGTTGGCAATTTTCCACCAGAATTAGTCAATCAATTAATGCGTGATGAGCAGGATCATCTTTTTGTTGGGGGTTTAATCGGTGGAGCCGCTCATTGTGGGCCACTAGTAATTCCAAAGAAAGCACCCTGTATTAACTGTGTTGATCTTGCACGGGCTGATCAATATGGAATCGAACAATTGGTTGCTTTAAACCCGATGAATGATGAACCACCAGTTGCGATCGCCTATCAACTAGCAGGTGCCACAATTCAAGCTGTGTTGCAGTTTATTGACACAGGCAAATGTGAGCTGTTGGCCTCACGCCTGACCTTTGATTACTTGGCTCCAACTAGGCAAGAACCCATTCGATTTTCACGTCACCCTCGCTGCACCTGCGTATGGAGCGAGCCGAATTTATCCACGCCTTTTTAACGATCGGTTCTCCCAAGTTCATCCACTCCTACTCATTGACCAATTTTTCTGGGCATAGGAATTTTGTTGAGTTTATCCACACCTTTCGATTGACCAATTTTTCTGGGCATAGGAATTACGAGAATCCGTTGCATCCATCTAATAAGAAATATCAATTAATTATCCAATAAGAAAAACCAACTAAAAAGGAGAAAGAAAATGAAAAAACTAGTCCACCACATGGTGGTTTCTGAGATCGAATTTCGTCAATACTTAATTCGCGCACATGATTCATTTTTTGCCCGCTTAAAAAATGAGCGCGGCGACGTACCAGGATGGGTTTTGGTAGTTCTTATGACAACCGGACTCGTCACGGCAATTTGGACCATAGCTGCACCGCGACTAACTGCAATCCTGAAGAACTCTTTGGACTCAATGAATGGGATTCGTTGATCGTATGAGCAGATTTAAGACGACCTTTATAAAGTGGTTCTCGCGTGAAGATGGAAATGTTGAGAGTGCGTTAGTGCTCATCCCATTGCTTATTCTCTTTCTTACCGGAGCCCAGATAATCGCTGCCGCAAATATGCGTAATGCAGATTTGGCTATTGCACAGGGCGATGCGGCGGCGCGGGCTATTTCACATGAATTCCTGCCTAGAGATCAAATTATTGAAGTGGGTGGGCGGATTGAAAAGATTCGCTTACTAGTTACGCATCGTTCGCAAACTTTGCCACAACTAGTACCAGGACTCTTTGCAATTATGGGAGGCAATCCAGTAACAGATGTTGTTGGAATCGCAGTGATAGAGCCCATGAATTGATTACAGATTTAGATCAGCTGGCAACGCCTCCACAACCGGCAACGCCTCCACAACCGGCAACGCCTTCCCGTCTGACAATGCTTTCGCGTCTGACAATGCTTTCGCGGTTCACTATAAGTTTTCGCGTATTTTTAAGAGTTTTCAAATCTGAATCTGGGAGTGCAATTGTGGAGTTTGTTGCATTGGCAATTCCACTTTTTATTCCAGTTTTTATATTTCTTAACCACTTCACATCAATTAGCGCTAACGAAGAGATAGCCCGCGCTATGGCTCGTGAGGTACTTCGGGTCTATGTAATTAGTGAAAATGATTCTGCCGCTAAAGATCTATCTGCCCGAGCAAGCGAGCTATTGGCACTTCAATGGCGATTGACTGATTCAGAGATCGCCTCACTTCGAACATCCATGGATTGCTCAAAATTTCCTTGCCTCAGCGCAAACGGCAAAATAAAGTTAACTATCACTTTTACCGATGAGCGAACTGGTCGTGTTATTTCCGCCAGCGCACAAGAACACTTAAGCCCATGGCTATAACAACAACCAGAAAAAGATTTATAGAAGCATGCAAGTCGACAGCTGCGAAAAGCATTGATTGGAAAAGCGAAACAGGCTCTATCGCAGTTGTAGTTATAGGTTTATTTGTTATTACCGTGGCTTCCCTTATGGTGATGACAGATGTCGGAACATTAATTGTGGCAAAACGTTCTTTGGTCCAAGCCACCGAAGCCGCAGCCCAACGCGGTGTTCAAACTCTGGATAAATCTGCTTATTATCAAGGCAAGGCTAATATGTTCACTGTACCCATGGCGATTCTTACCAAACGTGCGCATCCAGTGATTCCAATAGATTGTGCTCGCGGTGGCTATGAAGTTTTATTAGAACTTTATTCCTGGAGTAATGACGATACTGATATGAAATGGCAGCAACTCAAGGGAATTCAACTCACAGATTTTCAATGTGATGGCCAAAGACTTGATATTCAAACTCGTTCCGAAGTAAATCTTCCCTTTAAGGTTCCGTTCTCTTCTACAACTACTGTATTTCTAACCGCTTCGGCAGGGACATCAAATCAAGTCCAAGAAGGCTTCTATTTGTTTGGAGTTCGTATTCGCTAGAAACCATGAACTCGCTTTCATGAAGCTAGGTTGGGTATTCTTAACTCATGGCCGCGCGTGAGTATCAGTTAGAGATCGATACCATTGACGCGACCCTTATTTCAATCGAAAAGGTTTTAGATCTACCAAAGTTGCGCAAACAAGCTGATGAATTAGAAGTTGAAGCAGGAGTTCCCAATCTGTGGGATGACCCTGAAGCGGCCCAGAAAATTACAAGTCGTTTATCGCGAGTCCAATCTGAAATCACTAAGTTGTCGGGACTTCGACAGCGCGTAGAAGATTTGCCTATTCTCTTTGAATTAGCGTCGGGTGAACCTGGTGGAATTACCGATGCCGAGAACGAGTTAGATGCGGTCAAGAAATTAGTAAGTGAACTTGAAGTTCAAACTTTACTCAATGGTGAATACGATGACCGCGATGCGTTAATTACGATTCGCTCTGAAGCCGGTGGGGTAGAAGCTGCCGATTGGGCGGAGATGATTATGCGTATGTATTTGCGATATTGCGAACGCCATAATTTTAAAGTTGATGTGCTGGAAACTTCATATGCTGAAGAGGCGGGAATTAAGTCGACTACATTTAAAGTTTCTGCCCCATACGCTTATGGAACTTTATCTGTGGAACAGGGAACGCATCGCTTAGTTCGTATTTCACCATTTGATAGTCAGAGCCGGCGTCACACATCGTTTGCTGGCGTTGAAGTTGTGCCAGTTGTTGAGCAGAGCGATCACATTGAAATCGATGAGAAGGAAATTCGCGTCGATGTTTATCGCTCCTCGGGTCCTGGTGGACAAGGTGTTAACACCACAGATTCGGCAGTTCGATTAACGCACATTCCAACTGGGTTAGTTGTTTCATGCCAAAACGAGCGCTCACAGATTCAAAACAAGGCAACTGCTTTAGCGGTTTTGCAATCACGATTACTCGAACGTCGTCGTCAAGAAGAGCAAGCAAAAATCAACGCACTTAAAGGTGATAACTCTGGCTCTTGGGGTAATCAGATGCGCTCATATGTTTTAGCTCCGTATCAAATGGTGAAAGATTTGCGTACCGACCATGAAACTGGAAACACGTCAGCGGTGCTCAATGGCGAGATTGATGATTTCATCGAAGCTGGAATTCGCTGGCGTCGCAGTTCATAGACATAGGAAAGTCCAAAGATACGATTTCTGGGAATTTTTCCCGTCAAAAATTAATGAATAACGGGTAATCTGTGGAATCTCACATTTTCTTCAGGCTCAAACCCGCGTTAGATGCGCCTATTTACGGCTCTTTTCCTTAAACTAAGCGCAGGTCGAAAGTGGTTCCCCGAAATGCCACCTCGCAGATGCAATGGGAGATTTAATGATTCGCTTTGAAAATGTCACCAAGGTTTATGCAGGTCAAGAGCGCGCAGCTCTGGATACTGTGAATCTGCAAATTGTTAAGGGCGAGTTTGTTTTCCTCGTTGGACTCTCAGGTTCTGGAAAATCTACTTTTCTGCGTTTAGTTCTGCGCGAAGAACGTCCGACAACTGGATCTATCCATGTTGCTGGTAAAGATTTAGGAACGTTGGCAAAGCACAAAGTGCCAGAACTTCGCCGTTCGGTTGGGACCGTCTTCCAAGATTTCCGTTTACTGCCAAATAAAACAATTACCGAAAATGTTGCATTCACTTTGCATGTTTTGGGATATTCACAAAAAGAAATTAACCGCGAAGTTCCAGAAGTTCTAGAACTTGTGGGCTTGGAAGATAAAGCTGATCGTTTGCCATCTGAGATTTCTGGTGGTGAGCAACAGCGTGTGGCTATCGCTCGCGCCTATGTAAGCCGCCCACCAATCCTGATCGCTGATGAGCCAACGGGTAACCTTGATCCAGCGACATCCGTTGGAATTATGAAGTTGCTCGATCGCATTAATCGCGAGGGCACAACTGTTTTGATGGCAACACATGATGCGGGAATCGTGGATCAGATGCGCAAGCGCGTTATCGAGCTCGATCTTGGACATGTCATCCGCGACCAAGTTCGCGGTGTTTATGGGTATACGGGTTAAGGGCGGAAGGTACAAATATGCGCGCACGTTTTCTACTCAGTGAAGTTGGAATTGGACTTCGACGCAACCTAACCATGACCTTTGCCGTCGTTGTAACAACGGCTATCTCATTGTCATTGCTTGGAATTGGTTTGCTTTCTAATGCCCAAGTAGGCGCAATGAAAGATTATTGGTACGACAAGATCGAAGTATCGGTATTTCTCTGCGGAACGTTGTCGGATTCACCATCATGTGCAGCTGGCGTAGTTACTGCCGATCAACGCTTATCAATTCAACGTGACCTACAAGAGCTTCCTGCTATTGAAAGTGTTTTCTATGAATCACAATCACAGGCATTTGTTCGATTCCAAGAACGATTTAAAGATTCAGCGATTGCCCAAAACGTTACAGCAGATCAATTACCAGAATCTTTCCGGGTTAAGTTAAAAGATCCAACCCAGTTTGCAGTTATCGTCAGCGCATTTAGTGGTAGACCGGGCGTAGATGTTGTACAAGATCAGCGAACAATTTTAGAGAAGTTCTTTAAGTTGTTAATGGTGTTACGAAACGGTGCTTTGTCAGTTGGATTTGCATCGGTACTTACTGCCGCGTTGCTCATTTCTAATACTTTGAGAATCGCCGCCTTCAACCGTCGCCGCGAGACGGGTGTAATGAAACTTGTCGGCGCATCATCGTGGTCGATTCAACTTCCATTTCTTCTAGAAGGTGTGATCTCAGCTATTTTTGGTTGGGCCATCGCAACTGGATTACTTGCCGGACTCAAAGTTGTTGTCGATACCAATGTCGCGCCACTGCTAT
The DNA here is from genome assembly GCA_038214925.1 of Candidatus Nanopelagicales bacterium. Classification (GTDB taxonomy): domain Bacteria; phylum Actinomycetota; class Actinomycetes; order Nanopelagicales; family Nanopelagicaceae; genus Planktophila. The sequence continues at coordinate 42,318 of JBBQRL010000005.1, read as the reverse complement.
CTTTCACGACGTTTTTTGGCTGGCGTGAAGTGTGGGTATCTTCTGGATATCTACTTGCAACTGGTCTAGTGGTTTCAATTCTTGCTTCAGTTATTACCCTGCGTCGCTATCTCAAGGTCTAACTCGTGGTGATGTGGCATGGTTAAAGAAGTAGGCCGCAAGGTCATTGCCCAAAATAAAAAAGCACGTCACGATTATTCAATTGCCGATGTCATTGAATGCGGGATGGTCCTTACCGGAACCGAAGTGAAATCACTTCGCGCTGGCAGAGCTTCACTAATCGATGGCTTTGCCATGATTAATAATGGTGAATTGTGGCTTATGGGAGTTCATATTCCGGAATACACAGAAGGTACGTGGACAAATCACACACCACGTCGGGAGCGCAAACTACTTGTACATAAGCAAGAGTTAACAAAGTTGATTGGCAAGATGAAGGACTCTGGAACTACGTTGATTCCATTGCAGCTATATTTCAAAGATGGACGAGCAAAGGTTGAGATCGCTGTCGCCCGTGGCAAGCGTGCGTACGACAAGCGTGAGGCGATTAAGGAACGCGAAGCCGACCGCGAAGTTTCACGTGTAGTTTCGCGTGGCATGAGCGGAAAAGCTTCCCGCGCGGCATCTAGATACGAAGATTGATCTGCGTTCTTCTTGTTAAGCAGAACTTTGAAATCCGGGTCGGTCTGTAATCAGCACGCTTATCCGAGTTCGAATACTTAGGACAAGGATACGATTTCAAAGTTCACTTAACTTCGAACGGGAGAAGTTGCCACAATTTTGAGCGCAAAGACCTTGAATTATGAAGTCTAGGTTGGATGTCATACAATTGGGTTACCGCCGCTTCGATACCTCAATTTTTGAGGCAACGTCGCGACGGCGCAAAGTCCAGGAATTAAAACTCTTGGTTTTGGGTTACACAATTGACAATTAAATAGAGAAAAGAAGTAGCTTTCTTTTCTCCAAGTTTGATGTGTGAAAGCACAATAAATCTTGGGGGTGAACGGTCTCGACTTTGGATGTTGAGGCAGGGGAAGCGGGCCGAGGAAGCCGGAATGATCTCGTAAACCAATAATCCGTGCACAAATAACTGCTGACCTTAAAACGTCAGATCTCGAACTAGCTGCATAAGCTAGCGTGATCCGTTAGACCAGGTGCCGCTCTCGGCCTGGAACCTAGCGTCGCCTAGAGAGCTTTTCACTTCGTGGGTGTTGCAAACAGCGAAGGAGAACATTTTTGCAAATGAGTTCGTCGAAGAGGTGTGTGGAGAAACTTCGGGACTGAGAAAACGTTAAACACACTACGCCCGTAGAAGCCCTGTTTTTGCACCGAAGGACCCGGGTTCGATTCCCGGCACCTCCACGACAAGCGAGCTTAAAAAAGCTTGCTTAGTTTTATTGCGAGTGCGAAGTTGAGGTTGAGCGCCTTGGTGCAAAACCTCCACGTTAGAAAAAAAAAAGTAAAACCGGTTAGATCTATGTCTACGTAGATCTAACCGGTTCTTTTACCCATGAGCACCGCCCTCGATCGGTGCCTCAATACTTAACTAATTTTTTAAATCCACCTTGCCTCTTTCATCTACTTATTGAGCCAACTATTTACTTATTGAGCCAGTTATCTACTTATTAAGCCAACTATCCACTTCTTCAACTTTCAACTTTGTAATGATTGTTTTACTACTTCGCTGAACGACCTGAGATCCAACGGCGAGATCATGCAAAGTTCGCTGACTGCTGGTGAAGAGAAAAGCACCATCAACTATGTAATTCGCCATAAATAAGAAACTCCCGAGGAACCATTGAAGAACTCCTTTGATGAGAACTTCACGGATAACCATCTTTTTCCAACCAAAGAGTTCACCCGTCTTGGCATCGACTACAACTTGTCCCATTAATTGATGCCCTGGTGTCGTTCCCTTGTCGGCCAAAGTAATAAACCAAATAATCCAGACAACACCAATTCCGAGTCCAAAAATTAAGGCGTCGAGTAAAAAAGCGATAAGACGCGATTGTGGAGTGGCGAGTTCGCCAAATGAGTTACCCCGAGAAGGGGTTTGATGTGTTGATTGTTGTTGATCGTAGAGATAATCCCGGTTGATTTTTTTATTCATGACGGGAACGTAATATTTACCGAATCACATTGGGAGATTAGCTCAATATTGTGGAAACCGGCGTAGGGAATCTGACTCTTGGTACTGATTTTGTTACTTAGTGTTGAATTTGTTACTTAGTGTTGAATTTGTTACTTAGTGTTGTCCGCCTGGGCCGAAGCCATCACGACCCGAAGAGCGACCATTTTTCTTAAATACTCCAAAGTTTGAAAATAGTTGGCGGATGAAGAATTTATCGGGAAAGTATTCACGCCGTAGCCCGATGTAAGAAGTAATCAACGCAAAGAGCCCAATTAATCGTGGGATTAGTGGGAGTTGTTGCAGAATTAGGAATTGAGAGCCAATAATCGTCCCGAGTGTTACAAGAAGCAAGTGAATAATTTTTCGGAGCATATTTAAAATTATTAGGAGTACAGCCTTTACGTTGCGACTAGCACCTGATGCAGCTTTCTTATCGCTTGATAAGTCACTGGTAGCACTGGATGCACTGGATGCACTGGATGCACTGGATGCACCAAGACCCCCACTTGATAATTGACTGCTCGCACTAGGTGTATCAAGACGCTCGCTTGATTTGAGGAAATTAGTGAGCCGTTTAGAGGACAAAATTATTGCCAGGGGTCCCGCTAAAACTGCGATGAGTAGAAGCGCCGCAACAACTACAGCCAGTGATTCCATTTCCCCATAGTAGGCCAGAAACGAAGATCTATTTGTACATTAATTTAGATAAAACGATTTAGACGAAAGCTGTCGTCAAGCTTGCCACTGATTTCGCAGCGCTGCGTATAGAACCATATCTTCGCGCGAACAATCGGCTTGGCAACACGCATCGCGCAAAATTCCCTCTTGTTGATATCCCGCTTTTTCAAGAACTTTAAGAGATGGATAATTTGAACTGACAACGAGTGCTTCAATTCTGTGGAAACCAACGGTGTTAAATCCGTATTCAGTCATTAACTTTGTCGCTAAAGTCGCAACGCCTTTGCCTCGCGTTGAAGCAGTTAACCAGTATCCAATTTCAGCCTTCTCATCTGCAAGATCTATCGTGTGAAAAGAGAGGGCGCCTGCGAATTTGCCATCGTATTCAAGAGCGAGCTGAAGTTCAGTTTTATTTTCAAGACCTTTTGGTGAACGCTCGCGCACATATAATTCAGCCATTTCAATGTGATAATCAGCTGGAATTCGCGTGAACTTAGGGATTAGTGGGTCCTGAACCCCTTTAAATATTGCATCGATATCTTTCTCTTCAGGTTTTCGAAGAGTGATCAACCCATGACTTAACACAGGAAATTCCGTTGGCCACCAGATCATTAGGCAAGTATGGCAGTTGGAGCGAAAAGCATAGGCATCATGTTTCGGGTGACGAGGCACATTATTCCGTGAGCGAGTATTTAGATAGCGTCAAGTATTGGGCGAGTATTTAGATAGCGTCAAGTATTGGGCGAGCGGGAACAAAGAACTCCTTGCCAAGTGGTGAAATCCAATTGCATGATCCATCGGGGTGGCTGGTCAACTCCCAGCCACCATGAGTTTTCATTCGGTGGTGTCGACGGCATAGCAATCCAAGATTTGCCGGATTTGTCTCTCCACCACTTTCCCAACTTTTGGCGTGGTCAATATCTGCGAGTGCTCCTGATCTTCGACAACCTGGGAAACGACATGTTCGATCTCGTGCAAGTAGAAAGTCAACTAGTTCTTGCGGTGGTAAATACTTTTCCCTTCCAAAATCTAGAAGATTTCCAGTTGTTGGATCACTAACAAATCTCTGCCATGTTCCATCGGCCGCTAATTTTCTAGCAACTGATGCGGGAATTGCGCCATATCCGGCAAGTTGGCCTGGGTTTTCAGCTAATCCCAACAAAGTTGGAAGATCAACGGCAACGCTTATCGTAATTGGCCGGCGATGAGGACGAACATCTTCGGCCAACGACGCTAGTGCTTGTGAAGCCATAAATGTGAGTGCATCGGCACGCTTCATGTCAGCGGAAAGTAAAGACCAATCCGATGTTTCATCATTAGAACCATTAGAACCATTAGCTTTATTTTTCAAACGAAATGAATGCGTAATCTCTTCTTGATTGGTACGTTTAATAATGTAGGCCTCAATTGATTTCATAACGGTCTGTGCATCTTCGGCAGGGAGAATTGCAACGACGGTGGCCATTCCATCTGCTTCTGGGTAACAGGAAACTCGCCTTGAATCTCGAGCACGATCGACTAGTTCTTCAAACTCCTCAGGCGCAAGTTTGGCGATAGTAGTTTTAACTTTACTGGCGACCTGTCCAGGAGTATGAAACTCAGCATGTGCCAAAGCGATAGCCTCAATTTGGAAAATTGCAGATTCACAGACTCCATTTCGGATTGCAGAAGCAGTCTCACGTGCAATCGCGGTTGCATGTGCAGCAGAGATCTCTCCACTTGCCAAAGCAGAAATCGTGTTGGGAAGGTGGCCAACTAAAACCCGAGCAACATCAATTCTGCTCTGCGCAGTCAAAGGTGATAGTCGTAGCGCCGTCGCAACATCTTCGCGCTCTTCATCGTCTACGGAATTAAAAATGCCCCCGCCCTCGGTTGCTTCTTCACCGGCCACTGCGATCAAAGCGTTTTGCTTAAGTGAGTAGAACCAAGATTCTTGGCGATCTAAAGCACTGAGATAATCGATTCGCCCAGAAGCAGTGAGTGCCCGCGGATCAATCGCAATTAACTCACCCAACGTGACATAACCAGGAATCATTCGCATAATCTCGGCAACTTCAATATCTAAAATTTCAGCAGGAGTATTGCGAACAACCAGAAGTGGCGTTTCAGCCGAGAGCGAGCTCTCGCTGCTAAATATCTTCTCTTGGATCGACATGTTTCGCACTATCTAGTGCAGCACCGACAAAACTAAAAAGTTATTCACAACTTGGATTTAAAGGAGGTTGAAAAGAAACCTGTCTAATCTTCAACCGAAGTTAATCGACCTAAACCGCAATCGAAGTAAAGAGTTCTAAGAAATCGTATCTTTGTCCAAAGCTCCCACCACCTTCAATGGCGTGGAACCACCAAGGCCCTGGATTTCGAGAACTGCTTTACAAGATTGAGCCGAAAAGAATGCGCTTTTAGCCCTCTTGCATATCGGTGGGTGCGCCATGAACATCAAGAATCGCTTCGGCCGAATCAGCTTTCACATCGCCGCTGCGATTTAACGGAGTTTTTGGCTTGGCATCATCCTTATAAATAGCTGGAATCGTTCCAAGTAAACCTTTTTGGAAATCTTCGAAAGCTTGCAGCACTTCGCGCTTGGTATTCATCACAAATGGACCCATCCAAGCAACTGGCTCTTTAATTGGCGCGCCGCCCAGAATGAAAAGCTCCATTGCAGGTGAACGTGACTCTTGCTGGTTAGCAGCACGGATCACGATTGAATCGCCATCTCCAAAAACAGTCAATTGTCCAGCTTGAACCGGACGTGCTTCATCTCCAACGAAACCAAAACCTGACATCGTGTACGCCAATGCGTTGTAATCCTTGCGCCATGGCAAACGAAGTTCGGCGCCTGCTGCAATAGTTGCATGCAACAAAGTAATTGGAGTCTGCGTTGATCCTGGACCAAAGTTTCCATCAACTTCACCGGCAATAACTCGCAACAACGTTCCACCATCAGCCGATGTCAACAGGGCAACATCTTTTGCACGAACATCTTGGTATGCCGGCGGTGACCATTTTTTAGCGGCCGGTAGATTTACCCACAACTGAAAACCGTGGAACAAACCACCTGACATCACTAAATGCTCTGGCGGAGTTTCGATATGTAAAATTCCGGCGCCAGCAGTCATCCATTGCGTGTCACCATCAGAGATTGATCCACCCCCACCATTGTTATCTTGGTGATCAAAAATTCCATCAATAATATAGGTAACGGTTTCGAAACCTCGGTGTGGGTGCCAAGGAGTTCCCTTTGGTTCACCCGGTGCGTAATCAACTTCGCCCATTTCATCTAAGTGAATAAATGGATCTAAATCTGCGAGATCAACACCTGCAAATGCACGACGAACCGGAAAGCCTTCACCCTCGAAACCTTGCGGGGCAGTTGTAATACTTTTCACCGCACGAGCGCGCGCGCCAGGCAATTCAACGACGCGAGGCAAAACAGTTACATCACTTACGGATACTGCAGGCACATCGGTTCCCTTCGACAGAGTTGAATTGTAGTTGAACTTTCAACTACCAGCAACCCGAACTAGAGTGCTTTGAGCGCAGAAACAACCTTGGTCAACGAGGCCTTGGCATCGCCAAACAACAACATGGTCTTTGGATCATACAAAAGCTCGTTTTCGATTCCAGCAAAGCCCGGACGCATAGATCGCTTAAGGAAAACGATATTTGCGGCATTGCTTACTTCAAGAATTGGCATTCCGTAAATTGGGCAACCCGGTGTTGTCTTGGCAGCTGGATTAACAACATCGTTTGCGCCAATCACAATTGCAACATCTGTTTGCCCAAATGTCGGATTAACTTCATCCATTTCAACAAGTTGTTCGTAAGGAACATTTGCTTCAGCAAGTAGCACGTTCATGTGTCCTGGCATACGACCGGCAACTGGGTGAATACCGTATGCAACATCGATACCTTTTGAAATCATGAGATCAGCTAATTCGCGAACTGTGTGTTGTGCTTGGGCAACAGCTAAACCAAAGCCAGGAACAATCACAACGCGACGTGCATAGTTAAGCAAAATCGCAACGTCATCGGCAGAACCGGAACGAACTGGACGCTCTTCGGCAACGCCAGAACTCTCTTGTGGCTTTGCGGTAAATGCACCGAACAAAGTTCCAAATAATGAACGTCCCATGGCATCTGCCATTAAACGAGTCAAAATAGTTCCTGATGCTCCCACCAAGGTTCCAGCAATAATTAATAGCGTGGAATCAAGGACGTAACCACTAGCTGCAACGGTTAATCCGGTGAAAGCATTAAGCAGTGAGATAACGATTGGAACATCTGCGCCGCCAACTGGCAGCACGAACAAGATTCCAAATAGCAGTGATAGGCCAGCCAGAATCAATAGCGGGGTAGTACCAAGTGCGGTAACAACCCATCCACCGACTCCAAGAACTGAGACCAACGTAGCGGCGATAATGAAGCGGCCGGCTGGGAAAATTACTGGGCGGGTAGTCATTAACTCTTGCAATTTCATAAAGGTAATAATTGAACCGCTGAAAGATACGCAACCAACGATTACCGTAAATACCGTAAAGACAACTTGGGCAGTTGTTGCATCGGCGCCAAGATTTAAATATTCAACGATCGCAACAAGTGCAGCTGCGCCGCCACCAACACCATTAAATAGTGCAACAAGTTGCGGCATTTGAGTCATTTCGACCTTGCGCGCAGCTGGTACTCCGATTAATAGACCAATGGCAATTGCCCCAAGAATCCAACCAAGATTATTTAAAGGTAGTGATGACTCTGGTCCAACGTAAAAGAAGACGACCAAGGTGGCCACAGTTGCACCAAAGGCACCGATTAAATTTCCGCGGCGGGCAGTTTTAGGGTGAGAAAGACCCTTCAAAGCCAAGATGAAGGCAACGCCTGCAGCTAAACCGATAATGTCATAAACCGTGCGGCTCATTTTTTCTTCCCCTTGAACATTTCAAGCATTCGATCGGTAACAACAAAGCCACCTACCATGTTTATCGTTGCCAAAATAATCGCTGCAAGTGAAAGTCCAAGTTCTAAATTCGTCTCGCTGTGGTCGGCAACAATAATTGCTCCCACCAAGATAACTCCGTGGATTGCATTAGCGCCTGACATTAAAGGCGTGTGCAAAGTTGATGAAACCTTTGATACTACTTCAAAGCCAACAAAAACTGACAGGACGAAGATTGAAAGAATTGCCATATCGCTCATTACTGTGCCCCTCTTCGTGCGCCAGCGTGTGTCACTGCCGAACCATTAATAATCTCGTCATCAAAATCTAAATTGAAGGCAACTTTTTGATCATCCTTTGCCCCAACAGTAAATAGTGACAACAGATTTACAACGTTACGTGAATATAAAAACGATGCATGGAATGGAAGTTGGCTTGGCACATCTTTTCCACCCCAAATGCGAACTCCACCTGCGGTTTCAACTATTTCGCCAGGCTTTGAACCTTCAACATTTCCACCAGTTTCGGCAGCGAGATCAACAATGATTGTTCCGGGCGCCATTGAATCCACCATTGCTTGGGTCATCAATCGTGGTGCTTGGCGACCAGGAACGGCAGCTGTTGTAATAACTACATGTGATTTGGCGATGTACGGCGTCAATAATTCGCGTTGCTTTGCAGCACGATCTTCGGTCATCTCTCGGGCATAACCACCAGCGCCATCTAACGCTTCAAGTTCAAGTTCAACAAAAGTTGCACCCATGGAACGAACTTCATCGGCCGATGCTGGGCGAACGTCGTATGCCGAAACAACTGCGCCTAATCGACGCGACGTTGCGATTGCCTGAAGTCCAGCAACGCCGGCACCTAGAACTAAAACTTGGGCCGGAGTAACTGTTCCAGCGGCGGTCATGAGCATTGGGAAAAAACGTGGTGAGAGTTCGGAGCCAACAATTGCCGCCTTATATCCGGCGCATAATGCTTGCGACGTTAGTGCATCCATAGATTGGGCGCGAGAAATACGTGGAACTAGTTCAAGTGAAAAGGAAGTAACACCAGCGGTGACAGCGGCATCAATGGAATCAACTGCGGTTACCGGTGAGAGAAATGAAATTGTTATTGCGCCCTTTTTAAGGGTGGACATTTGCTGGGCAGTTAATGGTTGAACTGAAAGAACGGCGTCGGCATCGGCTAGCACATCACCATTTTTTACAGTTGCTCCAGCTGCCGTAAATTCAGCATCACTGGCTTGTGCGTGCGTTCCAGCACCAGACTCGATGACAACTTCAAGGCCCAAGCGGGTTAATTTATTGATCACATCTGGAACAAGAGCTACGCGCTTTTCTCCAGTTTTTATCTCTTTCGGGACGGCTACTCGCATGCCGAAATCTTAGTGGCTTGACCCTTGTAAGTCCCCACGAATGAGGTGGTAAACGATGGCCTGGATAGTTGTTCGGCGGTTATAGGCCTCTCGCCAAATGATTGAGCGAGGCCCATCAATGACCGAAGCGGCAACTTCTTCGCCGCGATGTGCCGGAAGGCAGTGCATGAATACAGAATCTTTACTTGTTAATCTCATTAACTGATCAGTAACTGCAAATGGTGAGAGCGCACTAATTTTTTCAGCACGATCACTTTCTGAATCACCCATGGACATCCAGACATCGGTATATAAAACCGAAGCATCTTTGGCCGCCGCTTCTGGATCATTTGTCACTTCAACTTTTCCGCCACTGTGTGCTGCAATATTTTTTGCAACGGCAACAACGATGGGATCTGGTGCCCACTTGCCGGTTGGAGTTGCGGCAACTACATGTGCACCCATAATTGCGCCCATGATTAACCAGGCATGTGACATGTTGTTGCCATCGCCTAAGTAAGTAAATTTTCGTCCCGCAATGTCACTACCAAATGTTTCACGAATAGTGAGCCAGTCAGCAAGTAATTGGGTTGGGTGATCAACATCGGAAAGGGCATTTATAACTGGAATTGAAGCGTGCGCTCCTAATTCATCGATATCTGCTTGGGCAAATGTTCGAACGATTAATGCACTGCAATACCCACTAATAATTCGGGCGGTATCAGCGATCGTTTCACCGCGACCAAGTTGCAACTCATCGCCTCTAATAAAAATTGGAGTGCCACCCAAATGTGCTACGGCGGTTTCAGATGCTAAACGTGTACGCGTCGAAGGCTTGGTCATGTAAATCGCAACGGTTTTATTGGCTAATGCAGTGCTTGATCGCAATGGATTCTCAGCAAATTCAGCGGCTGTCGAAAGTAATAATTCAACATCGGCACGAGATAAGTGCTCAGTTCGCAGTAAGTCCTTCATTAGTGAATGCTACCCGAGGTTTTGGGTTCGGAAAGGTATCCTTATCAACCTCATGGGCATCTTCGAGAAAATTGGAATACAGGCAGATTCAGATCTGCTCACTCGACCGTCCCTGGAAGAACAAGAAGATGATGGTGGGCATGATCGCTTTGCGCATTATGTGAAGAAAGAAAAGATCACCGAATCTGCAGTGACCGGAAAAGCCGTTACCGCCTTGTGTGGCAAGAAATGGATTCCATCGCGCGATCCCGAGAAGTATCCAATTTGCCCGACGTGCAAGGAAATTTATGCAGGTTTGAAACCAGCACCTGAAGATAAATAAGTATGAAGCGCTCCATTGGCGTCGGTTTAGCCCTTTCCCTCGCTTTTTCTCTTGTAATAAATCCACAAGTAGCCGTTAAAGCAGTTGCTGAAGAAAAGCCTCCGCGAAAGATTGTGACTGGATGGTTGCCATATTATTCAATTGATCGCGTTTTGCCGCGGGTTCGAAAATTACCTTCTGCCCAACCTGCAGTAGTTGGCAAAGCGGCTGTGTGCGATGCCAGCCAATATGGTCCAGTTGAAAATCAAGCTATTGAAAACTCTTATCTTTTTAAAAATAAAGATTTGATGAAGGAGATCCTGCCATTTTGGTACAGCTTAAGAACTCCTACAAGTATTCGAGATAACTACATCACCGGAAACCCATCGTGGCCAATGGCAGACACTGTGTGTTTAATTCGACGTGCCGGACTACAAGTAATTCCAACCATGACCGATGGAACCGAAAAACTAGTTCTTTCAGGATATTTGGCCAATGCGGCAACACGAACAACTTTAGTGAAAACAATTGTTGATTTAGTGATGAAAAATGGATTCGATGGAATCGATCTTGATTACGAAGGTTTTGCATTCGTTGACGAAAGTACTTCTTGGAAAACGACAGCACCTCGATGGGTAGCATTTATTAAAGAGTTAAGTGTGGCCTTACATTCAAATAATAAATTATTATCAGTTACCACGCCTTATCTATATGATCCAAAAGAAAAGCAAAAGGGCTACTTTGTTTATGCCTGGGCCGATATCGCAAGCAGTATCGATCGATTACGAATAATGACCTACGATTATTCTGTTGCAAAACCTGGGCCTAACGGTCCAATTACTTGGGTTGATAAGACTGTTAAATATGCAATTAGCATCATGCCGCCATCGAAAGTTTTCTTAGGCTTACCTGGATACGGACGTGATTGGATCACGGCAGTATCTGGAAAATGTCCAGTGTCAGCACCGCCCGGAATAAAAGCTGGCGCAAAAGCTGCCACATTTTTAATGGTTAATGCCGAAAGAAAAGCATCCATCGATAACGCGGTGCCGGTATTTGATGAAAAAACAAGTGAAGCTACATATTCTTATTCGCAGATTTATAATGGTTTAACTTCAACGGGTGCTGCCACAACTTGTACGGTTAGTCGCACAGTGTGGTTTCAAAATGAGCGCAGTTATGCCGAAAGAATGGCCTTAGTTGCTAAGTATCGACTCGGCGGTGCAATTTTATGGACGCTTGCAATGGAAAGTGCTGCCGCAACTGATGCGATGCGTAAAGCGGCTTTAGCAATTGCTCCAGATCCAGTCGTTAGTACCTTAAAAGTTGAGGGATTAAAAGAAGGAGTAACCTCGTACGGTGACCTATTCACTGTCAGTGGGCTACTTACATTGAAGGATAAATCCCCAATTGCTGGATTAGCAGTTGCAGTTGAAATAAAACGCGATGCCGACTGGATCAAGATCGCCGATCTTGTAACTGGAATCGATGGGGTCGCAACAACGGTTATGACACTCGGAAGTTCGGCAACTGTACGTTTAACGACGTTGGGCACTTGGGAGCGAAACGAATCAGCAAGTAATGAGCAGTTGATTCAAGTAAGCAGCAAATTGCAGATTGATCGACCGGTTTCGGTTTATCGTGCATCACCAATAATTATTAAGGCACAGCTGCTACCAAAAATAAGCGGAAAATCTGCAGTACTGCAAAAGTCCGTAAATGGAAAGTGGCAAAACGTAGGCACTGCCATAATTTCTGATGCAGATGGCCTATTTACTTTTACTACCGCTGAATTAAAGCGAGGAGTAATGACTTTGAGAGTTCAGGTAGGAAATGAAATTACTTCCGAACTCTTTGCGATTGTGATTCGTTGATATGCCAAAAATTAAAGACAAGATAGAGGAAGAGATTCAGGCAATTTTCACGGCCGACGTACCTTGGATAACAATTGTTTGGGATGATCCCGTAAATCTCATGACGTATGTAACGTACGTTTTGATGGAACTCTTCGGGTTTACTAAAGAGACGGCTCATGAATTGATGATGAAAGTTCATACCGAAGGTAAGGCTGTTGTTTCCAGTGGAAGCCGAGAAGAGATGGAACACGACGTTGCACGGCTTCATGAATTTGGATTATGGGCAACTTTGCAGCGAAGTGATCAGCAGTCATGAGCGAGATAGAAAAAGGTTTCTTTCGCCATGGCAATGACTCTTATGTAGCCAACTTTTCAGATGCCGAGCGAGAAGTTTTAGTTAATTTAGTTGAGCAAATAATTGAACTTTTAAGTGAGCGCTCTGATAATCACAGCGATGATCCACTGGCCGCAATGGTGGGTATAACTTCGCATGACACTCCGCCAGATGATGAAGTTTTGTTAAGGCTGCTGCCAAATGCCTATGCAGATCAAGTTGATTCTTCCGAATTTCGTCGCTATACCGAATCAACACTTCGACAAAAGAAACAGGCACATGCTTTAGTAATGCGAATAAGTTTAAAAAGTTCAACAGATGGAATAGTCGAAGTTGATCATGATGGGGCAAATGCTTGGCTCGGGGCGATGAATGATGTACGTCTGGCATTAGGAGTTCGATTAAAAGTTGAAGAAAATTCCCATGATGAACTTGCATTACTTTCTCCGGATGACCCAATGCGGGGTGTTTATGGGGTTTATAGCTGGCTAGGCTGGTTGCAAGAGAGTTTGCTCGAAGCAATCATGGATGAATTCCAATAGTTTAAATCAGCAAGGTAGGCTAACCCTGTGAGTAATGCAGCAATTGGAATCTTTGATTCAGGTGTTGGCGGTTTAACTGTTGCCCGTGCAATTTTGGATCAACTTCCAAATGAATCAACACTTTATATTGGCGATACTGCGCGCGGCCCATATGGTCCACGCCCACTAGCCGAAGTTCGCGAATTTGCTCTTGAAACAATGGATTTTTTAGTTGAACAAGGCGTTAAGGCAATTGTTATCGCTTGCAATACGGCGTCGGCTGCCATGCTTCGAGATGCGCGCGAGAGATATTCGATTCCGGTTATTGAAGTTATTCAACCTGCAGTTCGCCGAGCAGTTGCGGCAACGCGATCGGGCAATATCGGCGTGATTGGAACTCAAGCGACCATGGATTCAAAGGCTTATTTAGATGCCTTTGCGGCGGCACCTCACCTGAAAATTACATCAGTAGCTTGTCCGCTTTTCGTTGAATTTGTTGAACGTGGCGAGACATCAGGTGAAGCAATCACATCTGTTGCACGTCAATATTTAGCACCAATTATGAAAGCAAATGTAGATACATTAGTTCTTGGATGCACTCACTATCCATTGCTAACAGGTGTTATTTCGTACGTGATGGGCGAAGGTGTCACGCTAGTTTCCAGCGCAGAAGAGACGGCCAAAGATTTATATCGAACCTTGGTTGAAGCTGGCGCCCTGCGCGCTCAACAATCAACTCCAGCCGAACATAGATTCTTAGCAACGGGAGCTGCCAAAGAATTTGAGATCTTAGCCAGACGTTTTCTAGGTCCAGAAGTAACAAAAGTCGAACACCAAACTCTATAAACCCCTTCACGATCAATTAATTCAAGGAGCACAATGGCACGCAACGATGGTCGCGCAGTAAATGATTTACGCGAAATTAAATTTACACGTGGTTGGTTAGATCATGCCGAAGGCTCAGTATTAGTTGAATTTGGAAAGACCCGCGTTTTATGTGTTGCATCATTTACTCCGGGAGTGCCTCGATGGTTAAAAGACAGTGGCAATGGTTGGGTTACATCTGAATATTCCATGTTGCCGCGGGCAACGCACACTCGCTCTGATCGCGAAAGTGTGAAAGGAAAGTTGGGTGGACGTACGCAAGAGATTTCACGACTAGTAGGTCGCTCACTTCGTGCCGTTGTAAATATGAAAGAGCTGGGCGAAAACACAATTGTTATTGACTGTGATGTCTTGCAAGCTGATGGCGGCACACGAACTGCAGCAATTACAGGTGCCTATGTTGCCCTAGCCGATGCAATTAATTGGGCCAAGTCACAAGGCCATATTAAGGAAAGCGCAAAACCAATTAATGATTCAGTTGCCGCAGTCAGTGTAGGAATTATCGATGGTATTCCGATGCTCGATTTGTGTTACGAAGAAGATGTTTGTGCAGGTACTGACATGAATGTTGTTGTTGCTGGTGATGGCAGATTTATCGAAGTACAAGGAACTGCTGAAGGTGAACCATTTGATCGTGAACTTCTTAATCAACTCCTTGATTTGGCCGTTGCCGGTTGTGCCACGTTAGATAAACTTCAGAAAGAAGTACTTGCCAAGTAATGTCGCACAAACTTGTTTTAGCAACACGTAACCAGGGAAAGATCGTTGAGTTTCGACGGATTTTGGAAGAGTTAGCACCAGGTGCGATTGAACTTATTGGTGTGGATCAATTTCCAGATCTAGTTGATGTGGAAGAGACCGGCACTACTTTTGAAGAGAACTCACTTCTAAAAGCCAGATACACATCGCAAATGACAGGACTTCCGGCAATCTCCGATGACTCTGGATTGTGTATTGATGCATTAAATGGCGCACCTGGAATCTTTTCAGCGCGTTGGGCTGGAGAACATGGAAACGATCTGGCAAATCTAGAGAAAGTTTTAGATCAACTTAAAGATATCGATGATGAAAATCGTTCTGCTCACTTTATGTGCGTGGCCTCTTTGGTATTGCCCGATGGTCGCGAGCAAGTGGCAGAGGGGCGATTCGACGGTCATATTTTGCGCAAACCAGTGGGTGATAAGGGTTTTGGCTATGACCCGATTTTCCAGCCGCTGGGAATGGAGATTTCTAGCGCACAGATGAGCGCAGAAGATAAGGATTTAGTGAGTCACCGAGGAAAATCACTGCGTGCTTTGGCACCGCATGTCATTCATTTGCTAGCCACCCTAAGGTAACCTTTAACTATCACAGTGCGATATTTAAGCGCACATCGCAACCCAAGGAGTTACCGTGGCCGTTAAGAAGACCGCAAAGAAAGCTGTTAAGAAAGCACCTGCCAAAAAAGTAGCAGCAAAGAAGAAAGTTGCAAAGAAGAGCGCAGCAAAGAAGCCTGTTGCTAGAAAAGCGGTAGCAAAGAAAACCGCTAAGAAGGCTGTTGCCAAAAAAGCAGTAGCAAAGAAAACGGCAAAGAAGTCGGTAGCGAAGAAGACCGCAAAGCGTGCACCAGCAAAGCGTGTAGTTAAGAAAACTTCTGCGCCTATTCGTGTGGAATCACAGCGTCCAACAGCTCGCGTTGTTGCACCAGTTGCACCAGCAAGAGCGGCCACACCAGCCAAACCAGTTGCAGCTCCTAAGCAATCGACATCTTCACGCACCGTTTGGATCGTAGTAATAGGAATTATTGCGCTAGCAGCGATCGTATGGTCGAACTCATCTTCATCAACTGATGATAATGCAGCACCTGCACCAACGATGTCAGAGTCGGCCGTGCCATCTGAATCAGCAACACCATCTGAATCTGCAACTGATACACCAGCAGTTGCTGCAGTTGAAGCGCCATCAAAGTTTGTAGCACTTAAATCTGCTGATGGCTTAACGCTTCGCTGGGTTGCTCCAATGGCGATGGATGGCTTGACTGGATACAACGTTGAAATACGTGCAAATGGTTCCGGTGACTGGACTGTTATTGCAACAGTTCCAGCAGATCAGCTGACTCAAAGCGTTACCAAGGCAAGTGATACAGGTTGGACTCAGTTCCGCGTTTCATCTGTTTACTCAGATGGGCAAACAGCTCCAGCGACGGTTTTTGGAATTGCCGGAGAATTTAATTAAAAATTAAGATTAAAAAAGACCCTCACTTAACGGTGGGGGTCTTTTTTATTTATTAGAGATTACTAATGATTGCATCAACGTAAGCACGAACACCCGCGGGCACAAGGTGTACTCCATCTGGCCCAAAGAATTCAGGATGACCGGCAGAGATACTTGCCCAATCAACTAAACTCGCGCCGTAAAGCGCAGCATATTTAGCGATCAATTCATTATTGCTATCGCGCCAGATTCTAGGGACAGCGGTATTAACCACAATTATCTTTGGCTGATCCGTTAATTCTTGAAAAATTAATGCCACTTGCTCTTCGCTAAGTTTGTTGTTGTTACCTAAATTAAAGATTACGGTTGACCCAACCATGTTTAATTTGTCATTTTGCATTACTTCGAATAACTCAGGTGCTTGTCGGCCAACTCGTGCATTGATTAATCCAATATTTTCTCTTAGACCCAGTTCTGCGCGCACTCCAAGAATGACTGAATCTCCAGTTACCCATAAACCGGCTTTACCAGGAATAACTTCAGTAGTAATTGGTGCCGGAGCCAATTGTTCCTTAAGTTGGTTCAGCTCTTTATCTCCGATTGAAATTGCCCGAATAGCTGAAGTCGAAGTAAGGGTGAGTACAAGTAAAAAAGAAAGCAAGACGGAGATCTTTTGACGAGTCCGAATCCGTTTGGTTCGGTATTTCAATCCTTTAAACCAATAGTCAACTAGCCCTGTTCGCACTGGTAATTCCACAAAACGTAAAGAGATATCGGCAAGTGCAAAGACAATCAAAATCCGCAATGTAATAACGGCCCACGTTGAGCCCTCTAAATCAAAATCGGGACGGGTTACTTGGAATATGACCCAGTGCCACAAGTAAATTGCATAGGATCGCTCACCAATCCAGATAAATGGCTTACTACTTATTATTGGCGCAAATCGAGAAGCTGGATGAACAATTGAAGTAAGAATTGCGCAACCTAAAATTCCTACAAGTGGAAATGCGATTTTATAGAGAGTCGGCTCAGATTGATCGATGAAAAGAAAAGTTGCAATTAATCCTAGAAAACCAAAGGCACCAAGGGCGTCGATAAAATCTTGCGCTTTCTTAGAAACCTTCTCCTGTAAATTTTGCGGAACCCAACTAACGGCAAGCGCCGAGCCAAGGAATAACCCAATGCTGTGGGTATCGGTTCCAAAGTAAACATGACTTACTTGCGCGGTATTAGCGGCATCAACTTGTAGAGAAACAATAAAAAGTGTGACACCAGAGATCGCTGCAATAAGTAGTGCTGCGCCAGATATTTTACTTTTTCCAAAGAACCGAAGCACAAGCAACAAAATAAGTGGCCAGATCAGATAGAACTGAGCTTCTACACCCAATGACCAGGTGTGTTGAAGCAATGGTGGGCGGCCGATAGCTTCAAAGTAATCGGTCTGTCGAAAAATGAGCCACCAATTCATTCCACCAAAAAGGGCAAATGGAGTGTCACCTAGAAAACGACGCATTGTGTCGGGCGCCCAGAAGCCAACAACAACTGTTGTCACGATAATCATGAAAACTAAAGGAGGTAATAAACGCCTAATACGTGCACTATAAAAACCACGTAAATCTAATCCGCCACTTCTTTGAATTGAATCTAGAAGTAAACGAGTGATGACATACCCGGAGATTACAAAGAAAAGATCAACACCGAGAAAACCACCGGGAATCCATTTCAGATCAAGGTGATACAACATGACCGCAATGACAGCAATGGCGCGAAGGCCATCGATTGCAGGTATGTATCGGATGCCACGATTGATAGACATTATGAAGAGGCAGCCAAATTAAATTAGCGCGAGGAAGCTTTCTTAACAGAGCTTTTAATTGCAGTTTTCTTAACTGGCTTTTCACTGCTCTTTTTGCTTGTTTTTCTTGGCGTATCAAGTGCTGGACGAGTTCGCTGACTTGTCACATTGAGTGGGCCAGGATTTATTAAAGTATTGTCCGCATTAAGATTTTCGGTTACTGACTTTTGTAACTCTTCAAGTCTTTGAAAGGCACCATCTAAGCGATTACGAGATTGCTGAATCGCGGATTCAGCAGCATCCAATGATTGCTTTTGAATTTTATATAAACGCTCTGCTTCTGAAATAACCCCAGAAAGCCATTGACGGTAACCAGAAACTTCAACTGTTGCGTCAGAGATAATTCGATCACCTTCGCGACGTGCCGCTGTTGCCAAAGCCGCAATCTCACGCTTTTTACTTTCAATTAATGATTCTGCATCAGCCTCGGCCTGCGCAATTTTTTCTTCCGCTTCAGATTCAGCGGTTTGAATATATTTACGGCCACGAGATTCCGCTCCACTAAGTATGGTGCGGGCTTTTTGTTCAGCAGCTTCAAGTTCCTCTTTTGTGGCACGCGTGGTCTCGGAAACTAACCGAGTAGCAGCTACTTGAGCTTTACTTTCGCGGGCTTGAGCAGATTTGATCATTGACATTGCAGTCTCAGTGGCGAGAATTTCAAACTCTTCTTTTGTAAGGCCAGTGATATCTCGACGAGATTTTAGGTCTGAAATCTGTGCTTCGAGTTCGCGAATACGGTCAACTGATGAGGAACTGTCTTTAACTTCCTCTTCACCAGTAAAGCCAACCCAATTAAGGAAGCGCTTCTTTTCAGCCATTTTCACACCCCGTAGCTCAATGAATTTAGAGCACTAGGTTAGAGCACGGCGCTATTTCCTGTAAATCGCCACCGAAATAGCGACGTACTGCGAGATCCACGCAGCGAGAACAAAGATATGGAAAAGCTCGTGAAAACCGAAGTATTTAGCTGCCCGCCCAGGGCGTTTAAGCGCGTAAAAAATTGCACCTACCGAGTAGAAAAGACCACCAATAACGATGGGCAGCAGTACCCATAGCCCGCCAGCTCGATATAGGGCTGGTGTATAGGCAACGGCGACCCACCCGAGCAGTAGGTAGTTACCAACGTAGAGCCAACGTGGGGCACCGATCCAAAAAACCCGAAGACCAACTCCAATTGCAGCACCAATCCAAACAACAAGCAACAAGATGTTTCGCTGGTTACCTTCTAATAATGCAACTGCAAATGGAGTGTAAGAACCGGCAATCAGTAAATTAATATTTGCATGATCCCAGCGTCGCCAAATCTTTTTCTTCGATGGCACCCATGGCACGCGATGATAAACAGCCGAGACACTAAAAAGCATGATGGCGGTTATCGAATAAACAGCTACCGCAAATTTAAGTGACTCTTTACTTAGGATAAATAAAACCAAGGAGGCGATAATTACCGCCGGCGTAGCACCCAAGTGAAACCAACCGCGAAGTTTTGGAGGTTCGACCTGTGTCATACCGTAATTCTACGCCCTTCTAGGCAAAGTGAGCATTAGCAAAGCGAGCATTAGCAAAGCGAGCATAGACAAAGCGGATTTACGCTGACAAACTTGGGCTATGACACATAGATCAACGATATTTGAAATCAGCGACGTCTACATCGACCAAGCTGCCGCATTAAGTCCAATGGATTGCACCTATCTTGGCAACGGTTTAAATCAAGACAAGTTAGATGACTTTTCGCTAGCAAGTTCGGCGATTAGCGCAAACTTAACCCGGGAAACCCTTAAAAAATTAGCGAGTTTGCAACCAATTGATGAAATTGATCGAATTGCCCAATCCGTTATGAAAGAGCGGCTCGAGTCAAGCTTGGCGTTGCATGATTCGCAAGAAGCTTTTGTACTCTGGAATGTTTTAACATCCCCACCTTCAAATGTTCGATCAATCTTTGAAATTATGCCAAAGAATAATGCGCAAGATTTTGACAACATTGCTAAGCGATTGTTGGCAGTAGATGGCGCATACAAATCTTGGCGTGAAACTATTATGACGGTTGAAAAAAATGGAAAAACTACTGCGCAACGTCAAGTTAGGGGAGTTATTGAGCAACTAGATGGATATGCCAATGGCGGCTATAGCGCTATGTGTAAAAACTTTGATGCCGATAATAAATATCCAGCAATTCACGAAGCGGCAAAGCAGGCGGAAAAAGCATCAGCTGAAACTGCCGAATTTCTTCGTACTCAATATTTACCAATTGCTAATCCAAATGATGCCGTGGGTGCTGATCGTTATGCAGTCTGGGCACGTTATTTCACTGGCGCAAACCTAGATCTGCCGGCCACGTACGAGTGGGGCAAGAGTGAACTCAAAGCGATTAACGATCGAATGTGGGAACTTGCAAAAGTTATTAATCCAGCAGCAAAAACTTTGCGAGAAGTTGCCGATACTTTAGATAATGATCCAAAATACAAAGTTATTGGAAAAGAAAACGTCGTTAAATACCTTCAGGATTTCACCGATGCGGCGATGAAGCGGCTCAATGGTGAGTTTTTCGATATTGATCCACGTATTTCAGTGTGTGAGGCACGACTTGCACCAGAAGGAAGTGCTTCGGCGCCGTATTACAACCCACCATCAGAGGATTTATCACGTCCGGGAACAACCTGGATTCCGATGCTTGGCAAAGATGAAGTAAGTAATTGGCATTTAGTGTCAACCTGGTATCACGAAGCAGTTCCAGGTCATCATTTACAAGTTGGCACAGTTGTTATTGAAAAAGAACGGCTTTCACGTTTTCAAACTCAGGCCGCTTGGATCAGTGGCTACGGTGAAGGTTGGGCCCTTTACGCCGAACGCTTCATGAATGAACTTGGTGCATTCGACGAGCCGGGAATTGAAATGGGTTACTTGTCGGCACAAGCATTGCGTGCTGCTCGGATCGTTGTCGATATCGGAATGCATTTAGGTTACGAAGATGACAATGGTGTGGTGTGGAATGCGGAAAGTTCGCGCAAACTTTTGAACGAACAAGCGTTGTTAGATGAGGATCATTCCCGCAGTGAAACTGATCGTTATTTGGGTTGGCCTGGCCAAGCTATTTCATACAAAGTGGGAGAGCGCGTGTGGATGAATGCTCGAGAAGATGCAAGGGCGCGCTTGGGCGATAAATTTAGTATGAAGGCCTTCCATAACTATTCCTTGAAGTTAGGGCCAATGGGTCTTGATCCATTTGCCAAAGAAATGGCGGCTTGGCAGGGCCAATAGCAGTAGAAATGGCGATATTTTTACATCAGGACAGCAGGGGAATAGTTAGGGTGAGTTTGTAAAACTATTCCTGTACCGCCCAGTATCTGAGAATTGTGAAAAGAATCTACATAAATGTGCCGTTAAATCTATGCATTTTGCGCCTGACGAGGGCATACTTGGGCACATCGTTGGTCAAAGGAGCTCCTCGAGGTCTCCTTCTGGGTAGCGGTTGCATAGGTCAAATGCCCTATGACAATGATCCTCACGGAGGAGTTTTACATGAATATGGTTCAACTAGACCAAAATCAGTGGAACATCGTGTACAACGTGTTTTCACTTGGTTTAATTTCAATGATCGCTTGCACTGTTTACACACTTGTCTCACAGCCAAGAGTTCTAGCAAAGTATCGCAGTGCACTTGTAATGTCCTCAATGGTTACATTCATTGCTGGTTACCACTACTTAAGAATTTTTGATTCATTTAAAGAAGCTTCAAAGGGAACAACTGTTGACCTATCAGGTGCGCCAGGTTCATTCAACGAGGCATACCGCTACGTTGACTGGCTTTTGACTGTACCTCTACTACTAGTAGAAGTAATTGCAGTTTTAGCGTTAGCTAAGGAAGTTTCACGCTCACTCATCATGCGCCTTGTTCCAGCATCAGCTGCAATGATCGCACTTGGTTACCCAGGTGAGATTTCAAATGATCAGAACACGCAGGTTCTATACGGTGTTCTATCAACACTTCCATTCCTTTACATCCTTTACGTACTATTCGTAGAGCTTGGCAAGTCACTAGATCGCCAGCCAGATGGAGTTGCAAAGTCAGTCAGTAACTTGCGTCTATTGCTTCTTGCAACTTGGGGCGTTTACCCAATTGCATACATTCTTGGAATGGGTGCAGGAAGTCCAACGGCATCTGGTTTCGTGGGTGTGCAGGTTGGTTACACAGTTGCAGATATTTTGGCAAAGTGCGTATTCGGTATCACAATTTTCAAGATCGCACGCTTGAAGTCAGCTGCAGAAGGTATGAAGGAAGATCACTAATTAATTATTAGTGGTTTTTACTTTGTAAAAATCCTTAAAACAGGGGTGTCGCGAAAGCGGCGCCCCTGTTTGCATTCCTAAACTAATCACATGAATAAGTACTTGGTTAACAATTACCGGATGGGCGCCTACACGTTATTTGCGTGTGGGCTGATTAATTTAAGATATCAATGGGGCGAATCTGATGTATTCATTCGCAGTGCGTCGATCTTTGTTCCAGGAGCACTCATTCTGCTAGCAACCTTCTTGCCAAGTGCCGGTAAAGTTTTAGAGCGCCGCGAAGTGAAGGCTTTGCTTGCTGCCGTGGGAGTAGCTCTTATCGCTTTTGCATTTTTGAACTAATCCCACGACAACAATTCACTCTAATTTCATAATTGAAAACTTCCTTTATTGCGCCGCCGCAAATCCAATTTCAAGGTCAGCTTTTATATCGTCAATATTTTCCAATCCCAAGCTCAGGCGAACTAAGCCAGGTGTTACGCCGGCAGCCAATTGCTCTTCTGGCGATAGTTGTGAGTGTGTAGTTGTTGCTGGTTGAATTACGAGTGATCTGACATCGCCAATGTTTGCTACGTGACTAAAGAGTTTTAGCGCTTCCACAAACTTTCGTCCAACTTCTACGCCACCTTTTAATTCGAAGGAGAGCACAGCGCCCGGACCCTTAGGTGCATACGTCTTTGCCAACGAACTCCAAGGAGAGCTAGCAAGAGCTGCGTAATTAACTTTTTCAACGCTTGGGTGTGCTTCTAACCAAAGCGCAATGGCCTTTGCATTCTCAACATGGCGCTCAATTCGAAGCGATAATGTTTCAAGGCCTTGTGCAAGAAGCCAAGCATTAAATGGTGCAACTGCTGCTCCGATATCGCGCAGTAACTGCAAGCGAATTTTGAAGATGTAGGAGAGATTTGCGCCAAAGGCAGAGCCAACACCTAAGGCCTTTGCATAAACTATGCCGTTGTAACTTGGATCTGGTTCATTAAAGCCCTTATATTTTTCTGGATATTGGGCGTAATCAAATTTTCCAGCATCGACGATAGCGCCAACGACAGCGTTACCGTGCCCAGATAAAAATTTAGTTGCTGAGTGAATAACTACATCTGCACCAAAATCGATTGGCTTGATCAGATAAGGAGTAGCAACGGTGTTATCCACGATTAGTGGTACCCCGATTTCGTGTGCGATATCAGCTACCGTCTGGATATCGAGGATTTCGTTTTTGGGGTTCGCGATAGTCTCACCGAAAAAAGCTTTCGTGTTTGGCTTAACTGCATCTCGCCACGATTGTGGATCGCTTGCATCTTTGACAAAAGTAACTTCAATTCCAAATTTTGGTAATGTGTAATGGAATAAGTTATACGTTCCACCATAAAGGCTTGGGCTAGAAACGATATGATCGCCAGTTTCTGCGATGTTCATGATTGCAAAGGCGGTAGCAGCCGAACCTGAAGCAAGTAGCAAGGCGGCAACGCCACCTTCTAGCGCAGCGATACGTTGTTCAACGGCATCCTGCGTCGGATTCATAATGCGTGTATAGATATTTCCAAGCTCTGCCAATGAAAATAGATCAGCGGCATGCTTGGTATCACGAAATTGATAGGCCGTTGTTTGATACAGAGGAAGTGCACGTGCTCCAGTGGTTGGATCTGGTGTTTGACCAGCGTGAATTTGTAAGGTTTCGAAGGACCAGTTTTCAGACATTTTAACTCCATCGCAGTAGGTGTCAGGTACTCGCCAAGGAAGATTAAATACTCAAGTTTTAACTTAAGAATTAATGCCAACGCTTGTCAATTTTCTGACCAGTTCGTCACCCGGAGCACCCCACCGCGGTGGAGGGTTGCCGCCTACTAAGCCGGGGCTAAAAAGTAGAACTCGTGAACTGATCACAGTATAACTATAGAAACTTAAAATTCCATATCTAAAAAATAATTATTCGTGCAAAGTAGTTGCATCTGCTCAAAGTTCGCGATTAATCTGAATAAGTCTAAAGATAAAACGTAAGGATTTATTTTCTAAAAGCTAAATCAGCCTTTTTCATTTCAGCAACTAATACTCGGATCGCATTTGGACCCATGCCATGCAACTCTTTTAGCGCAGCCAACGAGATTTTTCTTAGGTCGCTGAGTTCGTATAAGCCATCATCAATCAGGGCGCGTCTAGCGGGCGCAGATAGACCGATTTCGCGCCAAGTGCCATCAAGGGATTCATATCTAGCTAAATCTGAATCATCATTATTAGCAGTTGGTTGATTCTGTAATTTTTTTTCTTCCCGACGAGCAGCAGCTTCTCGTTTCGCTTCGGCGGCCAGCATCTTCATTTTTGCTGGTGATTTCTTAGCCATAATTTAATCTCTCACGAACTAGTTAAAATTATTTAGATGTGTGCGGGAGGCGGGACTTGAACCCGCACGTCCGAAGACACAGGTTCCTAAGACCTGCGTGTCTGCCATTTCACCACTCCCGCAAATCCCTACCAAAGCATTTCGGCCAAAGTATGGATAGGGGTCAAGATTAGAGGTAAATTACCGATGTACCAAAACGAACTTTCCCGTACATTCGTGCGTAGCACTCTTTGTGTATGACCAATCTGAAAGGCTCAACATTCATGACTATGACCCCAACTCCGGCAGATAAGTTCACCTTTGGTCTTTGGACAGTAGGTTGGCAGGCTCGGGATCCATTTGGTGATGCCACTCGCGATGCTTTAGATCCGGTGCGAACAGTTAATGAGTTAGCTGCTCGTGGTGCCCATGGAGTCACTTTCCATGATGATGATTTAATTCCATTTGGCAGCGATGAAGGTGCACGTCGTGGCCACATCGATCGTTTTAAGAAAGCTTTGGCCGAAACTGGAATGAAAGTTCCGATGGCTACGACAAATTTATTTACCCACCCAGTCTTTAAAGATGGAGCTTTCACATCCAATGATAAAGATATTCGCCGTTATGCAATCCGTAAGGTGATGACAAATATTGAACTCGCCGTTGAGCTCGGTGCAACAACGTATGTGTGCTGGGGTGGACGTGAAGGTGCCGAATCAGATGGCGCCAAAGATGCATTTGTTGCCTTGGATCGTTTTCGTGAAGCATTCAATACTTTAGGCGAGTTTGTCACTGACAATAAGTACGATATTAAATTTGCCATTGAACCAAAGCCAAATGAACCACGTGGTGATATTTTCTTGCCAACAATTGGACACGCCCTGGCCTTTATCAACTCGCTCGATCGACCTGAGTTAGTTGGCTTGAATCCAGAAGTTGGGCACGAACAAATGGCTGGACTTAACTTTGTCCATGGAATTGCACAAGCTTTGTGGCACAAAAAACTTTTCCACATCGATCTCAACGGTCAACATGGTCCAAAGTTTGATCAAGATTTAGTTTTCGGTCATGGCGATCTAAAGTCAGCGTTTTTCTTAGTTGATTTGCTGGAACGCTATAACTACACCGGTCCTAAGCACTTCGATTACAAGCCAGCACGCACCGAAAGCGATAAGGGTGTCTGGGAGTCGGCAACGGCAAACATGCGCACTTACCTTGCCTTAAAAGAGCGGGCAGCGGCTTTCCGCGCCGACTCACGAGTCATTGCCGCGATGAAAGAATCAAATATCCCTGGACTAGCCGAGCCAACTCTTGAAGCAGGTGAAACATGGAAGGAGCTGGCCAAGGATTCCTTTGATGTGGAAGCGGCCGGAAAGCGTGGTTATGGTTACGAAGCTATCGATCAATTAGCGCTAGAACATTTGATGGGGCTGAAGTAAAAATAGTAATTATTTAAAAAAAGAAACCCCTGTACTGATAACCAGTACTGGGGCTTCTTTTTTTATTTTGTAAAGCTAGCTACTGATATTGCCTCTTCGTGAAATAGCATCAACTCCAGCCGAGACTAGAAGAACTAATCCAGTAACGATGAACTTGATTCCAGCTGCGTAACCTAAAAGGCCCATGCCGTTATCAA
This sequence comes from Candidatus Nanopelagicales bacterium, assembly GCA_038214925.1. Lineage (GTDB taxonomy): Bacteria > Actinomycetota > Actinomycetes > Nanopelagicales > Nanopelagicaceae > Planktophila. The sequence goes on along the minus strand of JBBQRL010000005.1, from coordinate 16,056 downwards.
TGACGGCAACAACTAGGCCACCCAAGATCGCATCGCGAACTTTTCCTTTACCGCCAAAGAGTGAGGTACCACCAATAACAGCTGCTCCCACTGCATAGAGCAGGGTTGAGCTTCCGCCAGTTGTTGGTGACACTGAATTTTGGCGCGAAGCAAAGATCATTCCTGCAATTGCAGCAAAGCTAGAACAAATCATGAAAGCGGTAATGCGAATTCGCTTTACATTGATACCGGCACGACGTGCCGCTTCGGCGTTTCCACCGACAGCGTAGATGTGACGACCAAAGGCAGTGCGACCCAATACAAAAGTTCCAGCCACAAGAAGTAACAAAATAACTGGGACAACGTAGGGAATACCTTTAAGGCTAACTAGATCTGGGTTATTACTTCGTTCTACATTGAGAGCGAAAACCGCTAAACCAGTTATTGATAAAAGTCCGACGGTTTTGATAATCCACAATTTTTTAAGTTCGGTTTTTAATCCAGCTTTGCGTCGTGAATTCATGGATGAAAGTCCGGCTAACACGTAGGCAACGGCAACAATTATGTAGAAGACCCAACTTGCAATTGGTGAAAGATTAGAGTTTTCAACTGCCAGGATTGTTTTATCCTCAACGCGAATTGTTCCGCCTTCGCCGGCTAGCAATAACAAGATTCCTTGAAAAGCCAAGAAAGCCGCCAAAGTTACAACGAATGATGGAATACCAAGCCGGGCAACTAAAGTTCCAAGTAGAAAACCTAAGGCCGCACCAACGGCAACGCTTGCCGCAAGTGCGACATACCAAGGCTGCCCCTGATTTGTAATCAAAATTACCAATACTGCGCCGGAAACTCCTGCGGTATATCCAGCGGAAAGATCAATTTCGCCCAGTAGAAGAACAAAAACTAAACCCATCGCAATCACGATTACCGCCGCTGCCTGGGTAATGAGGTTTGCAAAATTACCAGGTGTTAAAAAAACATTTGACATTGATCCAAAGACGATACAAAGTGCTACCAGACCCAATACCGCAGGAAGGGAACCGATATCACCGGCTTTTACCCTGGCCCAATAATCGCTCGCGGCGCCTTTGAGTGTTGGAAGTTCAGTCACTGGTTGTGTACTCATTTCTTTGCCCCCGTATTTGAAGCAGGAGATTCAACTCCGGCGGATTTTCCAGTTGTAATTAACTCGATTACTTGGCGCGGAATTACTTCATTTTTTTCAACTTGGGCGGCCATCGTGCCAAGATAAAGCGCGGCGATATTATCGGCGACTTCAAAGACATCGTTTAAATTATGGCTGATAAGCACTACGGCTAGACCATTGTCAGCTAGGCGGCGAACTAAGTTGAGAACTTGTTCGGTCTGGGCAACTCCTAATGCCGCTGTTGGCTCATCTAAAATAACAACTTTGCTATTCCATAAAACAGCGCGGGCGATTGCCACTGTTTGGCGTTGGCCACCTGAAAGTGAAGCCACTGTTTGGCGGATTGATTTCACGGTGCGCACACTTAAACCGTCAAGAGTTTTTCGAGCTAACGCTTCCATTGAAGTTTCATTAAGGACTGGTCCACGCTTTTGTTCGCGACCTAAAAACATATTATGAACGATGTCTAAGTTATCGCAGAGTGCTAAATCTTGATAAACAATTTCGATGCCAAGTGCGGTGGCATCACGTGGGCCACCAATTGATACTTTGTTACCTTCGAATAAAAAGTCACCCGCTTCGGGGGTGTAAATACCAGCGATGCATTTGATCAGCGTACTTTTGCCCGCTCCATTGTCACCAACAAGGGCAGTTACTTTTCCGGCTTGAATATCAAAGTTAACATCCTTGAGAACGTGAACTGGACCAAAAGATTTATTGACTCCGCGTAGGGATAGAAGTGGTGTTGTCATGGGCTCCTAATTTCTAATTTGCTTGCTGTGACTATATCTTCTCAAAAGATTCTCACCGAGTTCTGTAAAGCAGGTACGGCCCGAGGTTTTCACCTCGAGCCGCACCTTTCTTCTTACTCTAGCTTTTATTTCTTTTGGCTTTTATTTCTTTTGGCTTTTATTTCTTTGAGCTACGGAGAAATTACAGTCCGTTTGCTACGCAGATCTCTTCGATATCAGCACATACTGCTTCGCGAGTCTGGAATCCATCGGCAATTACTGCAGAAACATTTGCCTTTGTGATGCCGACTGGAACCAATAGAACAGATGGAACATCAGTAGTTCCATTGTTTACTGAACCTGTAGCTGTTGTTGGCTCTTCGCCTTTAAACAGTGCAATAGCAAGTGCTGCTGTTGCCTCTGCTTCAGCCTTGATTGCCTTGTAAACAGTATTTGACATGTCGCCAGTCAAGACTGCGCGCAATCCATCAACAGTTGCATCCTGTCCAGAAACACAGACCTTACCGTTTAGCTTGTTCTTCTTAAGAACGGCGATCGCTGCAAGTCCAAGACCTTCGTTAGCTGATACAACTGCATCAAGCTTTCCGCCTGCCTTTGAAAGTTGCTGTTCGAAAATTACGCCACCCTTTGCGTTATCCCAGTCTGGGACAGCTTGGTCATCAACAAGTGTGTAGTTCTTTGATGTGATCAAAGGACGTAGTACTGAATCGTAACCAGCCTTGAATAGTGTTGCGTTGTTATCTGTTGGTGAACCGTTGAGGTAGACAATGCGAGCATTTGTCTTTCCTGCTGCATCTAGACATGCCTTGATGCCTTCACCTTGTAGACGACCAACTGCTTCATTATCAAATGAAACGTAGTATGAAGCTGAGCCATTAAGTGTTAGACGGTCGTAGTCGATTGTCTTTACACCTTGTGCGGCAGCTTTGTCCTGAACAGCCTTAGCTGAATCTGAATCTAGGTTTACCAGGATCAAAACCTTTGCGCCAGCTGTAAGCATCTGGTCTGCAATTGTTGCGAATTGTTCCTTATCTCCGTTTGCGTTCTGAATATCTACTTTTACTCCAGCTGCATCAAAAGCTGCTTGTAGGAATCCGCGGTCAGCAGTTTCCCAGCGGTTTGATGATGCTGCATCAGGAAGAATTACACCGACGAAACCGTCTGATGAACTATTTGATGAACTTGAGCATCCTGTTAGTACGATTGCAAATGCTGACAATGCAGCAACAATTGCGAGGCGACGCTTCTTCATATAGTGAACCTTTCGAAAGGGGCGATACCAAAGGCGATCTTTTCGCCTTACTTAGGTGGCAACGCGTTGAGTGAAATTTAGTCCTTTGGGGTGAAAAGGTCACTAGAAATTCTAAAATTTCTCACTGATTTGTCTAACGTTTTGGTAACGCCCGCGGGTGCTCGCGATAACCTTGCCTAATGCCATCGCAGATTGAAATCTTAGAGAATGAGATTAAGGCTGCAATTGTGCGGGCAATTAATTCGGGTTTATTGACTGGCGCCGCCCCCGATGCGATCAAGTTAGATCGTCCAAAAGATCGCACACATGGCGACTATGCAACCTCCATTGCACTTCAGCTGGCCAAGCCTATGGGCAAAAATCCACGTGAGGTTGCACAAATAATTATTGATGAACTTGTTGGTGCACCGGGAATTTCGCAATTAGATATCGCTGGCCCGGGCTTCATCAACATCACGTTAAATCGCGCCGATCAAGCAGCTTTAGTTGAAACTATCCTCACGGCAAAAGAAGAATTTGGAAGAGGAGCCGACCTTGCCGGTGTGAAAATAAATTTAGAGTTTATTAGCGCCAACCCAACTGGACCTTTGCACCTCGGTCACACTCGTTGGGCGGCAGTGGGAGATGCGCTGGGACGTGTTTTATCAGCGGCTGGGGCACAAGTAACTCGTGAGTTCTATATCAATGATCGCGGAAATCAAATGGATCTATTTGGCCAATCAGTTGAAGCCGTGGCATTTGATTTACCAGTTCCAGAAAATGGATACCAGGGTGATTACATTAAAGATTTAGCAACACAAGTTGTTGCACAAGATCCAGAATTAAAAAATTTACCAACCGAAGAGCGATGGATCGGCTTTCGGGAAGCGGCCTACCAACTTCAATTAAAAGATCAACAGCGAGTTCTAGCTGGCTTCAATACCCATTTTGATGTCTGGTTTTCAGAGCGCTCGTTGCACGAACAAGGCGCCGTTGAACACGGCATCGACAAACTTCGCGCGCAGGGTCATGTTTTTGAAGATGATGGAGCGATCTGGCTTCGAACAACTGACTTTGGTGATGATAAAGATCGGGTAATGCAAAAAAGTGATCACTCACTTACTTATTTTGCCTCCGACACGGCTTATTACATTAATAAGCGGGAACGTGGTTTTGATATTTGTATTTACATGTTGGGCGCAGATCATCATGGTTACATCGGGCGCCTGAAAGCCACTGCGGCATGTGCTGGTGATGATCCCGAATACAACATTCATGTATTGATCGGACAATTAGTAAAAATTATGGAAGGTGGCCAGGAGGTCAAGCTTTCAAAGCGCGCCGGCACAATTATCACCTTAGAAGAGCTGGTCGAAAAAGTTGGCGTGGATGCTGCGCGCTACACATTAATTCGCTATCCCGTAGATACGCCAATGGTCATGGATATCGATATTTTGAAGCGCAACACAAATGAAAATCCGGTTTATTACGTCCAGTATGCGCACGCGCGGATAGCGGCAGTTTTGCGAAATGCACAAGAGCTTGGCGCCACCCTTGAATTAAAAGAGTTTGACCCGGCGCAGCTAACTCATGATCGGGAAAATGAATTACTAGGCGCACTCGCCGAATTTCCACGAGTTGTTGCATCGTCGGCCGAACTACGTGAGCCGCACAGAGTTGCCCGTTATTTAGAAGAGTTAGCTGGCACTTATCACGGTTTTTACAATGACTGCCGGGTACTTCCAATGGGTGAAGAGAAATTAACTGCGCTGCACACGGCTCGTCTATTATTGTGTAGTGCTACTAAACAAGTGATTAGTAATGGCCTAGAGCTTTTAGGCGTCAGCGCACCGGAGAGGATGTAGCCATGTGGTCCTCATCTGTCACAACTGGCGCCGAACTTTCAATCTCTGGAATTACTGCAAAAACTTTGGCTGGCGAATTTGGAACACCGGCATTTTTTGTTGATGAAAAAGATTTTCGGGAACGTGCCTTGGCGTGGAATCAAGCGCTACATAATAATTTTGGTGAACAGGCAGGAACGGTCTATTACGCGGCGAAAGCTTTTATTTGTACTGAAGTTGCCCGGTGGATCAAGGATTGTGGAATCGGAATTGATGTGTGCACGGGCGGCGAGTTATCGGTGGCATTAGCTGGTGGAATCGACCCAGCAAAGATGGAGCTCCACGGCAATAATAAATCAGTAGCGGAAATTGAAAAAGCGGTACAAGCCGGTGTTGGCACGATCGTTCTAGATTCTTTATATGAGATCGAACGAGTTGCTGCGGCAAGTGCCAAGTTTGCAAAGGTGCAAAAAGTTCTATTGCGCTTAACCCCTGGTATTCAAGCCCACACCCACGAATCTATTGCGACCGCACATGAAGATGTGAAATTTGGTTTTTCCATTGCCAGTGGCAGTGCTTGGGCGGCTATTCAAGAAGTTCGTGCGTATTCAACTTTAGAGCTGCGCGGTTTTCACTGCCATATCGGCTCGCAAATATTTGGATACGAATCATTTGAACTTGCCGCCGAACGTCTAATTTCTTTATTAGCCAAGTACCGAGATGAATTCAAATATGAGTTACCAGAGTTAGATTTAGGGGGAGGTTACGGAATCGCATATTTACCAGGTGATGAAAACGTTGATCCGGCCGATGCGATGGGCGCACTTTCCCAAGCAGTAAAGAAAAACTGCGCAAAAAATAATTTAGCGATACCTATAATTTCAATTGAACCGGGCCGAGCAATCATCGGTCCGACCATGTTTACTTTGTACGAAGTAGGAACTGTAAAAGATGTGACGTTAGAAGATGGCGCACACCGTCGATACATTTCAATTGATGGCGGAATGAGCGACAATATTCGACCATCGTTATATGACGCTGAATACACAACGATTTTGGCTAACCGAACGAGTTCGGCCGATAAAGTTTCATCTCGTTTAGTTGGAAAACATTGCGAGACTGGCGACATCGTCATTCGTGAAATTAATTTGCCAGCCGATATCGTGCCGGGTGACCTATTGGCAGTTCCGGCAACTGGTGCATATGGTCGAAGCATGGCCAGTAATTACAACCATGTTCCAAGACCACCCGTGATTGCGATAAAAGATGGAAAAGCACGAGTAATTGTTCGACGCGAGACTGAAGCAGATCTCTTAGCGCTCGATATTTAACGCCGACCACGGCTTCTGTGAAAGAATACGACCATGAATGCAGGCGTTAAAACGATCACTATTGGAATGCTTGGCTGCGGCGTTGTCGGCAGCCAAGTTGCCCGCCTGCTGCAAGATGATGCCCAAGAACTCTCCGAGCGTTCAGGGGCCCATTTAATTTTGAGCAAAGTGGGAGTTCGCACCGCCGGTGCTCGTGAAAATGTAGATGCTTCCCTGATTACAACAGATCTGCACTCGATCGTTACAGATCCAAATATCAATATCGTGATTGAAGTTATGGGTGGAATTGAACCAGCACGGACTTTAATTTTAGAAGCGATTAAAAATAACAAATCAGTGATTACGGCAAATAAGGCACTTCTTGCAACTCATGGCCACGAATTATTTAACGCAGCCGATGTGGCAAAAGTTGATTTGTATTACGAAGCTGCAGTTGCCGGTGCCATTCCAATTATTCGTTCGATGCGTGAATCACTCGCGGGTGATCAAATTACTCGTGTGATGGGAATTGTAAATGGAACCACGAATTACATTCTTACTAAAATGCATGAAGAAAATCGCGCCTTTGCAGATGTTCTAAAAGAGGCCCAGTCACTTGGTTATGCCGAGGCAGATCCGACTGCCGATATCGAAGGACATGATGCCGCCGCAAAAGCTGCGCTGCTTGCCAGCTTGGCCTTTCATAGCACGGTAACTATCGATGAGGTCTACACCGAAGGTATTTCTCAAATAACCTCCGATGATGTCAATGCCGCAAAATTAATGGGCAGCGTTATTAAATTATTAGCGATCGCCGAATTAACCGTCAAAGATGAGATTTCAGTCCGCGTACATCCAGTTATTTTGCCGCTTTCGCATCCACTGGCATCGGTTCGTAATGCATTTAACGCCGTATATGTTGAATCAGAGGCAGCTGGACAGTTGATGTTTTACGGTCGCGGCGCGGGTGGGGCACCGACTGCTTCAGCGATTTTGGGTGACTTAGTAGCCGTAACTCGACATGCTGCATACTCAACTGTCGGTTACGGCGAATCAGATTATGCAGATTTAGATATCGCACCTATTGGCGCAGTCAAATCACAGTTCTTCGTTCGAATTCACGTTGCCGATAAATCAGGTGTTTTAGCAGCTATTGCATCTACTTTCGCTAGTGAAAATATTTCAATTCAAACAGTTCGCCAATCAGGCTTGGGTGAAGATGCCGAATTAATTGTGGTGACACATGCTGCGACCGAAGATTCACTCGATGCGTGCGTAGAAAGTTTGAAAAAACTGGAAATCGTTCGTCAAGTTGAGAGCGTAATTCGCGTAGAAGGAGCGACGTCGTAATGGCACTATTTAAAAAGAGTTCTCTTTTCGGCAAAGAAAACGGTGCCCATCAGTGGCGCGGTGTTATTGAAGAGTATCGCCATCGTCTTCCAGTAAGCGCCAAAACTCCAATTGTCTCTTTGCGCGAAGGTGGCACACCTCTTATCTATGCCTGCAACTTGTCAGAGATTTTAGGAAACAATGTTTGGATCAAATACGAAGGTTTAAATCCAACAGGTTCATTTAAAGATCGTGGAATGACAATGGCGATCTCAAAGGCGGCCGAAGATGGTGCAACTGCAGTCATCTGTGCATCAACTGGCAATACGTCAGCGGCGGCGGCGGCTTATGCTGTTAAAGCTGGAATGCAACCAGTTGTTTTAATCCCTAAGGGAAAGATTGCGATGGGAAAGTTAGCCCAGGCGGTCATTCATAACTCAACGATTTTACAAGTTAACGGAAACTTTGATGATTGTTTAACGCTGGCAAAAGAGCTCTCTGAAAATTATCCAGTGGCACTCGTTAACTCGGTTAACCCATATCGAATCGAAGGTCAAAAGACGGCTGCCTTTGAAGTCGTTGATTTGCTGGGCGATGCGCCAGATATTCACGCACTGCCAGTTGGAAATGCTGGAAATATCACGGCATATTGGAAGGGCTATAACGAGTATTACAAAGATGCAATGTCTAAAAAACTACCCATGATGTATGGATTTCAAGCCGCTGGCGCTGCACCGATCGTAAAAGGAAAGATTGTTAAAAATCCCGAGACGATCGCAACTGCAATTCGAATTGGAAATCCAGCTTCGTGGCAGCAAGCAATTGAAGCCCGTGATTCATCTGGCGGTGTCATTGATTCAGTAACAGATCGCGAAATTTTGGCCGCTTATCGTTTAATTGCGGCAAAAGAAGGCATCTTCGTGGAGCCCTCATCTGCATCTGGTCTAGCCGGGCTTTTGAAATATAAAAAGGCCGGCAAACTGCCACAGGGTAAAACAATAGTTATTACCGTAACCGGCCATGGCTTAAAAGATATTCAGTATGCACTTGAGACTACAAAAAAGCCATTAGTAGTGCCAGTCAGCACAACGATTGCGGCAAAAGCTTTGGGACTTGCGTAAAAATAATGAAGCCAACTTTTAAAGCGCAACCGATTCAAATTCAAGTTCCGGCATCAAGTGCCAATTTAGGACCTGGCTTTGATTGCCTTGGCTTGGCGCTTAACATGCATGATCGATACATGGCCCAGGTAATGGATGAACCAGGCGTAGATGTTGATGTGACTGGCGAAGGATCGGCCGCAGTACCAACGACTGATAAAAACTTAGTGATTAAGGCGATGTATAAAGGTTTTGATTTTCTTGGTGGTCGCCCACGTGGAATTTCACTTCGCCAATTAAATGTGATTCCACATGGTCGTGGGTTGGGTTCTTCGGCTGCCGCAATTGTCGGCGGCTTAGCACTTGCCCGCGCATTAGTTCTTGGTGGAAATGAAAAGATGACATTGGAAGATATGTTAAATATTGCCAATGAAATGGAAGGCCATCCAGATAATGTTTCAGCTGCAATTTATGGAAACGCTAACCTTGCTTGGCAAGAAGAACAGCGTGGAAAAGTTATCGCGCAATCAATAAATATTGAAGTAGATCCCCGAATCAGCGCGCTAGCGTTTATTCCTGCCACCGAACTTTCAACGTCAAAAGCGCGCAAGATGTTGCCAGAGAGTATTGCGCATGCAGATGCGGTAAAGAATTCAACAAACACTGCGATGTTAGTGCAAGCATTGCAAGACCGTCCAGATTTATTGTTAACTGCCACCAAAGATTACTTGCACCAAAGTTATCGCCACGATGCGATGCCGCAATCAATTGCGCTCATGAATAAATTACGTGATGCTGGTGTGGCCGCCTTTATTTCTGGGGCCGGACCAACGGTTTTAGTTCTTCGCACCGGGGCTGACTCAGAAGCCGCTGAACTTGAAAGAGCTGCTGGTGATCGCTTCAGCATGCTGGCATTAGGTACTTCTCGTACTGGCGTTTCCGTAATTTCCAGTTAATTTTGCAGTTTTAGCCATCTCCCTGCTAATCTTTACCTATCTGAACGGCACATCTAGCGGCCAGTAACACATCAGGTAATTACAAAAAAATCCACGGTTTTCTCAAGGTTAAAACCTAAAACCAATAGCGAAAAGATACAGATGACAACAGAGATTGAACCAGTACGCTCAAACAGTCCAGAGCTTGCCGCAATGACCCTTCCTAAGTTGAAGACGGTCGCAACACAATTAGGTGTTGATGGCGCAGCAAAGATGAAAAAAGATGCACTCGTAGAAGCTATCGCTGACTTACAGGCGAAAAATCGCGATGCTGCAAAAGCCGAACGTGAAGCCCGCCGTGAAGCGCGCAACAGCCGTAAAAAAGATTCCAAGCCAGCAAATAACAATCAGGATGCTGACGACGACAGCGATGAAGATTCAGCGCCATCAAGTAACAATGATCGCAATGATCGCGGTGGACGTTTTGATCGCAACGATCGTCAAGCTCGTGGCCGTGATCGCAATCGCGACCGCAATCGTGATCGAGCACCTCGCGAAGAGCGCGAACCTGTAATCGGCGAAGATGATGTTTTAGTTCCAGTTGGTGGCCTACTCGACATTCTCGATAGCTATGCATTTATCCGCACCGCTGGATATTTGCCTGGTCCAAACGATGTCTATGTGACTTTGCAGCAAGTTCGTAAAAATGGCTTGCGTAAAGGTGATGTTGTAACTGGACAAGTACGTCAGCCTCGGGAAGGTGAGCGCAAAGAAAAGTTCAACGCACTTATCACCTTGGAAACAGTCAATGGAGTAAGCCCAGAAGAAGCACGTAATCGTGTTGAATTTGGAAAACTAACTCCACTGTATCCACAAGAGCGTTTGCGTCTTGAAACCGAACCAAATATTTTGACAACACGTGTTATTGATTTAATTGCACCTATTGGTAAGGGTCAGCGCGGACTTATTGTTTCGCCACCAAAAGCTGGTAAGACCATGGTGCTCCAGGCAATTGCAAATGCGATTACAACAAATAATCCAGAGTGTCACTTGATGGTTGTCTTAGTAGATGAGCGCCCAGAAGAAGTAACCGATATGCAGCGTTCGGTAAAGGGTGAAGTAATCGCTTCAACTTTCGATCGTCCAGCAGATGACCACACAACAATTGCTGAACTGGCCATTGAACGCGCTAAGCGACTGGTCGAACTTGGCCACGACGTTGTTGTTTTACTTGATTCAATTACTCGTTTAGGTCGTGCCTACAATATTTCCGCTCCTGCATCAGGTCGTATTCTTTCGGGTGGTGTTGATTCAGCTGCTTTGTATCCACCGAAGAAGTTCTTTGGTGCCGCTCGTAATATTGAAGATGGCGGATCATTAACAATTCTGGCAACTGCACTAGTTGATACTGGCTCTCGTATGGATGAAGTTATCTTCGAAGAGTTCAAGGGAACCGGAAACATGGAGTTAATTCTTGATCGCCGGATGGCAGATAAGCGAATTTTCCCAGCTGTAAACGTGGTTGCATCTGGTACACGTAAAGAAGAGATCTTGATGGGTTCTGAGGAGCTCAACATTGTCTGGAAACTACGTCGGGTACTGCATGCGCTAGAACCACAGGCAGCCCTTGAGTTGCTCCTTGAAAAGATGAAGGGCACCAAATCAAACGTGGAGTTCTTGATGCAGATCCAGAAGACCACATCGGGGCCAGACGACTCAAAGTAAGCGTGAATTTCGCGAAAGGTGGGCTAATCGCTTACCCTTAGCACCTGTTAACCATCCGTTTGGTTCACCCAATTAGCTGAATAAAAGTTCAGTTGAAAAGGACCCAAACTCGAATAAGGGAAAAACCATGAAGTCAGATATCCACCCAGAGTACAAAGAGACCCAAGTAACTTGTGGTTGTGGCGAGAAGTTTGTAACTCGTTCAACAGTTGCTAGCGGATCTATCTACGTTGAGGTTTGTTCTGTCTGCCACCCGTTCTACACAGGTAAGCAGCGCATCCTTGATACTGGTGGTCGCGTGGCTAAGTTCGAAGAGCGCTTCGGTAAGAGTAAGTCAAAAGAAGAAACTTCAGCTAACTAGCTTTTCAAAAAAACCGCATCGCAGCCTTAACGGTTGCGGTCGCGGTTTTTTTATTTTTCACACCGCAAAGATTTATCCAACTGAAGGGAGCAGCACATGAGCAATGATCGTTTTGCATCGGCTCATGAAATGGTCCGCGAATATGCTGAACTCGAAGCAAAGATGGCCGATCCTTCAATTCATGAAGATCAAGCAAACGCTCGCAAACTTGGCCGTCGTTATGCCCAATTGGGGCCAGTTGTTGCCGGCTTTAATGCTTGGAAATCCTGCGAAGATGATTTGATCGCGGCCGCCGAACTTGCTGCAGTTGATGCAGATTTCGCTAGTGAAATTCCTGGACTCGAAACTGCCCGCGATGCTGCCGCTGAAAAATTAGAAGAGCTGCTGCTGCCACGAGATCCCAATGATGATCGCGATGTAATTTTAGAAGTAAAAGCTGGTGCAGGAGGCGACGAATCCGCTCTCTTTGCCGGAGATTTGTTGCGCATGTATATGCGTTATGCCGAAAAACGTAATTGGAAAGTTGAGATTATCGATGCTACCGAAAGTGAAATGGGCGGCTACAAAGATATTTCAGTAGCTGTTAAATCTAAAGGCACAGCCGCACCCGGCGAATCTCCTTATGCCAGACTCAAATTTGAAGGTGGAGTGCATCGGGTACAGCGCGTGCCAGAGACCGAGAGCCAAGGTCGAATTCACACATCTGCGGCCGGTGTTTTAATTTTGCCAGAAGCCGAAGAAGTCGATGTTGAATTAAATATGCAAGATGTCCGCGTAGATGTATATCGCTCATCAGGTCCAGGTGGACAATCTGTGAATACCACTGACTCGGCTGTTCGACTAACGCACGTGCCAACGGGAATTGTTGTTTCATGCCAAAATGAAAAAAGTCAGTTACAAAATAAAGAGTCGGCACTTCGAATCTTGCGGGCACGCTTGCTAGCCGATGCCCAAGAAAAGGCTGAAGCAATTGCATCAGCTGAGCGAAAAAGCCAGGTGCGAACCGTAGATCGTTCCGAGCGGATCCGAACATATAACTACCCAGAAAATCGAATTAGCGATCACCGTGTTAATTACAAATCAAATAATTTAGATGCGGTTTTAAATGGCGATCTAGATGACATGATTCAAACCCTGTTAGATGCTGATAAAGCTGCACGTTTGGCGAATGCCAACTAACGATGGAGATCAAGGCGATTTTGCGGGCAGCTAAAGCGCAGTTAGCCGAGTCGGCAATTTCAGAAGTCGATGCCGAACATTTATTGGCACATGTTTTAGGGCTTTCACGAATGGATCTACATAATCCAGTCTTACTCGAAGCAACACTCTTAGGTTTTGCCGAAAAAGAAGTTTTGGAAGAACAATTTTTTCAACTATTAGATCGCCGACTTAATTTTGAGCCACTGCAATATTTAACTGGGACTGCTCCATTTAGACATTTGGAGATCGAAGTTGGGCCTGGAGTTTTGGTGCCACGTCCAGAATCAGAGTTGTTAGTAGATGCAGTTTTAGCGCACATTAAAAACCTGCCGTCGCCAGTGAGTGTGATCGATCTTGGTGCGGGTTCAGGAGCGCTTTCGCTAGCCATCGCAACTGAAGCACCGACCGCGCGAGTTATTGCAGTTGAGAAATCAGCTGAAGCTCTAGTGTGGTTAAAGAAAAATGTTTCGGTAATTGCTGAAAATGTCCGAGTCATTGAAGGCGATGTTGCCGATGTTTTACCTGGCATCAAGTGCGATGTCGTTATTGCAAATCCGCCGTATATTCCAAATGCGCAAAACTTGCCTCGCGATGTTGCAGCATTTGAGCCACATATCGCCTTATTTGGTGGACCAACCGGAATGGAAATTCCACAGATATTCATTAATGCCGCAGCGAGATTATTAAAATCTGGTGGCGTCTTGGTAATTGAACATACTGAAGATCAAGGCGCAGCAATTGCGCAGGCGTTAGATGTGGATTTTTTTGAGGTAGCCCTGCATGATGACCTAGTAGGTCGGCCCCGTTGGTCGAGCGCGGTGAGGAGGTAGTTGTGGCAAAAGAAGTAGATCTAAAAAAAGGTGAATTATCACGCCACGTTAATAAAGCTGCCAAGGCGATCGCTGAAGGATTCATCATTGCAATCCCAATGGAAAATTCATACGCATTTGCTTGTGATGCTTTCCGCGCCGATTCAGTACGTGCAATGCACGTCTTACGTGGCGATTCACTATTTACTTCAGCGCAAGTAATTATTGGCTCAACAAAAACAACCGATGGAATTATTCGCGAAGTAACTCCAGAGATTAAAGGGTTGATGAAAAAGTTTTGGCCCGGAATGCTTTCCTTGAATTTACGGCCGCAACTGGCTTTGACATGGGATCTGGGAGATGCCAATCAATTAGATCGCATCAGTGTTCGGCTGCCGCGAGCAAAGTTTGCAAAGGCATTAGCCCTTCAAACTGGTCCACTTGCTATTGCAAGTGCGTCGCGAAAAGGGATGGCACCGGCTCAATCACTCGATGATGTATTTGTCTTAGATGCCGATCTTTCCTTCAAATTTAACAATGGAAAACTCCGTAAGGGCCTGGCATCAACGGTTGTGGAGGCAGATGAAACGGGTGTTCGCTTAATCCGCGAAGGAGCGATCTCACTAGTGGAGATTAAGCAGATCGTGCCGGGTGTAACGGGCATCTAAGCCGTTGGCGTTATAGGATTTCGCTATGTCTGAAACATTTTATGGTCCCGATTTCAACCTTTTAACAGCGCAAGATCCAGATGTAGCGGCAGTTCTGCTCTCTGAACTTAAGCGTCAGCAAACTAATCTGCAGTTAATCGCATCGGAGAACTTCACTTCCCGCGCAGTGTTAGCGACTATGGGATCAACGCTTTCCAATAAATATGCCGAAGGTTATCCAGGCAAGCGCTACTACGGTGGCTGCGAAGAAGTAGATAAAGTTGAAATCTTGGCAATTGATCGCGCTAAATCTTTATTTGGCGCAGAACATGCAAATGTCCAACCACACTCTGGAGCTTCAGCAAACATTGCGGTCTACAAAGCATTTACAAATCCCGGCGATACGGTCTTGGCCATGTCGTTAGCCCATGGCGGACATTTAACTCATGGATCGCCAGTTAACTTTTCCGGTAAGTGGTTTAATATCGAGTCATACGGCGTACGTCAAGATACTGAACTCATTGATTATGACGAACTTCGTGACCTAGCTATTAAATCAAAACCAAAGATGATTTGTTCGGGCGCAACTGCCTATCCATCCTTAGTAGATTTTGAAAAAGTTCGGGCAATCTGTGATGAAGTTGGCGCAATTATGTGGGTAGATGCAGCGCACTTCATTGGACTAGTTGCTGGAAAGGCGATTCCTTCGCCAGTTCCATTTGCCGATGTTGTCACTTTCACTACTCATAAAGTTTTACGCGGACCACGTGGTGGAATGATCTTGGCAAAGGCCGAGCATGCCGCCGCACTTGATAAGGCAGTATTTCCAGGAATGCAGGGCGGACCAATCATGTCGGCCGTTGCCGGAAAGGCAGTTGCCCTCGCTGAATGCGCGACATCGGCTTACCAAAAGTATGCCAAAGATGTAATTGTGAATGCGCAAACCCTTGCCGCTGCATTAGAAAAAGAGGGAATGCGCGCTGTCTCTGGCGGCACCCAAACTCACTTAGCGCTGATGGATATTCGTAGCACCGGAATAACGGGCAAAGTAGCCGATGAGCGTTGCGGGGCGGCTGGAATTGTTATGAACAAAAACTCAATTCCATATGATCCAGAAAAGCCAGGAATTACTAGCGGAATTCGGGTTGGTTCACCGGCAACAACTACCCAAGGAATGGGCGTTGACGAGATGAAAACTATTGCTTCTTTGATTTCGCGTGCTATTAAAAGCGATGACGCCGCAACTCATGCGGCAATTAAATCTGAAGTACATGCCTTAACGGCACGCTTCCCTATTTATCAGGCGTAAGCGCTTTCGATGCGCGAGTATTTAATTACACTGCTGATATCGGCAGCGCTATGTTATTTAATTACTCCGCTAGTTCGCACACAAGCAATACGTTTTGGTGCGGTGGCCCAAATTCGCGATCGAGATATTCACAGTGTGCCAACTGCGCGTTGGGGCGGAGTTGCAATGTGGCTGGCGATGGCGTTGACATTTATGATCGTTAATCACCTGCCATTAGTTGGAAAGTCATTTGGACATGAAGCCCAAGGAATTTTTCTGGCCGCAACGGCAATTGTTTTATTAGGAATGGCCGATGATCGTTTTGAACTGGATGCCTTAACCAAACTCGCTGGCCAAGTTTTTGTAGCTGGAATTTTGTTGGTGTATGGAATCCAAATT
>JBBQRL010000004.1:0-72487 GCA_038214925.1 Candidatus Nanopelagicales bacterium | reverse complement strand
TCAGGCAGCGCTGGTAAAGGCCGCCCTACCCCATCGCGCAAAGAAGCTGAATCAAAGCGCAAAACCTCTTCCCTTTCTCCGATTGTGACGAAGGATCAAAAGCGCGCTTCGAAGGTTCAAGCCAAAATCAATCGCGGTGTTCAGCGCGAGGCATACCTTCGCGGCGAAGACTCGGCTCTTCCATTACGTGATCGCGGACCCGTGCGTCGATTCATCCGAAACTATGTCGACTCGCGTCGTTCGACGGGTGAGTATTTCTTGCCGATTATCTTTGTTGTTTTAGTTGCCACATTATTTCCAGTCGCCATCGTTCAAGTCGGTGCAATCGCACTGATGTATGGCGTTTTACTTATCGCCGTCGTCGACGGGTTTTTTCTTTCACGTCGAATTCGAAAGATCGTAGCCGAGAAATTTCCTGACATACCTACAAAGGGTTTAGGAATGTACGCCTGGCTTCGCTCGACTCAGATGCGACGTTTACGCGCGCCACATCCACAAGTAAAAATTGGTGGCGCAGCGGTAGAACCTAAAAAACATTAAGCGCGAGGATTAGGACTTACTGTCTTTTCGGCATCGCGCTCTGGCAATGTTCCTAAAGCTTTATCGATGGCCGTCATAGTTGAAGCATCTAATTTAACGCCAGCAGCTTTCACATTTTCGCGAACCTGCTTAGGTTTAGTTGCACCCATGATCGCCGATGAAACGTTGGGGTTTTGCAGTACCCAAGCAATGGCTAGCTGACCCATTGTTAGTCCGGCATCCTTTGCAATTGGTTGCAGCTTTTGTACTGCCTCCAATACTTCATCTCGCATCCAGCCCTTAATCATGTTGGCACCACTGCCCTTGTCGGTTGCCCGAGAACCTGCTGGCGCTTTTTTGCCAGGTAAATACTTGCCAGTCAAAATACCTTGCGCCATTGGTGACCAAACAATCTGGCCGATTCCCTCTTTCACTGACAAAGGAACAACTTCGCTTTCAATTACCCGCCAGAGCGCTGAGTACTGCGGCTGACTTGAAACAAAGCGGTTGTAGCCGCGATCATCTTGAATCTTTAGCGCGGCACTAACTTGAGAAGCGTTCCATTCAGAAAATCCAATGTAATGAACTTTTCCAGCTCTGATGAGATCATCGAAGGCCGATAGCGATTCCTCTAATGGTGTCTCGTAATCAAAGCGATGCATCTGATACAAATCGATGTGATCGGTTTGTAAACGCTTCAGTGATGCGTTGCATGATTCGATAATGTGCTTTCGAGATAGTCCTCGATCATTTTTACCGGTACCAGTTGGCCAATAGACCTTCGTAAACAATTCATATGACTCACGCTTAACGCCTTTGAGTGCTTTTCCTAAAACAACTTCAGCTTTTGTGCCGGCGTAAACATCGGCGGTATCAAAGGTTGTAATACCAACTTCTAACGCCGCTTTCACGCATTTGATCGCGGCATCGGATTCAATCTGGTTTCCATGTGTGATCCAATTTCCGTAGGAAATCTCTGAAACGTACATTCCGGTACTGCCAAGGCGTCTGTATTCCATGTCCGTTACCCTACGACCTGCGCGCCTAGTTGCCAACCCAACCTCGCTGTGGTTTTCTTCGCACACAACTTAATAACTCTTTTGTTAGGGGAAGTTCGGTGCAAATCCGACGCTGACCCGCAACCGTAAGCTGTTAGTTCAAAACTGCAGTAAGTCGGATTACCTATCACTTGAGATGAGAAATCACCCGCCGAGGTTTGCGGGGTGTGCTCCTAATCGTCGGTAGTTTGGCAGTTAGTCCTACCCGTGTGTGGTTCACTCCCTGTGAGACTCTTTATTTTGAGAGGCTCCACAGTATGAAATTTAAAATCGCAATTATTTTTTCAATTACTTTTACGCTACTAATGCCGACAGCTAACGCCGCTGAAAAGGGATACCGCTATTGGGGATATTTCCAAGCCGCACCTAATGCAACTTCCTGGACCGCTGCCATGACTGGACCAACTGTCAATGTTGCCGATGGCTCAGTTGAAGGATGGGCATTTACTTTCAGCAGCGATGCCATACCTGATGCGAAAGATCCAAAGATCGCGCCGGCCTTTGCAAAGATTTGCGCAAAAACAAAGGCCGTATCTGGAAAAAAGCGAATTGCGGTCATGATCGATTTTGGTTCGGCCGTATTGCGACCAAAAGGTGAAACCCTGCCCCGATTAATCACACGATGCGTAGTTGCCGAAAAGTCGGCGTTAGGTATTGATGTTTTGGGGCAAGTTACAAAAATTAGAGCCACCAGTGGTGGCTTTGTTTGTGGCCTCAATGGCTACCCAGCAAAAGAATGTGGCGTAGAAATCACAACTCCTAAGGGATATCTCAAGAAGTAGTTATGAAGAAACTGCCGCTACATCCATTTACTTGGTGGATTTGGGCCGGACTTTTGGTCTTGGCCATAATCCGCTTTGACTCAACTATTTTTACGATCAGTTGTGTCACTGTTGTAGCGGCAGTTGTTTTCTTCTTTCGCGATGATGCGCCTTGGGGAAAGAGTTTCAATTGGACCCTGAAATTATCATTGTGGATTTTATTGATCCGAACAATGGTCGGTGTTTTGATCGGAGTTCCGATTCCTGGCACAACTCTCTTTTCCATCCCAATTGTGGCACTACCTTCGTGGATGCCCGGGATTCGTATCGGGGGTGCGGTTACATCTGAGCGACTTACCTCGGCACTGACTGAAGGTCTCTTAATCTGCGCAATCATTGTAATTTTTGGCGCCGCGGCTTCACTTACGAGTCCCCATCGCTTACTGCGAGTGTTACCAATTTACTTCTACGAATTTGGTGTCACGATTGTGATCGCTGCATCAGCACTTCCACAACTAGTGCACTCAGTTTCGCGGATCAGACAGGCACAGTTCCTGCGTGGACAATCTTTACGTGGCCTCAAGTCGTGGCGACGAATTGCTATTCCTTTATTAGAGGAGTCACTGGCACGTTCACTTGATCTGGCGGCAGCAATGGATTCAAGAGGTTACGGAATCAGCCGCAAGCGCTCACGGTACCGACCCATTAAATGGCGGGCCGTTGATGCGTCAGTAATTGCATCAGCGATTATGGTCGTGGCAATATCATGATTAAATTTTCAAATGTTTCGCTCATTTATCCAAACTCAACAACCACAGTTTTAGAAAACCTCAATCTGGAAATTACTGAAGGCGAGATGGTTTTAGTAATTGGTCCAACTGGTTCTGGAAAATCATCGTTATTGCGGTTAATAAATGGTTTAGTCCCCCATCACACTGGTGGAATTTTGGCTGGCGACATTAGGGTCGATGGCGTCTCTACGCAGTTGGTAAAACCTGGCGCCATGGCCCACCTAATTGGAATCGTGGGACAAAACCCACTTAATGGTTTTGTGGCCGATACCGTAGAAGAAGAGTTGGCCTTTGGCATGGAGGTTCTTAATTTGAGTAACGAAGTCATGCGACGGCGAGTCGAAGAAGTCCTTGATCTCTTGGGTTTAACGGCGCTGCGAAATCGTACGATTGCAACATTAAGTGGCGGTGAACAACAACGCGTTGCAATTGGTGCTGCTTTAGTAGCTCACCCGAAGGTTTTAGTTTTAGATGAACCAACTAGCGCCTTGGATCCAATCGCAGCTGAAGAAGTTTTATCTATCCTGCACCGTTTGGTTCATGATTTAAGTTTGACGGTCGTCATTGCCGAACATCGATTAGAGCGAGTAATCCAGTTTGCCGATCGAATTGTTCATATCAATGGTGAGGGTGTGGCAAAAGTAGGAAGTCCAGAACAGATTCTGATGGACTCCCCGATTGCGCCGCCGATTGTGCATTTAGCCAGAGCTTTAGGTCTACCTGAAATCGCTACATCGGTTCGTGAAATGCGACGAATGACGACATCGATTCGAAATAAAGATTATGAAAACTCCGTAAAAGAAAACCTGCCTCATGGTGAAACTCTCATAGCTGTTGAAAAGATTTCAATTTCTTACGGCGATCACGTAGCCTTGAAAAATTTTAGCGCAGAAATACATGCTCATGAAGTCGTTGCAGTAATGGGAAGAAATGGCGCTGGCAAAAGCTCTTTACTCAAATCAATCGCAGGTCTTAACTCCCCTGATTCTGGGTCAATCAAAGTTATTGCATCAGATCCCCAATTACTTAAGGGGCGTTCTCGTCGAAGTGCCATCGGTTTTATTCCGCAAGAGCCAAGTGATCTTCTGTACGGCCAAAGTGTCGCCATAGAGTGCCGACAAGCCGATACTGATAATGAAATTGCCGCTGGAACAACCGCGGATTTACTGGCACAACTTATCCCCGGAATCTCATCACATATGCATCCAAGAGATCTATCGGAAGGCCAGCGTCTGGGCTTAGCTTTGAGTGTGGTCTTATCGGCTAATCCAGAAATTTTGATCTTGGATGAACCAACACGTGGTTTGGATTATCAAGCCAAACGAGAGCTAGTATCGATACTCATTTCGTTTGCAAAGACATTTAATAAGTGTGTTGTATTAGCAACCCACGATGTTGAACTAGTCGCCGAACTTGCAACCCGGGTGATTTTTATCGCCGATGGTGAAAAAGTTGCCGATGGCCCGACTATAGATGTTCTATTATCTTCACCTGCCTTTGCACCGCAGGTAGCAAAAGTGATGGCGCCACATCCATGGTTGCGAATTAGTGATGTGCTCGAAGCGATTGAAAATTGATGACGACTTTAACTCCAGACATTGTCAGATTTAAGTTTAAATCTACGTTGGTTTTAATTTTCGCTTCCTCCCTAAGCATGCTGGGTTTTATTTGGCCATTCATTTTCAAAAGTAATGACGTGCCACGTATGCAGCTTTTCTTCTGGTCGGCGGTAGCAGCGGCTTTCGTGCTGGCGATCGTAGAAATATCTAACGCCAGACTTGATGCTAAATCAGTTGCCCTTCTTGGAATCTTGGCGGCAATCATCGCCGCCCTTCGCCCACTCGGTGCCGGCGCTGTTGGTATTGAACCGATGTGGTTTCTGCTCATCCTAAGTGCGCGAGTTTTTGGAGCCTCGTTTGGCTTTTTACTCGGAATAATTGTAATGAGTGCGTCAGCGATGATTACCGGTGGAATTGGACCATGGCTTAGTTATCAAGTTTTTGCTGCCGCCTGGGTTGGGGCACTTGCCGGATCACTGCCAAAAAAGATACGAGGCCACAAAGAGATCGTGATGCTGATTATTTTTTCTATCTTTGCTGCACTTTTTTTCGGAATTCTGATGGACTTGCAATTTTGGCCCTGGGCGTTGGCATCTGGTACTCAACTCTCATTTATTCCAGGCGGCGAACTTTCTGAAAATATTTCTCGCTTTATTAATTTTCACTTTGTTAGCGCAATGGCGTGGGATATTCCCCGCGCCGTTTTTACCTCAATGTTGATTGGATTAACTGGTAAGCCAGTTTTATCGGCGCTGCGACGAACTCATACCCGTGCGGCATTTCTAACGCCTATTACTTTTACCGAACGTGCGAGCTGACAAAGGGAAGTTTAACAACTTCGGCTAAACCGATTCGGCCACGAACATCGATCGTAAGTTGATCGCCAATTTTTACCGATGTGCTGAGCAATGCCAGGCCAATTCCATGTTTTAATGAAGGCGAAAAGGTTCCGCTAGTAATCTCCCCCACTACATCGCCAGTTGAGTTTTTCACTGACATGCCTGCTCGTGGAATAGTTTTATCTAAGGATTTAATGGCCACACTTTTACGGGTGGCCCCGCCGTTTTTTTGGGCGAGCAAAACAGTTGAACCAGTGAAATCTGCCTTACTCCAACCCACCGCCCATGAAGCGCTTGCTTCAACGGGTGAAATATCAACTGCTAATTCGTGACCATGCAATGGATAACCCATCTCGGTACGCAAAGTATCGCGCGCACCCAGGCCACATATTTGGCCACCTAGCGGTGTGATCACTTCAACGAGTGCATCCCAAACCTTGCCGGCGTCATTAACGTGTGGCAAAAGTTCAAAACCTACTTCGCCGGTATATCCGGTGCGGCAAAGAATTACTTTGGCACCGGCGATACTGACATGAGAAAAAGCCATGTAATCAATCTCGGGTTTAATTCCAAGCGATGCCAAAACCTCGGGAGCTTTCGGACCTTGAACTGCAATGACGGCAAACTCGGAATGCAGATTCTTTACTTCAATCGACGCTGGTGCTTTTGAATTTAACGCGGCGACAACATCGCTGGTGTTTGACGCATTAGGAACTAAAAAGAAATCACTCTGGCTATTTCGATAGACGATGAGGTCATCTATGACTCCACCGGCTTCATTACAGAGCAAGGTGTATTGAGCAGACCCATCTGAAATCTTTGTTAAATCATTGGTGAGCGCGCTATTTAAAAACTCTAATGCGCCAACCCCAATCACCGATGCTTTGCCAAGATGAGAGACATCAAAGATTCCAACACTCTCGCGGACGGCGGCATGCTCGGCTAACACTCCAGCACCCGGATATTCGATCGGCATCAACCAGCCGCCGAAATCAGCCATCTTGGCCGATAAGGCGAGGTGCTTTTCATGCAGGGGTGAAGTGTTCATTGTGTAAACCTACCAATAGTTCTAATAGGCTTCGCGTTATGAGTACATTGAAGATTTCCGACGGCGTCGTTAAAGATGAAATTTTGGTTTTAGGTCTGGCCGCTACTAATTCAAAGGGCGGCTTAGCCATCGAAAGTGGCGACATGGCACTTGATACCAAAACGATGGTCGCCCAATTAATCGACATGGGTGCAACTGGAAAAGCCGATGAAGTCATCAAACTGCCTGGTTCACATGTTCGACTTTTAGTTTTCACTGGACTTGGCACAAAATCTGCTACTTACACCCATGAGAATTTACGACGCGCTGCCGGTAGTGCCGCTCGTGCATTAAATGGAAGTTCGGCCGCTACTTTTGCTTTGCCATCTAAAAACCTCGCTGAGCTTTCAGCGGTCGCAGAAGGCGCCGCGTTAGGTGCTTACAACTTCACCGAATTTCGCGGCGCAACTAAGGCCGACCACAAAGCTCCACTCAAGACGATAACTTTCTTCTCAAAGTTAGCGAGAAAGACCGAAGCAAAAGTTGCCGTACAACGCGCTGGAATAATTGCTAAGTACACCCACTTAACTCGCGATTTAATTAACACTCCACCAAGTCATCTCACTCCGGATTCATTTACTAAAAAACTCGCGGCAATTGTTAAGGCTGCCGGCGGAACAAAAGTAGGATTAAAGATTCAAATTTGGGATGAAAAACAATTAAAGTCGCAAGGCTTTGGTGGAATCGTTGGCGTGGGGCAGGGATCTGCTAATCCGCCACGTTTACTACATATTTCATATACTCCAAAAGGAAATGTAGCAAAGCGTTATGCCTATATTGGTAAGGGAATTACTTTTGATACCGGTGGCTTGGCGTTAAAACCTGCCGCCGGTATGGAAGCGATGAAATCTGACATGAGCGGTGCCGCTGCCGTTAGCGCAGCTGTCGTAGCCATCGCCGAATTAAAATTAAATGTTGCAATCGATGCTTGGGCGCCGTTGGCTGAAAATATGCCAAGTGATACCGCGACTAGACCCAGTGACATTATTACTATTTACGGTGGCAAAACAGTAGAAGTACTTAATCCAGATGCTGAAGGCCGTTTGGTTTTAGCTGATGCGTTAATGAAAGCTCAAGAATCAAAAAATAAATTAGATGGCATCGTTGATGTCGCAACGTTAACTGGCGCCCAAGTTATTGCACTTGGCACTCGCACCAGTGCGATCATGACTAATAATCAAGAGTTCAGCGATTCCTTTGTAAAAGTTGCCGCCCTTAGCGGGGAGCAATTCTGGCCAATGCCACTTCCGGAAGAACTGCGCGCCTCCCTTGATTCACCTGTTGCAGATCTTGCCAATATTGGAGATCGCATGGGTGGAATGCTCGTGGCCGGACTATTCCTGAAAGATTTCGTCGATGAAAAAATGCCATGGCTTCACTTAGATATCGCTGGCCCTGCCTATAACGAGGCCAAGCCACATGGCTACACCCCAGTTGGTGGCACCGGCATCGCACTGCGCTCTTTGGTGGTTTTGGCCGAACAGGGCTAACTCATCGACTTTGCATTGTGAAGTTTTACCCTCAGTGAGGCAAGATAGGCACCTAGCCCGAACTCGGTTTCGCGGGCTCACGAAGGGAGTCACCTGTGTCGCAATTTGATCTCGTCATCCTTGGGGGTGGCAGCGGTGGATATGCCGCAGCACTACGCGGAGCCCAACTAGGCCTAAGCGTTGTTTTGATCGAAGCAGACAAGGTCGGCGGAACATGTCTTCACCGCGGTTGTATTCCAACTAAAGCCCTTCTCCATTCAGCTGAAATTGCCGATGGCGCTCGCGAAGGCGCAAAGTTCGGCGTTAAATCAACTTTCGACGGTTTAGACATGGATGGCGTCAATTCTTACAAAGATGGCGTGATCAATAAGTTGTACAAAGGTTTATCTGGTCTGGTGAAATCTCGCGGAATCACTTTCGTTGAAGGACATGGAAAGTTAGTTGGAAAAGATTCGGTAGAAGTAAATGGAACGGTCTACTCGGGTAAAAATATAATTCTTGCAACTGGTTCTTATGCAAAAACTCTTCCTGGCCTAGAAATTGATGGCGAAAAAATTATTACTTCCGATCATGGAACAAAGTTAAATTATGTTCCAAAGAGCGTTATTGTTTTAGGTGGCGGAGTTATTGGCTCAGAATTTGCTTCAGTCTGGAAATCATTTGGGTCGGATGTAACAATTATTGAAGGCCTCCCCCGATTAGTAGCGCTAGAAGATGAATCTTCTAGTAAGGGATTAGAGCGTGCCTATCGCAAGCGCGGTATCAACCTTGAACTTGGTGTTCGCTTTGCATCTGCTGCTAAAACCAGTGATGGCGTTAGCGTTACTTTGGAAGATGGAAAGGTAATCACCGCTGAACTTCTGTTAGTTGCTGTTGGGCGAGGTCCGGTGTCAGACAATATTGGATACCAAGAAGCTGGTATCGCGATGGATCGCGGTTATGTTTTAGTTGATGATAAATGCCGCACAAATATCCCCGGCATCTGGGCAGTTGGCGATCTCATTCCAACCCTGCAATTGGCCCACGTAGGCTTTGCCGAGGGGATTTTAGTTGCCGAAGAGATCGCAGGATTAAATCCTCGACCAATCAATTACGATGGAATTCCACGCGTTACTTATTCAGATCCTGAAGTTGCATCAGTTGGTTTAACAACGGCGGAGGCTAAAAAGCGCGGTCACGACGTAGTTGAACTTACCTATGACTTAGCTGGTAATGGAAAAGCACAAATTCTTAACACAGCTGGGTTTATCAAATTAGTTTCACAAAAAGATGGTCCAGTTCTAGGCGTGCACATGGTTGGTGCTCGCGTTGGCGAGTTGCTGGCCGAAGCAGAGTTAATTTATAACTGGGAGGCACGTGCAAGTGATGTGGCTCCTTTGATTCATGCACACCCAACACTGTCAGAGGCAATGGGCGAAGCTCATATGGCTCTTGCCGGCAAACCGCTTCACGCACACGGTTAATCCCAATGAAAAATCAAGGAGATAGAAAATGACATTTTCAGTAACGATGCCAGCACTTGGCGAAAGTGTTAGCGAAGGAACAGTCACTCGTTGGTTAAAAGCCGAAGGCGATCATGTAAATGTTGATGAACCACTCCTAGAAGTTTCAACTGACAAAGTTGATACCGAAATTCCTTCACCAGTTGCGGGAATTTTGCAAAAGATTGTTGTGCAGATAGATCAAACTGTTCCAGTTGGAGCCGAACTTGCGATCATCGCCGATAGTGCTTCCCAATCTGCGCCAGCCCCCGCTGCACCTGTAGTTGAAACACCAGCGCCTGTTGCGCCTGTAGTTGAAACACCAGCCCCCGCTGCACCGACTCCTCCACCTGTTGCAGCGCCAGTTGTTGCAGCTGCAAGTGGCGCCGGCACAGTAATTACGATGCCGGCATTAGGTGAAAGCGTTTCCGAAGGAACCGTTACTCGCTGGTTAAAAAATGTGGGCGACTCCGTTGCCGTCGATGAAGCTTTGCTAGAAGTATCAACAGATAAAGTCGATACCGAAATTCCTTCACCAGTTGCCGGAATCTTGCTTGCCATTGATGTTGCAGTAGATACAACTGTTCCAGTTGGTGCACGTCTTGCAATGATTGGAGCGGCAAATAGAGCTGCGCCTGCCGCACCAACTCCTCCACCTGTCGCAGCGCCAGTAGTTGCAGCGCCAGTAGTTGCACCCACTCCTCCACCTGTCGCAGCGCCACCTGTCGCAGCGCCAGTTGCGGTAACTAGCCAGCCATCTGATGCATATGTGACTCCGCTTGTTCGCAAACTTGCCACCGAACTTGGAGTCAATCTTGCAAACGTTACGGGTAGCGGAATTGGTGGACGAATCCGCCGCGAAGATATTGAAAACTTGGCAAGGCCAGCAGCTGTAGCTGCGCCACTCCAAAGATCAACATCGGGTGCTGCAAAGCCGCCTGTTGTTGATGTTTCCCCATTACGTGGAACAACTGTCACTATGTCAAGACTTCGCAAAGTAATTGCCGCACGCATGGTTGAGTCACTACAAGTTAGTGCCCAACTTACAACCGTGATTGAAGTAGATGTAACTAAGATTTCTAGACTTCGTGATCGATCAAAGGCAAGCTTTGAAGCACGCGAAGGTGTCAAGCTTTCTTACCTGCCATTCTTTGCAGTTGCGGTGTGTGAAGCACTCAAGCAGCATCCAGTTCTTAACTCCTCAGTTGAAGGAGATCAAATTACGTATCACGGCACCGAACATCTAGGTATCGCCGTTGATACGGAACGTGGTTTGTTGGTTCCAGTTATTGCAAATGCTGGCGATTTAAATATGGGTGGAATTGCACGAAAGATCTCTGATCTTGCTGCTCGTACTCGTGATAACAAAGTGACACCAGATGAACTTGGTGGCGGAACATTTACGCTAACTAATACCGGAAGCCGTGGCGCATTATTTGATACTCCCATCATTAACCAGCCACAGGTTGCGATTCTTGGACTCGGCGCCGTTGTAAAACGAGCAATGGTTGTCAAGGGCGATGACAGCGGAGAAAGCATTGCCATTCGCTCGATGGTCTACTTGGGTCTTTCATATGATCATCGAGTTGTCGATGGCGCAGATGCGGCTCGCTTCTTAGTAACGTTGAAAGATCGTCTAGAAGGCGGCGCTTTTGAGTCGGATCTAGGTCTCTAAGACTGATGTCAGTTCCACAACGCATTGCTATTACTGGCGCCTCAGGACTCATTGGTACCGCACTCATTGGACATTTAAAATCTGAAGGTCACACGGTGCAACGCTTAGTTCGCCGTGCCACAGTTTCGGCCGATGAAGTTACGTGGGATCCCCAAACCGCATTTGTTGATCTAGATGCACTACGCGGCGTCGATGCGATTATTCACCTTGCTGGTGTCGGTGTTGGCGATAAACGTTGGAGCAAAAAATATAAATCAGAAATCTTGAACTCTCGCTTACTTGGAACAACTGCCATTGCAGCGGCAGTTGCCGAACTAAAGCCACAAGTTTTTATCTCAGCCTCTGCAATTGGTTGGTATGGCGAAAGCGGAAATCGCGCAGTAGTTGAAAGTGATCGCTGCGGTGATGATTTCCTAGCTGCTGTTTGCCGGGAATGGGAAGCGGCCGCTGATTTAGCTGGCGATGTACGTACCGTGAAACTTCGAACCGGATTAGTACTTGATCCAACGGGCGGGGCCTTAGGAAAGATGTTGCCACTGTTTCGCTTAGGTCTTGGCGGAAAATTAGGCAATGGAAAACAATGGTGGTCCTGGATTACCTTGCACGATCAGATTCGCGCAATAGTTTTTGCCTTAGAAAATCCAATCGCTGGTCCAGTTAACGTCACTGCACCAAATCCGGTAACTAATCAAGAGTTCACCGCCGCCTTGGCACGAGCCATGCATCGTCCAGCGTTATTTCCAGCACCTGCGATCGCTTTGAAAATCGCTTTAGGAGGCTTCTCCGCTGAAGTTCTTGGGTCGAAGCGAGTCATCCCCCAGCTCTTACAAGAAGCAGGCTTTACCTGGGATTATCCGCACATTACTGAGGCACTTGCCGAACTAGTTCAAGATTAATTCGGCGGCAACTCTTCCGGAAAATAATGCACCTTGCTGTGATGGAACAGTTCTATGGTCACCAGCTACAAATAAATTCTCAGATATTTTAAAACTCTGCGACAAAGCCCGGCCTACGCTTTGAACTGGCAGCGCTGCTGCAATTTCATATTTAGCTACCAATTGCCAAGCATGAGTTTGGACTCCCCACATAAGTGCAAGATGTCTGCGAACATCAGATTCCGAGATATTTAACGGCGTCGTTGAGGAGATTAAATGCGCGCCAACAGGTGCATACGATGCCGAGATATCTGAAATCACAATCGAGTTAATAACTGGGCCTAATCGTTGACCATCAACTGTTAAGTGACCAGCTCCTGAAGGATTATCAACACTGGAGTGATACCACGTAATGCAACCAGTCATCTGTGGAACTTGCGATAGCTGTAACAACTGTGTGGCCGTTGTTGCATCGGTAGCGATCAGAATCTTCTTAGCTTTATAAGCACCCGCACTGGTATCAACGCTGCCGCTTTGGATTTGATCAACCCGTACGTTGTAATCAATTGTGGAAACGCGCCCTGCCAAGGCATTTGATAATTGGCTAACTCCTAGACGAGGAATACCAATCGATCCATTAACAAAACTTTTTAGTATTAGTTGCCCATATTGAGCATCAACATTATCTGGGTCGGTCAGAAATACTCCGTGCAAGAACGGACGTAACACTCGATCATACGTAGTGCCACACCTTCGAAGAGCCTGCCCCAACGATGTGCTTGGCTTTACCCGTGAAATAAGAAAGACCAGCAGCGCGATTTTCTCCGGAATCGTTCCAGTTGCTTTATCAAGTGCTGAGAATGGAAGTTTGCGTGGATCCCCGATTGCATGACGAGTTGCACCTAAGGCAACATCAATTATCCGTGGCGCAACCACAAAATCAATTTCACGAATTACATCAAGTTCTTTTAATGCCGGATACGCCGCGTTTATTAACTGAAAACCCCGATCGCAGATATAGCCATCGATCACATCACTTGTTACCCGGCCGCCAGGACGATCAGATGCTTCAACGACGACAACGTCCACACCCTTTTGCTGCAGGTGAATCGCTGCATTTAAACCAGCTAGACCTGCTCCAACGATTAAAACATCACAACTTTTAGCCACGCGCTTGGTCAATCAGTTTTGCAACAAGAAGAGCATCTGCAGTAGATACCGGCATTGATGTGGCATTAGTAATAGCTGCTTGAACTGCCAAGTAAAAATGACCGTAATTTCCAGGTTGCGCGACAATCTCTTCTACTTCATCGCCCCGGTGAATAAACGCTTGCGATTGTGTTGGCAGCTGCCAGGTTCCGCCTTGTGGAAATTTTCCAGCGCGAAGAAGCGCTTCTTGCGGATCTAAATCATTAATGACTAATGCACCCTTGTTTCCAAGAATTCTGATTCTGGGCCCGGGTGCACCAACTACTGCGCTAGCCGATAAATATGACATAACTCCCGATGAGTGTTGCAATACCAAAACCGAATCATCGTCACTGCCGCCTCGCAGCGATCTCACCGATGCAGTAACTAGTTCGGCATCGCCAAACCAATCCAGAGCCGTCGAAATTAAATGAGGCTGCAAGTCAAGTAGCTGTCCCCCACCATCGGCGGCGCTCATATTCTCACGCCAGGATGTTGTATTTAGTTGTGGGCGAAATCTTTCAAACCGAGATTCAAGTCGGTGAATTTCACCGAGAACCCCACTTTTTATTACTCGTTTAATCGTTAACGCATCTGAATCCCATCGGCGATTAAAGAAAGTTGTTAAGGGAACGTGTGCTTGTGCAGCTGCATCAACAATTAATTGTGTTTCCACCAAAGTACGGCCCATTGGTTTGTCGACCACAACCGGGATGCCAGCATTAATCGCAGCGATCGCATGATCGGCATGAACTAGATTTGCTGAGGCAACAACGACTAAATCCAAATCAAATTGAACTAATTCGGCAACTGTTGCAACGATCTTTACTTCTGGAAAATCTGCAACAGCGTGGGTGCCTCGTTCATGATTGCCAGTTGCAATTGCGACAACTTCAAAGCCACAGCCTTTTAGCAATGGGGCGTGGAAGTAGCGACCAGCTAAGCCATACCCAGCAATTCCAACCTTGAGTGTCATGATTAACTACTCTGCAATTTTGAAGGCCACCACACTTTGCCGCCGATGTCATGCACTAGTGCTGGAACTAAAATTGTTCTTACAATTAAAGTATCCAGAAGAACGCCAAATGCCACCGCGAAACCAAGTTCTGCCAAAAATACCAATGGCAAAATCCCCAAGACACCAAAGGTTGCCGCTAGAACGATTCCAGCTGAAGTAATAACCCCGCCCGTAACAGTTAATCCCTTAATCACACCGGCGCGAGTTCCGATCTTTGCACTCTCCTCGCGCACCCGCGTCATGAGGAAGATGTTGTAATCAATCCCCAGGGCAACTAAGAAGATGAAGGCAAAGAGTGGGAAGGAAGTATCAGCACCTTTAAAGCCAAAGATATGTTCAAAGACAAGTTGGCAAACTCCAAGTGTGGCAAAAAATGACAAGACAACGGTGCCCAGTAACAAAGCGGCCGCAAAAATACTTCGCAACAAGAATCCCAAGATAATTGTGATGATAAATAAAACTATTGGAATGATTGTTCGGTTGTCACGATTAGCCGAGACATCAGTATCAAAGGCGATCGCAGTGGAACCACCAACCAAGATTTCCGGATCAATAGCGTGAACGGCGGTACGAATATCAGGAATTACATCGCGTGCCTCCACGCTATCTGGATTTAACTCCAACGTGGCATTTAAAATAACTTTGCCATCGACGACCTTAATTGGTGCAGCTGGTTGGCCAGGCACTGTCTGGCTGGTTCGCAAGACGTCTACGGATGCAACGCCTTCAACTTGCATCAGTGCTGCCGAGACCGAGTCAATTGAATTCTCCCTGACAACTAGCTCGGTTGGCTGACCAGATCCACCAGGAAAGTGTTGGCCTAAAAGCTCTAGTCCAACTACTGAATCTGGACGTTTAGTAAATGCATCGGCGGTAGATAGACCCTTGGCGTTTAGCGTGGTTGAGAAGCCAGCCAAAATCAGAAGTAATAGCGCGGTGCCAATCCACAATTTGCGCGGACGTTTTTCAACGGTTGTACCGACCTTTGCCCACATCCCCGTTAGTTGATGATTAACATCATCTCGTCGAGGAATTCGTGGCCAAAAAACCCATCGACCAAAAGCCACCAACAGCGCGGGTAATAAGGTCAAAATTGTAATCATCGATGCCGCAATTCCAATGGCGCCCACTGGACCCAATCCACGGTTACCGGAAAGATCGCTAAGTAGTAAAACTAATAATCCAGAAATAACAGTTAAGCCCGAAGCTAAAATTGGTTCAAAGACACCTTTAAGTGCCGCCTTCATCGCATCAAAGGCAGAGTCAAAGTGATGGAGTTCCTCGCGATATCGCGAAATAAGTAGCAGCGCATAATCAGTAGCTGCACCTAGAACAAGCACAGATAAAATTCCTTGCGACTGACCATTTAAGTCAATCACATTATTTTTTGTTAGCAGGTAGACCAATCCGCCGGCGGTAGACAGTGCAATCACGGCGGAAAATAGCGGCAAGATCCATAGAATTGGTGATCGATAAACAATGATCAAGATAAATCCGACAACTCCTAATGTTGTAAGCAGCAAGGACGAATCGATACCTTTAAATGCTCCAAATAAGTCTCCAAGGAGTGCGCCGATTCCAGTCACACTTGACGTTAAATTATTACGCGCCGCATATTCAGATGCATCATCTCGAAGAGTTTGAATCATCTCTGGCAAAACTGGTTTTTCATCTGGCAGTAAATCGTTTGCGATATCAGAGATAAATGGAAGATTCACTAATATCGCTTTTCCATCTTGCGAAGGAAAGGCAAAGATTTGATCTCCGGGAGTTAGGTACTTTGAAATCGGCACATCACTCTCGCCAATTTTCTTCTCCCCCAACTGAGCTAAATGCACATTGAGCGCTGCGATTTTCGCGTCGTCAATGTCGCCAAGATAGAGGACTAAAGTTGGCAGACTTTGATTTTGCTCATCATTAAATGTGGCAATGACTTTGGCCGCCTGTGTCGATTCGGCGCTATCAGGTAAAAAAGCCGAGTTGTCGTTTTCCTGAACTGTGGAAAGTTTCCCGAATAAAGGACCCATCACGCCGCTTGTTCCAAACCAGATAAAAATTACAAGTAAGGCATAGACCAGCGGGCGACGGTGCTTTTTAGTTACAGAAGTGGTGACAGACACAGTGTGACGGACCTTTCATGAACGCTCAATTGGGCAGGAGCCAAGCCTACCTTTAGGCTATAGGTGTGCATCTACTCGACGGCTCTTCGCAAGCAACGATCGCACTTTCTCGATCGGGTCTAGTTGATTACCAAAAAGCCTGGGAGATTCAGAAATCGATTCATGAAGAGGTTGCGCTAGGAGTACGCCCGAATACGTTATTAATGTTGGAACATCCATCGGTTTATACCGCTGGCCGTCGGACCGATATTTCAGAGCGCCCCGCAGATGGAACGCCCGTGATCGATGTTGATCGTGGTGGTCGAATTACGTGGCATGGCCCTGGCCAACTAGTTGGCTATCCAATTGTGAAATTAATTAAACCAACAGAACTAGTTGGCTTTGTCCGCGAAATCGAAGCTGGCTTAATTAAAGTCTGCGCCGACCTAGGTCTAGCTACCGTTGCAATTAAAGGTCGCTCTGGTGTGTGGGTTAAAGATTCACACGGTGAGCGAAAGATCGCAGCCATTGGTATCCGAGTTTCAAAAGGTGTCACCATGCATGGCTTTGCGCTCAACGTTGACCCAGATTTAACGGCCTTTGCGCAGATTATTCCATGTGGAATAGCCGATGCCGAGGTTACCTCGCTGCGCCGCGAACTCAATCGGGCGATTACAATTGATGAAGTCGCACCGATAGTCGAGCGACACTTATTTGAATCCCTTCGAAAGGTGAGCGCATGACAATGGCACCCGAGGGTCGCAAGCTGCTTCGAATTGAAGCGCGCAATGCACTTACTCCGATTGAGAGAAAACCTGAGTGGATTAAAACTCGGGCAAATATGGGTCCGGAGTACACACGCCTTCGCGCCTTAGTAAAAACTGAAGGACTGCACACTGTCTGCCAAGAAGCGGCCTGTCCAAATATTTTTGAATGCTGGGAAGATAAAGAAGCAACGTTTTTAATTGGCGGAGATCGCTGCACACGTCGTTGCGATTTTTGTAATATCGACACTGGAAAACCGCTACCAATAGATCGTGCCGAACCACGCAAAGTTGCTGAGTCAGTAAAAAGTATGGGCTTGCACTACGCCACAATTACTGGTGTCACTCGCGATGATCTAGAAGATGAAGGTTCTTGGTTATACGCCGAAACTATTCGAATGGTTCACGAACTAAATCCAGGTGCTGGTGTTGAAATGTTAGCGCCTGACTTCAACGCTAATCCAGAACTGCTGAATCCAATCTTTGAAACAAGGCCAGAAGTCTTTGCTCACAACTTAGAGACTGTCCCCCGAATCTTTAAGCAGATCCGTCCTGCCTTTACTTATGAAAAATCTTTACGAGTTATCACAATGGCGCAAGATTTTGGTTTAATCACAAAATCAAATTTAATCTTGGGATTGGGAGAAACTCGAGAAGAAGTTTCGCAGGCCCTAATTGATCTCAATAATGCCGGCTGTGACCTGATCACAATTACGCAGTATCTGCGTCCAACGAATAAGCACCATCCAGTTGAACGCTGGGTTAAGCCACATGAGTTTGTTGAGTTAGCCCAAGAAGCTGAGCAAGTTGGATTTTTAGGAGTAATGAGCGGTCCGCTAGTTCGCTCAAGTTACCGTGCTGGTCGTTTGTATAAGCAGGCGATGGAAAAGAAGGCTGCACGTGGCTGAACTCGTTTATCCACCAGTTATTTCCTTAGTTAAAAGTTTTTGGAAGTATTTAGATCTGCAATTTGATTTCAAAGGTGAAAAAAACGTTCCCCGCAAAGGTGGCGCGATTCTTGCGATAAATCACGTTGGATATCTAGATTTTGCAATCGTTGGCACTGCGGCATTACCTGCCAAGCGCTACGTGCGGTTTATGGCAAAAAAAGAGATCTTCGATCATAAAATCGCTGGTCCCCTGATGCGCGGAATGCATCACATCAATGTCGACCGCAGCAATGGCGCACCATCTTTTGTAGCTGCGTTGCGCGCCTTAAAAAACGGCGAGATTATTGGAATCTTTCCAGAAGGAACAACTTCTACAAGTTTTGAAATAAAGGGTTTGAAATCTGGCGCAGTTCGCTTAGCAATGGGCGCTGGGGTTCCAATTATTCCGACGATAATTTGGGGCAGTCAGCGAGTCATTACAAAGGGCTTAAAACCAAACTTCAAACGACAACATATTCCGGTTACGGTCTCATTCGGTGAGCCAATTCGCTACCAACGTGGCGATGACGTAGAAGTTGCCGAGATTCACCTGCGCGAAGTTCTGCTAGCTATGCTGCGAATTGTCCAAGAGGAGTATCCCGATAGTCATGTCGGCCAGCGGTGGGCACCGGCTCGTCTTGGTGGAACTGCGCCTTCTCCCCTAAACTAAACGTTATGTTTAAAAGAAAAGCCAAAGTAGCAAAGATCAAAAAACCACGTTTCCAAACTTTCCGAGATGCCTATAAAGTTACAAAACAAGTTAAGCCTTGGATAACTATCGCCCTCATCGCAACCTTTACGGTGACGTGGGCAATTGGAATTGGCATAGGCGTGCTAGTTGGTCCGTATGTCTATTTTGGTTTTGTTTCGCTTCCATTTGCACTACTTATGGCAATGTTTTTATTTACTCGCGTTGCTGGTACTGCTGCCTACGCTGCAATTGAAGGACAGATGGGTGCTGGCGCAAGTGTCTTGATGGCGATCCGTAAAGGCTGGACAACTACACCAGCTGTTGCAGTAGCAAGAAATCAAGACATGGTTCATCGAAGTGTTGGACGTGCTGGCATCGTATTAACTGGCGAGGGATCACAAGCGGTACGTCAAATGGTCAGCGATGAACGCAAAAAAGCCGAACGCTTTGCACCGGGTGTTCCAATCACTGAATTTTTAGTTGGAACCGAAGATGGTCGCGTTCCAATTCAGAAACTGCAAAAGCAGATGCGTCGGCTACCGAAGAAATTGACTGCCCATCAAATGCGTGAAGTTCGTGCTCGACTTAAGGCCATTGGTGGAATGTCGATGCCAATACCAAAGGGTCCAATGCCAACTCGAGCCGCAAAGCCCCGCTAGATCTTTACGTTCTAGTTAAAACAGATTGACTAAATCGCTCGTGCATTCCTCTGCCATTTTCATCAAATGTTATTGCAAAAATAACAGTTACTAAAAGTGCGCTTCGAATCAAAGCTTGCAAGGCTGTTATTTCTCCACCATCAACAAAGCGCACGATTTTTATGCCAAAGATTCGATGGCCCAGCGTGGCCCCTTGCAGCCACGAGAGAATCAGGATCTCGGCAAAGAACAGACCCAAAACGTTGAGCGAGCGGTTGGGTGAGCTGGCGCCGATTCCACCAGTTACCGCCGTGACTATGAAATAGCAGGCCAACCAGTCGACCATCAGTGCAGCAAAGCGGCGACCTAGGCCAACACGCACAAATTGGTAACTCATGTGGCAAGAATAACCCTGGTTTTGCCACAACGTAACATGGATTTAACAAGCGGGTTATGCCAAATGCGGTGCTTGCACTTAGGGTTCAACTACCTAAAAGCGCCACAACTCAACGTTGAGAGCTTGGCGCACCACATGTGAATTGGGAGAAGCATGTTTAAGAACTCCGCAGAAATCTTTGCCTTCATCAAAAAAGAAGACATCAAGTTTGTTGATGTTCGCTTTACAGATTTGCCTGGAATCCAGCACCACTTCAACGTACCGGTTGAATCATTTGATGAAGCCGTCTTCACTGATGGCCTAATGTTTGATGGTTCTTCAATTCGTGGATTCCAAACAATTAATGAATCAGATATGAAGTTGTTACCGGTTCCAGAGTCTTCATACGTAGATCCATACCGTAAAGAAAAAACACTTATTATTATTTTTTCGGTTCACAATCCAGTTGATAACACGCCTTACAGCCGTGATCCACGTGGAGTTGTTGCTCGTGCCGTTGATTACATGCGCGCGCAAGGAATTGCCGACACTGCATTTTTTGCACCAGAAGCTGAGTTCTATGTTTTCGATAGCGTTCGCTTCAAGACCGGTATCAACACCGCGGTTCACGAGATCGAATCATATGAAGGCGCCTGGAATACCGGCGTTGAATACGATGCCGATGGAACACCTAACCGTGGTTACCGCACACGCGTAAAGGGTGGATATTTCCCAGTGTCACCAACTGATCAATTCGCTGATCTTCGCGATGAAATGGTGATGCAACTTGGCAAGGTTGGACTACTTGTTGAACGCTCACACCACGAAGTTGGTACCGCTGGTCAAATGGAGATCAACTACCGCTTTACCGATATTTTGCATGCCGGTGATGATGTTATGAAGTTTAAGTACGTCATTCGCAACACTGCTTGGCAAGGTGGCAAGACTGCAACATTTATGCCAAAGCCACTCTTCGGTGATAACGGTTCCGGAATGCACGTTCACCAATCACTATGGAAAGATGGCAAGCCATTATTTTTCGAGGCAGGAACCTATGGCGATCTATCTGAAATGGCACGCCACTACATCGGTGGTTTGCTCAAGCACGCGCCATCACTTCTTGCCTTCACTAACCCAACGGTTAACTCTTACCGACGCTTAGTTCCAGGTTATGAAGCTCCGGTAAACCTGGTTTATTCAGCACGTAACCGCTCGGCTTGTATCCGTATCCCAATTACTGGTTCGAATCCAAAAGCTAAGCGCATCGAATTCCGTTGCCCAGATCCATCATCAAATCCATACTTGGCCTTTGCTGCAATGCTCATGGCCGGTCTAGATGGAATTATCAATAAGATCGAACCACCTGCCCCAGTTGATAAAGATCTATATGAACTTGAAGGTGAAGAGGCGGCATTAATTCCTCAGGTGCCAGGTTCACTTGATGAAGTATTGAACAATCTTGAGAAGGATCATGAGTTCCTAACTCGCGGCGGAGTATTTGCCGAAGATCTCATCTCAACTTGGATCGCCTTCAAGCGCAAGGAAGAAGTGGATTACGTACGTTTGCGTCCACATCCAGCTGAGTTTGAACTCTATTACGATCTGTAAGCAATCTTAAGTATCAAAGCCCGCCCCTAAAAAGGCGGGTTTTGTTATTTCCTGACAATTATTTCTTGGTAGTTGATAAAAACTTAAAGATCGCAGCACTGATTAAGCCCGAAACACACGAGGCGATAATGACTGCAAAAATAGCCAGCTCCTGTTGAGCACGCTCTTCAAAAGCTAAATTGGCGATAAAGATGGCGACAGTAAAACCAATACCAGCTGCACTTCCGGTGGCTAAAATTTTAGGAAGTTTTGCTCCTGCTGGGTAATCACCCAGGCCAATTTTTTTAGCACTCCAACTAGAGACCCCGATTCCCAGCGGCTTACCTATGACGAGTCCACAAAAGATTCCCCAAGCGATTGGTGAGGTGATCGCATCTGAAATCGAATTTTGTGTGATTTTTACACCAGTATTTGCAAAGGCAAAAATCGGCACAATCACAAAACTGCTGACTGGATGCATCTTGTGCTCTAGCCATTCAATAATTGAGACTTCATTATCTTCGATATCAACTAGGCGGGTCTTTCTCCGAGCGATGTTTGGTGTCATCATTCCGAGGACAACGCCTGCCAGGGTTGGATGAATTCCCCCACGATACATGCAGTACCAGAGCACAATGCCCAGCGGGACGTAGAAAGAGACTGAGTTAATCTTTAATTTCTTACACACGTGAATCACAACAATCATTGCAAGTGCGGCAATAATCCAATTTGTTGTGATGCCCGTTGAATAAACAAATGCAATAACTAAAATCGCGCCAATATCATCAATGACTGCCAAGGCTAAGAGAAAAGTTCGAAGCGAAGCGGTGGCACTTGTCCCAATAATCGCTAATAGCCCGACCGCTAATGCAATGTCGGTAGCAACGGCTACTCCCCAACCATTAGGGGCTTGGCGTCCGGCGATCAATAAGTAGATACCAGCCGGAAATGCCATTCCACCTAAAGCGGCGACAAAGGGCATGATCGCTTTTTTAAAGCTCGATAAATGTCCAGAACTTAACTCACGTTTAATTTCAAGACCTACAACGAAGAAAAAGATAGTCATAAAAGCGTAATTGATGACCTTTAAAGCCGTTAATCGAAGATAAATATCGTCATTGCCCAAAGAAAATTTTAATTCAAGAAAGGAAAAATAAGAGCTAGCCAAAGGAGAATTAGCAACTATTAACCCTAGCGATGAAGCTACAAGGATCAAGATTCCGCTAGCGGATTCGCGATGGAGGAAATCGCGTAAGGGAGTGATCACTCGCATCATGGGTTCAAACTTATCACCCGCGTTGTTCTTGTGCCGCTATTTTTCCCTGTGAAAGCAGTACATGACCGACGAATCCGATAGCTAAGGCAAAGACAACTCCAACATTTGCATACGCCCAGGCCCCTTCTTTGCCTCCAATTGCCGACATAAAGTAACCCTGCCAAGAAAGCCACGAAGCAAAGGTGTTGGTTACAAATCCCCAGCCAACTAATGCACCCAAAGCCATCAACAACAACGAACCTTTATTAACTGATCCATAGATTCCCTGCGGATCAAAGAGCGCTTTTTCATCATATGGCTTTCGGCGCATCACAACATCGGCTACAAAGATGCCAGACCACACTGCAACGGGCACTCCTAAGGTAATGAGAAAGCCTTGGAAAGGATAGAAAAAATTATCAGCGATCCACACAATATAAATCGCACCTATTAACATAATCGCAGAATCAATCAGTGCCGCCTTGTATCGCTTAATCGGAACACCAATCGAAACGAGTGCTAACCCAGATGAGTACAAATCTAGAATCGCTCCCCCGACTAAACCTAGTATTGCAATCAGTGCAAAGGGAATTAAAAACCATGTGGGAAGTAAGGTAGTAAGTGCGCCAATTGGATCAGAGCCGATTGCATCCATCAACGTTTTATCACTTGCCGAAAGCGCCGTACCAAAAATTACTAAAACAATGGGCACTATCGACGCACCAAAAACAGTCCAGCCAATTACCGCTCGGCTAGAGACTGTACGCGGCAAGTAACGCGAGTAATCAGCGGCGCAATTTACCCAACCCAAACCAATTCCTGTCACGGCAAAGATTATCGCTCCGATCAATCCTTGATTTGATCCATCTTTAATCGCATTAACTGCGCTCCAATTAATCGAATTAAAAGTTAGCCCCATGTATACAAGCGTCATGACGATCGTAGTAATCGTAAGAAACTTTTGAAGTTTCATAATTACGTTAAATCCGAGCACGCCACCTAACATCGTCAAGCCAACCGAAGTTAAGAACCCCAGGATGAGAGCAACGTTTAGGTCCAGGCCACCTACTCGCGCAAAAACCGTTCCAGTCGCCAAAGTGGCTAGTGAAACCAAAACTGTTTCCCAACCAACAAATACTAAATATGATAAAAATCCGGGAAGAATACTTCCCTTCACACCAAAGGCTGCTCGGACAATAATCATCGTTGGTGCATTTGAGCGCTTACCAGCCAATGAGCTGATGCCAACTAAGGAAAAGGAAGCCAGCGTGCCGATTATCGCGGCGATGGTTGCCTGCCGAAATGAAATTCCAAAGCCGAGAAAAAAAGCACCATAGGACAGCGCCAAAAGTGAGACGTTAGCACCAGCCCATGGCCAAAATAGTGAACGTGGCTTTCCTTGACGTTGGCCTTCTTCAATTACATTTGAACCATTTACTTCAAGATCTAATCCTTGCATAACTATTTACTTCCCTTTTTCTTCGTTAGTGCCATCACAACCAAAAATAAGAATAGAAAAGCAGCAAGTGCGGCTCCCCTGACAAGTAAGTTGGGTCCACTTTGCGTTGGTTCATCCCGATTTGACTGCACTGCCGAATAATCGGGCGAGGCATTAAACGTATATTCGCCATCTACCGGGTGTCCATCTTGCGAAACAATGCGATATCTGACGGTAAACACGCCAGCAACACTTTGGCCAGATATTTTCGTGGATATTCTTCCACCATCAATGATTGCATCACCGTAACTAACAACTAAACCAGTGGAGTCTTCAACTTCAAGAGTATTAATAGTTTCCCCATCAATACTCGGTAAATCTCCATCAAATTGCAGCCACACCTGTGTTGGAATCGGATTGACGTTAGCAAATTGCAATGGATAAGAATCCACGAGTTCGCCGTGAGCAGAGGCCGGAGAAACGGCAAGCACGCTAAAGAAAACTATGAAGAGCGTACCTATTTTTTTGCGCATCGTTTTTAATCCAAGAAGAAATCGAGCAGAAAGTCTTTGGTCCCTGGTGTCACTGAGTACTTCTCTAAATCAGTGATTCCTTCGCTAGCAAGGAGCAGGTCATCGACGAAGAAGTTTCCAGTGCACTCGCCAGCTGGACGGTTCAAAATAATATGAGCGGCATCGGCCAAGATTTGCGGAGTGCGTCCAGCTGCGGCATCGATTCCTGGAATCATTTGCAGCGCCGCGGTATCGATTACAGTGCGAGGCCACAATGCATTAACGGCGATACCATCGCGTTTAAATTCTTCGGCCATACCCAGCACGCACATACTCATTCCATATTTTGCCATGGTGTAGGCGACGTGATTTTTAAACCAAATCGGCTTCATCGATAACGGCGGTGACAAGTTAAGAATGTGTGGATTTCGACCGTCGGCCGCTGACTTGCGCAGGTACGGCAATGCCGCTTGCGAAGTTAGAAAAGTACCTCGAACATTCACATCAAACATTAAATCAAAACGCTTTGCTGGAGTTTGATCGGTTCGAGTTAAATTAATTGCGCTGGCATTATTAATCACAATGTCTATTCCACCAAAAGTTTCAGCGGTTAGATTGATTGCGGCCTCAAGGGCGGCTTCATCTCGGATATCGCATTGGATTGGCAATGCAGTTCCACCTACTGCGTTAATTTCGGCAGCCGCTGTAAAGATAGTGCCAGGTAGCTTTGGATTTGGATCAGCGGTTTTAGCTGCTATCGCTACGGATGCCCCATCGGCGGCGGCTCGCAATGCGATAGCAAGTCCAATTCCGCGGGATCCCCCTGTTATAAAAATACGTTTTCCAGCTAGTGACATTATTTTCCCTTCTTAGACATAAACTTCATAAAGGCTTCCATGGCTTCATCGGATTGAAGTGCCACCGCAAATATTTCAAACTCAGCTTTCATAACCGCGGCAACGGAATCGTGGTTACGTGCCTTAAGCAAGGCTTTGGTATTAATAATTGCCTGCGGCGGTTGCTGTGCGATTCGTTCCGCTAATTTCATCGCCGCTGCCAATGGCTCTGAATCAATCGATGCCGCCAATCCCATTTCCAGAGCCGCAGCTGCATCAAAGCTTTCGCCCGTCATAAATATCTTTGCCGCTCTTTGGTATCCAACCAACTGTGGAAAGAGAAAACTTGAGCCTGCCTCTGGCACTAGACCAAGTGATGCAAAGGGCATTGAAAATTTTGAAGTTGGATGAGCAATAACGACATCACAGTGCAACAGCATCGTTGTGCCAACACCAATTGCATTTCCCTTAACCGAGGCGATTAATGGTTTCGGAAAATTAAGGAGTGATGAAAGGAATTGTGAGACTTCCGAACTGTCGCCAGTGGGAGGATTGTCCATAAAGTCCGCGATGTCATTTCCGGCGGTGAAGTGATCGCCTTCGCTGCTAATCACCACGGCTCGAACACCAAAGTCGCCGGCCGCTTCGTTGAGTCCATTGGCTAGTCCGGCATACATTGATCTAGACAGGGCATTCATCTTCTCCGGGCGGTTAAAAGAGAGAGTGAGAACCTGGCCTACTTGTGACTTTAAAATTTCGCTCATTAGCCCATCCTATTAGGTGACAAGCGCAAAATTAAGGAGCAGACTGGTAAGCGCGCGGAGAGGCGGTTCCGACAATGGTTCGAGATATCACTATTTCATCACGAGAGCTAACGCCCTTTGAACAATTAGTCCTGACACTAGTGTGTGAGGGCAAATCAAATGGAGCGATCGCCACCGAAACTTCACACAATGAAAAAGTGATTGAAAATACCGTGAGTCGAAGTGCTCAGGTCTTTGGCATTAAATCTGATGGGCAAACAAATTTGCGAGTTCTTCTAGCGCTGGCTTTTCGTGCTCACTACGGGGATGGCGCTTTCGATAAGTTAGAGGTCGCATGTTCGCATTTAGAAATTGGCCCGGATGGACGATCAATGTGCAATCGGCATATCGAATAAATCTCTTCTCAGTATGAGAGTTACCTCTCGAAAATAAGCACGGAGAGTTACCTC
Organism: Candidatus Nanopelagicales bacterium; assembly: GCA_038214925.1. Lineage (GTDB taxonomy): Bacteria > Actinomycetota > Actinomycetes > Nanopelagicales > Nanopelagicaceae > Planktophila. The sequence goes on along the minus strand of JBBQRL010000004.1, from coordinate 45,808 downwards.
TCGCATAATCCTCTAACTACTTGATGACACAAGAGTAGAAATGTCTTGCAGTGATTTCAATGATTATTGCAGATGAATTGGAGAGAAAAAATGAATCGTAGATCTTTTGACAAAATCGTTTCACTCGTTGGCTTGGGTTTAGCCGGGCTACTACTTATATTTGCCGGGCTGCTAAATTTTGGCGCAAACTTTGCTAACGACAGCGTTCAAAGTCAGTTAGAAAATCAAAATATCTCCTTCCCAGCTGCAGAGGCGATGCCGGAAGCAACGAAGGATCAACTCGCTAAGTGGGCTGGTATGAAAGTAGTAACCGGAGAAATGGCACGTGGTTACTCTGATCTTTACATTTGGGAGCATATGAAGGGTGCAGCAATTGGCGTAACCGGAAAACCTGCAACATACTCCGAGGTTTCTGGAATCTACATGGGGCTTACAAAAGGTGGCAGCACCGATACCGCAAAAATTGCAGCCTATGGAGAGCTTCGCCAAACATTGTTCATGGGAAACACCTTGCGCGGAATGTTACTTGAGGCATACGCATTTGGAACTATGGGAGTAATTGCTGGTTATGCCGCAATTGCAGCCTTAGTAAGTGGACTCTTATTTCTTTTACTTGCCGTTGCTGGGTTTATGCATATTCGTCGTACTCCACAAGAGACGACGATTTAACCCTCAACTCTCCGTGAGTGGTTAAAGAAAGAGCCCCTGGTGAATACCAGGGGCTCTTTCTATTGCTAATTATTTTTTAGCGTTCAATCTTTCCAGCGATGAAATCTTCAACCTTGTTATGGGCCGCTTCATCTGTGTACTGCGTTGGCGGGGTCTTCATGAAGTAACTAGATGGTGACAAGAGTGCGCCACCAATCTTGCGATCAAGACCGATCTTTGCGCAACGAAGCGCATCGATAATTACACCGGCTGAGTTAGGTGAATCCCAAACTTCTAGCTTGTACTCAAGGTTCAGTGGCACATCTCCGAAAGCGCGACCTTCGAGGCGAACGTAGGCCCACTTGCGATCATCAAGCCATGGAATGTAATCCGAAGGTCCAATGTGAACATTCTTTGCTCCCATGTCGTGATCTAACTGTGATGTTACCGAGTTAGTCTTTGAGATTTTCTTTGATTCAAGACGATCACGCTCGAGCATGTTCTTGAAGTCCATGTTTCCACCAACATTTAATTGGTAGGTGCGGTCTAGGTGAACGCCGCGATCTTGGAACAATTTGGCCATGATGCGGTGAGTGATGGTCGCACCAACTTGGCTCTTGATGTCATCTCCAACAATTGGAAGTCCGGCATCGGCAAACTTCTTTTCCCAAACAGGATCAGATGCGATAAAGACTGGCAAAGCGTTAACGAAAGCACAACCAGCATCGATGGCACATTGTGCGTAGAACTTTGCCGCAACTTCAGAGCCCACAGGCAGGTAGCAAATCAAAACATCGACTGCTTCATCCTTGAGTGCTTGCACAACATCGACTGCAGGTGCATCTGATTCCGTAATTGTTTCCTTGTAGTACTTACCAAGTCCATCGTTTGTAACTCCGCGAAGAACTGGAACACCAGTCTTTTCGACGTTACTAAATTTAATTGTGTTGTTTTCACTTGCCCAGATTGCATCAGCTAGATCTAATCCAACTTTCTTTGCATCTACATCGAATGCTGCAACAAACTTGACGCTAGAGATGTGGTATCCCCCAACGACAGCGTGCATGAGACCAGGGATCTCTTGATCGATAGCGGCGTCTTTGTAATACTCAACGCCTTGGACTAATGAGTTCGCGCAGTTTCCAACGCCAACGATTGCAACACGGATGTCGCCTTTACCGGTTGTGATATTCACTCTATTTCCTCTCGGTTTTGATCATGTCTTCTAGCCAACTGATTTCTCGGTCAGCTGATTCCAGCGAGTGACGTCGCCACTCCTCTAGATACTTGTCGATTCCAACGGGTGACTTCTCGAGTTCACCACGAAGGATTTCGGCTTTCTCCTTGAGGCGACGATGGCGTCCCTCAAGAATTCTTACTCGGTTATTTGCCGACGTTGGTCCAAAGAAAGCGAAACGAATTTCAAAGCCTTCATCTTCCCAAGTCTCAGGTGTGACAGATTCAGTTAAATCTTCAAATTTGCGAGCGCCACGATCGGTAATGGCATAGACGATGCGAGATCTGCGTGAGGTCGTATCGACCACGGTTTCAGCGATTAATCCAGCCTCTAACATCCGTCGAAGTTGCGGGTAGAGAACCGAGAACGAGAGGGCTCGGAATGGACCAAAGATCGCTCCCATCCGCTTTCGCAGCTCATAGCCGTGCAGTGGAGTCTGAGAGAGCAGGCCTAATAGGGCGAATTCAAGGGACTCTGAACGCGAACGCACCGCATAACCTCCCCATCTCACGATCAACTCTTAGTTGATTATATGTATCCATTCGATACATCGACTCGTAATGTAATCGGATACACCACCCGACGCAACTTTTAACGGGATATAGGCGTGGCGTACCCACAGGAATTACTCAGCGCGGATTTAGGCTCGTACTACGCCCTACTTCGGGCCAGGCCTAAGCCCCATAGGCATATGTGGAAGGGAAAATACGTGTCTCTACTCTCGTGGAAACTTCATGGAAATGGAAAAACTGTAAGTTCTGGTGAAGTCGTCTCAACTGATGAGCGTCTCACCTGGCCGCGCACCATAGGTGTCGGTTTGCAACATATCGCCGCGATGTTTGGCGCAACCTTTTTGGTTCCCATCATTACCGGCTTCTCTCCAACAACAACTTTGTTCTTCTCCGGAATCGGAACGATTCTATTTTTAATCATTACCCAAAATAAAGTTCCCAGTTATCTTGGATCATCCTTTGCATTTTTAGCTCCGATCGCTGCGGCAAAGACCAGCGGTGGAATCGGCGCAGCACTTGGCGGCGTCGTAGTAACTGGCGCACTTTTGGCGCTGGTTGGTTTTATCGTCCGTGCAGCTGGAATCGGCTGGATTGATTGGTTACTTCCTCCCATCGTGACCGGAACAATTGTGATGGTTATTGGTTTGAACTTAGCTGGAGCGGCAAAGAATAACTTTGTAGCTGGGCCACTTATTGGAATTATCACCTTGTCATCGATCGCCTTAATCGCCGCAATTTCACGAGGCTTTTTAAGTCGCATCAGTATCTTTGCCGGCCTTTTGATTGGTTATGGAGTCGCCTTTATCCAAGGAGATGTCAGCACCGATGCGATCAAGGCCGCTAAATGGTTTGCTTTGCCGACTTTTACAAATCCAACTTTCGATGGCTCGGCAATTATCTTGTTCTTGCCAGTTGTTCTTGTTCTGATCGCCGAAAACGTTGGCCACGTAAAATCTGTGGCATCTATGACCGGTAAAAACTTAGATGATCAAATGGGAAATGCACTGATGGCCGATGGTCTTGCCACTTCCTTAGCGGGTTTTGGTGGCGGTTCTGGAACTACAACGTATGCCGAAAACATTGGTGTAATGGCGGCAACTCGCGTTTACTCAACTGCGGCTTATTGGGTCGCCGGTATTGGTGCGATTTTGCTATCACTATCGCCAAAGTTTGGCGCCGTCCTTAGCAGTGTGCCAGTTGGTGCACTCGGTGGCGTATCAGTAGCTCTCTTTGGAATGATCGGAGTTCTGGGTGCCAGAATTTGGATTGAAGCCAAAGTTGATTTCGCTAATCCAATTAACTTGTTAATTGCAGGTGCCTCATTAATTATCGGAATCTCTGATATTTCATGGACACGTGGCGATCTAACATTTAACGGAATCATCAACGCTACGTTGGTAGCAGTTCTTGGTTACCGAATTCTGACATCAATTGCCACAGCACGAGGTAATAAGTAAAATCTCTGCATGATCATTCCTTCGCGCATTGCTGAATATTTCATTGCTGCGTTGGTAATTATCTTGGCGCCTGGCCCGAGCGTATTATTTGTGATCGCTCGGGCCATCGCCTGGGGTCGCAAGACCGCTGTCTTTACTGTAGTTGGAAACGTTTCGGGCGCATTCACGCTTTCGGTCTTTGTCGCAATTGGATTAGGGCCATTACTTCAACGATCTGATCTAGCTTTCGCCATTGTTCAGTGGGGTGGCGGGTTGTACTTAATCTATTTGGGAATTGATGCGATCAGAGATCGCACTGTGCACGCAGCTGATATGACAAATCAAGGAGATATCGCACCCGGAGTTTTTCGCTCCATTCGAGATGGCTTTTGGGTCGGTGCGCTTAATCCAAAGGGAATTGTTTTCTTTGCCGCTGTTGTTCCACAATTTATCGATCGTGATCGCGGCGGCATTACTGGGCAACTTATTTTGTTAGGCGCCGTCTTTGCTATTCTGGCCCTGTTCTGCGATGGCACATGGGGACTTTTGGCCGGAACGGCGCGCGATTGGCTGGCCACGGATTCACAGCGAATCGAAAAATTACGCGCCGGCGGTGGCATCATCATGATTATTTTGGGGCTTTCTGTCGTGTATTCAGCAATTGTCAGTGGCTAACTACACAATAAGCACATGATTAAACCTGCCAAACCTGCTCGCGAAAATATTTCACCATCCGATCTAACTTTTGGACTTTCTACTTGCAAACGATGTTTGTGGATTAAATATTGGTACAAGGTAATCATGCCTGGTGCTTTTCCACTTGTGGGAACTATGGCCGCATTGCAAGAAGAGCATTTTCAAAACGCCGATATGCCCACGATCGATCCTGCGCTTCGGCCAGGAAAAGTAAGCAAGTGGGGCGAATGGGTAAAAAGTAAAGCCCTGGTTGTTGATGGCGTGGAAACGCGCTGGCGAATTCTTGGAAAGTACGATCTTGTTTCAACAAATGATGATGGCACCATTGGTTTAATCGATTGCAAAGTTTCAGATAGCGCCCGTGATAGTGGCCAGTTTTATTCACCACAGTTAGAGGCCTATGCATATTCACTTGAAAATCCAGCAGCTGGTAAATCACAGACGGTAGCTTCGATGGGCTTGCTTGTATGGAAACCAACAACTGCGATCGGTGCTAACTCAGCCGAATATGGATTTGGTGTCTTTCAAAAATATGTTCCAGTTGAAAGAGATCAAGTGAATTTCTTAAAAGTTATCGCTGAATTCATCGCAGTTTTAGAGGGTGAACTCCCTGCTTCCGGGCCAGAATGTGGGACCTGTAACTACCTTGTTGCTAGAAATGCTTTGGATTAATCCTCTTCTTGGATCTCGCCTAGCTTGATCTTTTTTGGTGCATAAATATCAATGTATTCCTGACCAGAAAGTGCGTGAATCGCATTCATAATTTGATCTGTGACATCTCGAAGATGTTGTAAATCAGTGGAGTCGCCATCGAAATACATAGGTACTCCAAAAACCATTCCTACTCGTTTTACGTTAGGTATGACCTGACCAGTTGGTTGAATCTTGTCCGTATTTGACATAGCCACTGGAATGACGGGCGCGCCAGATTCAATTGCCAGGCGCGCTATCCCCGTGCGACCTTTATATAAACGTCCATCGGGAGAGCGCGTACCTTCTGGATAAATTCCAAGACAGGCGCCTTCGGACAATAGTTGCAGCCCAGTTAACAGGGCCGCTTCACTTCGTCTTCCGCCAGAGCGATCAACTGGAACCTGACCTAGCGAAATAAAAGTTAATTTTTTTAACAGCCCCTTTGGACCTGGCGCAGTGAAGTACTCACTTTTGGCAAGAAAGGTAACTTTGCGAGGAACAACTAAGGGCATGAAAATCGAATCGCTAAACGATAAATGATTGGAGGCGATAATCACCCCTCCTTTTGCCGGCACTTGCCGCAGTCCGCGAACTTTAGGACGGAAGGCGAGCATCAAAAATGGCGTCAAAAATGCTCGAAGCGCCCCATAGGGCAAGTTGTTTAACACGGCGCTAATTTACTGGTTATTGACGACTATGACACTATCTGAGGGTGAGTACAGCCAATAAAGGTCCTGAGGATTTTGATGAAGAGGATCTCATCCGCTCAGAGTTTGAATCTATCGTTGCCGGCTTGTCATTGGATGAATCTGCTCCTACAACGTATCTCGATGAATTAGATGCCGTCGATACCGAAAGTTTTACCCAACCTAATCCCCCAACCCAAAGCGCTCTAGGATTTTTTCAATCGGCAAAGGTAGCGATCAAACGATGGCTACGACGTGGATATCACGAAGATGATGGAGCAACGCTATGAGTACTTTCAACTGGGGAATTTTGGGTACAGGTGGAATCGCACAAGCTTTCGCTAAAGATTTGGCACGACTAGAAGGTCACGCCGTCGGCGCAGTTGGTTCTCGTTCTATGGCTAAGGCAAGTGAATTTGCCGCTGCTTACGGCGCTAAAGCATTTGGAAGTTATGAAGAGCTAGTTGCTGACAAAGATATTGATGCTGTTTATGTAGCAACTCCGCATCCGGCACATAAAGCCAATGTTATTTTGGCGCTCAATGCAAAAAAACCAGTGCTATGTGAAAAACCATTTGCGGTTAATGCACGTGAAGCGCAAGAAATGGTTGATGCCGCAGCTACTAATAACGTCGCGCTGATGGAGGCGATGTGGTCTCGTTTTCTTCCGCATTACGAAAAAGTTCGAGAAATTATTGCCAGCGGAATCTTAGGTGAAATATTAACTATTCACGCCGATCATGGACAACGACTAGCTGATCAAAATATTCCAAGAGTTGTTGACCCAGCACTTGCCGGCGGCGCATTGCTTGATTTAGGAATCTATCCCGTTTCCTTTGCCCATATGATTTTAGGCAACCCAATCGGCATTAAAGCAACTGCTGTTTTCACCGATCGTGGCGTTGATGCCCAAAGTTCGATGATTTTTGATTATGCCAATGGGGCGCAAGCAATTCTTAATACGACCATGATTGAACAAACACCGTGCCGAGCAGTTGTTGCCGGCAGAAATGGTTGGCTAGAAATTGATCGAGTCTTTTACACGCCGACCTCGATGCGCATTACGTTATTTGATGGCACCATCACCGAAATTGCTAACTCCTACACCGGTCATGGTTTACGGGCCCAGGCCGAAACCTTTAAAAACTTAGTCCAAGCTGGATTGCAGCAATCACCACTTCTAACGTGGGATGACACCGTCGATATTATGAAGACTTTAGATCAGATTCGATCAATTGTTGGCCTTACATATCCATTTGAAAATTAAACTCGAGAAAGATCTGCCACTCCAACTAAGCCAGCTTCATTTCCTAGTGCGGCGGCAATTAACTGTGGTGAAGGATGTTTTCCTGCAAAAGGCATAGTGCGCGCTAAAGATTCACGAGTTGGCTTTAACAAAATCTCGCCGGCATCGATAACTCCCCCGCCAATGACAACACATGCTGGATCTAATAAAACTGCCAGCGAAGCGATACCGGCACCTAGCCATTGGCCCGTTGTATTAAATGCAGCGAGTGCAACCGGGTCACCAGCTCTGGCCGCCTCGGTAATGGCTTGGCCAGTTAATCCGGCAACAGTTCCATCGCCACGAGAAAGTAAATTGCGCGCGATCTCAGGACTCGCGTTGATCGCCTCTCGGGCATGGCGAAGTAAGGCATTTCCCGATGCATATTGTTCAAAACAACCTCTTGCACCGCAACCACATAGATGTCCATCAGGAACAACTCTCATGTGGCCAAATTCGGCGGCGATACCAAATGCACCGCGATACAACTCACCGTTAACAACAATGCCACCGCCAATTCCAGTTCCAATTGTCAGCATCATCATGTGTGCTTCGTTTTGACCGGCACCAAACTTTGCTTCACCCCATGCTGCAGCATTTGCATCATTTTCAATTACAACTGGCAAACCAATTAGCGCTGTTAATTGAAAATCTAAATCAACGCCATTCCAATCTGCGATATTGGGTGTAGCTAACATGGTTTTTCGATCCGATGAAACAAATCCGGCCGCACTTACGCCAACAGATACAACTGCATGTTTTTCCATTAACTCGCGCGCAGTATCGGCGATAGTTTGAGTGAGCCCTTGACCGCCCTGACTTGGTGTCTCTTTACGAGCTCGTTCTACAATATTTCCTTTTTCGTCGACAACTCCGCCCAGAACTTTCGTTCCGCCGACATCGATACCGATCGACAAACTCATCTAATTAACTTTCTAGATGAGTTTTAAGTTGAGCAAGCGCTGCATCGATCGTGGCCTTCTCCGCTTTTTGGCGCATCATCGCTGGAATGGGCATCGACAAAGAGACTCCTAATTCATAGGTGACTTCAGTTGTCTCGCCATCAATACTCTTGAGCGAATACGCACCATCCATACCCGTTAGTAGATCGGCTTCATCGAGGGAAAAACTCAAGGCATGTGGCGCCTTGCTCCAGTCATAATCTAAAGTAAGTCGATCTTTCATCATTCCGGCATCGATACTCATCTTTACCTTTGTAATTCGACCCTGGTCATCACTTTCTAGCGCCTCGGCAGATTTAATCTGAGTCGACCATTGAGGGTACTTATCCAAGGCAAATAAGACGTTGGCAACATCTGCCATTGGGGCATCGATCGTGACTGTGGACTTACTGAATTCGCTCATGTGGCAACTTTACCCTCTTCCACTTTCAATGCCACTCACGCTAGCGTTATCGTATGAATGAAATCACCGTCCCGCCCCTTGTTCCTGCGGCCACAACCGGGAATCTCACTAATCTGATCGCCGAACGCGCCTGGTTTGAACCAGAGCGCATCACAATGTCTCGCCCACTGGGCGAGGGTTGGCAACCTGTTACCGCTCGCGAAGTAGAAGCTGAGATTCGAGCTACTGCAAAAGGTTTGATCGCCGCAGGAGTGCAGATTGGTGATCGCGTTGCGATCATGGCTAGAACTCGTTACGAATGGACGATTTTAGATTTTGCAACCTGGTTTGCCGGTGGCGTCGTTGTTCCAATTTTTGATACATCATCAGCTGAACAGATCGATTGGATTCTCAATGACTCGTATTCAGTTGCGTTAATCGTTGAAACACCGGCAATGCATGAACTTGTTTCAACTGTTTTACCATCTCATACCAAGCATGTCTGGACTATGACCGATGATGTTTTAGCGGTTTTGAAAGAGGCTGGCAAAAATATTGGTGATGATGAAATTGATCGCCGACGCAATGCGCTAGTTCCTTCTTCATCTGCGACATTAATTTATACATCGGGAACAACTGGAAAACCAAAGGGCGTGCAACTAACGCACGGCAATTTCTTGGCTGAATGCGGAAACGTTGTTCAGGGTGCGAGTGAACTATTTCTAAAGCCCGGTGGATCAACACTTCTCTTCTTACCTGTTGCCCACGTCTTTGGTCGTATGGTTCAAATTGGTGCCATTACCGCAGGTTTGCATCTAGCACATTGCAGCGACCCAGTTGGGCGCTTACCAATGGATCTTGCATCCTTTAAGCCAACGTTTGTTTTGGCAGTTCCACGTATCTTCGAAAAGATTTATAACGGAGCAGAAGCACGCGCTGAAGCTGCTGGCAAAGGAAATATCTTTAGAAAAGCCGCTGCGGTCGCAGTTGAATACTCAGAGGCGATGGATAAGAAATCAATTTCGCCAATTCTTAAACTTAAGCACGGACTATTCGACAAATTGGTCTACAGCAAAATTCGCGCAGGAATGGGCGGACGCGTAGAGGCAGCGATCTCTGGCGGTGCACCACTTGGTGTTCGACTTGGTCACTTCTATCGTGGTGCTGGCGTGACGATTTTGGAGGGGTACGGCTTAACGGAAACAACAGCGGGTGCAACTCTTAACTTGATGGCCGCTCACCGTGTTGGATCGGTCGGACGCCCAATTCCAGGAACATCTGTGAAAATCGCAGAAGATGGCGAAGTCTTACTTCGCGGACCAATTGTGATGCAGGGCTACTGGCAAAATGATGAAGCTAACGCCGAAGTCTTTGATTCAGAGCGTTGGTTTAAATCAGGTGACTTAGGAAAGATCGATGAAGATGGTTTCCTTTACATCGTTGGTCGCAAAAAAGAGATCATCGTTACCGCCGGTGGCAAAAATGTTGCCCCAGCAGTACTCGAAGATCGCATTCGCGCCCATGCATTAGTAAGCCAATGCATGGTCGTTGGTGACAACCAGCCATTCATCGCGGCGCTTATAACTATTGATCAGGATGCGCTCAAAGTCTGGGTTGCAAATCACAAGAAAGATGGTGCATCACTTCAGGATCTAGTTAATGATCCTGACTTAATTACCGTCATTCAAACTGCAGTCGACGATGCAAACAAAGCGGTAAGTCGCGCTGAATCGATCCGTAAGTTCACAATCTTGCCGACTGATTTTACAATCGCTGGCGGTCACCTCACTGCCAAACTCACGATTAAGCGACACGTCATAGCAAAGGAATTTGCAAAAGAAATTGATGCCCTGTTCGTCTCATGAAAAGTGAGCGGGTAACACTCGCACAAGAGTTACATGATGGAATCGCCCAGGAGCTAGTTGCCCTGGGCTTTTCCATTGATGCAGTTATCTCGCAATATCCAGCGGCCGATAACAAATCTGAAATCCGAGCGATTCGCTTTAAAATTACTGACCTGATTGAAAAAGTTCGTCGTGATATTCACGAACTTCGCTCTGGTGACGATCTGCCGCAATCTCTTGCCGATACCGATCTCGCCTTTGAAGTCAACCAAATTGCTCGTGAGATTGTTAGAAATATTGAAAAACATTCGCAGGCCACGGCGTTAACTATGAGTTTTTCCGATAATGGGATTGGCGGTGTCACTGGCAAAACTGGCTCTTTTGGAATTCTTGGCATACAAGAGCGAGTAGAAAAGCTCAATGGGGTTATCGCTATTGAATCAGATCATCACGGGACGAGAATTGTGGCAACAATCCCATTAAAAAATCTAGCTAAATCGGATAAACATGACTCGAGTAGTGATCATCGATGACCATCACGTTGTACGAGCTGGAATTGGTCTGGCCATTAAGGGTGCCGATCTAGAGATCGTTGCTGAGGCTGCGAGTTTGGCCGAAGCGTACGCTCAAATTACTTTAACTAATCCGGATTTAATTATTGTAGATCTCAATTTGCCTGATGGTTCCGGCTTTGAACTGGTGCACTGGGCTCGAGCTATTTCATCGCAACTGATCATTATTATCCTAACTTTAAATTCTGGGCCAGAATTTCTCAGCGCGGCTATCAAATCTGGTGCAAATGGTTTTGTTGTAAAAAGTGCGCCACTCACGACCTTGATTGCAACTATAAAACATTGCATCGGCTCCCCTAAGAGCTTTTCCGCCGAAGGGTTAACTGGGATTAATTACAATAATGCACAAGCGCTCACTGCTCGTGAAATCGATGTACTAACAAAGATGTCGATGGGAATGAGTAATCAAGAGATCGCGCAGCAACTTTTCATAAGTATCTCTACTGTGAAAGTTCATATCTCATCAATTTTCCGAAAATTTGACGTTGAAAACCGGGTCAGTGCAATTAACTTTGCCAGGGAAAAAGCATTACTTCTTTAAGAGGAGTTCAAACTCTTTAGACCAGATCTCCCAGCGCCAATTTTCAATAATCCAATTGCGTCCAAAGATTCCCATCGCAGCTCTTTGCGCTGGGTTACTCAATAAGTTAATCGCCGCTTGCGCAATCGCCGAGTTATCAACTCCATTGACCACAACTCCGCTTTTGCCCTGGACTACGGCATCGGGTGCCCCACCTGAATCACCAGCTATTACGGCCAGTCCACATGAACTTGCTTCAAGGTAAACGATGCCTAGGCCCTCAACTTCTAACCCCATTAATCGAGAACGAGAGGGCATCGCAAAGATGTCACCGACACAAATATATTGTGGAAGCTGGGCATATTGGATTCGGCCAATGAAACTTATGTTGTCGTGAAGATTGAGTTTATCGACTCTCTTTTCTAATTCGTTCAGATATGGACCTTGCCCTACCAAGAGCAGATGGGCATCGGGGATACTTTCTAAAATCTCTGGCATCGCCTCAATTAAATGATCTTGGCCCTTTCGATGGACTAACCGGCCAACCGAAACAATCACCTTTTTTTCTGACAAACCTAATGTGGCGCGAAGTTGCGTGGCATCTTGTGGCACAAAGTGATCGGTGTCGATTCCAGGTGCAATCTTTACCATCGATGCTCCTGCTTTTTTTGTCAGGGACTCAGAAATTGCATTTTTTGTGAAATCACCCAGATAGGTCAACGTGTTTACTTGCGAACCAATAATTCGCAGTAAGAGATTGAATGGGAAGAGTTTGGCCCACCAGACCTCGTGACCATGAGTAAGTGCAACCGTGCGAGTGATGCCGGCTCGCTTCATTGAATAAGCTAGCAAGCCCAACGGCGCAGCGGCGCCAAAGGCAGCGATCGTTATTTTCTCATTTTTGATTATGGTAGATAGTTTCTTGGCAACGCGTGGAGTCGGCAGTAAAATCTTTGATTTGTCACGGATCACTCGAACTCCAAATTTTTCTAGCCACTGCTTATCATGTGAGTGCGAGTTTTCTTGGGCAGATGTGTAGACAATGGTGGTACCAAATGGACGACGCTCGATTAACCCAATAATGAAAGTTTCAATACCGCCGGCGCGGGGACCAAAATCATTGGTGACGAACAACAGCGCGCCATGTGATTTCCCCATGGCGCTAAGTTTAGGCGCCGCGAGCCTCAAATTGAAGCGGAGGTGTCAGCCCACTCTCAGCGAGAATGTGAATAACACCAACCATCTCGTCGGAGACCTCTCCAGCTGGTTTGATGAAAAATGAGACGACACAAGAGCTACAAGCAATGGCCGCCATAGAGCATGTATTGCAATCGATAATCATGAGAGTAAATATAGGAGCGAGCACTGACAAGTTTTTTTCATCGGTATGGGCAATAATTGCGCCATGAGCGTCGTGGCTTCCTTAGTGGTTGGCATAGATGGCGCCACCACAAAAGATGGCAGATCTTCCGGAGTGAGCTCACCCGCTGACCGGGCTAAATTCTTAGCTAGAAGACGCGCAGTCGACGTCATAATTATTGGTGGAAATACGGCCCGAAGTGAGCCGTACAGTAAAACGGTGGTGCCACTAGTCGTCATTTCTCGCAGTCTAGTTAATCCAGTACAGGGAAATCACTTATCGCATTTCTGGAACTGCTCACCAAGTGAGGCGGTGACAAGAGCTCGAAAATTATTTGGCGAAAATATTTTAATCGAAGGTGGTGCCTCAATGATCAACGAGCTAATCGAGCACAATTTGATAGATCAACTTGAACTCAGTGTTACCCCCATTGCGGGTGGCGATGAAAAAATTGATTGGAAAGTTCTTCTTGGCAAGTTCGCCAATTATTTGGAAGAAAAAGTTGATCAAACTATTTTTTATTCAGCTAGCAATTAAAACGCAGAAATAAGAGATACGCCAGCTACTGCTAACGCAATTCCAAAGTACTGCACGCGATGGAGCCGCTCATTTAAAATCTTGAAAGCTAGAAGTGCCGTGGCAATTGGATATAAGGATCCAAAAATCATAGCAACCGAGACAATACCTTTAGTTGTTGCCACTCCTAATAACAAATTTGCCAAGAAATCTGCCGCGCCAATAAAAAATAGCATTGGTAAATCTTTACGGCTAAATCCACCTGTTGTTTTAAATTTCACAACCAAGCCAAGGGTAAGAAAAAATGTTCCCGCACGCATTGAAACCATAGTCATGAGCGCACTCGATTGTGAACCCACTGCGATAAAAGTGAGTGCTAAGCCAAATCCAGCAGCTGCACCTAAGGCTAAAATTAAAGGCTTCATGGGTAAGCCTTGCGAAAGTTCGGGGCCACTTGCACAAAAAATACCAACTAATGCAATCACCACGCCTACCGCAGTTAAGGTCGAGAGAACTTCGCCAGTTAAGAGTGCGTATGTAAGAGGAACTATTGCACTCATCGAACTAATTGGAGAGACAACGCCCATTCGGCCAGTTGAAAGCCCCTCGTAGAGACAGGCCAAACCAACGTATCCAAAAAAACCAGCCAATAGACCGGGAATTAAAAAGCCATCAAAGCCTAAAACTTTTCCCTGCCAATTGCCTGAGACCAAGACGATAAATATTCCAACCAGTAAACCAAAAATTTGAGAAAAACCTAAGACTGCAAATGGATGATTTTTTTTACTCAAGCGACCAGCGAAAAAATCGGCGCTACCCCACAGAATGCTAGAGAAGAGCGCAAGAATCGATGCCATAGAAGGAAGGGTACCGCCCTGCCTCCCATGAAAACTGGCATGATATCTTTATCATTAGATAGTGGATGCCGCCGATTTTGAACGTTTAATTGATCAACTGCGCACCTTTACCCCAAGATCTGAAGTTATGTTGACCGAAGTACCAGCACCGCAAAAACTTGCAACATATGCTTTTGCGTTTTCAGCTGATGTTTCAAATGGATTATTAGGTGAACAAGAAGATGAGATCGCAAACGGGCGCTTTGTCTTACTTCATGAACCTGGCGGTCAAGCAACGTGGGATGGTGAATTTCGCTGTGTAACTTTTGTGAGCGCCGATGTCGACCCAATTATGCAGTCAGATCCACTGCTGCCAGAAGTGGGTTGGAGTTGGTTTTTGGAATCATTAGAAAAAAATCAATGCACTTTTAACTCGCCGAGTGGCACCGTAACTCGGGTAACAAGCGCTTCATTTGGAAAACTCTCACCAAGAAACGATGAAACTGAAATAGAGATCCGTGCTTCGTGGACGCCCCTTGTGGCCGATCCCATGATGATCATGAGCCACATTGAAAGCTGGTGTAATTTAATCAGCGAAGTTGCTGGTTTGCCACCACTTGCTGAAGGCGTTTCAACTATCTCATCTGCTCGTCGCCATTAATCATGATTGAAGAAACTCTGCCAGTTCCACTTTTGCTTCCGGCGGCCGGTACTCCTAGCATCATTGAGAATGAGATCTCCTTTCAATTAGCAATCGATGAACTATCAGCCGGCATCGGAGCATTTGCTATAGATGCCGAACGCGCATCTGGTTTTCGTTATAGCGCTCGGGCTTACCTGATTCAGATTAAGCGCAATGGTGGAGGTTTACATCTAATCGATCCGATTGCTTTTGGTCCGGGCCATCCATTATTTGAAAAACTTAACCAACTTTTAAATACTGATGAAGTAATTTTGCATGCCAGCACTCAAGATCTGCCTTGTTTGCGAGAAGTTGGAATCAATCCAGTTAATTTATTTGATACTGAGTTAGCGGGTCGAATTGCTGGATTGCCACGCGTTGGGTTAGGACCATTGCTTGAATCGTTAATGGGAGTGACTCTGGCAAAGGAACATAGCGCCGCCGATTGGTCGGTGCGACCTTTGCCACAAGATTGGCTTACCTACGCGGCTTTAGATGTAGAACTGCTGATCGAACTACGTGATCGCATGTATCAAATATTAGATGATTCAAAGAAACTTCCGTGGGCCTTAGAAGAGTTCGCCTCAATTCTCAAAGCACCACCTGCTCCCCCACGGGTTGATCCTTGGCGACGTACTTCGGGAATGCACAAAATTAAGTTACGCAATCAACTAGCAGTAATTCGAGCCCTCTGGGTTGCACGAGATGTAATTGCAGCCAAACAGGATATTGCCGGCGGTAAATTACTCAATGACAATGCGATCGTTGAATTAGCGATAGCGATGCCGACAACTAAACGAGAGTTTGAAAAAGCGTTAAGACCTTTGGGCTTGCGTGCGCGTTGGTTAGAAAATCTTCCATTATGGCTAGAGACCATTGCGGCGGCGGTCGCGCTACCCGAGGATCAATGGCCACAAATGCGTACCAATGCAGATACGTTGCCGCCCATTAAATTATGGCGCGATAAATTTCCGCAAAAATTTGCCCCGCTTTCTCATGCTCGCGTTTCTTTAGAATTAATTTCGGAAGAAAATAATATTCCAGTTGAAAACTTGATCACCCCCGAGCATGTTCGCCGAGTCTGTTGGTCACCGCCACCAGGATCAACGCAGGAATTATCAATTGCTCCGGTAGCGGCAGCACTGGCCGCCTTGGGTGCTAGAAGTTGGCAGATAGATCTAGTTGCGCCATCGCTGGCAGCTGCCCTCCTGGAAAAAGAGCCAGTTCCCGCTCCAGTTGAGAGCGTTACCGAAGAGGCCGTGCCAGAGATTTAAGCCACCACTCTTGCTGGTGCAAACGACTGTCTTAATCCTTTACTGACGAGTAACATTTGTCGCATACACCGTTAGCAAAGGAAACCTCATGGCCCGCACAGTTGTTCTAGTCGATGCAGTCCGCACTCCGTTTGGTAAGGCCGGTGGAATGTATGCCGGTACCCGCGCCGACGATTTAATGGTTCGCGCTATTCGAGGTTTACTTGATAGAAATCCGAAAGTTGATCACGCCGCAATTGAAGATGTTGCAATCGCTGCCGCAACTCAGACTGGTGATCAAGGAATGAACATTGGTCGATCAGCGGCATTGCTTGCTGGACTTCCAGATACGGTTCCGGGTTACTCCATCGATCGCTGGTGTGCGGGTGCACTAACGGCAGTGACAACTATTGCCGGTGCAATTGCGATGGGTGCCAACGAGATCGCAATCGCTGGTGGCGTCGAACATATGGGTAACCACCCAATGGGAGAAGGTTTAGATCCAAACCCTCGTTACTTAGCTGAAAAAATTGTTGAACAAGATGCATTAGCAATGGGTGCAACAGCAGAGCGTTTACACGATCGCTTTCCGCAGTTAACAAAAGAACGAGCAGATCGCTATGCCATGAACTCTCAACTTAAAACTGTTAAGGCATATAGTGAAGGAAAAATTCAACGGGATTTAATTCCGACAGCTGCACGCAGCGCTGAACTTGGCTGGACCATTGCAACTGCCGATGAAGCCCCGCGTCCGCAAACAACTATGGAAGGCCTAGCTGGACTAAAAACTCCATTTCGCCCAGCTGGTCGAGTGACTCCCGGAAACTCATCGGGACTCAACGATGGCGCAACTGCAGCTTTGCTCGCTAGTGAAGAGAAAGCATTGGAACTTGGCTTAACAATTAAAGCAAAGATGGTGACTTTTGCATTTGCCGGAGTCGAGCCCGAGATCATGGGATACGGACCAGTTCCATCCACAATCAAAGCACTAAAACAGGCCGGACTAGCTATCACTGACATCGGTGCTTTTGAAATTAATGAAGCTTTTGCAGTTCAGGTAATTGCATTTCTAGACCACTTTGGCATTGCCGATGATGATGCCCGCGTTAATCCTTATGGCGGTGCAATTGCAGTTGGTCACCCACTTGCTTCATCGGGAGTTCGATTAATGCTCAACCTTGCCCGCACTTTTGAAGAGAAGCCAGAAGTTCGTTATGGCATTACAACAATGTGTATCGGTCTAGGAATGGGCGGCACAGTCATTTGGGAAAATCCATATTTTAAGGGAGCAAAGTAAGTATGAGCACAGAAATCACATTGCCAGCAGGAGCACCTGAAGAAGTAATTACTCATGCCTTAGTTCGAGATGTAGATCTCACTGCCTTTGGCGGTAAGGGAACACTTGCACTTATTACTTTAGATAACGGTCACGATCACAATCGACCAAATACATTTGGGCCACAATCAGTTCAGGCACTTGATGCCGCAATCACTGATGCGATCGGTCGCAAACCCACCGCAATTGCACTTACTGGTAAGCCATTTATCTTTGCCGCTGGCGCGGATCTATCCGCACTTTCTTTTTTAACTGAGCGAAGTCAATCCTTAGCAATTGGAAAGTTAGGTCACGATGTTTTTCGTCGTTTAGGTGAGAGCACAATTCCTACTTTTGCCTTCATCAATGGCATCGCACTCGGCGGCGGCTTGGAAGTTGGCCTCCATTGCCACTACCGAACATTGGCAACTACAGCTTTTACCGCGCTTCCTGAAGTCTTTTTAGGATTAGTACCAGGTTGGGGTGGGGCGACAATTTTGCCAAAGCTCATCGGTCCAGAACGTGCCGTTCAAATCATTATGTTAAATGCACTCAATAACAACACAATGATGAAGGCAAAAGATGCCTTAGCACTTGGCGTAGTTGATGCCGTGTACGAGCCTTCAGATTTTCTAGAGCGCTCAATTTCATATGCTGTTGGAGTTCTAAATGGCACCACAAAAGTTGAACGTAAGGATTACAGCAACGATCCTGCTTGGGAGAGCGCTCTTGCTAATGGCAAAGCTGCCGCTTTGAAAAAATACGGCGGGGCAGAAATCGCCTCCCCTACTAAAGCACTCGAACTAATCGCCGCTGCCCGCACCAATACATTGGGTGAAGGCTTTGATGCTGAAGATCAAGTCTTAGCGGATTTAACAATGTCTGATCCACTTCGTGCCTCTTTGTACGCTTTCAACTTAATTCAGAAAAAACGTAAAAAAGTTGAGGGTGCACCAAAGCCAGCACTTGCTCGCAAGGTGACAAAAGTTGGTGTAGTTGGAGCCGGACTCATGGCCTCACAGCTAGCCCTGCTTTTACTTCGTAACCTGAAGTGTCCAATTGTTATGACTGACATTGATCAGGCACGCGCCGATAAAGGAGTTGCCTGGGTACATAACGAGTTAGCAAAACTAGTTGAGAAGAAACGAATGAGCCCAGAGACTGCTGGTCGCCTGACCTCGCTTATTTCTGGCTCGGCTGATCAAACTAACTTTGCTGGTTGCGACTTTATTATTGAAGCGATCTTTGAAGAACTATCTCTTAAGCAAGAGCTCTTCAAGAAGTTAGAAGCGATCGTCTCACCAGAGTGTGTACTTGCGACAAATACATCCTCGCTTTCAGTAGAACGTATGACCGAAGGCTTGAAAAACCCTGAGCGAGTTGTTGGTTTCCACTTCTTTAATCCAGTTGCAGTTATGCCGTTGCTAGAAGTTGCCCGTACATCTACTACGGATGATGCAACCACTGCCACTGCAATTGCAGTTGGTAAGGAGCTAAAGAAAGTAATGATTATCTGTAAGGATGCGCCAGGTTTTGTAGTTAATCGCCTACTTACCCGCTTTATGGGAGAAGTAACCGATGCCGTGGATGAAGGAACGCCACCTGCAGTTGCAGATTCAGCGATGATGGAGATTGGCTTCCCAATGTCTCCATTCCAACTGCTTGATTTAGTTGGCCCAGGAGTTGCCTTACATGTTTCAGAAACGTTGCATGAAAACTTAGGACCTCGTTACCGGATCTCACCAACCATGCAACGCATGGTTAAAGAAGGTGTTCGCAATTTCTACATCAAAGATGACAGTGGAAAAGCAATTGCAAATCCGGTAGCACTTGCCCTAGTTGAAAAGGGAACGACACCTTCAACTGCTGAGCAAGTACGTATGCGCGCCTTGAAAGCCTTGGCTGAAGAGGCGAGAGCTATGCTGGATGAAGGCGTTGTCGCAACACCAGCCGAGATCGATTTGTGCATGCTCATGGGTGCTGGTTGGCCAATGCATTTAGGTGGAATTTTGCCTTACCTAGATCGTGAAGGAATTAGTGAGTCCGTAACTGGTAAGCGATTCCACGAAAAGGGAGTTGCATCACTTCCTGCCTAGAGTTAGTTTTTCTAGGAAAGGTCTAGACTCGCAGTAATGAGCGAGTTATATAAAGGTACAAGCACCCGCGGTATTACCGCGGTGTTTGCGAACCTGAAAACATTTCCGAAAGATCTTTCAACCGGAAGTTTTATCTCAGGCCTGCTTGTCGTTCTAGTTGCCGTTACTGGGCCAATTGTTATTCAACTGACCGCGGCCGAGCAGGGTAATTTCACAGCAAGCCAAACGACAAACTGGATATTTATTACTTGGTTTACTTCAGGATTTTTTGGACTCTTCTTGTCGCTGCGTTTTCGGATGCCAATGATTGGTTCACCCTCTACGGCTTCCATGGTCTTACTCGTTACCTCGCTACAAACTCACTCAATTCAAGAGGCTGTTGCCGCCTACATCATTGTTGCCATTGCATTTATCGTGATTGGCGCAACTGGTGCGATGGATAAAATAATGAAATTCATCCCCCACGAAGTAATCATGGCGATGTTAGCTGGAGTCCTATTTCAATTTGGGGTAAATATCTTTACTTCCTTCACAGCCGAACCTTGGTTAGTGGCCGTGATGGTGCTGGTCTTTTTTATCGCTCGGCGAATGCAGATCCGCACACCAGTTGTGCCAGTATTTATTATTGGCTTGGCACTAACTGCAGCTATGGGCAAACTCCAATTCAATACTACGAAATTAGGATGGGTCCATCCCGAAATTATTCGACCTGATTTCACCATTGCAAGTGCGGTCAACCTGGCGTTGCCAATGCTCTTGGCAACCTTGGCAACGCAATATGCACCAGGTTTTGCAGTTCTCAAATCCGCTAAATATCAACCACAAATTAAGTACTCGATTTTAACTGGCGGAATAATTTCCCTAATTACCGCTCCATTTGGAAATACGGGTGTGAATACATCAACGATTACCGCCAATATTGCAGTTGGCGAACATGCCGATCCCGACCCAACGACACGATATTCGGCAGGTGTTGTGTGTGGAGTTTTTTATATCGTTGCCGCATTTTTTACGATTCCAATAATCGATTTGTTTCGAGCAGTTCCGCCGGCCATGATGGCTGCAATTGCAGGTCTGGCTTTGTTGCCAGCCCTAGCTAACGCTCTTCATGAATCCGTAGCGGCAGCTCGCGGACGAGAAAACGCCATGATTACCCTGCTGATAACTATTAGTGGGATATCACCACTTGGGCTGGCATCACCGTTTTGGGGATTAGTTGCCGGTATCGCAATTCACGCCTTGCCAACTAAATCTTCAAAAAATTAAAAGTAAATTTTAAAGAAGTGAGCGAAGTACGTACTGCATGATTCCGCCGTGGCGGTAGTAATCAGCTTCTCCGGGAGTATCAATTCGCACCTTTGCACTGAAAGTTTTAGCTCCAGCGGTGACGGTTAGTTCCTTAGGAACTCCCCCAGTATTTAGTGCAGTAATTCCGGTTATTGCAAAGGTTTCATCCCCGGTCAATCCAAGAGATGCCGCGCTTTCGCCATCCTTGAACTGCAATGGAAGAACTCCCATACCAATCAAGTTGGAACGGTGAATTCGCTCAAAGCTTTCCGCGATTACAGCTCGCACACCTAACAGCGCAGTTCCCTTTGCCGCCCAGTCGCGCGATGAACCTGATCCATATTCTTTACCAGCCAAAATTACTAGTGGAACGCCAGCCGCTTGATATGCAACTGATGCATCGTAAATTGTTGTCTGTTCTCCACCACTGAGGAAGTTGCGCGTGAATCCACCCTCAACGCCATCTAGTAGAAGATTCTTCAATCGAATGTTTGCGAAAGTTCCGCGAATCATAATTTCATGGTTTCCGCGGCGAGAACCGTACGAGTTAAAGTCAGCGCGCTCGATTCCATGCTCAGCTAAATATTTTCCAGCTGGTGAATCAGCTTTAATATTTCCAGCTGGTGAAATGTGGTCAGTCGTTACTGAATCGCCCAAGACGGCAAGGACTCTGGCGCCAGCGATATCTGTTACCGGTGTTGGAACCTTTGGCATACCTTCAAAATATGGCGGCTTGCGAACGTACGTTGATTGTGGATCCCAATCAAATGTTTTTCCAGTTGGTGTAGCCAATGACTTCCAGCGATGATCGCCTTCAAATACTGTTGCATAATCTTTTTTAAACATCTCGGAAGAGATAGATGCATCCATCACAGTTTGAATCTCTTGTGGTGATGGCCAAATATCTTTAAGGAAAACTTCGTTTCCATTAGTGTCTTTACCCAGTGAATCCTTCTCGAAATCATGATCCATTGTTCCGGCAATCGCATAAGCCACAACTAATGGCGGTGAAGCCAGGTAATTCATCTTTACATCAGGGCTAATTCGCCCTTCAAAGTTACGGTTTCCAGATAGCACCGCAG
Source organism: Candidatus Nanopelagicales bacterium (assembly GCA_038214925.1). Lineage (GTDB taxonomy): Bacteria > Actinomycetota > Actinomycetes > Nanopelagicales > Nanopelagicaceae > Planktophila. The sequence goes on along the minus strand of JBBQRL010000004.1, from coordinate 23,908 downwards.
TTACCGCTAAATCCGACTCGTTAATTGCCTTGCTGATTTCAATTGGAAGTGGTCCAGAGTTTCCGATACACGTTACACAACCATAGCCAACCAAGTTAAAGCCAAGGGCTTCCATGTACTTTGTTAAATCTGCGCGATCGTAATAATCAGTAACTACCTTTGATCCTGGCGCTAGCGTGGTCTTCACCCATGGCTTGGACTTCAGGCCCTTTTCAACGGCCTTCTTCGCAAGTAAGGCGGCGCCAATCATCACTGATGGATTGGAAGTATTTGTACACGATGTAATCGAGGCGATAACAACGTCACCGTTTTTTACACGAGTCGAGCCAGCTGCTACTTCACCCTTATTGGTTTTATCACCAAAGTAAGTTGGCAGAATTTTTTCAAAGGCGTTCTTTGAATCACTCAATGAGATGCGATCTTGCGGACGCTTAGGTCCAGAAATTGAAGGTACAACGGTAGAAAGATCGAGCTCTACAACTTGAGAAAAGCGCGGTTCAATCGCTGGGTCGTGCCACATTCCTTGAACCTTTGCATACTTTTCAACTAATGCGATCTGCTCTTCACTTCGTCCAGTTAATGACAAGTAACGCAAAGTCTCTTCATCGATTGGGAAGATGGCACATGTTGAGCCGTACTCCGGACTCATATTTCCAATAGTTACTCGATTTGCCATTGCAACAGATGCAACGCCAGTTCCGAAGAACTCAACAAATTTTCCAACGACGCCAACTTTTCGCAAAATCTCAGTAATTGTTAAAGCCATATCTGTTGCTGTTGTGCCAAGTGGTAGTTCACCAACTAATTTAAAGCCCACAACTTTTGGAATAAGCATCGATACTGGTTGACCCAAGAGTGCTGCCTCGGCTTCGATTCCACCTACGCCCCAACCCAAGACACCAAGGCCATTGACCATTGTTGTGTGTGAATCAGTACCGACGACCGTATCTGGATATGCACGAAGCACACCTTCAAAGGTACGAGTCATAACGACGCGTGCTAAATATTCAATATTTACTTGGTGAACAATTCCGGTACCGGGTGGCACAACTTTAAACTCGTCAAAGGCGGTTTGGCCCCAACGCAAAAAGCGATAACGCTCTTGGTTGCGTACATATTCAATATCAGCATTTTCAGTTGCAGCTTCTTTGGTTCCAAATTTATCTGCGATCACAGAGTGATCGATTACAAGTTCTGCGGGTGCCAGCGGATTTACTTTGGATGCATCGCCGCCAAGATCGACAATCGCTTCACGCATCGTCGCTAGATCCACCACGCAAGGAACACCAGTGAAGTCCTGCATCAACACTCGCGCTGGCGTAAATTGAATTTCAGTATCTGGTTCAATCAATGGATCCCAGTTAGCCAACGCCTTAATGTGATCGGCGGTGATATTTGCGCCATCCTCGGTGCGTAAGAGATTCTCTAGCAATACCTTCAGCGAAAAGGGAAGGTTTGCAGCTGACTCAAGACCTGAGATATCAAAAATTTCAAAACTCTTACCCGCGACTTCTAGGTTTTTCTTAGCGTTAAAGGAGTTTTTACTCATCATCTGCACCCTTCGTCGAAGTCACTTCCAGCGCTCAAGATACCTTAGCCCGCGCGTAGACGGCAACACATTCGATGTGATGTGTCATTGGAAAGAGATCAAAAGCACGGATTTTAACAAGTGAATAACTGTGATCTACAAGATAGGCGGTATCACGGGCTAAAGCTGCCGGATCGCATGCGACGTAAACAATTGTTCGAGGTTTTAACGCCGCTATCTGGGAGATAACTTCCTTACCTGCGCCATCTCGGGGTGGATCAAGAACAACAACATCGGCAGCGGAAATTCGCGGTAGTTGTTTTGCAACATCACCAGTTGCAATTGTGATGTTCGAATTTGCGGCAAAGTTTCGGGCGGCATCGGCAGTTGCTACTTTGCTTCCTTCAATTAAATCTAGCTGCCCATCTTCTCCAATCAGATCGATAATGGCCGCCGAAAATAAGCCAACTCCGCCGTAGAGATCTAAGACGTGATCTCCTTTTTTAAATTGACCAAATTTAAGTACGGCTTGCGTCAAAATTGTAGGCGCTAATTTATGGCTTTGCCAAAAAGATTCATGGCTTACTTCCAGAATTTTGCCAAGAACATCTTCATGTAAAAGTTGTGGGCCTTCGGTTATTCGCGCCTTCTCTTCACCGCGCGTTGGTGCTAAGGCAATTGTTCGCTCCCCCGTATTTGAGGCAGAAATTTCAACTCGCACATCGCCCTTCAACGCCCGGCCAGCAATCTGTGAAAAACCGATCTCTTCAACACAAATTAAGCAATCCTTAACTGGTACAACTGAATGCGAACGTGATTTGTAGAAGCCAAGTTTTCCATCTCGGTTGGTGGTAGCGATAGCGCGAGTTCGCCAGTGTGTTCCATCTGAAACTTCTTCGACATCGACGGCAATATCCATCTTGGCAATTCGCGCAAATTGTTCAGTAATTACCTGCGATTTTAAAGTTCTTTGATGGTCGAGTGAAATATGTTGAAAATCGCAGCCCCCGCATCCGTTGCGATGGGAGTAAGAACAGGGTGGCGTCACGCGAAAATTGGAAGGGCTTTCGACGCTGACAACATCGGCGCGATTAAATGATGAGCCGGTACTTGTAACTTCAACCGTGCATTTTTCACCTGGTATGCCATGTCGAACAAAGAAAACAGCACCTTCGTGGCGGGCGATGAAGTGGCCCCCATGCGCAATTTTTTCGATTGTGACCTCTAAAAGATCGCCAGATTTAAAGGTTGAACTCTGCTTTGATGCCATAAAGGTAAGCCTATGGGTGTAAGTTGCTCCTTGTGCGCGTTGTCATCATGGGTTGCGGTCGAGTTGGTTCATCACTTGCTACCGAATTAGAGGCCGCTGGTCATACCGTTTCTGTAATTGATCTAGCTCGCGAGGCATTTCGCCGATTAGGTCCAAATTTTAAGGGTCGAACAGTAACTGGTGTTGGCTTTGATCGAGATACATTACTTGAAGCTGGAATTGAAGATGCTGATGCATTTGCCGCAGTTAGTAACGGTGATAACTCCAATATTTTAGCGGCCCGTGTCGCCAGAGAAACTTATGGTGTTCAAAACGTAGTTGCTCGTATTTATGATCCAGGACGTGCTGAAATTTATCAGCGTCTTGGTATCCCAACTGTTGCAACTGTTTTGTGGGCGACGGATCAAATATTGCGTCGATTAGCGCCAGACGGTTCCCGGTCTGAATGGCGCGATGCAACTGGAATTATTCAATTGTGTGAAGTGCATCCGCATGCCGATTGGTATGGCCGTCCAACTTTGCTAGTTGATGAATTAACACCAGGCCGAGTCGCTTTCATTACACGTCTGGGTGAAGGATTAATTCCCAATGAACATACTGTTCTTCAGCAAGGAGATCTGCTCCATCTGATGGTCTCCGAATCAGACCTGGCCCGTACCGATGAGATTCTGGCCAGCTCTCCGGAAGGTGAACGCTAATGAGAATCGCTATCGCTGGAGCCGGAAATGTTGGTCGTGCGATCGCGCGCGAACTCCTAGATAACGGGCATCAAGTACTTTTAATTGATAAAGACCCAAAGGCGCTCAAACTTGAAAGCGTCCCTGATGCTGAATGGCTGATGGCCGATGCCTGTGAAATTACTTCACTTGATAACGCCCACCTCAATACCTGCCAAGTTTTAGTTGCCGCAACCGGTGATGACAAAGCAAATCTAGTTACCTCGCTTTTAGGAAAGACCGAATACGGCGTTCCGCGCGTTGTCGCTCGAATTAATCATCCAAAGAATGAATGGCTCTTTGATTCTTCGTGGGGTGTTGATGTGGCTGTATCTACTCCTCGAATCATCTCCGCACTTGTTGAAGAAGCAGTAAGTGTTGGCGATGTTGTTCGCTTGTTCTCCTTTAGAAAAGGTCAAGCTAACTTGGTCGAACTAACTCTTCCCGATGGTTCCGAATGTATTGGAAAAACAGTTGGCGAGATTGAGTTGCCAGAAAATGCAGCTATCGCCGCGATCGTTCGAGATGGTCGCGTAATCGCAGCTAAACCACATGATGTCTTTGCTGCTGGCGATGAGCTGCTCTTTGTCGCATCATCAGATGCCGAAACTCACATTAAAGCCTGTTTTATCTCTTAAATTTCTTTCTCAACTGGTGGTTCAGATTTAATAATCATCCACGACAAATATGCCGCCGCAAAAAATAATGGATAGCCCATCGCAAGATTAACCGTTCCTAGTAAATTGACGTTTCCGCTCTTATAAATCGGGTACTGAATGGCGATACGTGAAAAGAAAAGACCAACCCAGATCCAACTAGCCTTGATGTACATGCGCTTTCGACGAGGATTATTGCGCCAGGTTAAGTTTTCACCAAGCAATGGTCCTAGTACTAAGCCAAGGATTGGCCAACCAACTAAATTGGCAATTAAATACACGGTGCCATAACCCAAATTTGTAAGTAGTTTAGGAATATAAAAATCTGTTGCATTTCCACTCTTATTTGCAAAGTAGGCACAGACTAAAACACCAATAACACCGGAGATTGAATGTTGAATCGTATCTTTTCGAGCCAATCTCCAAATTGCCAATAAAAGTGAGAGAACGAGAGCTGCGACTAATGCACTTTGAAGCGTATCTGTGAGATTAAAGACAACAAGAAAAACTACCGATGGCAATCCAGAATCGATCAGACCTTTTTTTCCACCTAGCGCATTTACAACTTTGTCACGATCATCATTGTGCGCACTCATGCCCGGCCCGTTGACCCAAAACCATCTGCGCCTCGGCTGGAATCTGGTAGCTCATCTACCTGCGTAAAAGTTGCTCGTTCAACTTTTTGGATAACAAGTTGAGCAATTCGATCACCTTTTTTAAAGGAGGCTGATTGGGTTGGATCGTGATTGATCAAGATGCATTGCAGCTCTCCGCGATAGCCGGCATCGATTGTTCCGGGAGCATTAACCATTGTGACGCCATGCTTAATCGCTAGCCCTGATCGTGGATGTACGAGTGCCACATATCCAATCGGTAATGCAATGGAAAGGCCGGTTGGAATAAGTGCTCGTTCACCGGGTTGCAATGTGAAATCAATGCGAGTGGTGATATCTGCGCCGGCATCGCCCTCTTTGGCATACGTAGGAAAGGCAACCGAGTCGTCGAGGCGAGTAATTAATACTTCAACATCACTCATGGATTTATCTCAAAGTTAGGATCGACAAAGGCCATTAATTCGGGGGCCTTTGCTAATTCTGCTAAATATTCTTGCGGCGCATTATTCATAAAATGATCCATCGGAACCGTAATATATAGCGCCGCGGCGCGAACTACGATCTCACCATCGGCTGAACCGATTCGACCAACAGCCGAGGTGTATACCTTGCGATTTACTTGCCCAGTTATCTCGGCCGTAATATACAAAGTTGTACCAATCGGAACTGGCTTTAGGAAATCTGTTTCTAATCTTCCGGTAACTGCAGGTGCACGTAATAGCCACATTAATTTTCCAAGAGCTTCATCAAATGCCAGTGATAACAATCCACCATGAGCTAACCCCGGTGCGCCTTGATGATCTTGTGTCACTGTAAATTGCGCAGTAATAGTTGCACCTTCACCGGCATATGCCACCAGATGCAATCCCGTTGGATGAAGTTCCCCGCAGCCAAAGCAATGACCAAAGTGCGAAGGAATCTTAGTTCCAACTGGCGGAGCCATTGGATGTCGCGGCGGGATTAACGCACCCTCGGGTGGCGTGGTGCTTGCGATTCGAGCCATTGCATAAGTTTACCGCCTGATTATCCGATACGGTAACTCCCATGCGATATCGAGAAGTGATCCACATGCCATTATGGCTCTTGGCAGTTATCTACTTCTTCTTTCTCTCACTCGTTCTATCTATTTGGGCCGCCTTAGGAAACAATGCCGCGATCCTCAGTTTTGCCGCTCTGACATTGCTACTGATTTTTGTTTACTTTAAGTCAGCACTTGTTATTGAAGCAGATGAGAATGAACTGCGTGTTGGCAATGCGCGCATCTCCCACGAATATATTGGGCAAGTTCATATCTTGACGAGTCAAGAACTAGGGAAAATTCGAACACGCGATGCTGATCCGGCGGCGCATCTGGCGATTCGTTTTTGGGCAACCAAAGCAGTTCAGCTCATGGTCAATGATCAAAGAGATACGACACCGTACTGGTTGATTTCAACAAGGCACGGTGCGAAGCTACAAGAAGCTTTAAAAAACTAGTTGCACTCTTTACATACTGCTTTAGCGCCATCGCCTTTTGCCAGCTGCGTGATGTGGTGAACTAAGAAGCAGCGAGAACAGGTGAACTCATCGACCTGCTTGGGAACAACTCGAACAGCGAGTTCTTCACCGGAGAGATCGGCACCTGGTAGTTCAAGGTTTTCTGCAGCCTCTGCCTCATCGACATCGATCTGACCGGATTGAGCATCAACCCGCTTTGCCTTTAACTCTTCTAGAGACTCCTCATGAAGTTCTTCGTCAGTTTTTCTAGGCGTGTCGTAATCTGTTGCCATTGCTCTCACCACCTTTCTTTATGTGCTTTTAAATTCACGGTTTCTTTCACCAACGCTCGCATCATGACGCATTTAGCGCCTGTGCGTCGATATAACCATCGGCGTGTCGTAGTTATTCCCGACTCATCAACAATTTATCGATCTGCTGGGCCAGCGCGCCATTGACCATAGCGTGGATCGCAGTTCCTTCCGGTAAATAATCCTCCGAGAAGATTTCTCCGTGTTCATGAATTGAGTGCACCAGATCTCCCCGATCATATGGAATTACAACTGTTACCTCTATCGAAGGTCTCGGTAGTGAGTTCTCGATCGCATGCAATAAACCTTCAATACCAAACCCAGTACGTACTGAAAAAGCGTAACTGTTGGGCTCTTTCCGCAAAATCTCCATCACTACATTGGGGTCTGCGACATCAACTTTGTTAATCGCAATAATCTCTGGAATGTCTTTGCCACCAATTTCATCAATCACCATTCGAACAGCTCGTATCTGCTCAAATGGATCAGCATGTGAGCCATCAACGACGTGCACAATTAAATCTGCCCCAGAGACTTCTTCTAACGTTGATTTAAATGCATCGATTAACTGATGTGGCAAATGTCGAACAAATCCCACTGTATCGCTCAAGGTATAGACGCGACCATCACTAGTCTGCGTTTTGCGAACCGTCGGATCTAACGTTGCAAATAATGCGTTTTCAACTAAAACTCCAGCATCAGTTAATTTATTGAGCAGCGAAGACTTACCAGCATTTGTATATCCGGCAATCGCAACGGATGGAATATTATTTCGACGACGCTCTTGTCGTTTGGTATCTCGAGAAACCTTCATCGCGGCAATTTCACCACGAAGTTTTGCCATTTTGTCTCTGATGCGACGACGATCAGTTTCAATCTTTGTCTCACCTGGACCACGACCACCAATGCCTGCACCACCTGCGGCGCGACCACCTACTTGACGAGAAAGTGAATCACCCCAACCGCGCAATCGTGGAAGAAGGTAGGCGATCTGAGCTAATTCAACTTGCGCCTTACCCTCTTTACTTTTTGCATGTTGAGCAAAGATATCTAAAATTAAAGCCGTGCGATCAACTACTTTTACCTTTAATTTTTCTTCCAACTGACGAAGTTGTGAGGGTGATAATTCACCATCACATACGACCGTGTCAGCGCCAGTTGCCACAACTATCGCTTTTAATTCAATAACTTTTCCAGAGCCAATATACGTTGCTGGATCTGGCTTATCACGACGCTGAATAATTCCTTCCATTACTTCCGAGCCAGCAGTTTCAGCTAACGCCTTAAGTTCAGCTAACGAGTTTTCGGCATCCGTTGCACTTCCATCAGTCCACACACCTACAAGAACAACTTTCTCTAGCTGTAACTGACGGTATTCAGCCTCTGAAATATCTTGTAACTCGGTTGAAAAACCCTTTACACGTCGAAGTGCGTGACGATCAGATAACTCCTGAGATGCATCAAAATTCTCATCTTCTTCATTGGCATCGTACTCTGCCGTTACCCGAGCACTCTCGGTAAGTAGCTTTTCAAATTCTTCATCGAAATCTTTACTCAAGGCCATCGCCCAAGAAACGCGAAATATCTACATCTTTAATCAGTACAGCCGGACCAATCAATGTGGCATTTGAATGACCGTCGATCGAAACCTCTAACCGACCACCTGGTGGATTAATAATCCAGGTAGCGGGGAGTTTTCCTTTCGTGTGAATAGTTGCCGCTAAAGCCACCGCACATGTTCCAGTTCCACACGAGCGGGTCTCAGCTGATCCGCGTTCGTATACCCGCATCGCTATTTCATTTCCATTAATAATCTTGGCAAACTCCACGTTAACGCCTTCAGGATACGAGTCTTTCGGGCGCACCACAGGAGGATCTTTTAGTTCACCTACTTGTTCCATGTCATCGACAAAGACAACTGCATGCGGATTGCCCACACTGATGTTATATCCATTCCAAACATGTCCATTAGTTGCCGCTGTGATCGCTTCATCTTCATCGGTAACCTGACCCATATTTACGGAAATATCGGCATCTTTTGGTACCCGTAAATGTTTAATTCCATCACGTGTATTGATCGCAAAAATACCTTCTGGTTGATGACCTCGCTCTACTAAATAACGGGCCATCAGGCGGATTCCATTTCCACACATTTCTGCTAACGATCCGTCAGCATTGCGGTAATCCATAAACCATTTTTCATCACGTTTAATAATTCGAATGAGCCCGTCAGCGCCAATGCCCTGGGCGCGATCACAAATAGCAGCGGTTTGAGCGGTCGTAATTGAGTGCTCTTCTAGTGGATCAAAAACAAGAACAAAATCATTCTCGGTTCCGTGCCCGTATGTTGCGATCATGGCGTTAAGTTTAACGAGTTCATTACTCGTTCCATTCGATTTTGAACCGGTGAGATCCAATTAATACGGGCATCACGCGAGAACCACGTCTCTTGTCGGCGTGCATATTGTCTCGTTGCCCGTTTAGTATCTTCAATCGCCTCTTCTTCGCTCAGTTTGCCTTCTTTAAATGCAATTATCTGCGAATAACCTAAAGCTTTTTGGGCGGTAACCCCCTGCGTAATACCAGCCGTCATCAAATCTTCAACTTCGGCTACAAAACCCTTTTCCCACATTGAATCAACTCGTTTAGCTATTACATCTGAGAGAACCTCTCGATCCATCACTAAACCAAATTGAATTGCATCTGGGTAACGAGAACTATCCTCGCGCGGTAGGTTGGCCGTAAATGGTTTACCAGTTATTTTTATAACTTCAAGGGCTCGAATAACTCGCCGAGAATTAGCTTTATCTATCGCCATTGCTGCTGCTGGATCAAGCTTTTCTAACCGTTCAAACAATGGTCCTATCCCCTTGACTGCCAACTCAAGCTCTAATTCAGTTCGCACAACCGGATCAGTGTCTGGAAAATTCAAATCATCGAGGATCGCTTTTATGTAAAGACCAGTACCGCCAACAATGACAGCGTGTTTACCTCGTTTGTGAATCTGCGAAATCGTTGAACGTGCTAAATCCTGATACCAGGCAACGTTTGCATCCTCAGTAACGGCTAACAGATCCATTAAGTGATGGGAAATGCCTTGTCGCTCTTCTATTGAAATTTTTGCAGTTCCGATATCCATACCTTTGTATAACTGCATTGAATCTGCGTTAATAATTTCGGCGCCGATCTGTGTTGCTAGCGTTACCGCTAAATCACTTTTACCTGTAGCAGTTGCACCGCAAATAACGATAGTTTTCATCGTCATCCTTGTTTGACCGTAGGGATTCCCAACATAGTTGCCGGCTTGCCTCGCTCCTCTGTACGAGCAGCATGAGCTTGTGCTCCACGAGTTTGGCGAACAGATAACGGCTCACCAATTAAATAATGCGCCGAAGCCTGCGTAATTGTGACCGTTACTTCATCGCCGGGTCTGGCCTGGCTTGTGTTATCAAAGTGGACCAAACGAAAATCTTCGCTGCGACCGGTTAATCGAGACTGCGCGCCATCTCGTCGACCTTCGTAATCTCCAACTAAAACTCGGTGAGTTGAGCCAATGCTCTCTTGATTTACCGACAATGAGATCTCTTGTTGATGATTATGAAGGCGCGTGTATCGCTGGCCGACTACATCTTCACTTACTTGATCAGGCATAGTCGCCGCCGGCGTGCCAGGTCGCTTTGAATATTGGTAGGTGTAGGCGGCGGTAAATCGTGCTTGGCTACAAATATCTAACGTCGCTTGAAAATCTGCTTCTGTTTCACCAGGGAAGCCAACAATAATATCCGTCGTAATAGCTGCATGTGGAATTGATTGACGGACTCGATCTAAAATACCTAGATAGCGATCACTTCGGTAGGAGCGGCGCATCTGTTGCAAAATTCGATCTGAGCCTGACTGCAATGGCATGTGAAGATGAGGCATCACATTTGCCGTTTGCGCCATTGCATCGATGACATCGTCGGTGAAATCTCGTGGGTGTGGTGACATAAAACGTACTCGCTCTAAACCATCAATTTTTCCACACTCGCGCAGTAATTTTGCAAAAGCCTGACGGTCTCCAAAATCGACGCCATAGGCATTTACATTTTGGCCCAGTAAAGTAATTTCAATAACGCCTTGATCAACTAGCGCCTTTACTTCATTTAAAATATCGCCAGCATCCCGATCTTTTTCAATTCCGCGCAATGTGGGCACAATACAAAAAGTGCAGGTGTTATTACAGCCAACTGATACCGAAACCCATGAAGAGAAAGCCGATAAACGTCGAGCCGGCAAAGTCGAGGGAAAGTGCTCCAGCGACTCCAAGATTTCGATTTGGGACTCTTCCTCAATCCGAGCACGCTCTAACAAGATCGGTAATGAACCTACGTTATGAGTACCAAAAACAACATCAACGTATGGAGCTTTTTTTATGATTGTCGCCTGATCTTTCTGAGCTAAACAACCTCCCACGGCGATCTGCATATGTGGATTAGCTTTTTTAATGGGAGCTAAAAAACTTAAATTTCCATATAACTTGTTGTCGGCATTTTCACGGACGGCGCAAGTATTAAAGACAACTAAATCTGCCTGGTTGCCTTCAATGACTGGAATGTAACCGGCTTCATCTAACAATCCTGCGATACGTTCCGAATCATGAACGTTCATCTGACAGCCGTACGTTTCGACTAAATACGTCTTACTCATAGATCGGAGATAGAAAATTCTAAACTTACTCGATCGACAACTAGCATCTTGTGATTATCGAGATGCTGCCAATCTGAGTTTCCCCACCCGGTTGATGCGATCACCACATCGTGTTCGGTTTTCATGAAGCGAAGTTCATAATGATCTGGACCGCTCCATTCGGAAGTGTTGTTTTCATTAAATTCACAGACCGCGATTAAATGCTCGGGCGTTTGGATCATGATGTTGATTGCCGAGTAATCTGCTACCGCACGAACTTCATTAATAGTCTTTCGAACGCCTTCTACCAGGCCAAGTTCATCAATCTGTGTGAGCAAGGCAAAGAAGAGTCGTTCGCTATCTGTATAGCCAGTAATGAACTCTTTGTAATGCGCTGAGATAAAAGGTTCGGCAACTTCTGTTGGGCGCAAAGTTCCGTTATGCATAAATGTGTACTGCCCATGAGTAAATGGATGGTTGTTTGCAATATCAACGGTTAAGCCCTTTGATGCAAGTCGCAGATGCAAGAGCGCCCCATCGGTATGCAGCGCTTTAACTTCATCACTAAATTCAACGCTTTCAAAAGCGGCTTTAAGGTTCTTAGCTACCTGACCTTCGGAGGCGATCCCCCAGCCATCTTTATGCTCACTCGATAAGGCGATAAATTTATCGAAATTATTTCCGGCGACGTCATAGAAGCTTTTGCGCTCGGTAGAAGTAAAAGCTAAGAGTCTGCACATGGAGCCAACTCTACTTGATGATACGCAGTGGTTCCTGCCCGCGAGCGATTTGACGCTCAAAATAGATTTCCCGTTTTTCGTTAAATCGCGTTGATTCAACTTGGGTCTTGGCTAAAAAGGAAACAATCTCATCTCTTGCTTTGAGTCCATCACCTGATAAATCCGTGCGCTCGAAGACTTTCCAAGCACGCAAGACTGGAGCGATAACTTCATCAAGATGCTGCTGCAGATCGTAAATTCCAGCCAAAGCGATCCCAACTGCCTTGCGGCCAAAGCCTGGCATATCTGCACCCGGCATATCAAAGTTAGTTACGACATCGGCGATTGCACGCATTGCCGCATTAGGCTCGATTTCAAGGGCGGCATTTAGGGTGTTTCGGTAAAAAAGCATATGAAGATTCTCATCGAGTGCAATGCGCTGCATCATCGACTCTGCGATTGGGTCAGCTGAAATCTTTCCAGTGTTTCTATGTGAAATTCTGGTTGCTAACTCTTGAAAAGAAACATATGCGATGGTGTGCAACATATCGTTTTCATACGGTGTCTGATATCCAAGACTCATATGTGCCATTCGCAGATCCTCTAGGTAGTACGGATCAACACCACGAGTTGCCATGAGGTAATCTCGAATAACAATTGCGTGACGAGCTTCTTCAGCAGTCCAGCGTTCAATCCAATTACCCCAAGCACCATCGCGACCCATAGCGATTGCAATTTCAGTGTGGTAACTGGGCAAGTTATCTTCAGTGAGAAGATTAAGAATTAACGAATCCTGGGCAACTGGAGTAAGACGTGAATCCTTTGCCTCCCATGCATCACCATTGAGTGGGCCGGCGTAGTCGCGTCCCTCTGACCATGGGACATACTCATGTGGGTACCAATTCTTTTGCACTGCCAGGTGACGTTCTAATTCCACAGCTACTACTGGTTCAAGATCACGAATCAATCGAGATTGAACATCTTTGCTGTCGTAACTCATGTGGCAGACGCTACGGCAATCAACTGTTACTGGCGAGTTATAAATGCCTTTTTGCGCGCTCAATTGCTTGTGCTGCACGCCATTTTTCAATTTCTTTGTGATTGCCGCTCAAAAGAATCTCGGGAACTGCAATATCGCGCCACATAGAAGGCTTGGTGAAGTTGGGATACTCCAAATATCCCTCTTCATTATGTGACTCCTCTGCCAATGAATCTGAATTACCGAGTACACCTGGAAGTAAGCGAGTAATGGCTTCAATCATTACTAAAGATGCAACTTCTCCCCCACCTAAAACATAGTTGCCAATCGAAACTTCATTCACCCGATAATTTTTAGCTTCGTAATATTGACGGACGCGATCATCGATACCTTCATAACGGCCACAGGCAAAAATTAGATGGCTCGAGCGTGAAAAATCCACGGCCATTTCCTGATCAAATTTCTTTCCAGCTGGCGTCAAAATTATTAAATCTGATTCAGGTGTAATCAAGGGATCAATGGATTGTGCCCAAATTTCTGGCAACATAACCATTCCAGCGCCACCGCCATAGGGGGTGTCATCTACCGTGTGATGATTATCTTTAGCGAAAGCACGCAGGTCGTGAACTTCAACATCCACAATTCCTTGCTCCTGGGCCTTTCCTAGTAAGGATAGTTTTAACGGAGCAAAGTAATCCGGAAATATGCTGATCAGATCTATCTTCATGACATCTCCGCTGAAATCGTTGGCGGAATTACTACGATTTTTTTATTTGAAATATCAACAGTTGGCACGAATTGATGCACAAATGGAATTAATCGTTCGCCAGTTGGGGTCGCTATCGAAAGTAAATCTTGACCCGGCAGATTAATGACATCGGTAACTTCACCAAAGTGATCCCCATTTTCAAGAACTGCAACACAACCGATTAATTGGAGGACGTGGTATTCGTCCTCATCATCACTTGGCTCATTAATATCTACATCGGCATACATCAGGGTATCTCTTAGTTTTTCGATCCCATTGCGGTCAGTAATACCGTTGAAACCCAACAAGAGAATGCCGTTGTGAACGCGACCAGAAATAATCGTTAATTCACCGTGGGAATCAGTTGAAACCTTGTTACCAATTGCAAAGCGACGATCAGGTTCATCAGTTCGAACCTCAATCGTCGCTTCACCAAGAATTCCGTGAGCGCGACCGATTCGCCCCACGAGTAAACGCATTACTAGCGAGCTTCGTCGGTCTCGATGAGATCGACGCGCACTGTGCGACCTGCAATTGCACTTACAACAGTGCGAAGTGCTTTTGCGGTGCGGCCATTTCGTCCAATAACTTTTCCAATGTCTTCTGGATTAACGCGAACTTCAAGCGTTGTTCCGCGACGATGTGAAATCTCTTTCACAACAACATCATCAGGGTTATCAACAATCCCCTTGACCAAATGCTCTAAAGCTTCATCCATCATTGTTATTCGGCCACACCTTCGGTCGCTACATCTTGCGCTGGAACCTCGGACACCACTTCATTAACTATTGGCTCGGACACCACTTCATTAACTATTGGCTCGGACACAGCTGGAACCTCGGACACCGATTCATTGACTATTGGCTCGGACACTACTGGGTTTGCCTTTGCAGCAAGCTTTTCCTGTGCCTTCTTCTTCATTGTTGTTGCACCTTCTGCTGGTTCATCAGCAGCGGCCTTCATTGCAGCCTCGTATGCAACGATCTTTCCTGGCTTAACAGCGGCAACACGAAGTGTTCCCTCTGATCCTGGAAGACCCTTAAATTTTTGCCAATCGCCAGTTACCTTGAGCAATGCTGCAACCGCCTCTGATGGTTGTGCGCCAACTCCGAGCCAGTACTGCGCGCGCTCTGAGTTAATCTCGATAAGTGAAGGCTCTTGTCCTGGGACGTAGCGACCAATCTCTTCGATTGAGAGACCGTTACGTGCCTTGCGCGAGTCGGTAACCACAACACGGTAGAACGGTGTGCGGATTTTGCCCATGCGCATTAAACGAATTTTTGTAGCCAAGAAAGTTGTACTCCTGTTTTTGTGTGTGAAGAGAGTTGATCACAGCGGGGTGCGCAATCAAATTTCGACACTATCGGTTATGGATGTTGAAAGGGGTAGAGGGCCCCATCAACAGGTTCCCAATTCTGCCATCTAGCGCCCCCAGAAGGAAATCGGGATTTAGCCGTTTTCCAAGGCTCGTTTAGCGGGATTTCCCGACTTTGACTTCTTTTTCGCCGGTGCCGCGGTGGCGATTTTTGGCATAGGAGGCATTCCCATTTGTGCCATCCCCTGCGGATGGCCGCCATTTCGCATCTGTTTCATCATCTTTTGAGCGGCACTAAAGCGATCAACTAAATTATTTACATCGGAAACTTTTCTCCCCGATCCGAGCGCGATCCGAGCTCTTCGAGAGCCGTTGAGAACTTTGGGATCTCGTCTTTCCACCGGTGTCATCGATTGCACAATCGCTTTCGTGCGCACGATTTCACCTTCATCAAAGTTTTCGATCTGCTTTTTCATCTGTCCCGCACCGGGCAACATTCCTAAAATTTTCGACATATTGCCCATCTTGGACATTGCCTGAAGTTGTTCTAAAAAATCTTCTAACGTGAAATCTTCGCCACTGGCAAATTTTGCTTCTAGTTTCGCTGAAGTATCAGAATCAAATGCTTTTTTAGCTTGCTCCGCCAAAGTTGCAACGTCGCCCAGACCCAAGATTCGAGATGCCATGCGGTCAGGGTAAAAAATATCAAACTCATGAAGTTTCTCACCCGTTGATGCAAACATGATTGGGCGCTTTGTTAGTGATGAAATTGAAAGTGCGGCACCGCCACGGGCATCTCCATCGAGCTTTGTTAGTACTACCCCATCAAAACCTACGCCATCTAAAAATGCTTGGGCAGTTCGAACTGCATCTTGACCCATCATCGCATCAACGACAAATAAAATTTCATCTGGTTTTACCGCATCTCGGATATCAGATGCCTGCTTCATTAACTCCGCATCTACACCGAGACGACCCGCGGTATCAACGATAACCATGTTGTACTGTTTTGATTTAGCAAATTCAATACCGGCCTTGGCAACTTTTACTGGATCGCCGCCATAGGTTCCGCTGGAAATATTGTTGCCGGGTTCTGGAGCAAAGACTGGAACACCAATTGAATCTCCTACGACCTGCAACTGCGTAACGGCATTTGGACGTTGTAAATCTGATGCCACCAGTAAAGGTGTGTTTCCTTGTTCAGCATAAAACTTAGCTAACTTTCCAGCCAAAGTAGTTTTACCGGCACCCTGTAAACCAGCCAGCATGATGACGGTTGGTGGATTTTTTGCGAAACGAACTCTACGAGTTTGCCCACCTAGAATTTCAATAAGTGAAGTGTTTACAATTTCAAAGATCGCGTTTGCTTGATTTGTGCCTGATTGCAGATTCGGTAGCGCTGCCAAAGACTTCTCACGAACTTCTTCAATAAAACTTTCGACAACGGAGAGGGCAACGTCAGATTCGAGGAGTGCTTGGCGAATTTCTACGCACGTTGCCTCGATATCGCCAGTAGAGATTTTTCCGCGAGATCGCAGCGCCGAAAATGCAGCGGTGAATCGGGAGGCTAGTGAATCAAACATAGGGGTACAGACTACGCCAGCGCTTGCTTAAGTTGCGCCGCTACTTGTTGCGCTCTTTCCTGGCTCAGTCGTCCTCCTGTTAATTCAGTGACATACAAGGTATCGATCGCTTCTGCGCCCAAGGTAGTAACGATCGCCGAAGCAATATCTACTCTGGCTAAGGTCATTACGGCGCCGATTTTAAATAGTAATCCTGGTCGATCGTGACTTCTCACTTCGATCACAGTTGCATCAGTTGCCGCGTCGTTAAATATTTCTACTTCGGCATCTGGAACAGGTATCGCAGGAATTGATGCATATGCCTTTGCTCGATCAGCTAATTTTTCTTCGATGAAACGAGGGTCAATCAGAGCTGCTGAAATGAGTTGATGCAGAGAATTCTCGTCAAACTCCTTGGCGAATGGTTCGGGAGTGACGAACCAGTACATAACCGCGGAATTTCCCAAAGTCTTTGTTCGTGCCGATTTCACATCTAATCTACAGATATTAAATACACCAGCGACGATCGACAGAAGTCCTGGCTTGTCAGGTGAGATGACATCGATTGCAAAACCACTCGAATGTTGCTTCACTGAAACTACTAGCTCACCTCTTTGTGCTAATTCGATATCAGCGTTAATGACCGCCGGCTGCTGCGCAATTTCGATTCCGGCCATCACCTTCTTTACTCGGCTCACTAAATCGGCAACTAAATTTGCTTTCCAATCACTCCAGCCCGCACTTCCGGTAGCTTCGCCATCGGCGATACTCAGGGCATGTAAAAGCTCTAACGTGTTGGCATCTTTAATTACCGCGACAATTGATTGAATCGTTGCTGGATCATCAAGATCTCTCCTGGTTGCAGTAGCTGAAAGCAGCAAGTGGTACTTCACTAGATCTTGCAAGATTTCAATATCTTTAGAATCAAAACCAATTCTTTCTGCAATTGGCTTGATCAATCGCACGCCACGTTCGGAATGATCTTCATCGCTGCCCTTGCCAATGTCATGAAATAGCGCGGCAAAAAGTAAGAGATCTGGTCGGTGGACTTTGCGAGTTAACCGCGCGGCATAAACTGCCGTCTCAACCATGTGCCGATCAACTGTGTGACGATGGAGCGCATTTCGCTGTGGTAATGATCTAACAGTTCGCCACTCTGGAATCCAAGAAAAAATGATCTCTTCCTGATCTAAACTCTCAAAAACATCCACCATCGCCTCACCTGCGCCGATCAGTGAAATCAGTAGCTCTCGGGCCTCGCGCGGCCAAGGATTGGAAAGCCGGCCCTCCCCGCGCGAAATCGCCGCCGAGAGTTGCTCGCAGGTATTTAAGGAAAGTGGAAGTCCTAATTGCGCAGCGGTAGCAGCTGCTCGAATACCAACGACTGGATCATCGTTAAAGGAGATCATTGGATCAATAACTATTTCGCGATGTAGCGAACTTATATTTTTAGCAACGGTTGCCACTCTTGGCTTTTTAATTATTCGCCCTAGACCGTCTTTACCGCGATGCTCCAGTGTGTGCCAGGTGTGATTGAGCAGATAATCAACTGACCGTGCTGCTTGTGCCACATCGCTCATCATGGCATCGGCGCTCTCATAATTTAGATGCTGTGCAACCTTGTCTTGTTCTTGAAAAAGAAGTCGATCTTTACCTCGACCGCTGACTGTATGAAGTGCTTCGCGAACATTGTTAAGTGTTGACTCAGCCCAGCTAATTTTCTCAAGTGGCACCCTGATTGCACCGGATGCAGCGATGGCGCGAAGGGCGGTGATATCTCGTAAGCCACCACGGGCTTCTTTCAAATCTGGTTCAAGTAAATACGCTAATTCGCCAGCGCGCTCATGTCGCTCGGATAAGGATTTCGATAGTTTAGGTAGAGATTCTTTTGAACTCTTTCGCCACATTTCAAGTGAATCACTTTGAACCGCCGCCACTAAATCAGGATTGCCGGCAATTAAGCGAATATCTAATAGGCCCATTGCAACTTTTAGATCACTTGCCGCTGATTGCCGCGTTTCGCTGCGCGTTCTTACCGAATAATCAACGCTGCCTTTATCCCACAATGGGTATAGCAGGTCATTAACTACAAGTTTTAAAATTTCACCTGAGTTTTTTCCGGAATGAAGAATTAAAATATCTAAATCAGAACCAGGAGATAACTCACCGCGGCCAAAACCTCCAACCGCGGCGAGTGCTAAATCCTTACCCACATTTTCTTCACAATGGGTTTCAACCGCACTGTGAAAAAGTGATGTTAGAAAGCGATCACTATCATTTGACCGCTCTCTTCTATTGCGAGTACTCATGCCTCAACTTTAGATTGCTTCTGAGCCGCGCTCTCCAGTACGCACTCGAATAACCTGATCAACTGGTGTGGTCCAAACTTTTCCATCACCAATCGAGCCTGTTGAAGCCGCCTTCACGATGGTGTCGACAACTGAGTCAACTTCACTGTCATCGACTAGAACTTCGAGGCGAACCTTGGGCACTAGATCAACTGTGTATTCGGCGCCGCGATAGACCTCGGTGTGTCCACGTTGGCGACCGAAACCACTAGCTTCTGAAACTGTCATTCCGGTAATACCCGCCGCTTGAAGAGCATCTTTCACATCTTCTAATTTGAACGGCTTAACGATTGCAGTAATGAGTTTCATTGTTATGCCCCTTTCGAAATTCCAAGGACGCTACCTTGGCTATTGTCTGAAAGCTCGTATCCGCGTTCTGCGTGAAGAGCTAAGTCGATACCTGAGACTTCTTGATCACCCGTGATTCGGAAACCAATTGTTAGATCAATAAGTTTTCCAATGATGTAGGAAAGTACGAATGAGTAGACAAGAACTGCGCCGGCACCAATAACCTGCTTCACCAATTGCTCGGTTCCGCCACCATTGAATAGACCAACATCTACGCCGACAAAGCCGATCATAATTGTTCCGACAAGTCCGCCTACCAAGTGAACTGCAACTACATCCAGAGAATCATCGTAATTGAACTTGAACTTAAGTCCAACAGATAGCGCACAGAGTGCACCGGCAACTAGACCAACAATTAGCGCACCGCTTGCATTTACCGCCGCACATGCTGGCGTAATTGCAACAAGACCGGCAACTACACCCGAGGCTGCCCCAAGACTAGTTGCATGTCCATCACGAATTTTTTCAACTAGGAGCCAACTTAAGACCGCAGCGGATGTTGCACCGATTGTGTTAAGCAAAGCTAATCCAGCAGTTCCATTTGATGCCACGGCAGATCCAGCATTAAAGCCAAACCAACCAAACCAAAGTAGTCCTGCACCTAGCATTACAAGTGGCAGATTGTGTGGACGCATTGGGACTTTCTTAAACCCAACTCGCTTTCCAAGTACAAATGCCAAAGCTAATCCAGCTGCGCCGGCATTGATGTGTACGGCAGTGCCACCAGCAAAGTCCAGTGCACCTAAATCATTTGCAATCCATCCACCAGTTTTGGCAACGAAATTATCAAAGGCAAATACCCAGTGTGCAACTGGGAAGTAGACGAGTGTTACCCAAATTCCAGCAAAGACCATCCATGCACCAAATTTTGCACGATCAGCGATTGATCCTGAAATAAGTGCGACGGTAATTGCGGCAAAGATTCCTTGAAAGGCCACGAAGACCGCTGCTGGAATTGTTCCAATAATCGCCGCTGAATTATCTAGGCCCTTAAGAAAAGCAAACTCAGTGAAATTTCCGATTAAACCTGAGCCGTTGTATGAATCACCAAAGACTAACGAGAAACCAAATGCGATCCACAAAACAAAGACAATCGCTAAAGCACCAAATGACATCATCATCATGTTAAGAACGCTCTTGACCCGAACCATTCCACCGTAAAACAGTGCAAGTCCTGGAATCATGAGAGTTACTAATCCCGTACTTATTAACATCCAGGCAGTGTCGCCCGTATTGATTACAACTTGTTCCATGTAGTTACCACCTAATTTTCAAGAAGATTTCTCGTCTTTGAGATAAGAGAACCCTCTTATTTGCCGGTTACAAGCGATGGCCTGATGCGTTTCAGATCCATGACAAAAAACGGCTTGTGTTACAGCAAAGTTACGAGATCAGCTGGCGCAGGTAGCTCTCTGGCTCAAATGGTGCGAAATCACTCTCGGACTCCCCTGTTCCTATCCATTTGATGGGGATGCCAAGTTCGGCTTCAATGGCAAGGGCTACCCCGCCCTTGGCACTGCCATCTAGTTTGGTGAGAACGATGCCAGTGACATCCACGCTCTCGGAAAATATCTTGGCTTGTTGCAAACCATTTTGCCCCGTTGTCGCATCGATGACCAGTAAAACCTCATTGATCATGGAGACTTTTTCAACTACTCGCTTTACCTTTGTTAACTCAGCCATCAAATCATTTTTATTATGCAGTCGGCCAGCAGTATCAATAATTAAAACCTCTGCTTTTAAATCTCGTGCTCGAACAGCTGCATCAAATGCAACTGAGGCTGGATCCCCATTTTCTTTCCCAGCCACAACTTCTACGCCAATTTTTGATCCCCAAGTTTTTAATTGATCTACCGCTGCTGCTCTAAAAGTGTCACCAGCGGCAAGAACGACGCTTTTCCCGGTTTTCTTATAAAAAGATGAAAGTTTTGCCACCGATGTCGTTTTGCCAGTCCCATTTACTCCGACCACCATTATGGTCGTCGTTCCAGAGACAATAATTGCATCATGTGATTTCGAAGAAAGTTTATTTCTTAAAATTTCAATTAACGCCTCTTCGGCATTATCACTTTTTACTTTTCTCGCCGCCTCTAAAAAATCTCGAGTTAACGTTGGCCCAAGATCCGAGGCGAGTAACTCTTGCTCTAATTGATTCCAATCGGAGGGAGAAAAATCATTAGTCCCCTTGATCTTTGCAATGAATTTACTAAAAAGCCCCATCGAAGAAAGACTCTTAGCTTTCGTCAGATTCGCGTAAGCGCTGTGAAATTACTTCCGTCACGCCATCGCCACGCATCGTTACACCGTACAACGCATCAGCGATCTCCATGGTGCGCTTTTGGTGGGTAATAATAATAAGTTGAGAACTTGCCCGTAACTCTTCCAGCACACCAAGTAAACGACCTAAGTTCACATCATCCAAGGCTGCTTCAACTTCATCGAGAACATAAAACGGACTTGGCCGGGCTTTAAATATCGCAATCAACATCGCAACTGCCGTCAGTGATTTTTCACCACCTGAAAGCAATGACAAACGCTTAATACGCTTGCCCGGAGGACGAGCTTCCACATCGACACCGGAAATCAAAGGATTATCTGGATCCGTCAAAATCAGACGGCCGTCGCCACCTGGAAATAATCGAGCAAAAATCTCTTCAAAATGCTTTGCCGTCTCTAGGTAGGCTTCCATGAAGATTGATTGAACGCGATCATCAACTTCTTTAATGATCTCTAGCAGATCTCGTTTCGTGTTCTTTAGATCTTCAAGTTGTTCTGCTAAAAACTTCAACCGCTCTTCTAATGCTGTGAACTCTTCCAAAGCTAATGGGTTGATCTTGCCCAGTAGGTTCAGTGATCGCTCAGCAGATGCCAGACGCTTAACTTGCTGTTCGCGGCGATATGGCACCATTTCTGTTGAAACGATCTCGCCATCTTCGGTCTCATGAAATGTCGGTACATCTTTATCTGGGCCATATTCACTGACCAGCGTTAACGTATCAATCCCAAACTCTTCAATCGTCTTTGTCTCTAACGTTTCAATACGCAGACGTTGTTCGGCTCGGGCGATCTCATCTTTATGAACACTAGTTGTTAGCGCTTCAAGATCGGTTGTTAATTCACGGCCGCGAGTACGTGCAACTAAAGTTTCACCTTCGCGCTTGGTGCGAGACTCTTCTAAACGTGCTCGCTCGGTTGCCGCCTTCGATATCGAACGTTCAATGTGAATCAGGACTTCATACGCAGCTTCGGCAACGGCTTGTGAGATCACGGCAGCGCGTGCGCGCGCACTTCTTCGAGTAATGGCACGTGCCGATGCTTCTCGCTCACCTTGAGCTGATTGCTCAAGTGCCAGGGCTCTAGCGGCAACTGAATCCACCCGCTCTTCAATTGTTCGAACCGCTAGGCGAGCTTCTACTTCAGAAGTGCGAGCAACTGAAACATCATTACGCAAAACTTCCGAGTGTGAGTGATCGGGCTCGGCGACTTCACCTTGCTGTGACAATTGATTTTGCGCGATAACAATTTCACCTTCATCGCGAGATTTAGCCGCCGTTGCCTCGGAAATTGATTGCGTTAATCGCTCAACTTCAGCCGTTGAAGATTTCATATTCTGTCCTGAAACCGCCAACTGTTCGGTAAGTGCTGCAATACGTGCATCTGATTCATTGAGTTTTGATAATGCAATATCAAAGTCACTTTGCTTGCTGGCAACCTCTGTGGTGGCAGTTGAAATCTCAAATTTAAGTCGATCACAGGTGTGCGATATATCGGAGTGTTTGCTGTTGAGGCCATCAATTAGCGCCTTAATTTCGATCAGCGATGATGAAGATTTCGATCCACCGCTGGCTCGGTTCTTTGTAACGATATCACCGTCGCGAGTAACGACAGTTAAACCTGGATGAGCGCGAATAATCGCTTCGGCGGCGTTAGCGCTTTCGGCAACTACCGTTGATGCCAGCAGGCTTTGAATTAAATCGGCAATGGTGGATGAGCGGATGTGTGCTGATAATGGTTTTAAGCCAGCCGGAATAGAAATTCCAGTGTGTAATCCTGGTTCGTAGACTAAAACATCGGCTTGGCCAAGATTTTCACTGCGCAAAGTTGTCAGCGCCGTAACGGCAGATGAGAGATCCTTCACGACTACGGCATCGGCTAATTTTCCAAAGGCGGCAGCTGCGGCAGCCTCAAAGCCATTATCAATTTCAATGAGGGCGGCGATACTTCCGAGAATCGAAACTCCGCGAGAATCACGTAACAGCGCCGATGCACCATCGCGATTTTCAGATGTTAATTTAATCGCCTCTAACTTAGCTTCGACGCCATTTTTTTCACGATCTGCACTTCGCTCGGCATCAACTAGTTGCGCTAACTGTACTTTGGCTAGATCAAGCCCATTTTTTGCACCTTCGTACAGTGAATCTAAACCAAGTTCACTCGAATCGGCGCCAGCGATCTCTAATTCATAAGTTGAATACTCACGATGTGCTTGATCTACCCGTGCCTGAGCATCAGTGCGCGTCTTTGTTAAACGTTCTACTTCTTCAGCGATCGCCTCTAGCCGAGCGTGCAACGATTTAATGTGGCCTTCTTGTCTGGCCGTTCCTTCACGTGCATCGGCAATTGCGCGCATCGCTGCCGCAATTGTGTTCTCAT
>JBBQRL010000003.1:0-73140 GCA_038214925.1 Candidatus Nanopelagicales bacterium | reverse complement strand
GGCCTAGCTGCACCGCATATTGCCCGCTTTATTTACGGTCCAGCCCACAAATATCTGATCGCTCAAACCGGCGTAATTGGAAGTTTCATTGTCGTTACCGCCGATTCGCTAGCACGCACAATCGCCCAGCCCAATGAGTTGTCAATCGGATTGTTAACCTCACTTGTCGGTGCACCAGTGTTAATTGCACTAGTTACCGTAAAAAATAATATTTGGAAGATACAATGATCACTTTAAAAGAGATTACAGTTTTTCGAGATCGACAGTTGGTCATCAATCAGGTGACCGAGCAGATTCCGACCGGCCAGATTACGGCGATTATTGGGCCAAATGGTTCTGGTAAGTCCACGTTACTGGCTGCAATCGCTGGTGACCTGCCATTACATGATGGTCACATCACCATTGATAACGTAGATGTTCGACGTTCAACTGCGACCGAGTTGTCAGATTTACGATCTATGTGTGTGCAAAACCAATCATTTACTTTAGGTTTTACAGTTCGGCAAATAATTGAAATGGCCGGCCCGGCA
Organism: Candidatus Nanopelagicales bacterium; assembly: GCA_038214925.1. GTDB lineage: Bacteria > Actinomycetota > Actinomycetes > Nanopelagicales > Nanopelagicaceae > Planktophila. The sequence continues at coordinate 72,610 of JBBQRL010000003.1, read as the reverse complement.
ACACACGTGTTGGAGCAGTTAGATTTATCCGATCTGGCCGAACGAGCGGTCACAACTTTATCTGGCGGCCAATCCCAACGCGTTGCAATTGCCCAAGCGATCGCACGCAATGCACCTGTCCTATTACTGGATGAACCATTAGCCGCCCAAGATGTTCACAGTTGTGATCGCATCATTGCGCTATTAAAGAAATTAGCCGCGAGCGGCACAACGGTTGTTGTGGTCTCACACGCCGATCATGGTCAGTTAGCGTGGGCCGATAAAATTATTGAGCAGCAGTTTTAATTCTGGCCACGATTTAGCAAAACTAGGGTGCAAGGTAAGTTCCTGAACTCGATCAATTTTGACCCAACGTACTTCATGAGATTCATCATTTACTTCGTGGGCAACTAGTTCGATTCCGGCGCGCGCAATAACGGTTTCATACCGCCAACTGCCGTGATCATCGCAAAATGTTTCTTCAACCGTTAACAGATCGGTATCGATGCCGGTCTCTTCTACAGCTTCCCGAAAAGCGCCCTCAATCACGCTCTCGTGTGAATCTCTGGCACCACCGGGAATGCCCCAGGTGTCACCGTTATGTACCCAAGGGGCGCGATGTTGCATCAAGATCTCTTCGCCACGAAAGATTAATATTCCAGCGGCGCCATTGAGTCCCCAATGTTTATTTCCGCAGGCGCACTGGACCCAACCATCACCATCGCGTGCGCTCATGTTCCTAGCCTGTCACACCTATCCACAGTTTGCGTAGTTGTTAGGCGCTCATCCCTTTTCCCGATTTATCGTCCCCGCCATGAAGTTATTATTAATTGCACTGATTATTTTTTTAACGCCCATTCATATGGCTCATGGCGATCAATGCCAAGAGCAGGCGTGCATCAGTGTTTATACCGAAAATAATCAGATAGTTATTGTGGCGCGAAAAGGTAATACAACGGCTACCCAAAAAATTAGCCAGGCGCCAAAGAAGCCGGTCGTGAAATCGACACCAAAACCCAAGCCGGTACCTTTATTTTTCCCACCAAAAGTAGTTGTTGTGCCAAAACCTATTGTGTCCAAACCAAGAGTTAAGCGCAGTTATAAGCCACGTACTACGAAAGCAGTTACTTCAGTAAATCTCAGCGATCGATTAATAAAAATGGTGCCAACAGCCGGCGTTGCCTACCAACCCGAATTTGAACCGCTATCAAATGTGCCGGTTTATTTTTGGTGTGATCTACCTACGCTCTTTCAAAGCCGAGTAGACATTATTGGTGAAGTTGTAGATGTGGCATTGCGGCCATCGTTCATGTGGTCTTTTGGCGATGGCGCAATTTATGCAACGACCGATAACGGCGGGCCATTTCCTAATGGAAATGTGCGGCACTCATATGCCAGGCCCGGCACCTACGTAATTACATTGCTAACAACGTGGAATGGCACCTATACGCACAACGCCGAAGCCCGGGCAGTTAGCGGAACCGTAAAAAAAATTTCGGTGGCAACCGTCACCGTAGTAGCAGCCCCAACAACGTTCAAAGGATAAGGATCCATGACAACTGAAAATACCTACGTCACCATAGCTTCGCTGCCACAATCGATGGATTCAGAGTTTATGGAATCCGTGAAAAGTTTTGCCCTAACTGCCGATTCACCAGATTTAAATTTACTGCAACGAGATGGTGCAACTGCCATCATTGATTTAGCGATGCAGTTTGGCGATCGCGGTTACAACAGTGATATCGAATTAATTGCCCAAGTGGTTGGACGGCTTCAAGATGTGCAGGTCCGAGATTTTGCATTGGGTTCACACAGTGAAAAAAGCTTTGATACCTATTGGAATATGTGGCTCTATTTATTGCGCATTGCACCAGTTGGTTTTGTCGCCCCAATCGCTTGTCTCTTTGCCACCTTGGCATACGAGCGCGGGGAGTCGGAGCTCTCCTTTCGCGCACTTGATCGGGCAACTGCCGAAAGCCCAACGTATGCACTGACTATCTTGCTGCGCCGGGTATTTACCTCAGATTGGCCCAGCAATGCTTTTGCCGCGATGCGGGTTGAACTGCACCCAAAAGTAACCGCTGGGATTTTTAACGCTTAATGGCTAGAATTAAACCGTTCACGAGTCCTACGTATTAGCCCCGGCTTAGTAGGCGGCAACCCTCCACCGCGGCGGGGTGCTCCGGGTGACGAACCGGCTAGGTAACTAGCAAGCCCCGTGAAGGATTGTATGTATGCACGATAAGAAATCACCGACAGGTGCTTGGCTGGAAAGCCACGACCCAGGAGATCGACAATTTATTTCAATCGGAGATTTACTCCTTGAAAATGGTGAAGTTCTACCAAACGTCACAATCGCTTATCAAAGTTGGGGCCAATTAAACGCGGCCAAAGACAATGCGATTTTAGTTAATCACGCGATGACTGGTTGGTCTGATGTTCCGGGTTGGTGGCCTTCTATGGTTGGACCGGGACTTCCATTTGATTCCGATACATATTTTGTAGTCTGCCCAAATGTTATTGGTGGCTGTCAAGGCTCTACCGGTCCTTCATCAATTGCACCTGATGGAAAACGATGGGGCTCACGTTTTCCAGCGATCACAATTCGCGACATGGTTGCCGCCGAAGTTGCATTTAGCGATGCCATCGGAGTTTCAAAGTACAAACTCGCAGTCGGTCCATCACTGGGTGGGATGCGGGCCTTGGAGTGGGCGGTGCAACTGCCACATCGAGTGGGTGCCATCTGCACTATTGGATCATCGGCCGTGGCAACGGGAGATCAGATCGGAACTGCCTCGATTCAAATTCGCGCAATTAAAAGTGATCCGCAATTTAACCGCGGTGATTACTACGAGCAGGAATCTGGACCCGACGAGGGGATGGGGATCGCCCGTCGAATCGCGCATCTGACCTATCGAACTGAAGCTGAAATGGATATCCGCTTTGGCCGCCAGCTACAGGGCGATGAAACTGGGCGCTACGCCGTGGAGTCCTATCTTGATCATCAAGCCGATAAATTAGCCCAGCGCTTTGATGCCAATACCTACATCGCACTGACCGAGGCGATGAATAGCCATGACATTGGGCGAGATCGCGATGGTGTGGCCGCTGCCTTGGCCACAATCCAGGTTCCGATCGTCGCAGTTGCAATCGATACCGATCGCCTCTTCCCGGTGCGCCTACAGGCCGAGATCGCCGAATTAGCACCTGCTGCAGCCCCGCTGGTGGTCATAAACAGCCCATTTGGCCACGATGGCTTCCTAGTTGAGGTGGAAAGTGTTGGAAATGTGATCCGAGCGGCGATAAAACTCTCGAAATAGCGGTCCAAAGGGTGTTTTTGGATGTGCATTTACTTGCCAAACTAAATTATAATATAGGTATCGCTTCGGCCGAACCGGCCGAAAAAACCAAAGGACAATTGTGGCTGTATTTAGTGCGCTCAAAAACAAGGTGAAGCCAAAGGCTTCGGCAACAACTGTCGCCAAGAAAGCTCCGGCTAAGAAATCTGCCCCAGTAAAAAAAGCGGCAGTGAAAAAAACTGCGCCAATTAAAAAAGATGCACCGGCAAAAAAAGTGGCAGCTAAAAAAGTAGCCCCAGTAAAGAAAGCAGCAGTCAAAAAAGCTGCACCAGTTAAAAAAATAGAGTTGAAAAAAGATTTAACGGTTAAAGATGTGCAAGCAATTGTTGACGCCAAAACCGCAGTGCTTCGCCAAAATGAAGTTCTCGCCGAACTTGAACTTCGCGGCGTAACATCGATCAACCGAATTCCAAAGAAAGTTGATAAAGATTTAGTTGATGAAGCACGTGCGCTCGCAACGCAAGTTCCAATAATCGTTGAAAAGCTGCGCAAGAGCGGACTGGGTTCACCAGCCCGTATTTTGAAAAAAGCTGAGTACGCATTAATTGCGCCAAAGCCAGAACCAGTAAAAATTGATGCTCCAAAAATCGATGCCAAGACTGGTAAAGCAGTTGTAACAAAGATTGATGGTGAAGAAGTTGAACTAGAAGAAGTTGAATTAGAAGATGTTGAAACTCTAATCAAAGAGGCTACCGATATCGTCGACAGCGAAAGTGAAGACAAGGGCAATCAGCCACGCGTCGTTGATTTAGCGGACGAGACAACACAAGGCAAAGAAGAAGATGCATTTACATTAAAGGCATCGGAAGAAGATGATGCCCCAGCACAAACAGTTATGACCGCTGGTGCAACAGCTGATCCAGTAAAGGATTACCTCAAGCAAATTGGTCGCGTGGCATTGCTCAATGCAGAACTTGAAGTTGAGCTAGCAACACGCGTAGAAGTAGGCCTTTTTGCCGGTGAAAAATTAAAGCATGAGAAGAAGTTAGAGAAGAAGTACAAGCGCGAATTAGAGTGGCTAGTTGAAGATGGTAAGCGGGCAAAGAATCACTTGCTCGAAGCTAACCTTCGTTTAGTTGTTTCACTGGCAAAGCGTTACACCGGTCGTGGCATGTTGTTCCTGGATCTAATTCAGGAAGGCAACTTAGGACTTATCCGCGCAGTTGAAAAATTCGACTATACAAAGGGTTACAAGTTCTCAACATATGCCACCTGGTGGATCCGCCAGGCGATTACTCGCGCCATGGCCGATCAGGCACGCACAATCCGTATTCCTGTTCACATGGTTGAAGTCATTAATAAGCTGGCACGCGTTCAGCGCCAGATGTTGCAAGATTTAGGTCGCGAACCGACCCCAGAAGAGTTAGCTAAAGAACTCGACATGACTCCTGAAAAGGTCGTCGAAGTTCAAAAGTATGGCCGTGAACCAATTTCACTTCACACACCGCTTGGTGAAGAAGGAGATTCCGAGTTCGGTGATCTAATCGAAGACTCCGAAGCAGTTGTTCCAGCCGATGCCGTTTCATTTACTTTGTTGCAAGAACAGTTGCACTCAGTTCTTGATACTTTGTCAGAGCGTGAAGCTGGTGTAGTTGCAATGCGCTTTGGATTAACAGATGGCCAGCCAAAGACACTTGATGAGATTGGAAAGGTTTACGGAGTAACTCGTGAACGTATTCGCCAGATTGAATCAAAGACAATGTCCAAGCTTCGTCACCCATCACGTAGCCAAGTTCTGCGCGATTACCTAGATTAAAAGTTAGTAAGTAGCTAACAAGCAATCATGAGTGATAATCCAAAAGTCTTTGTTAATCCAAAGAGCGGATCAATCCGTGTAACTGGAACAGTTGATTTTGTTGATGCTGATGGAAACGTGACCGAAACTATGGAAAATCCAAAGTTTTGCGGCTGCGGCCACTCACAAGAAAAGCCCTTCTGCGATGGTTCGCACAAGGGCTTTCTCGAAGAAAAGTAAGATTTAGTTTTTAGATTCACTCAACTTTTCTGATTCATCTTGAATCTTGGCGGCAAGTGGCTTTAGCTTTTCAGCGTATTCCTTGCCGTGGTGAGCGCAAAACATCAACTCTCCACCATTGAGAAGGACGGCACGGACATAGGCCTGGGCACCGCAACGATCGCAGCGATCTAGCGCGTTAAGAGGTACTGATTCAAACAATAACTGTTCTGACATATCTCTCTCCGATTCCGTCTGTTTCTATGGAACAGCAAACCACATTTATTTATTCCCCGCTCGTTATATTTAAAGTTTTTTCATTAATTAACACTTAATTAACACTGAGAGTCGACAATTCACGCCCTTAGAAGGGTTATCGGCGCGCTTACGCGTGATTTTGTGCTGATGGGGATAATCTTTCGCCCCATGGCCGAGAATGATGCAACGAGTTCGCAAAATAGCTACACCGCGAAGGATCTCGCTGTACTCGAAGGCTTAGATGCCGTTCGCAAACGCCCCGGAATGTACATCGGCTCCACTGACTCTCGTGGCCTCATGCATTGTTTATGGGAAATTATTGATAACTCGGTCGATGAATCTTTAGCTGGCCATTGCAAGAAAATTGAAATTAATCTTGAATCCGATGGTTCTGTTGAAGTACATGATGATGGTCGTGGAATTCCAGTTGATAAAGAACAAAAGACTGGCTTAACCGGCGTAGAAGTTGTACTTACTAAATTGCATGCCGGTGGAAAATTCGGTGGTGGTTCATATGCTGCATCAGGTGGTTTGCACGGTGTGGGTGCATCGGTTGTAAACGCTTTAGCATCTCGATTAGATGTTGAAGTTGATCGTGATGGCAAAATTTATTGGATGTCTTTTCAACGCGGCACTGCTGGAATCTTCGATGGTGATGGACCAAAGGCAGCTTTCGAACCAAAATCTGGACTTCGTGTCATCGGAAAGATCTCATCGAAAGTAACTGGCACACGTATCAAGTGGTGGAGTGATCGTCAGATTTTCTTGAAGGAAGCAGAGTTAGATTTAGAAGAAATCTACGCCCGTGCCCGTCAAACATCTTATTTAGTTCCCGGACTTACTTTAATTGTTAACGATAATCGCACTCAGACAAAGACAACCGAAACTTTCTTTCATAAAAGCGGAATTACTGAATACTGTAATTTCTTGCAACCAGATGAAGCAGTTGGCGATGTAATTCGAATTTACGGTACTGGGCACTATCAAGAGACCGTCCCAGTATTAGATGACAAGGGCCATATGGTTTCAACTGAAGTTGAGCGCGATATGGAAGTTGATATCGCCATGAAGTGGGGTAATGGTTTTGAAACTACCCAACGTTCATTTGTTAACATCATTGCTACGCCAAAGGGTGGAACGCACGTACTGGGCTTTGAGCGGGCACTGGTAAAGGTAGTCAACGAAGCACTTCGCTCTACTAAGACCTTGGCCAACAAAGAGATCGATGTTATTAAAGATGACGTTCTCGAAGGTTTAACGGCCGTTGTCACAGTTCGCATGTCAGAGCCACAGTTTGAAGGTCAGACTAAGGAAGTACTTGGAACTGCCGCTGCCACCCGAATCGTCTCGGCTGTTGTCGCCGAAATGATGAAAGAGTATTTCAATACCTCAAAACGAATTGATAAGGCCAATGGCCGTTTAGTTCTAGAAAAAATAGCATCGGCATCTCGTACCAGAATAAGCGCCCGTGCTCACAAGGATTTACAACGTCGTAAAAACGCACTCGAATCCTCATCTTTGCCAACTAAGCTTTCCGATTGCCGTTCGGAAGATGTCACTCGTACCGAATTATTTATTGTAGAAGGTGATTCGGCACTGGGTACGACAAAGGCGGCCCGTAACAGTGAATTCCAAGCGATCTTGCCGATCCGCGGAAAGATTCTCAATGTTCAAAAGGCATCACTTTCACAGATGCTAGAAGACAAAGAGTGTGGATCGATCATTCAGGTTATTGGTGCCGGTTCTGGAAAATCATTTGAATTAGATGAAGCCAGATATGGCCGAATTATTTTGATGTCTGATGCCGACGTCGATGGCGCCCATATTCGTTGCTTGCTCTTAACGTTGATGTATCGCTACATGCGCCCGTTGATTGATTCTGGACGTGTATTTGCAGCTATCCCACCACTTCACCGAATTGAAGTTATGGGCGGGGGAGGCAAGAAAGGCGAGTACATCTACACATACTCTGACGAAGAGATGAAGCGCTTAACCGCTGATTTGAAGCAGAATGGCAAGCGTTGGAAAGAGCCAATTCAGCGCTACAAAGGTTTGGGCGAGATGGATGCAGATCAGCTTCGCGAGACGACCATGGATCCAGATGCTCGTACTTTGCGTCGCATTACTGTCTCCGATGCAACAGCGGCAGAAGCGATGTTTGAGTTGCTAATGGGCAGTGAAGTTGCACCGCGTAAAGAATTTATTGCAAATGCTGAAATTGATCGCGAGCATATTGACGTTTAGTCGATTGAGACTAAGTCGAAGTACTCATCTTTCCAAAGATCTTCATCACCATCTGGCAACAAGATAACGCGATCTGGCTTTAATGCTTGTACGGCGCCTTCATCGTGTGAAACCATAATGACTGAACCTTGATACTCAGCCAATGCGCCAAGGATTTCAGCACGTGATGCTGGATCCAAGTTGTTTGTTGGCTCATCAAGGAGCAAAACATTTGCCGCTGATACTACGAGCACGGCTAGGGCTAAACGAGTTCGCTCGCCACCAGAGAGTACTTTTACTGGCTTATGAACGTCATCACCAACGAATAGGAATGAACCCAAGGTATTTCTAGCAGTGGGCTCATTGATATCTGGGGTGGCTGACAACATATTTTCTAAAATCGTACGTTCGAAATCTAGTGATTCATGCTCCTGGGCGTAGTAACCAATTTTTAATCCATGACCGTGTTCAACTTTTCCAGTGTCAGATTCAAGTTCACCGGCCAAGATTCGAAGCAATGTAGTTTTACCGGCACCGTTGAGTCCAAGGATTACAACGCGAGTTCCCTTATCAATGACACAGGAAACATCGGTAAAGATTTCAAGTGATCCGTAGTTCTTAGAAAGCTCTTCGCCCGATAATGGAGTTTTACCGCATGGTGCTGGGGTAGGAAAGCGCAATTTAGCGACCTTGTCGGCGACTCGAACATCATCCAAACTACTTCGAAGTTTGTCGGCGCGACGTAACATACCTTGGGCGGCCGTTGCCTTCGACGCCTTTGCCCGCATCTTTTCACCCTGCTTTTGCAAAATCTCGGCACGTTTTTCAGCGTTGGCCCGTTCCTTTTTACGGCGATGCTCATCTTGTTCGCGCTGTAATAAATATGCCTTCCAGCCCAAGTTATAAACATCGATGCAGTTACGGTTGGCATCTAAGTAAAAGACTTTGTTAACGACGGTTTCAATCAGATTCACATCGTGCGAGATGATCACTAGGCCGCCAGAGTACTTAGAGAGAAATTCACGAAGCCACAGAATTGAGTCAGCATCCAAGTGGTTCGTTGGCTCATCTAATAAAAGGGTTTCTGCGCCGCTAAATAAAATACGGGCTAATTCAATTCGACGGCGTTGGCCACCTGAAAGTGTCGACAGTTCATTTCCAAAGACGGCCTCGGCAACTCCCAAAGAAGTTGCGATCGCTTCAGCTTCAGCGGCTGCGGCATAGCCACCAGCTGCCGAGAACTCGGCTTCAACTCGGCCATAGCGCTCCATGGCTTTTTCTAAAGCTTCATCTTGGGCAGTTGCCATTTCCTCTTCAACTGAACGCATCCGGGCTGCGATCTGATCTAAATCACGGGCCGATAAAATTCGATCGATAACGGTGCCAGGTTCATCACCGGTACGTGGATCTTGTGGCAGATAACCAATTTTTCCAGTTCGATTTACGGCGCCACCGGCCGGCATATTTTCACCAGCTAAAACTTTTGCAAGTGTTGATTTACCGGCACCGTTTCGACCCACAAAACCAATGCGATCGCCATCGTTGATACGTACAGTTACACCCTTAACTAAAAGGCGTGCACCTGCTCGAAGTTCTAGCGCTTGGGTTGAAATCACACCAAAGTCTATCGGCTGGGTTTAAGCAGCACCAATTCGCGTGCGACGAGGTGTAGCAAATGACTTAGCAACCGCTGTTAATTCAGCAGAAACCTGAGCTTTGATCGCATCTTCACTCTTGAGTAGTTTTGATAACTCAGCAATGATCGATTTAAGTTCTTTTTGCTCAGTTTCAAGTTCAATTTTGCTCATCTTGGTTAAGCGACGAAGTGGCATATCCAAGATATACGTTGCTTGTTCGTCATTTAATTTAAAGTCTTTGATCAGCTTTTCTTTCGCTGCCGATGCATCATCGCTAGCCCGAATTATCTTGATAACTTTATCGATATCAATAATCGCTTTTAATAAACCATCAACTAATCCGAGACGAGATTCCGCTTTAGCTTTGCGAAACTCTGAGCGTCGACGAACAACTTCGATCCGGTGATCGATAAAGACACGGAGCAACTCCTTCAAACCAAGTGTCTGTGGCTTCCCTTTAACTAGGGCTACTGCGTTGATGGCAAAGGCATCTTCCATAGGGGTTAAGGCAAAGAGTTTTTCTAAGACTTCTTCTGGCTCAAAACCATTTTTAATTTCGATAACTACGTTAGTGCCAGTCTGGCCATCAGTTAAATCGATAATGTCACTAATTCCCTGGATTTTCTTGGCTTTTACTAGGGCAGCGATTCGTTCGACGACTTTTTCGGGCCCAATAGTGAATGGAAGTTCTTTGATGACGATACCCATTTTACGAGATGTCACTTTTTCAATTTCAATTGTGGCACGGACTTTAAAAGATCCCTTGCCAGTTGCATATGCCTCACGCACGCCTTCTAGACCTACAAGTTCGCCACCCGTAGGAAAATCTGGTCCAGGTACAAATTTCATTAACTGCTTAACGGTTGCGGAAGGATTTTCGATTAAATATTTAGTGGCGGCAATTACTTCACCTAAATTGTGTGGCGCCATGTTTGTTGCCATACCCACTGCAATTCCAGATCCACCATTAACTAATAGATTTGGATATGCCGCAGGAAGTACTAGTGGCTCGGAAAGTTGGCCATCATAATTTGGCCCAAAATCAACGGTATCTTCATCGGTTTCGGCAACCATTGCCATGGCAGCCGATGCCAAGCGTGCTTCGGTGTAACGCATCGCTGCTGGACCAGCATCGAGTGAACCAAAATTTCCGTGACCATCAATTAATGGCAGCCCCATGGAAAAACTTTGCGCCATACGAACTAATGCATCGTAAATTGCACCATCACCGTGTGGGTGCAACTTACCCATTACTTCACCAACAACACGTGCACTCTTTACATGTCCGCGCTCTGGACGCAGACCCATATCGGCCATCTGATGAAGAATGCGACGGTGCACTGGCTTTAAACCATCGCGGGCATCTGGCAAAGCGCGCGAATAAATTACCGAATATGCGTACTCAAGAAAAGATTCGGAAACTTCTTTGGAAACATCGATATCAACGATTTTTCCTGGATATTCACCGGGTTTAGGTCCGACGGGTTTCTTACCTTTTGCCGCAGATTTCGCGGGGTTTTTCGCAGTTGCCATGGGCGCATTCTGCCAAGAGAGTTGATTAATTTAGGGGAGGGCGCGCCCCAACGGATGCAACACACTTTGCCGCAAGGGCAGCACCGGCAGTAAGGGCTTGAGTGAGATCACTTGTTTCTAGCCACTTTGGAATAAATCCGGCGGCAAAAGAATCGCCAGCGCCAGTTGTGTCAACAACATTTGTTGTCACTGCTGAAACCTTTGCCACGTGGCCATTGTGCATACCCATAGCACCCTTAGAGCCCAATTTAATTACAACGAGTGGAGTTATCTGCGCCAAATTCTTTTCGGCGCTTTCAACATCGGTAGCTTCGCCAAGATATAGAGCCTCTTCCGAATTTAACAAGATGCCATCCATTAATGCCACCCATGATAAAACTTCTTCACGCGAAACAATTTTCATGGCACCTGTTGTGGTTGGGTCAAAGTAAATTGGCTTGCCGGCTGCCTTAACTTTTTTAATCATAGCCAGAACCGCATCGCGACTACGGAAATCTAAAAGAGCGTAGCCACTGATGTAAACACCATCGACATCATTAAGTGATGGAAGATCGGAAACTTCTAAATCGGCATTAGCTCCGTTATCTGGAAACATGGTTCGCTCGCCGTTGGAATCAACTAAAATAACCACAACGCCAGTTGGACGCCCAGAGTGCATCAAATTAAGATGCTCAACGCCGTACTTATCAAGATCTGAGATCAAAGCAAAGCCAACTGGGTCATTTCCGGTGCGGGCAACAAGGTGGGCCTTTGAATTAGTACGCGTAATCCAAGTTGCAACATTGGCAGCTTGTCCACCAGGGTGACTCGAAATTTTACTGGCCGTGTCATTGCCATAATTAATCGGCTCTTTCAACTGTGAAATTACATCGAGGGCAAGGTCGCCGATACACAATATTTTTTTCATTAGAGCGCCACCGCAATTTGCGCCGCAAGTGCGCAATTTGATTTAATGATTTCAGTATTAATCGCCAAGGATTCACCCTTTGAAGCGGTGTGGAAATGTTCTAGCAAGTACGGAGTTACCGCTTTGCCATCAATTCCATTGCGTGTAGCATTTGCTAAGCCACTTGCCAAAATTTCATCGTGACGAGATCGATTCATCTCGTTGGCAACGGGATTAGCAACAACTAAAGCTTTGAACTGCGTTGAAATCGCCGTGCGTGCCGCAATGATTGCCACAATATCCTGGGCGCTTTCCACTCGATGCTCGAGGGTGTAACCAGAATCCGTTAAGTAAAAACCAGGAAAAGCATTGGTCTGATAACCAACTAGCCCAATTGCTAAAGTCTCTAAACGTTCCAGGGTTGCATGAACATCTAAAATCGATTTCACGCCGGCACATACAACGGTCATGTCTAATTGAGAGAGCGCAGTGAGGTCGGCAGATTCATCGAAGGATTCATTGGCGCCACGGTGTACGCCGCCCAAACCACCAGTTGCAAAGACTTTAATGCCAGCAACAGCTGCAATATGAGCAGTTGCAGCAACGGTAGTTGCCGCGCTTTTTCCCTGCGCGACAATGATTGCTAAGTCGCGGATAGATGCCTTTGAAATATCATCACGATTTGCGATCGCCTCAAGTTCAGCGATTTCTAGTCCAATCAAAATCTTTCCATCAAGTAGTGCGATCGTTGCCGGAACTGCGCCACCTGCTCGAATGATTCGCTCGCATTCGAGGGCAACTTCAAGATTAGAAGGACGCGGCAGGCCATGCGAAATAATCGTAGATTCCAGGGCCACAATAGGTTTGCCCGCGGCAATTGCACCGGCAACCTCGGCCGAGTATTTAATAGCTGAAATCATAGGCCAACTCTAGTGCACCCTCGTGGCAGGATATGCACGTGCATTTATCCCAAATAACTCCCTCAATTTTTTCATCGTTGGGGCTAGAAAATGCCATCGATTTCTTAGAAGTAGGTCCATCTCCAATGGGCCGAGAACTTCTTTTCCTAATAGATGGTTTTGGTTTTGATGTCTTGGATAAATTTGCTTCAGTAATGCCAACGATTGCACGCATGTACAAACATGGAGTTATTCAAACTTCTTTTCCATCAACAACGGCAACTTCACTTGCAACTCTGACGACCGGAGAAATGCCTGGAACACATGGCATGTTGGGATATACGGTTCAAGTTCCGCGCAGTGGCGGACGTTTACTGAATGCTTTGAAATGGGATGAGCGAGTAGATCCAGCTAATTGGCAACCTATTGAAACGTTGTTTGAACGGGCCTCGGCGGTTGGAATAAATGTTTCACATGTTGCCGCCAAGCGATATGAAAATTCAGGTTTTACTCGTGCTGTTTTTCGTGGCGCAAATTATAGAGGTGCGAATGTTTCGATTGATCTAGTGAGTGAAACAAAGTTAGCGCTTCAAAAGACCCCTTCATTTGTCTATCTCTACGTTAATGATTTGGATGCAGCTGGTCATTCCGACGGCGTAGGTAGTGAAAAATGGATAGCGGCATTAGCTGCGATTGATTTACTGGTGCTTTCGTTAATGAAAGAAGTCCCAAAAGGGACCAGAATATGGATTACATCAGATCACGGGATGGTCAACGTAACTGAGAAAATAATTATCGGCCGTGATAATCCATTGCTCACCGGCGTGAGCGTTATTGGCGGAGAGCCGCGCGCCAGGCACATCTACTTGGAAAACGATTCATTGTCGGCGCGAGTTGATGCCGCATCGTTATGGCAAGAGTTTTTGAAAGATCGGGCAACTGTGTTAACTCGAGAAGAAGCGATCACCGCCGAGATTTTTGGAGCACAAGTAAGTGCCGATGCCAAGGATCGGATGGGTGAAATAATTGCAATTGCGCAAGGGGGAGTAGTTTTATTAGATCCCGAACGCGCCGAAAAAGAAGGTGCGATGGTGGGCCATCATGGTGGTGACACTGTGATTGAAAGCCAAGTTGGCTTGCTTACTACAACGTTAAGTTAAGTATTAATAACTACTTATCTTCGGGTTTAATTCCAAACATAATTTCATCCCAGCTCGGAACTTTTGCACGTGCAGTAATTCCATCACGTGTTGCCGCATCATCTGGTTCTTCACGTATTACCGCTAAGCGCGGAACTTGTGGCGCAGCATCCATCTCTTCCAGTTCTTCTGCCTTTGAACTTTCGAACTCTTCTTTGCGGGCCTGGCTATAGACATCGATAATTCGACGCTCAGAGGGGTGAGAAGTTTCAGTTGGTACTAACCCTGGTGTTGGCAATTGACGTACTGGCGCTTCATCGCCCATCATCCATCGAGCATTTTCATCCATTGAAGAGATGGTTCGAAGAGTTACATCAAAACTCCACTGCGCAACCCCTACGCCGCTGCTGTTCGGGTAGTGCAACTCGATAGTCCAACTGCCATCTTCTAATCGCCAAGAATCCCAATTTAATTCTGAGGAGTCAATGTTGCGCGGAGCTAGACGAGAGATTACGACATCAATTAAAGCAACTGGTTCCCGGCCACTATCTTTGCGAACCGGGATTTGTTGAGCTTGATCAATTATGTAGATACGTTCGGAGAGAATTGGGCCAGCAAAGCGTTCAATTTTCTCAACTAAAATATTATTTTCACGGGCGATTTGATCTGAACTTTGACCAGCACGAAGTAATCGCTGAATATCTTTAATTGAAATAGTTGGTTCATCATTATCTGGAACTGAAGTTAATCGTTGATGATTGACTGTTGCACGAAGGGATTCACTTACTCGAACCGTGAACTCTGCTCCTTCCTCATCGTGCAAGGAGAGATAGAGACCGTCTTCGGTCTTCCCATTTAGTCGTAACTCAGTCACGTGCTTGAGGGTAGTCGATGAGGCCCTTATAAGTGCTGAAGTAAGGCAGCGTGGCTACACATGCCGAAATCATAAAACCGAGTGGAACCCAGTACGCGATATCTGCTCCAAATTGATCGATCACCAGACCAGAAAGCGCACTGGCAACGGCGCCGCCTAATGGCATTCCAGCAACGACCCAGGTCAGAGCTTCAGTAATTTGTTCTGGCGGAACTGAACCTTCGGCCACGCCATAAGCACTGATTACAAGTGGTGCGACCGCGAAACCATTAAAGAAAAGTGCAACCGTTAGCCACAGTAATGAATGAGTAAATAACATCGGAATTGTTAAAACTGTTAGTGCAAATAAGCAAATTAGGAATCGGGCAGCACTTGTTATCTTCCATTTAATAATCCCGTGGGCGATCGCAGCGCAAGCACTGCCGCTAGCCCATATTGCAAGAACTAATCCCGCCTTACTTTCTTGTCCTCGGTTTTCGGCAAAGGCTACGGTCACAATGGCGATCGAACCGAAAAATCCGCCCAACAAAGTTGTTGCTAGCACAACGGCTTGAACTTGTTTATTTCTCATCACGGCTGGATGTGGATCGATGATTCGTTTAGGTGTTGCTGGTGGTTCAGTTGATTTCGCGGTAATAAATAGTGGAACACCCACGGCCATAAATAAAATACCAGCGATAATTCCAGCGGCGGGTGCAATTGATGTGGCGCAGGCAGTTGCAATAACTGGTCCAGCGATAAAGACAACTTCATCCATGAGCGCTTCAAATGAATATGCGGTGTTGACTATGTGTCGATCTTTTTCATCTTCTTCGGTGGTGGATTTATCGGGGCTGAGTACATGCAACCAGCGACGTCGAACCAGACCTCCGGTATTAACTGAAAAACTCTCGGCGAAAATAATGGTGACAAACCAGCTCCAGATTGGGAAGCCTTGCGTAACAAGTAATGTGAAGATGATGAGGCCGGCGATTTTTAATGGCACAACTCGTATAAGCGTGGTGCTTTGCCCGATTCGATCTGATACCCGCGACCAATGTGGAGTGGCGATAGACATAACTACCGAGGCAGTTGCACCAAGTGCGCCAGCTAATGCATATGAATCACTAGCGGCAACTACGACAAAGATAAGTGCCAGTGAATCCATGGAAATTGGCATTCTGGCAATTACTCCAGGAATTGAAAATCGAAGCGCTCCGGGCGTACGAATTAATGTTTGGTAGACCGAGAACATAGGCAGCAGTCTAACCAGTGGCTAGACTTTAGATATGACTGATATCAACCAACTTTTGCAGCTGGCTTTGAAAATTGCCAATGATGCCGGTAATTTTTTGGTGGATCGTCCGGCCTCGTGGGATCTGACTGTTAAATCAACTGCGATAGATATTGCAACGCAAATGGATCTGGCAAGTGAAAAACTTATCGTTGCCGCGATTTTAGCGGCTCGGCCTGATGATGGAATTATTGGTGAAGAAGGTGCATCACGCGAAAGTAATAGTGGCATCACATGGGTGATTGATCCAGTTGATGGCACTGTTAATTATTTTTATGGATTACCTGGCTGGTCGGTGAGCATTGCCGCCAAAGATGCCAGCGGTACTTTAGTTGGCGTTGTTCATAGCCCAACCGTTAAGTCGACATGGCATGCATCCAAAGGTGGGGGAGCTTTTCTCAACGATGTGAAGATTGCCTGCAATGATCCGATCGAATTAAATCGAGCATTACTCTCCACTGGCTTTGCCTACGATGTAAATGTTCGTAGTGAACAGTTGAAAATTGTGAATGTTTTATTGCCACAGATTCGAGATCTTCGTCGAATTGGTTCGGCCGCAGTTGATATCTGCCATGTCGCCACAGGTTTAGTTGATGGTTATTTTGAAACTGGATTATTTGAATGGGATTTAGCGGCGGCACAATTAATCGCTCAGGAAGCTGGGGCAATTGTTTCAACCAGAGTGTGGCATGGCCTCAATCTGACCGTTGCGGCAGGCCCAGATTTGTATCTGGCGCTGAACGCTCAAATTCCACAATGATCGAGCGCTCAATCTGTCCGAGCACCCTGATTTTGCGCTTATGAGCGTGGCTGTGGCAAGATGAGTCCCTGCACCGCCAAAGCGTGTGCTTTATTGAAAAAGACTAAAGGAACCGACCATGAACATTCTTGACGCCGTAGATGCAGCCTCGCTGCGCAAAGACATCCCACAATTTCGTGCTGGTGATGAGCTCAAGGTCCACGTTCGTGTTATCGAAGGCAACAAGAGTCGTCTTCAGGTTTTCCAGGGAATCGTAATTCGCCGTCAGGGCGATGGCGTCCGTGAAACTTTCACAATCCGTAAGGTTTCTTACGGTGTCGGTGTAGAACGTACTTTCCCAGTTCACACTCCTGTCATTGAAAAAATTGAACTTGTAAAGAAGGGCGACGTACGTCGTGCCAAGCTGTACTACCTACGCGATCTACGGGGTAAAGCGGCAAAGATTCGTGAAAAGCGCGATGGCATCGAAGGTTACGGCGATGGAATTCTTTCCACACCAGAAGCAATTGTTATTCCAGTACCAGTTGCAGAAGCAGTGGTTGAAGCGCCAGTGGTTGAAGCAGTTGTTGCTGAAGTTGCTGAAGTTGCTGAAGTTGCTGAAGTTGCAGCTGAAGAACCAAAAGCTTAATCACTACTTAAATGCTCAAAAAGGAGTCGCTCCTTAAGGAGCTCCCAATCTTGGTAGTCGTTGCACTTGTTGTCTCGCTACTTATAAAAACCTTCTTAGTACAGTTTTTCTATATCCCATCGGGCTCTATGGAAAACACATTGCAGATTAAAGATCGCGTAGCCGTTAACAAGGTTCCTTTCCTATCTAAAAATATTAGTCGTGGTGATGTGGTTGTCTTTCGCGATCCCAATAACTGGCTTCCTGAAATAGTTGATTATTCGACAAACAAATGGGTCGCAAAAGCTAAGAGTGCGCTCGTAACCGTTGGAGTTTTACCTAATCCAGCTAAGCAATATTTAGTAAAGCGAGTCGTGGGTGTTGCTGGAGATCGCATCATCTGTTGTACAAAAGATGAAAAACTTTCAGTTAATGGAGTTGAAATCAGCGAGCCCTACGTTTACGCCGGCAATAAACCGTCCGAGATGAAGTTTGATGTCACTGTTCCTAAGGGAATGCTGTGGGTCATGGGCGATCATCGCGGGGCGAGCGCCGATTCTAGATATCACCAAGATGACATCAATAAAGGCTTTGTACCCTTAAGCCGAATATCTGGCCGAGTAGTTGCCGTGATTTGGCCCTTTAAAAATATTACATATATTCCAAAAATAAATCTTTTAAATTAGCGAGAATTGCTGCAGATGAAGGTGATTGAGCAACTTCTCTTTAACGCTGGAATTGCGCCAATTGCCGGAGTCGATGAAGCTGGACGAGGGGCATGTGCTGGCCCGCTAGTTATTGCATCAGTGATTTTGCCTGATCCATTTGCACCAGAGCTTGCACCAGTCCGTGATTCTAAAGAGATAGCAGAAAGTAAACGAGATTCAATCTTTGATCTGATACATATCCATGCAACCTCAATCAGTGTTGTCATTGTTCCAGCACAAGAAATTGATACACGTGGCGTTCATGCCGCAAATCTCGATGGTATGCGTCGAGCAGTGCAAGGCTTACAGGTTACGCCGGCTTATGTTTTAACCGATGGTTATGCAATCGAAGGACTAGGTCTGCCAAATCTTGCGGTGTGGAAAGGCGATCAGGTGGTTGTCTCTATCAGTGCGGCATCGATCATTGCCAAAGTAACCCGTGATCGAATTATGCGAGAGATGGATGCACAATTTCCGGCTTATGGATTTGCCGGACACAAGGGATACATAACTGCGGCACACACCAAAGCTTTATTAGAACACGGAGTTTGCCCGCAGCATCGACGATCTTTTTCAAACATTGCAGCGCTCATCCACAAGTAAAGTGCATCGGCGCGTGGCTGTGGGTGCTACAACTTATCGTCCCCAACCATGGTCAAGAAAAAAAATATTGAAACTGGCGCCTTTGGCGAGCAAGTAGTAACCGAGTATCTGCAATCTAAAAATAGTGAAGTCTTAGCCCGTAATTGGCGGGTAAAAGAAGGTGAAATCGACATCATCGCCCTCAATCCATCGGGCGTCTTTTCTTTTATTGAAGTAAAAACCCGCACGAGCGTTGCTTTCGGACATCCATTAGAGGCGATAAATTCCACAAAAGCCCTTCGTATGCAACGACTAGCGCTAGCGTGGCTGGCAACGCACGGGTGCTTTGGCTGCGACTACCAGATCGATGCGGTGGCCGTACTTCTGCATGCCGATGGATCGCAAACAATCGATTATCGGGCAAATATTTTATGAGTTTGGCACAAGCGCAATCGGTGGCGATATTAGGTCTTGACGGACATGTCGTAAATGTAGAAGTTGATATCGCCGATGGCTTACCTGGATATTCGCTTCTAGGACTTCCTGATGCAGCCTTATCTGAATCACGCGAACGTGTACGTAGTGCAATTGTTAACTGTGGTGAAATTTGGCCCAATCGAAAGATTACTGTTTCACTCTCGCCAGCATGGTTACCCAAGAGTGGTTCAAGTTTTGATTTAGCAATATGTATTACGGTTTTGTCAGCACATGAAACCATTGCAGCTGATCGAATTGAAAATATTCTCTTCCTCGGGGAACTTTCCTTAGATGGACGAATTCGTTCAGTTCGCGGAGTGTTACCGGCGCTCATTGCAGCGGCCAAGGCTGGCATAAAAGTCGCTGTAGTTCCTTCGGCAAATCTGCAAGAAGCACAGTTGATGCAATCTATGACAATTATTCCGATGGAACATTTGAAGCAGGTTTTACGGTGGCTTCGTACCGGCGAACGTGAGATCGCCCAAGAGTTTGAACTACAATGGGAAAATAGCGATACCCGTTTAGATTTTGCCGATGTTGCTGGTCAAAGTTCGGCACGATTAGCGGCCGAGATCGCAGCTATTGGCGGCCACCACATTATGTTGATTGGCCCACCAGGTGCTGGAAAGACAATGATCGCCGAACGAATTCCTACGATTATGCCGGCGCTAAGTATCGAACAAGCTTTAGAAGTTACGGCCGTTCATTCAATTGCCGGAACGCTAACGCAACGTTCCCCACTTTCTTTGCTGGCGCCAATCGTTTCCCCGCATCACACAACAACACGTGTTGCCATGGTGGGAGGCGGAGCCCATGTAATTAAACCTGGCGCTTGTTCCTTAGCTCACTACGGAGTTTTATTTATTGATGAAGCTCCAGAATGTGGTCCTGGTGTTTTAGATTCGCTGCGCCAGCCTTTGGAATCTGGCACGATCACGATCGCGCGAAGCATTGGGAAC
The DNA here is from genome assembly GCA_038214925.1 of Candidatus Nanopelagicales bacterium. Classification (GTDB taxonomy): domain Bacteria; phylum Actinomycetota; class Actinomycetes; order Nanopelagicales; family Nanopelagicaceae; genus Planktophila. Next base: position 52,504 of record JBBQRL010000003.1, on the reverse strand, counting down.
TTAACTTTCCCAGCACAATTTCTTTTAGTTCTCGCCGCTAATCCCTGTCCATGTGGAAAATTTACTGGGCGTGGTCGCAACTGCACCTGTAGCTCGCAGCAAGTTCGGCGTTACTTGGGCAAGCTGTCCGGACCCTTGATGGATCGAATCGACTTGCGCGTACAAGTAGAACCAGTTGGTCGACTCGATATGGCACGCAACGAGTTAGGTGAAAGCAGTGCAGTGATTCGAAAACGCGTTATTGCTGCGCGCGATATCGCGGCGCAACGCTTTGCTGGACTTGGCTGGAATCTCAATGCACATATTCCAGCTAGGGCACTGCGAACAACTTTTAAGCCAGAACGAGAAGCCATGAATTTCTTGCATGATGAATTAGATAAGGAAGCAATTACCGCACGTGGTTTCCATAAGATCATCCGCACTGCGTGGAGTTTTGCCGACTTAAAGGGTCATCCCACTCCAATTATGGAAGATGTCTTTGATGCACATACGATGCGTGGAAAAGTCGAAGCATGAGCGAGTTATTTGCCCGCGCTGCACTCTTTAGCACCATTGAAGGTGGCCACACCTTTTGGTCGCGCGAGATTTTTTCATCAGGTGCCTTAACTGTCTACGAAAAACTAATGAACAAAGGCTATGACACCGTAAAATTTGAAAAACTTATCTCGCAACTACGTTCGATAAACCCAGAAGAGGTTTTAACTAGAATTTGCGATCACGGCGGTATCTTTTTGACTCCCGCAGATTCAGATTGGCCAACCCAAGTTGATGATTTGGTAGCTCCACCTATTGCCCTAATCATCAAAGGCAATGCGGCCACGTTACAGAGTCCATCGCTTGCAATTGTTGGTACCCGAAACCCAACTAGTTACGGCGCACGTATTGCGGGGGATTTTGCCGCTGGATTTGTTGATCGCGAGTGGGCGATCATTAGCGGTGGTGCTTACGGTATTGATTCATATGCACACAAGGGCGCATTGATTGCCGAAGGTGTCACTGTTGCCGTTGTTGCATCTGGCATCGACGTTAATTACCCAGCTGGCAATACTCGTTTATTTGCCGAAATCTGCGAGAGCGGAGCGATTGTTACGGAATTTATGCCGGGCTCTAAAGCTCTGCCGAGTCGGTTTTTAACCCGTAACCGTTTAATTGCTGCACTATCCAAGGCAACGTTAGTTGTTGAAGCTGCGTTTCGAAGTGGCTCATTGCGCACCGCACGAGATGCTGCTGAAATTTTTCGGCCAGTAATGGCGATTCCAGGTCCGATTAATTCTCCAACTAGCGAGGGTTGTCATCGATTAATAGGTGAGCGATCAGCCGAGATCGTCACTTCAGTTAGTGATGCAGTGGAGTTTGTTTCGCTCAATTAGTGAGAGAATACTCGTATGAGTGATTTTCGTTCCGGCTTTGTCGCCATTATTGGCCGCCCAAACGTTGGAAAATCTACTTTAATTAACGCACTCGTTGGCAGCAAAATTGCAATCACGTCGCATCATCCCAACACAACACGATCTGCAATTCGGGGGATAGTTCACCGCCCTGATTTTCAAGCCGTCTTGGTAGATACCCCGGGTGTCCATAAGCCAAAGACGTTGCTAGGTCAGCGACTCAATCAAGTAGTCGATCAATCGATGGATTCAGTAGACGTTGTCATCATGTGTATTCCGGCCGATGAAACTTCGGGTGCCGGAGATACTTATATTGCACAGGAAATTGCCAAGCACCCACGTGCAAAAAAGTTTGCGGTAATAACAAAAACAGATTTGATTTCAAAGGAAAAGTTAGCGCTTCGATTACTTGGAATTATGAAGATCGCTAAGGGTTTTACTTGGGATGAAATTATTCCAGTATCAGCTGCGATTCATGATCAAGTTGATTTACTTAATGAATTAATTGGGCAGAACTTGCCACAGGGCCCACAGTATTATCCAGAAGGAACTACAAGTGATCAGGCGATTGAACAGTTGATCTGCGAATTCATTCGTGAAGCGGCCTTGCAAGATGTTCGAGAAGAGCTTCCGCATTCGATCGTTGTGACAATAGATGAGTTTGGTGAGCGCGAAGAAAAGGGTTCACGACCCTTTTATGATGTTCATGCAACTATCCACGTAGAACGTGACACACAGCGCGCAATTTTGCTCGGTCACCAAGGAGCAAGGTTAAAAGAGATTGGCATCCGTGCCCGTGTAGATATCGAGCGCGCATTAGCGGCAAAGATTTTTTTGGGGCTACACATCAAAGTCTCAAAGGAATGGCAAAAAGATCCAAAACTTCTAGAGCGTTTAGGATTCGGCGATAAAGGCTGACTTATTTTTTCGGCTCGCTAAATATGAGCCGATTAATACCAAAGGCAAGCCAACGATAATTCCAATTGTTAGTGGCTCACGCAAAATAATGACTCCCAGCACTACAGCAACGGCCGTGTTCACGTAAGTAACTAAAGAACCTCGAGCCGGCCCAATATCTTTGAGCAGGGTAAAGAATAAAATAAAAGCGATCGCAGTACTGAAGATTCCCAGCGCAACTAATGCGGCAACGGCATTAAATGAGATCGATGATGGCCACTGTGCGATCGCAACTGGTGCCCAAAATACAGAAGTGAGAGCCATAGCTAAGCCATTAATAGCAATGCCATCAACTAAAGGTAAATTGCTGGTAACCATAATGACTGCATAGGCATAACCAACGGATGCCAGTACAACCATTCCGATAGCTACCGGATCACTATTTCCAGACAAGCTTTCAATGCCAACAACTGCGATCAGACCGATAAAGCCAATTACGATTCCAAAGATTCGCTTGAACTCCCAGACCGAATGATCACCGCGCAGTGAAGTAATTATCGTTGCAAAGATCGGAACGGTAGATACAAGTAAGCCAGTCAAACCAGTACTGATGTGTTGTTCGGCTGTTGTAATTAAGATCCAAGGACCAATCATCTCCATGACTGCATAAAAAGCTACAAATTTGAAACCAAGGACTGCGCCTTTGAATGTTTTGCGATACACGGCGATAGGAATCAATATCGCTGCGCCAATCAGAGTTCGCCCAGCTACAACGGCTGCTGGTGGAAAGTCCTCAACCGCAATTTTCATGAGTAGGTAAGGAATTCCCCACAAAACGCCGACTATGCCGAAATAGATCAACGACTTGCGACTCATAAACCAATCACCTTGCGGTACAAATCAGCTGTTGCCTTCGCAACGGCTTCCCAGCCAAAGTATTTTTCAGCTCTTATTCGCCCGACAGTGCCATACTTTTTTAGTAGTTCCGGCTGAGCCATTAAATGTGTAATTGATTTCGTCAAAGCTAATTCAAATGCCGGACCATCGCCGTTGTAATCGACAAGTTCGCCAGTCTCTTTATCTGCAACAACTTCCGGAATTCCACCGACACGAGAGCCCAAGACGGCAGTTTGGCATCCCATCGCTTCTAAATTAACAATGCCAAGTGGCTCGTACACCGATGGACAGATAAATAATTCGGCACCGGTCAACATCGCGGTTAATTGATCATGTGGCAGCGTCTCTTTAATCCACCATACGTTGCTGCGCGTACTTTGTAACTCGGCAATTAGAGCTGCTACTTCATTGCCAACGCCTTCTTCATCGGGACTTCCAGCTGCAAGGACTAAACCAAATTCAGCTGGCACATCTTTCCAGGCGCGCAAAAGATGAGCTAAGCCTTTTTGTCGAGTTATGCGTCCAACAAAGATTGCGTAAGGGCCGTTAATTCCAAAACTTTCCGCAACCGAAGCATCTGGATTGGGGGCAAACTTTTTAGTATCAACACCATTTCTAATGGTGACAACTTTTGCTGGATCAATCGATGGGTATGAGGTTAAGACATCGGCGCGCATGCCATCGCTGACTGCAATGATCGCCGCTGCCGCTTCAAAAGCGGTTTTTTCAGCCCATGATGAAATTTTATATCCGCCACCAAGCTGTTCTGATTTCCAAGGACGAAGTGGCTCTAAGGAATGCGCACTGACAATGTGTGGGATTGAATATTGCAAGGCAGCGATGTGTCCGGCCATATTTGCATACCAAGTATGTGAATGTACGAGATCGACCGAGCCCAGATGCGATGCGATCTCTAGATCAGTAACGAGTGCCTGAAGTGCTGGGTTGGCCTCGCTAAATTGTGCTGGCGTTGAATAGCCAGAGGCATCACCGCGTTTTCCACCAAAGCAGTGAACGTCGATTGTCAGATCAGGCAAAGTGCGAAGTGCTTGGGTTAACTGCACAACATGAACACCGGCGCCGCCATAAATGGCAGGGGGCCATTCTTTGGTAACCATGCCAACTTTTATCGCACTCATCTTTTCGCCGAACCTCTTCCATGCCTAAGGGGGGAAGGCTATCGTTAAGACATGGCCAAACTGCAACTTCCGCTCAGCATCGTTCTAGCTGGTGGCGAAGGTAAGCGGTTAATGCCACTAACTGCAGATCGTGCTAAACCGGCAGTTCCTTTTGGTGGCACATACCGGTTAGTTGACTTTGTACTTTCAAATCTAGCCAATGCAAATATGTTAAAGGTCGCAGTTTTAACTCAATATAAATCTCATTCACTCGATCGCCACATCACCACAACGTGGCGAATGTCTTCACTATTAGGAAACTACATAACTCCAGTTCCGGCCCAACAACGTTTAGGTCCACGTTGGTACACCGGTAGTGCTGATGCGATTTTGCAAAACTTTAATTTAATTCAAGATGAAGATCCTAATCATGTTTTAGTTTTTGGTGCCGATCACGTTTATCGGATGGATCCAGGTCAGATGTTTGAACAGCATGTTGAATCAGGTGCCGGCGTAACCGTTGCCGCGATCCGGATGCCACGCTCAGAAGCGCATGATTTTGGGGTAATCGAATTAGCTGAAGATGGCATCACCATAAAAGCTTTCCACGAAAAGCCAGAAAATCCGCCAGCGATGCCGCGTCATCCGGATATGAGTTTGGTATCAATGGGTAATTACATTTTTAAACGAGATGTGATGGAAGAAGCACTCATCATCGACTCGGACGATCTTGAATCACGTCATGATCTAGGCACAAATATCATTCCTTACTTAACTAAAATGGGCGTGGCAAAGGTTTATGACTTCGCTAATAACATTGTTCCCGGAGCAACTGATCGCGATAAAGGTTATTGGCGAGATGTTGGTTCAATCGATGCTTATTACGATGCGCACATGGATTTAGTTTCGGTCCATCCAATCTTTAATTTATATAACCGACAATGGCCACTTCTAACGAATCCACCATCTTTGCCGCCGGCAAAATTTAGCGAAGGTGGTTCAGCGCACGATTCAATCGTTGCCGCCGGCTCTATTGTCGCTGGGGGAATTTTGCACGGATCAGTTGTTTCATACGATGTTTCACTAGGAAAAGGCGCAATCGTTGAAGGTTCAGTTTTGATGCCATCTGTGAAAATTGGCGAGCGAGCAATCGTGCGCCATGCAATTCTTGATAAGAGCGTCGTAGTTGAACCAGGCGCACAAATCGGCGTTGATCTAGAGCGAGATCGAGCCCGTTTTACAGTCAGCGATGGTGGGGCAGTGGTAGTCGGTAAAGGTGTGCGCGTTACCGTTTAATTACCAAGTAGCTGTTTGATTTTTTAACTCGCGATACTTTTCCATTACATGTGGCGTCGCTTGGCTATTGTGATGAGCGACCTCACCTAAATCCCACGTGGGCAATTCTCCTAACAGCGCCCATGCCGCTTGCTTGGCGGCGCCATTGGCAACATATTCGCCAGCTGGTGGAACCAAAACTTCGCGACCAAACAATGCGCTAGCAATCGTTGGTATAGCAGCATTTTTAGCGGCGCCGCCGATTAGCAAAATCCGATTTACGTTAACACCTAATGCAATTAATGAATCGACCGCATCGGCTAGACCAGCCAACATTCCTTCAACCATAGCTCGGGCGATATCGGCTGGATTAGAGTTACTTAAATTCATTCCAGAAAAAACTCCAGTTGCAGTGGGTCTGTTCGGTGTGCGCTCACCTTCAAAATATGGCAAGAGCGTCAAACCACCAGCGCCGGGTTGAGCAGAAAGTGCTAACCGTGCGATCTCGTCATGGCTTTTTCCCAACATGCGACCAGCAGCATCTAAAATTCGAGCAGCATTTAATGTGCACACCAATGGTAAAAATCTTCCAGTTGCATCGGCAAATCCAGCGACAGATCCAGTTGCATCATGTGTTGCACTATCTGAAACCGCAAATGCAGTTCCGCTAGTGCCAAGTGAAACAACGACATCGCCAGGTTGTGCCTGCAAGCCAAGGGCAGCGCCGGCGTTATCGCCAGCCCCAGCAGCGATTGGAATTCCAGTTTGAGTAGTACCACCAAATTTTGAGGGAGGGATTATCAGCGGCAGCGAAAGTTCTTGATCACGGCGAAGTGCTAGACGAACAATATCTTCGCGATAGTGCGAAGTTGTTGGATCAAAGTAACCAGTACCCGATGCATCGCTTCGATCAGTAAATAGTTTTGCAAAATCTTTGCCACCTTGTAACTGCCAAGAGATCCAATCGTGAGGCAAGGCGATTGATGCAACCTTGGCAGCGTTTTCTGGCTCATGATCGGCTAGCCAACGAAGCTTTGATGCAGTGAAGGATGCAACTAATTTTGAACCTACTTTGTTGGCAATAATCTGATCGCCACCAACTTCTTGGTTGAGATCATCTGCTTCTTTTGCCGAGCGAGTGTCATTCCATAACAGTGCTTTGCGAATAACATCACCCTTGCTATCGAGTGCAACCATTCCATGTTGTTGGCCAGCAATAGAAATTGCGTTGACATCAGCTAATCCGCCAGCATCGGCGATCGCAGAATCTAAAGCAGTAAGCCAATGGGCGGGATCAACTTCAGTACCTTCGGGGTGAGTTGCGCGCCCGGCTCGGATTAATTGCCCAGTATCGGCTTGCCGAATAACGATTTTTACCGATTGCGTGGATGAATCCACGCCGGCGATGATTTGTCGATTAGCCATGGTGAAAGGCTAGACTGTCCTAGTCAGCGTTGACCACAGGTAGCGGTAAGTTTCTTGAGCTACTTAAACAAACATTAAAAATTGTTGGAGTGAATAAATGCGTATTGGTGTCCTTACTGGTGGCGGAGATTGCCCTGGTTTAAATGCTGTTATTCGTGCAGTCGTCCGTAAAGGTGTAAAAGAATATGGTCACGAGTTTGTTGGATTTCGTGACGGCTGGAAAGGACCGCTTGAAGGCCTAACAATGCCCCTGAATATTGAGGCAACTCGCGGGATTTTGCCACGCGGTGGAACTATTTTGGGATCTTCTCGAACCAACCCTTTTAAAATTGAAGGTGGCGTCGAGCGCATTAAAGAAAATCTTGAAAAAGCAGGAATCGATGCATTAATTGTAATTGGCGGCGAGGATACTCTTGGCGTAGCAACCAAACTTGATGCCCTTGGCGTAAAAGTTATTGGTGTTCCAAAGACTATTGATAATGATTTAAATAATACCGATTACACGTTTGGTTTTGATACGTCAGTAAATATTGCAGTTGAGGCAATTGATCGCCTTCACACAACAGCTGAATCTCATCACCGAGCATTAATCGTTGAGGTAATGGGTCGCCATGCTGGTTGGATCGCTTTGCATTCTGGTCTTGCTGGTGGTGCCGCCTGTATTTTGATTCCAGAACAAAAATTCTCAGTTGAAAAAGTCTGCGAATGGGTTGAGTCCCGATTCAAATCAAGTTATGCGCCAATCATCGTCATTGCTGAAGGTGCAATTCCACAAGATGGAGATCTAGTTACAAAAGATCAAACACTTGATTCATTTGGTCACGTGAAACTCTCTGGAATCGGTGATTGGTTAGCTGGTCAGATTGAAGCTCGAACTGGCAAGGAAGCTCGTACATCTGTCTTAGGTCATATTCAACGTGGTGGAACACCATCAGCATTTGACCGTGTCTTGGCTACACGTTTTGGCCTACATGCAATCACAGCCGCTCATGAAGGCGACTGGGGCAAGATGGTTGCTTTGCATGGCACAGATATCGTGCGCGTTCCATTGGCATCTGCCACTGAAAAGTTAAAGACGGTTCCACTAGAGCTCTACAAGGAGTCAGAGATCTTCTTTGGTTAATTGCCCCCCGCAGTTAACTATCGACTCTCTACACTTTCCTCATGAGTATTGAATTAGACAATCTCTTTACACCTGGCCTGGTTGCAGCTCAACAGCCGCAATGGCCAGGTGGACCAGAGGGGCCGCAGGTCAAAGCAGCTGTTGCCGAACTCAAAGCATTGCCACCACTTGTCTTTGCTGGTGAATGCGATGATTTAAAAGCCCGTATCGCTTTAGCAGCAGATGGAAAAGCTTTTTGGTTACAAGGCGGAGATTGCGCCGAGACTTTTGCAGCGGCAACGGCGGATTCAATTAGAAACCGAATTAAAACTATTTTGCAGATGGCTGCAGTTCTTCAGTATTACTCCAGTTTGCCAGTCATCAAAGTTGGTCGAATGGCAGGACAGTTTGCTAAGCCTCGATCAAGTGATTTTGAAACACGTGGCGATATCACGCTCCCGGCTTACCGTGGTGATGCCGTTAATGACATTGAATTTAATGAAATTTCCCGGACACCAGATCCACATCGCTTAGTTCGTGTCTACAACACATCAGCGGCAACTCTTAACTTGGTTCGAGCATTTACCCAAGGCGGTTTTGCCGACCTTCGCCAAGTTCATGAATGGAATAAAGGTTTCATTCGTGATTCAAAAGTTGGTGAGCGTTATGAACAAATGGCAAATGAAATTGGGCGCGCCTTAGCATTTATGAAATCAGCAGGTGTAGATCCTACGAGCTTCAAGTCAGTTGATTTCTTCTCAAGTCATGAAGCGCTGATCATGGAGTATGAAAAAGCTTTAACTCGTATCGATTCTAGAACTGGTGAGGCATATGATGTCTCTGGCCACTTTGTCTGGATTGGTGAGCGAACTCGTCAACTAGATGGTGCGCACGTTGATTTTGCATCAAAGGTTAAAAATCCTATTGGAATTAAGCTGGGACCAAAATCCACAGTTGCGGATGCGCTGGCGCTAATTGAGAAACTTGATCCAGATCGCGAACCTGGCCGTATTACTTTTATTACTCGCATGGGTGCTGGAAAAATTCGCGAACTATTGCCAGCATTAGTTGATGGCGTTACAAAATCTGGCGCAAAGGTTTTATGGGTATGCGATCCTATGCATGGCAATACGTATGAGGCACCAACGGGATACAAGACCCGAAGCTTTGATGATGTTATGGATGAAGTAAAGGGGTTTTTTGAAGTGCATAAGGCGCTGGGTACACATCCTGGTGGAGTTCACATCGAACTTACTGGCGATGATGTCACTGAATGCGTCGGCGGGGGAGAAGAGATCTCACACGAGGATCTAGCATCTCGCTATGAAACTGCCTGTGATCCCCGTTTAAACCATGCACAGTCTTTGGAGCTTGCATTTTTAGTTGCTGAAATGTTGCGTGATCGCTAGCGTTGGCTCGTGCCTTTGCTCATTACTTCCCACAAAACACCTGTAGGAATCCTTAATCTTTTGGCTGACGATCAAATTTTAATTGGCGCAAATTTATCGTCGATCGCTGCTTTTAAAGTGGGCTCGGATGTAAAGAACGTTAAAACAATTCCGGTAATTTCAGATTTAATTTTAGATTATTTTGATGGTGACTTAACGGCGCTAAACGGAATTAAAGTCCGACAAGCAGGGGCAAGCTTTTCACAAAGTGCATGGAAGGCGATGCGCAAGGTGGCGCCCGGTAAAACGTGGACTTACTCTGGTTTAGCAGAAAAGGCTGGCTCGCCAGCAGCGGTTCGTGCCGCTGGAACTGCATGTGCCAACAATGCGATCATGCTTGTTGTTCCGTGTCATCGAATTGTTAAAACTGGAGGCGCACTTGGAAATTACGCCTATGGTGTGGAGAAGAAGCGATGGCTGTTAAGCCACGAGGGCTTTCTTTAGAATTTCAATTGCCTCGCCACACTGAACATCATCAAAATCTAAATGTGTTACCAACCGTGCATATTGTGGTCCAAGTGCGCTAATCCATAAGCCCAGCTCTTTACAGCGAGCAGCAAGATCTGCGGCAGAGATATTGAGACCCGCAAGATCTAGCCCAACGATATTTGTTTCAACAGTTGTTGGATCAATCAAAGAAGAATCGATCGCTGCCACGGCAAAGGCGATTTCTTTTGCTCGACGATGATCTTCGGCCAGACGTTCAATATTATTATCGAGAGCGTAGTGCGCGCCAGCAGCTAACAAACCAATCTGTCGCATGCCAGCGCCATAACGTTTTCGCCATACTCGAGCCTTAGCTACGCGATCTTTTGTGGAAAGCATTACCGAGCCAACTGGCGCACCAAGACCTTTAGAAAGACAGACTGAAATTGTGTCAAAGTATTTCCCGTATTCAGCAAGTGAAACTCCGGATGCAACGTGCGCATTCCAAATTCTGGCACCATCTAGATGAAGTGCCAGCCCAAGTTCATCGGCACCTTTTCGAAGTGCAGCAATTTCAGTTATTGGTTGAACTGTTCCGCCACCAAAGTTATGCGTATTTTCAACAGCTATTGCCGTCGTTGACACTAAATATGGCCCACTGTTAGGTCGAGCGATTTCAAGTGCATCGTGTGCAACGAGGAGACCATTTTTAGCAGGAAAAGTTCGGGTAGTAATTCCACTAAAAACTGCCGCGGCGCCAAGTTCGGCACGAACAATGTGGCTATTTGTTTCGGCGATTAACTCTTCCCCTGGCGCAACTAACATTCGAATCGCTAATTGATTAGCTAATGAGCCAGTTGGGGAAAATAAACCCGCTTCTTTTCCAAACATTGACGCAACGCGCTCTTCCAAAGAGTTAACCGTAGGATCATCGCTATAGACATCATCGCCAACCGGCGCCGATGCGATCGCATCACGCATTTCTTGTGATGGTCTTGTAACTGTGTCACTTCGAAGGTCAATTGCCATACGTTGAGCCTACTTTGCTTCTTTCAGAACTATCAAATACATAGCAACAACCATCAAGACGCCACCCGTTGCATGCTGGATAGAGAGAGTCTCATTTCCAAAAACAATTGCAAAGAACGCGGCAAAGACAACCTCCATCGTCAAAATGACGGCGACCTTGGTCGCACTCATATGAGCCTGCGACCAAGTTTGCACAATAAATGCAACGGCCGTTGCAAAGACTGCGGTAAAGAGAACGACTGCCCAAACTCCTGAATCTGGCGGTAATGAATATCCGCCAGGGATTGATGCTAAGCCGGAGAGAATTGCGCACATCGATAATTGAACTACCGTCATGGTATAGACATCGCGACCTAATGACCATTTGCTTAAAGCGATGATGTGGGCAGCAAAGAAGAGCGCACTAGCCAAAACTAAAATCTCACCAAAGCCAACTGATAGGCCACGAATTGAAAGAAGGGCAAGTCCAACAGTTGCTAATGCCACACAGTTCCAAGTGAATCGAGAGATTTTTTCTTTAAGAACGAGCGCGGCTAATAGCGGAGTAAGGACAACATAGAGTCCAGTAATAAAACCAGTGATTGCAGCTCCAGTACGTTCAAGTCCTAAAGTCTGGGAGATGAAGCCAAGACTTAAGAAAACTCCGGCAGCGCCGCCTCGTTTCAAAATATCTTTATTGATTGAGCGCAATACTTGTGGTCGAATTGCAACCATTGCAATTACCGCGATACTAAAACGGCTAAAGAGAAAGTTATTGACACTTTGTCGCTCGATTGCATCTTTCATAATCACAAATGAAAAACCCCAAGCCGCTGAAACAGTTAAAAGTGCCCAAGGGGCGAGCTTTAAAGTAAGTTGATGGCGCGCCGACACTATCCGCGTAATTTCTTGAGCAGGGCTACTTCACGACCATGTTCGAGTTCCATGCCGGGAGTTTCAAGAATAAGTGGAGCGTTTGCGACGGCGGGGTGATTGAGTAGCTCCTTAAATGGATCCACTCCAATAAAGCCTTCACCAATATTTTGATGGCGGTCTTTAAGAGCGCCACACACATCCATTGAGTCGTTGGCATGAACTAATTGAAAACGCTCGATACCGGCAACTTCAACCAGTAAATCTATAGTGGCATTCATTCCACCTTTAACCGAGATGTCATGACCAGCTGCAAAAACGTGACAGGTATCTAAGCAGATTCCAACTTTTGGATGGTATTCAAGTGCCTTCAGGTACATGGCAAGATCATCTAATTTTTTTACTAATGATTGTCCCTGCCCAGCCGTTGGCTCAAGCAAAAGATAAGGCGCATCATCGCCAAGTGCGTTTAGAATCGGCATCATTCCCTCGTGGATTTGTTGCCAAGCCTTGTCAACGTAATCGGCATCGACGGCTGATCCGGTGTGAATCACGACGCCAAGTGCACCAATATCTGCTCCACGTTTGAGTGAGTAGGCAGTTGAAGCTAATGAGTTTTCATATGTTGCAACAGTGGGGGAGCCTAAATTAATTAGAAATGGTGCATGCACATAGGTTTCGATATCTAATTCAGCAGCTTTGATTTTAAATGCCTCATCTAATTCTGGTTTAGCGGCCGGCATCGCCCACATTCGAGGGCTAGAGGCAAAAACCTGAATCGCTTCGGCGCCAATTTCTTGGGCGTAGGCGATCGAGCGTTTTGCCATGCCTCCAGTGGTTGGAGTGTGGGCGCCGATTCTAGGTTTCTTAGTAGCTTTATCTGCAGATTTAGGCATTGGCTTACCCTACGGTAATCGTCACCAAGCTGCCACGATTAACCTTGGTATTTATCCCAGGAGAAACTTTTTTAACTGTTTTATTCTTAGCTGTCCCATTTGAAATCACTTTGACTTTTAATCCAAGTGATTCCAGTAGTAATTGACCGGCTTTAGCTTCCATTGTGATAACCGTCTTTGGAATATAGGCAAAACGACTTCCCTTTGAAATAACAATAATCACCTTGGTGCCTTTATTTGTTAGCCCTTCAGCACTTGGAGTTTGGGAAACGACCGCTAATTCTGGAACTGTTTCACTAAAGGCATATCCAGTCTCGACATCAAAGCCAGCCTGCGTTAATTCATTGAGTGCTTGTTCGCCGCTTTTACCAAGAAATGAAACCAAAGATATCTGCTCAATACCTTTTGAGACCACGAGGTTGATAGTCGAATCACGCTTGACTGATGCTCCAGTAGTTGGCGACGTTGAAATCACAAAACCTTTGGGAAAATCGGCACTGAAGCTTTCAGTTACAGTTCCAATCAATAAAGGAGATTTAAGCAAAAGAGCTTTTGCAGCTTGAGTTGTTAATCCAGTTGTATTTGGAATTGCAAAGCGTTCTGGACCTTTAGAAACGATTAATTTAACGGTGCCATTGGCATCGACTTTTCCACCACCCGAGGGCTGTGATTCAATGATCTTTCCCTTTGCGATCTCTTCATCAAAGCGATTTTCGACAATGGTTGCGGTTAAACCAAGTGGCGCAAAAACTGTCATTGCCTGCGTGAAAGTGCCACCAACTGTAGATGGCACTACAACTTTGGAGCCTGGACCTACGAGAGTCCACCAGCCACCGACACCAACTGAAATCGCTAAAACAAGTGCAACTTTTCGATTGCGTCGTACTCGTTTACTTGCTTTAATTTTTTTCTCTTCACGTCGTCTTATTTGACGAGTGTTTTCTTTAATCTCTTGTACGGCTTCAGCTAAAACTTCAACTACTGGAGAAATAGCTTTCTTGCCGCTTTTTTCGCGAATCGGTTCAACTGGAAGGTCCAGACCAAGTGCCATTTGATTACTCTTTGGATCTAAATCAACCTGTATCTTTTGTAATTTTTCTAAGAAATCCCCGGCATTTTTTGGCCGAGCATCAGGATTTTTTGCAGTTGCACTTGCAATCAATTCATCTAGTTCTGCTGAAATCTCTTTTCGAATACTTTTTATTCTGGGAATCTCTTGATTAACATGCATGTAAGCGATCTGAATTGGGGTATCGGCAGTAAAGGGCTTTTCCCCAGTAAACATTTCATAGGCCATAATTCCAGTGGCGTATACATCGCTGCGCGAATCTGCAACTCCGCGTTGAACTTGCTCTGGCGATAGATACGAAACGCTTCCTAGAATTACGCTTGACTCTAAAGTCACGGCCGAACCGATAAGTGCCCCGCTGGCTAAACCAAAGTCGGCAACTTTAATTCGACCATCAGTGGAGATTAAAATATTTTCTGGCTTAATATCTCGATGCACAATTCCAAGTGCGTGAGCTGCTGCCAGTGCACTCAAGATCGGAGTCAAATAGTTCAGCGCATCCTTAATCTCAAATCGACCTCGTTCATTGAGATATTGCCTTAAAGTATGGCCTTCCACTAACTCCATCACTAAGAAAACCGCCGGAACTCCATTTTGATTCCAACCTTGGTCCTGTACCGCAACAATATTTGGATGGGTTAATGCGGCGGCCGCTTTTGCTTCGCGAATAAATCGTGAAACGTAAGCCTCATCTTGAGCAAGATGGGAGTGCATAATCTTGACCGCAACTTTGCGATCTAGGCGAGTATCGATCGCTTCATAGATGGTAGCCATGCCACCATTGGCAACGTGGCGCAGTAATTGATAGCGCCCATCTATGAGTTGGCCAGATAGGTCGGACATGAGCAAATTTTATTGAAATCAACTCTTCTTACTTCAATGGGCGCGCCCAAAAGGTCTATGAACTCAGATTGAAATTACAGTTTTCTCGGGTTTGATCTTTAAGAAAGTGCACATCCTGCTGAATTTGCCACTTTCTCATTTGCGCTTCAAGGTGTGCGCCATCTCGATTGAGTACTCGCTGTAATCCAATTTCAGGTGAAATATCTAGCCAGTACGTGGCAGCTCCAGTGGCTCGAATAACATGCTGGGCGCTACCGACACCCTCGAGAATTAAAATATCTGTTGGCAGAATTCTTTCCTTCACGTCAAAACTCATCATCGTCCAATTGAACTTATCAATCACAAACTCGTCTTGTGAAAGGTGGGCCTGAGCAATTCGTGAAAGAAGATCAGTTAAGACTAACGTCAGTGCGTGATCCCAACCGTTGTATAAATCATCCATATGGATAGTTTTGACCGTACTGTGTTGCGAAAACTCGGCTTCAAATTGTGCCGCTAGCGTTGTTTTGCCAGCACCGGCCGGACCATCAATAGCTAAGAGAGTCACGCCAACGCTTCCAGCCCACAACTGCAATTACGGTGAAAGCTGCATATAAAGTTGCAGTAAACCAGTAACCTAAAATTGCGTATTGAATAGTCCCGGCGATATCAACTATCAGCCACACTATCCACGCTTCATATTTTTCGTAGACCATCATGACTTGGGCATTAAGGCTACCAATAAGTAAGAAGGCATCCGACCATGTCGCTGCGGCACCAATATTTGATAAGACGGGAGTGAGTGCGGCAACCGAGACAATCATTCCAATAATTAAATATCCTCGGTGGCGATTTGAAACAGTTCCCACTACGGCGCCGGTAGGTGCCCATCCTTTCCAACCGTAAATTGCGGCGATTACAAAAATAATTTGCAGACCGGCGCTGGCAAAGAGTTCAACTTGATAAAAGAAAACGCCATATAGCGCGCTGCTAATTGCCCACCAAGGCCAGGTAATTCTTTTACCAGTCGTTGCCAGCCAAACCCCTACAAATGAAGTCAGGGCAGCGATACTTTCTAAAACTGAGAGTTCATAGCCCCACGCTGTAAATAAAATGGTTGACACGATTACTTCCTTTCCATGTCCGCATTATCGGACTGGTCTACCGGTCGGTCTGAATATCAGACCCTCTCAGCCTTTGTGGGCTCCCGTAGGAAATATAGTAGCGTTAACCCGTGCTTAAGTTTGGTTATTTGGTGATGATCTTGTTCACCGTTGTTGGTTCCTTTTGGCTTGAAGTAGCACTCAAGGTGAAAGTGCTTAAGCGATATAAACAAGCATTCACCGCGATCCTCCCAGTTTCGCTAATTTTTATCGCCTGGGATGCGTACGCAATTCACAGTGGCCATTGGCGATTTGATCGCGAGCAAGTTTTGGGAATTTTTGGTCCATTTGGGATTCCATTAGAAGAGTATCTATTTTTTATAGTTGTTCCTTTTGCTGCACTGATGACCATTGAAGCTGTGCGCGCTGTAAAAAAGAACTGGAAAGTCTATCCATGACATATACCCAGCTAGCAGTGAGTGCAGTTCTCATAGTTGTCAGCATCGATCTCTTTGTGCTCAAGACTCAACTTCTCAAACGAAAACTCTTTTGGACTTCTTACGCAATTATTATTGGCTTTCAATTACTAACTAATTGGTGGCTAACTTCTCGCAATATTGTGATGTATGACCCCAATACTATTATTGGAATTCGAATCGCTTCTGCGCCCGTGGAGGATCTACTTTTTGGCTTTGCGCTTGTATTAGGCGTAATGCTTAATTGGATACGGTTAGACGCTTCACATAAGCCGCGCTAGCTACGCGCAAGCGGCGCGACGTTGAAGTCTTGGCTCGCTTTGTAAATATCTGATAATCAATTTTTTCAACCTCATCCACAATTCCGCAATATAAGGTACTGGCTGCTTCAATGCATGGCCGACTACTTGGTGAAAGCAAAGCGATTCCTGGTTGGGCTTCTTTTTGTAAAGTGCGAACACGCTCTATCTGAAATTGCAGCGCGTTAACAATTTCAGGAGTCAGTTGACGCTGCTCTAGCATTTCGCGATTAACTCCAAATTGAGCTAGATCATTAATTGGAAGATAGACCCGACCGCGATCTAAGTCTTCATTAACATCTCGAATGAAGTTAGCTAATTGAAAAGCTATACCTAATTTTTTTGCGGCATCATAGGCATCGTTGTGCAACGGCCCTAAAATTGGAACCATTTGTAACCCAATTACTGCTGCCGAGCCATACACGTATTCCATTAAGTCGTCGTAACTCTCATATTCCTGCACTGATAAATCCATGGTCATGGAGTGCAAGAAAGCGGCAAAGAGATCGTGGGGGATTTGAAAGCGATTGACGGTATCGATTAATGCCCGACCCACTGCATCCTCACTTTTTCCGCACTTTAAATCTGACAGAACCTGTTCGCCCCAACTACCGAGGGCATCTGCTTTTTCTTCCACGGTAAGTTCAGATGCGAGGTCATCAACGATTTCATCGGCGTAGCGAGCAAAGCCATACAAAGCATGGACAAATGGACGCTTAGCTTTTGGAAGAAGCAAGGTTGCTAAAAAATAAGTTTTTCCGTGCAGCGCATTTAGTCGTTTACATTCAGCATAGGAAGCGCGAAGTTGGGGATCAGTAATACCGGCAGCGGTTAATTCATCCAATTACTTAACCGGACCAACTATTCGTTCAGCAGCTAAGCGACCAGAAATTAAAACCATCGGTACGCCAACTCCAGGTTGTGTGCCAGAGCCAGCAAAAACTACGTTTTCAATTCCAGCGGCCATGTTGCGCGGTCTAAATGGACCGGTTTGGAAAAATGTATGTGCGCTAGCAAATGGTGCGCCAGCTTCCATGCCTTGGGCTTGCCAATCAAGTGGCGTTGTAAGAACTTCGGTTTCAATAGCATCACCAAAGCCGGTGTAACCACGTTGTTCCATTGTCTCAACCATATGATCCCGGTAAGGCTTGGCCTGTGTTTTCCAATCAATATCAGCGGTCAAGTTTGGTGTTGGGAACAAGACGTAATAAGAATGCTTTCCAGCTGGAGCCAGTGATGGGTCATCCTTAGAAGGAAGAGTCACAAGCAAACTTGGATCACTCATTAACTTCTTTTTCTTGATTAATTCATCGAAGATGCCATCCCATTGCTCACCAAAGTGAATATTGTGATGTGCTGCAAAATCATATTCCCGAGAAGATCCAACTAACATCGTGACACAAGATGGCGAATAGTTAAGTCGCTTCACCGATAACGGTGTTTTTCCTAACAAATCGCGCCAAGCAACGGGCAAGTCAGGGTTTAAAATTACGGCATCACACTCAATGCGTTGACCATCTTCAGTTAAGACGGCTTTTGCGCGACCATTAACCACATCAATTTTTGAAACAGTTGTGCTGTATTTAAATTCAACTCCATGTTTTTGGGCAGCTGCAGCCATAGCTCGTGGAACTGCATGCATGCCACCTTTAGGAAAGAAAACACCATTGACCGAATCCATGTAAGCAATGACGGCATAAATTGCCAACGCTTGCTGCGGGCTGACGCCGGCGTACATAGCCTGGAAGGAGTAGACACGTTGTAGCCGAGGATCCTTCATAAATTGATTGACCTTGGGAGATAAACGACGGAAGCCACCAAGTGCAATAAGTCGAGCTAAGTTAGGAGTTAAAAGATTAAGCGGTGAATCAATATTACGATCGATAAAATCATTCATCTCGTATTTATAAAGCTTGGTCACGAAATCTACGTACTTGGCATAACCAGCGGCTTCTTCCGGGCTAATCTTTTCGGCGATCTCTGCTTCCATTTGCGCAGTATTTGCATGAACATCGAGTTGGGAACCATCAGCATAAAATGCTCGATACAACGGTGAGACGGGCATCAGTTCGAGCCAATCTTTCATATCTTCACCGACGCTACTAAAGGCATCTTGAATCAGAGATGGCATTGTTAAAACAGATGGACCGGTATCAAAGGAGTAGCCATCTTTTTTCAGTAATCCATTTCGCCCACCAGGAACTGATTCACGTTCAATCACGGTAACTTTTCGCCCCGCACCAGCAAGTCGAAGAGCCGCGCTGAGCCCAGCCAGACCTGCTCCAACGACAACTACATGATCAGTTGGTCCCTTAACGCGTGCTGGCATTACATGCTCCTTTTCGTTGCAATACTTGCAAGTTCATTCATTAATTCTTTTCCGCCCTCGGAAATCGCTGGCGATTTAATCGCCGCAAGTGATTGTTCAGTCAACTGTTCAATCATTTCTTCGAGTCTGGCTTTGGCGCCAGTATCCAAGATTATCTGTTGCAATGTCGCAACGCCTTCTGAATCCAAGTCAGTCTGACCAAAATACTTCTGACAAATCTCGCGTTGGGCACTACTTTGGCTTTCCCGAGAAAGTGCGATCAAAACCGTCTTTTTGCCTTCGCGAAGATCATCACCGGCGGGCTTACCTGTTACCGATGGATCACCAAAAACACCTAGTAGATCATCGCGTAATTGGAATGCCTCACCCAATGGAAGTCCGTAAGCCGAGAGAGTTGCATAGAGAGCTTTATTTTCAGAACGTGCCATAGCTGCACCCAAATGAAGTGGGCGCTCGATAGTGTATTTTCCAGATTTGTAGCGAGCAATTTTCATCGATCTTTCGGTACTTGAGGTTTTTTGTGTCTGTTCGTGGATATCTAAAAACTGTCCAGCCATTAATTCAACACGCATCTCGTTGTAGAAAGGATTAACCAAACTCATTTGTTGGGCAGTTAATCCAGAAGTGTTCAGCATTTGATCACACAGGACCAGCGCAAGATCCCCAAGTAATACGGCGGCAGATAATCCGTATTGAGGTGCAAAGCCATCGAGCTGATCTCGTACGTGAAGAGTTTCAAAGTGTCTATGGATCGATGGCTTTCCACGTCGAGTATCGGATGCATCCATCAAATCATCGTGAATCAATGCGCATGCTTGTAATAGTTCAAGAGCTGCCATTGCACGAACCTCAGATTTTTCAAGAGTACCTTCGGCTGCGATGAAACCGGCATATGCAAACAACGGCCGCAACCGCTTACCGCTATCGAGTAAAAACGAGGTCAAGGATTCGCAGACAATGGACAAGTCGGGAGAGATAGCGTTGAGAGAAGCGTTTTGTTGAGCCAGAAATTCGGTGAGTTCCTGCTCTACCGAATCCTTCACGGCTAGCAAGCTCGTCTTTGGCGCTGAATTCACGTAGTAACGGTACCCTCACTCCGTGGTCCTTGGTACATCCTACTCATTCGAGTTCTTCCCTCCGAAAGATATTGAGGGTGAAGAACGGTTGTGGCACGCCATTGAGGGGCTAAAAACCTGCGCACCGGATTTTGTTTCAGTGACATATGGCGCAGGTGGATCTACTCGCGATAGATCGATTCGAATTGCACGTGAAATTACCGATCGCACCGGTATTTCTACCGTCGCACATTTAACATGTGTGGGTTCAACCCGTGATGAACTTCTCGAAATTTTGCAGAGTTATAAAGCGGCTGGTATCACGAGCATCTTGGCTCTGCGCGGAGATCCAACTGGCGGTCCAAGTGCGCCATGGACTCCAACACCTGGGGGCCTTAATCACGCCGATGAATTAGTTCAACTTGCGGCAGAGTTTGGCGGCTTCACCATTGGTGTTGCCGCATTCCCAGATGGCCATCCTGCTTCGGCCGGCGATTTTGAAAAAGATATCGAAACCCTGCTTCGTAAAGAGCAACTAGGTGCAACTTTTGCAACAACTCAATTCTTTTTCGATGCATCACGGTATGTGAAGCTGATGGAACAGTTAAAGCAACGTGGCTCCACGCTTTCGGTGATACCCGGAATTTTGCCAGTGACAAACGTTAAGTTATTACATCGTATGGCTGAACTTGGTGGCACGCCGATACCCGAACACATCGCCTTAGCATTTGCCAAAGTTGAAGATGATCCAGAAGCGGTTCGAAATCTTGGCGTCGAGATTGCCACCGTTTTATGCAGAGAGTTGCTGGCAGCAGGAGCGCCAGGTTTACATTTTTACACAATGAATAGCTCAACTGCGACATCTGAAATCTACCGAAAGTTAAATGATGCTCAATAAAGATGAGTTTAAAAGTAAATGGAGCGCACTTCATAGCGATGCTAAGACCGATGGAATTGTTGGAGCTTGGTTAAATATCTCTTATCGTTTTGGACTTATTTGCACACTACTTAGAATTTCACCAAATTTTTTAACATTGCTGGGCCTAGTAGGTGCGATCTTTACAGCAGTTACTGCGCAATCAGCCTGGGCGATTTTCTTCTTAGTCTTTTCACTATTTTGTGATGGCATCGATGGCAGTGTTGCCATCTTTCAGCATCGAGAAAGTAACTGGGGCGCTACTTTAGATGCGCTGGCAGATCGCTTAAGTGAAGCGCTGTGGTTTTATGTTCTTTATGCAATTGGTGTTCCGGCATGGATTCCAATCACCCTGTGGAGTGTGGCAACTTTTCAAGAATATGCCCGAGCCAAGCTGATCTCGCTGGGTGTGAGCGATCTTGGCATTGTCACCATTGCCGAACGGCCAGTACGGGCGAGTTTCTTATTCATCATCTTGATTGTTCATCAATTAAATCTGCCAGGAACTACGTGGCTTTCAATTGGTTTTCTCGGTGTGCAGGTCTACAGCTTTATTAGTGTCGTAATTTACGCTCGTACCCAATTGCTTCGGTAACTAAATCAGCGCTTATTCCAACTAATGGTAGGCCGCCACCAGGATGAGCCGAACCACCGACTAGATAGAGACCTTTTACTGGTGACCGATTCTTTGCCCGCAAAAATGCGGCCCTGGCACCATTACTAGAAGTTCCATAGATCGCACCACCAGGGGCAAGGACTTGAGCTTCTAAGTCAGCTGGAGTTCGTATGGTTAATGACTCCAATCGATTGCGCACACTTATTCCACGCGATTCAATTTG
The DNA here is from genome assembly GCA_038214925.1 of Candidatus Nanopelagicales bacterium. Classification (GTDB taxonomy): domain Bacteria; phylum Actinomycetota; class Actinomycetes; order Nanopelagicales; family Nanopelagicaceae; genus Planktophila. The sequence continues at coordinate 30,843 of JBBQRL010000003.1, read as the reverse complement.
ATCGATTATTTGATTGGCATACTTTTGCGCAAAGTCTTTATCATTCCAATCAAATCTGCCATGAGTTGGTGCATTTACTAAGACAAACCAGCCTTCTAGATTTTTATCTTTACTCATGGTTTCATCCTTTGGCGCACAAATGTAAATCGTAGGTCGATCAACTGGTTTACCCGCTTCAAATATCGCATCAAACTCAGCGTCATAATCTTGCGGAAATAAAATAGTGTGATGACTCATCGTTTGAGCGACATCTTTTCGCATTCCAAGTAGCAAGCAAAAGCCAGCAACTGAAACATCGGCTTTAGCGATATTTGAACGTTCCTTTTTCAAGAGTTTTTTCTTTCCTTGAATTAGCTTGTTGTAAACCAAGGAGGCATCAGCATTTGCCACGACCGCATCGGCAGTAACTACATCACCATTGGTTAGAACAATTCCAGTTGTTTTCTTACCTTCCACCATAATTTGCGCGACAGATGTATTTAAATGAAAAGTAACGCCAAGATCCAAAGCCCGTTGATGTACTGTCGTTGCTAGCTTTCCTAGACCACCCTTGACATGCCAGGCACCAAAACTCTCTTCGACAAAGGCAATTGTCGATAGAACTGCTGGCGCTTTCCGAGGGTCGGAGCCGCTATAGGTTGCATAGCGATCCATGATAAATCGTAGATGCTTGTCTTTTAAGATTTCATCTGCATGCACGCGCAAACTCTTCCAGGGCGCAATTATTGTGAGATCACGCAAAAGCGTAAAACGTTTAAGAAGTGAAAAAGCAGACTTGAGTTCGGACTCAACAAAGGGGCCCCGACTTACATCCCACATTTTTTCAGCTCGCTGCATAATTATCTGCCATTGTGTGGCACTTTCACTGCCGAAGCTTTCGGTGATTGCATTCAATGTTTCGTTTCGTGAAAGATTTGCAAACTTCACTTGCTTGCCATCGGCGAATCGATAGTCAAATGATGGATTAACTGGCTCGATCGGACAGACCAAGGCCATTGGTTTTCCAGTTCGCTGAAAGAAATCTTTATACACCGCGGGTAGCGTCAGCAGTGATGGTCCAGTGTCAAAGGCGACTTTACCGATCCATTCGGTGCGACATTTTCCGCCGATTCGATCGGAGGCTTCATAGACATCAACTTGATGACCGCCTCTAGCAAGCCTGGCAGCAGTTGCCATTCCTGCCATACCAGCACCGATCACAACTATTTTCATACACTGCGACCTTTCCACTGGACGGTATTTCGAACAGCGTAAGAGTACAGAATTAAATAAATTAAAAGTGCAACTGAGATTGGATGCAAAAAAATGTCTAATAATCTACCACGGTTTTTTAGTGCACTCATCAAACGCGTTAGTGTGATGAGAAAAAACCCAAGCCATCCGTAAATATTGCCAGCCAACCCAAAGAGCAACGGGGCAATACTCGACACAAAGAGAAAGGCAATCACAAAGGCGGCACCGATTGGGCTGCCGAAGGCTTTGTGTAATGACTTTCCATAACCGGCAGTAATTTGTGACCATGATGAATACATACGGCATTGTGCAATCGTGGATCCATTAATAACAGTTCCATGTGATCCACTTTTAATTAGTTCGCGAGCTAGAAAGATGTCATCGATAACACAATTCTTGATCAGCGAGTATCCATTTATCTTTGCCAATGCCTGGCGTCGAATTACAAAAAACTGACCATTGGCAACAGCCAGGGACGGTCGAGCAGATCTTTCAGCAAGGCGCAGTGGAACCGTGGTAAGCCACGACCATTGCAGTAATGGTTGAATTAATCGCTCAGTTACAGTGAGCGCCACCTGCCGTGGATACGGTGAAATGAAATCGAGCCCAGTTGAAGTTAACGTTGCAACTGCCTGATTTAAACCGTTCGGTGCCAAACGTACATCGGCATCTATCGATATCAAGATCTCTTCGTGTGAAGCATCAAAAAGTTGTTGTAAGGCCCACGTCTTTCCGATCCACCCTGGTTGAAGTGGCTTACCGGATAGAACCGTAAATCGAGATTGATAGCCGGTATGAGTGGCGAGTAATTGAGCAGTCCCATCTTCAGAGTTATCATCTAAAAGATAGAAATGAAAAGAGCCTGGTTGAGCTGCCAGATTAGTAACAAGTGCTTTAATATTTTCAGCCTCATTACGAAGTGGGATAAGAACTCCGACATCTTCATGTGCCGATGAGGATGCATGTGGAGATCGAATTAAAAAGTAATTAGTAAGAGAGATGAGCAATAAAGCCAAGGGGAGTGCCGAAAGTAGCAGCATGCGCTTTTAGGGTCTACCAATCCAGCGGCTAAAGAAATATGGAGTGAGCAATAGACCTAAAATTGTTCCGGCGAAAAAGGCGACTCCTGGCCGGGCAAAGAAAAATAAATTACCAACGATTCCAGAAAATAATGTCCACAATAAAAAGATGTCTGCTCCAAAAAGTGAGCTACCGCTTTTGCGCCGATCTCTGGGAGTAATAAAATGTAAAGCAGTTATCAATGCGATTCCAGAAAGCAGCCAACCAAAAGTGTTTGAGAGCGGAATCTCTGGTGCAAATGGAACATGCGCGCCTTCTATTACCCAAGTCCAACGCCCTGCAGAGACCATTAGAGGATCAAGAAATAAATCCCATGCCATCATCAACGCGCCGCCATATAAAAATACCCAAGATTTGCCGATTCGCCGGGCCACGACTAAACAGGGGTGGGCAATCATCACCCAGGCAAAGGGAACAACTAGCGGGACATCAAATAGTTTTGCTCCTAAAGTATTTGAATATTGATATTGGCCAAAGGGCCAGCCAGTAGAAACGCCAAGTTGTTCAATGAAAAAACCAAATGGTAAAGCTATTGCTAACAAACTCCAGCCATACCGTGAGCCATAAGCGATGACTCCGTGCAGAAACATTGCGCATGCGCCGGTATAGACCGAGGCGACAGTGACAAACTGTAAGAAACTTCCGTTAACCAGTGGATACAAGATCTGCATCGAAATTGTTAATCCCAGGAATATCGCCATTGCTACCGTGACAGATTTTGGTGCTCCGCCGCGATGTCTACGTCGGGGTGTGTAGTGGCGGATCGACATGTGGTTAATTCTGCCCTATAAAGTCAGAGTTACTTAATTGAGCCTCGCTGCTCAATTACTGCAAACCGCGCAAATAGTTCTTCGGCATACCAGTCGTATTTGGCAGTGTCATCAATTGCTTTTTGATGAGCCTGACCACGGTAGGCAAAATCGCGAACTGCAGCTGCCGATTCCCACATGGAAAAAGTTCCTTGTAGCCCAATTGGAGCTTCACCGATTCCAATTGCGTGCGTTAATCCTGGCGCAGACTTGAGTGAAATTGTCACTGGCGGTACTGCGCTCCAAAAACGAAAATTGTGATTCCACTTTATTCGGGCGCGAGTAATTGCTGCGATCGGCCCATCCCATTGCTGGCTCTGCACAATGAAGGGTTCTTTGCCAGCCCATTTTCCATGTGATGAAATCGGTGACAGAACTGCTCGAAATTCTGCGGTAGATTTTTTACGCCAGCTTGCAACTACCGGTGATTCATCAAATGTATCTAGGTCTTCGACGACAGCGATGAGCCCCCACCGAAGTGGATCGGCATCATTTGGCGTAAAGGTTTCACCTTTTCCAGTTCCAATTGATTTATAAAAACCTACATTTTTATCACGAGTAAGTTTAAATCGATTAAAGGCCATAGCCGAGATAGCAAATGGAATCTGCCGGGGAGATATCTTCCAGAAATAAATTACGATCATTAGGCACCAACTTTCATTGGTTGACCGCTGGTAGCTTCAATAAGTTCAGAAAATGTAGTTGGATAAACCGCATGAGGGTGTCCGGCCGCTGCCCAAATAATTTCATAATCATTGAGTGCAATATCGATCACAATACGTGCTGGTGAAAGCCAGCCAATCGGTGCGACGCCACCAATTGAAAAGCCAGATTTTTCTTTTACGTAATCTGCATCGACTCGTTCTAATGTGGGTAAATCTAAATTATTGGCAACTAAATCTGTATCTACCCGATGTCGACCGCTGGTGACAATTAAAAGTGGCGAGCCATCAGTTAACTTAAAGATTAGTGATGAGGCGATCTGACCAACATCGATCCCAAGTGCGCTAGCTGCTTCTTGAGCGGTTCGAGCACTCTCTGCGAGAACTTTGATTTCACCGCTAAGCCCATGATGTACCAGCGCACTCATCACGCGCTTCACGGCAGCTTTCTCGATCACACCTTCCATGCCATAACTTTACGGGGTCGCCTTGCTAACTGCAGCGCTGCAAGTGAGTTACGGTTGTCCACTATGAGCCCCGATTTATTTACTTTAGGGATGCGTGCGCGAAATGCCCTATGGGCCACTTTTTTTCTCCTTGGTTTTCTAGGCCTAGCCTGGATTCCAAGAATCCCAGAAATTAAGAACGCATTAAATCTAAGTGATGGTGAATTTGGCTTAGTTTTGTTAGCCAGCACAGTTGGTGCGATTCCTGGTGCGCAATTAGCTGGCCGAGTAGTGCACATGTATTCCTCCAAAATCGTGGTGCGCATCTCTGGAGTTCTGCTTCCTATCGGAGTAATTATCGTTGGCATTGCTACAACGGTCCAAACACTTCTAATTGGGCTTTTCATCTGTGGTTTTAATGTTGCATTTATGGATATTGCAATTAATGGACAGGCAGTAGAGATTGAAAAACACACGCAAGGTCGATGGATGTCGAGTTTTCATGGACTCTGGAGCGTTGGTGCATTTGCGGCAACATTAGTAGGTGGCCTAGTTGCTAATTTCGTCACTCCTGCACAAAATTTAATTGCGATCGCAACGTTAGGTCTCTTTGCTTTTCAAACTGCTGCGTATTTTCTTTTATCGCCAGAAAACGATGGCCACCTTGGAGTTCCAGGTGAAGAATCAGCTGGAAAGATTTCGCTAATAGGTAAAGAGTCATTAATTCTCTGGGCACTTGGCATCGGGCTTATGTGTGCGCTTATTCCAGAAGGTGGTGCGTATGAATGGAGTGGCATCTTGCTCCAGGACCACATGGGTATTGGCAAAGGACTCAATGCCGCAGCTGCAACGACGTTTTCATTAGCAATGATTGCTAGCCGCCTCTTGGGCGATCGTGCATTTGAAAAGTGGGGACATGTTAAAACCGTTAAGTACGGTGGCTATTTTGGTGGAACTCTTTGGGGGATTGGCCTAGCCGTTGGAATTCCATTATCTGATTCTCATCCAACTGCGGGGTTAATAATTGTTTGCTTAGGTTTTGGTGCTGCTGGTTTTGGAATGGGTCCATTTTTCCCAGCCTTTAATTTAGCTGCCGCATCAATTCCTGGTATCGCACCATCGGTCGGTTTAGCACGCATCGGGTTAATTGCAATTGCGGCTTATTTTGGTGGCCCAACAATGATTGGCTTGATCGCCGAAGTTACTTCACTACCGGTAGCCTTTGCTTTCCCAGTGGTCTTGTATTTGGTTGTGGGGCTGCAATCTAAATATATTAAAGTGCGCGAACTCAACCAATAAACCAAGTCTGAACAACTGTAAATATCGCCACACCATACAGAAGTCCGGCAAAACTTAATCGTAAGTGGGTCGGATTAACTCGCCCACTTTTGATAGAGGCTAATCTGGCAACTATTACTGCGGCAACTGCCATGGAAATTGGGACTTTCCAGTTAACCAATTCCCAACTTTGAAAGTGGGCAAAAAAAGCTGTAGTTGAGTTGAGGAAAATAATGGCAAGGCCAGTTCCTGCTGCCTTACTAGGAGTTTTTTTGAAGAATAAAACAAGAATTGGAATAGCTAAAAATCCACCACCAATGCCAAATAGTCCAGTGATACTGCCAATGACCAAAGATATAATTACAAGCCAAAAAGATGAAATCTTTTTTTCAGTTCCGGTAATTGGTTTGATCAACATTGAAGTTGCAGCGCCCATCATGACAATTGAAAATCCAGTAGTAATAACTGAGTCACTAATTTTGTGTGCTACGAGCGAAAAACTAATGTTAGTCACTAATCCAAGCGCCCATATGACAAAAGCTTCTTTAATTAAAATATCGCCAATTTTTAACTTTGGTAACAATCCAGAAAGTGCGGCAAGCAAAACAACGGCTAAGGCGGCAGTAGTTGCCGCCTGCGGAGTGAAGTCAAAGATATACAAAAGAATAGGTACCGAAAGCATGGCGCCACCTGCGCCAACAAAACCAAGAACTGCGCCAATAAAGACACCGGCAAAAACTCCGGCGATAATTTCCATGTCGCAATAATGGATGCAAAACGCTCGCTGGTAATTAACCGACGGGCGTTTTGCACTAAATTAATTGAGCTTCTATCTTAGAAGTTGAAGAAGGCACCTGTAATTGATGGGCCAAAATCTGTGCCAGTTGAAACAAGTGCAAAGAAGATTAGCGCTGCACCAGCAAGTGAGAGGTTTTTGAAAAAACCGATGGTCTCATTTTGCTTTGCAGTTGCATCACTCTCTTTCCAGAATGCGTGCATGATGAACGCTGCTGGAATAAGGAATAGTGCGATGAGTAGTGCGCCAAGATCTGCGTAGACACCAAATACGATGTAGAGACCGCCAATGAGAATCATGAGACCAGATGCGATAACGCCTATCTTGGCCGCTGGAACCTTCTTGTATTGAGCGTAGCCAGTCATTGCCTCTAGCTTGGTGAGGTGCATGATGCCTGAGTTGATAAAGATCAGCGCAAAGAGCACTCGACCGATGATTAGAACGATCTCCATTTTTCTCCTTATGTTGGGTACAACTTCAATAGTAGTTGAAATTTCAACTACTGTTACCATTCGACACTCATTGGGCTTGCTATTTGTCGGTGGAGAGGGCTATTTTTCGAACATCTGTTCGAATACCCACAGCTTTGAAAGGTGCCCGCAAAAATGTCAGTCCCACAGATCAATCCATCGGCAGATGTCGTTATCGATGGCGCAATCACTCCTATCGAATTTACTTTCAAAGGTAAACGCTTTCGAATCCATTCGGTGCTCTCTAGATGGTGTGAAGCAGGGGGATGGTGGAATCGCATTAGCGATGGCAAGTACCGGCCCGATGATCAAGCTCGCGCATTGTGGCGGGTAGAGGCGGCACCAATTGGCGCACTGACAACTTTTGAACTCGAGCGAGATGAACTAACCGGTCAATGGATTATTCGTAACGTATGAGTTTTATTCACCTCAACGTTGCCAGCGGCTATTCATTAAAATATGGGACTAATCAACCCAGTGATTTAGTAGAACGCGCGGCACAGTTTGAAATGCCAGCCTTAGCCCTAACTGATCGTGATGGCTTAGCTGGTGCTATCCGTTTTACGCAAAGCTGCGTAGAGCATGGAATCGCTCCCATTATTGGCGTTAACTGCGCCATCATCATAAAAGATGCAGATGGTACAGATGCTAAGGGTCGAATTACATTACTGGCACATAGTGATGGGGGATGGCGCTCGCTATGTAGATTGCTGACATCACTAACAATGACAAGTGATAATCGTTCACCAGTTTTGAGTTTAGATTTTCTGGAACGCTTTAGTAGTTACAGTAGCAATGTTTATGCGCTACATGGCCCTGAATCACCTATGAGTAGCGCTTTAGTAAATCATCGTTTTGATCAGGCACTTACTATTTTTAACAAAACTCGTGGATTCTTTGCAGGCAATGCAGTGGAATGCGTTTCGCATCTAGTTGCTGGAAAAGGTCCACGATCCACCGAGCATGCTGCTAGATCATTAATTTTTGCGCGCGACAATGATATTGATGCTGTTATTACTAATGCAGTACGGATGCGCGATCGAAGCGATGGGCCAGTAGCTGATGTCTTAGATTGCACTCGACAATTAGTTCCACTACATAGCCGCCACATTGAACGTCAAAATGCGGAAGGCTTTTTAAAATCTAGCGATGAGATGACCGCACTTGCCGCCGAAATTGCCCGTGCCGGTGGCGAACGAACGCCCCGTGCATTATTGAAGACAACACGTGAATGGGCGGAACGCTCTTTGCTCTCACCACACAAAGATATTGGTTTAGGTGGAGCCCACTTGCCTGAACCCCACGTAGTAGGCGCAGCAAATGCCCAAGAAATGCGGGCACTGTTACGCACCCGCAGTGAAGCTGGAATTAACTGGCGCTACAACAATGGCGCAGCTATTGCTGTAGCCCGCGCCCGCTTAGATGATGAGTTAGCCACGGTAGCAACTTTAGGTTTTGAATCATACTTTTTAACTGTTGCCGATATCGCCGCAATGGCAACTGACGCCGGTATTCGTGTTGCCGCACGAGGTAGTGGTGCTGGCTCACTAATTTGTCACTTACTAGGAATCTCAAATGTAGATCCGATTCAACATGGATTACTAATGGAACGATTTTGTTCACCACTTCGTAAGGCGCTGCCAGATATCGATATAGATGTTGAATCAGATAGACGTCTTGAAATCTACGACATGATCTTTAAGCGTTATGGCGATAGCAATTGGGAATCGACAAATAATCAAGCACGATGCGCCGTTGTTTCAATGGTCGACACATATCGTGCTCGGCATGCAATTCGCGATGCTGGCGCAGCTCTGGGTTTGCCAGGTATGGAAATTGATATGCTGGCAAAATCTATGCCACATATTCGTGCGCGTAATATCTCTAAAACTCTGGAATCACTTCCTGAACTTCGAAAACTAAATACATCATCACCTCTTATGGCGGCAACGATTGAAATTGCACAAAGGCTAGATGGCTTGCCAAGACACCTAGCGATGCACCCCTGCGCAATTGTCTTATCCGATGGCCACTTTCTAGATCGTGCACCACTCATGGCAAGTGCTGGCGGCTACCCTATGGTCGCCTTTGATAAAGATGATGTCGAAGCCGTTGGATTACTCAAACTTGATGTGCTGGGTGTGCGGATGCAATCAACAATCGCCTACTCAATCAGAGAGATTGAGCGAGTACATAAAGAGAAGATCGATATAGATTCAGTACCTCTCGATGATCTAGCAACGTATGAAACAATTCAATCGACCCGCACACTAGGAATTTTCCAGGTAGAAAGTCCGGGACAGCGAGAACTAGTTGGCAAACTTGCACCAGCTAGCTTCATAGATCTCATTATTGATATTTCTTTATTTAGACCAGGCCCAGTAAAAAGTGACATGATTACTCCATTTCTGAAAGCGCGTCATGGCTGGGCGCCAGCTCAGATCATTCACCCTGATTTATACGAGATTTTGGCTCATACCGAAGGCGTTGTTGTCTTTCATGAACAAGTCATTCAGATCATTGCCACAATGACTGGAGTATCACTTGCTACCGCCGATGAAAAACGTAGATCGTTAGGCGAGCAGGTTGGCCAACAAGAGGTATGTGATTGGTTTTTTCCAGCCGCGATCGCCAAAGGGTATGAGCTATTAATTGTTCAAGAAATTTGGGATGTCCTGCGTGCTTTTGCATCTTTTGGTTTTTGTAAGGCCCATGCTGCAGCTTTTGCTTTGCCTACTTATCAATCAGCTTGGCTTAAAACTCATTACCCAGCTGCTTTTATCGCAGGCATCTTGACTCACGATCCAGGGATGTATCCCAAACGTTTACTTGTTGATGAGGCACGACAACTAGGAATTACGATTGCGCCCATAGATGTCAATGCATCAGATGGGGTCTATCGCGCAGAAGACCATGGAAATGCAATTCGAATTGCGCTGTCAACAGTAAGCGGAATTAGTGATTCGCAAGTTACATCTATTATTGCTGGTCGACCATATATTGATTTAGCAGATTTCGTACACCGCTCGGGATCGAGTATGCCGATTACTGAGAGCTTGATTCTTACTGGTGCCTTTGATTCGTTGCACACCGATGTTAATCGCCGAGATCTACTGCTCCATTTTTCGGACCTACAAAAATCACCAAGTGCATCGGTATCAGGTGCGCAAATGAATCTTGCCTTTTCACCACCCGCACTTATTAGCAGTGGCCTACCTGCCATGAGTAATGCGGAGAGCGTTAAATATGAAGTCGATCGCCTTGGGATTGATATGTCTAGACATATGATCGAATTTTATGGCAGTTTCCTTAACTCTATCGGAGCAGTCAGATCGAGTGATCTCTTAAAACAGCGCTCACAGTCATCGGTTCTGGTAGCTGGGGTCAAAGTTGCAATGCAAACTCCACCAATTCGATCAGGTAAAAGAGTTATCTTTTTAACGCTAGACGATGGATATGGATGCAGTGATTCAACCTTCTTTACCGATGTGCAAAGTGAGTATGCCAATGTTTTGTATTCAACTTCCTTGCTGCTGGTTAGGGGAGTAACCCGTCGCACTGGCGCAAAAGGCATATCCATCAGGGCTACTGGGGCATGGGATTTGCGCGCTGCCTACGAAAGTTGGAGCGCTAAACAAAGTACGCTCGCAATATGAGTTTGCAAGAGGTGCCAGTACCGGCAACGATTTTGCATGTCGATATGGATGCATTTTATGCATCAGTTGCCGAACGCGATAACCCCGAATTAAAAGGTAAAGCCGTTGTTATTGGAATGGGGGCTCGCGGAGTTGTTTCAGCGGCAAATTATGAAGCTCGCAAATTCGGCATCCACTCTGCAATGCCAGTGGGTCAGGCGCGTCGGCTAGCACCTCACGCAATCTTTCTTCCCGTTGATATGGCTAGGTACCAAGAAGTTTCAGTAAATATCATGGAGATCTTTGATGCTTTCACGCCAAATGTTGAACCAATTTCAGTAGATGAAGCATTTTTAGATGTCACTGGTGCCAAACGTTTATTAGGAAGTGGCCGAGAAATAGCAACGGCGATTCGTGCAAAAGTTGAAGCACAAGAAGGTATTACATGTTCGGTAGGAATTGCGCCATCAAAGTTTATTGCAAAACTTGCATCTACTAACTGTAAACCAAATGGAATGTTAGAGATTACGGCAGATCACATTTTAGAGTTTTTGCATCCGCTACCAATTTCTGCCATGTGGGGAGTTGGCCCAAAAACCGCCGAAGTATTAGAACGGTTAGGGCTGCGAACTATTAAAGATATTGCAGATCTACCACGCCAAACTTTAATTCGGGCGGTAGGAGAAGCAGCTGGTGCAACTTTGCACGAACTTTCATGGGGTCGTGACTATCGTGATGTGGCTCCACATGATGCTGAAAAAAGTATTAGCGCCGCTGAAACTTTTGCCAGAGATCTAGATAATCCAGAAGAGATATTGCGTGAATACTTACGATTATGTGAGCGCGCAACATCAAGGCTTCGAGATAAGGGATTATTTGCCAAGACAATTAGCATCAAAGTTCGCTTCGGAGATTTTTCAACGATCAATCGATCTAAAACTCTCGCCCTGCCAATCGATGGCACTCATGATGTTTATGAAGTTGTTAAAGGACTCTATGAAGCTTTGCGAATTGAACGAGCCAGATTACGTTTAGTAGGCGTCTCGTTAGAGAATTTAAGTGAAGGTGCCCCAGTTCAATTAATGCTGGGGGAGCGTGATAAAGGTTGGCGCGAAGCTGAAGGGGCGATGGATAAGGCCCGCGAGCGCTTTGGCGATCATTCGGTGCGGCCAGCACGTTTAGTTGAGCCCAAAAGTGATGTAGATGATGGGGAAACCGAGTAGCCAGTCCCGGAAAATTGTTCTATTGTGAGCATGTGCCACTATCTGATCGTGAAAAACGCCTTCTTGATGAGATGGAGGCTGCGCTTTTAACCGAGGATCCACGTTTAGTCTCGGCCATGTCGGCAACTCCAATGGCGCCATCTCGAACTCGACTTGTGCGTGGGGCAGCCTTCCTTGCCGTTGGCGTGGTCACCCTTTTCACCGGTCTTGTTTTGCAGATAACTCCCGTAGGAATCCTGGGCTTCATCATCGCTTTATCTGGCGTCATTTACGCAATCTCCTCGTTTTCAGCTCTACCAGGCAGCCCGGCATCAAGATCCAAGCGTAAGAAATCAACCAACACCATGAAGGCGCGCATGGATAAGCGCTGGGATAGCCGCGGTCGCGAGTAAACGGTACGAGTTTTCAACTGTCAGGCCCCTCCATTGTGAGGGGCTTTTTTCATGCCCACCGTAAATATGAGGTGGATGGGAATGGGAAAAAAAGGGGGGATAGAGGAGAAAAGTGGCGAAAGGTGGTTGAAAAAGGAGAAAAAGGGAGTAAAGTGGGGAATTAAGCGGGCAGTAGCGCTCGCAGCGGACCTGGGGAAGGGGAAGCTAAAAATGTTTCTCGGTACTCACGAACCTCGCCTTGATGAAAAGGGCCGCCTCATTCTTCCCGCAAAATTTCGCGAAGAACTTGCTGCAGGTTTAGTTATTACAAAAGGACAAGAACGTTGTCTCTACGTTTTTCCTTCACAAGAGTTTGCTGAAATTACACAAACGCTAAAACAAGCGCCAGTCACTGCAAAATCAGCACGTGATTACAGCCGTGTGATGTTTGCTGGCGCACACGATGAAATTCCTGATCGTCAAGGACGCGTAACAATTCCGCAAGCTCTACGTACATATGCAGGATTAGAAAAAGATTGTGTAGTTATTGGCGCAAACACTCGCGTAGAAATTTGGGATTCAAATTCTTGGAATGAATATCTGACTGATCGCGAAAAGAGTTTCGCTGAAGTCTCCGAGGAGGTCTTTCCAGGATTGTTCTAACTCTCATTTGTGGCCACTGCCGACCCTTCGAAAGTAGCGACACCCCTTCCCCGGTGCCGTTACAACTTTAGATCCGTCGGCCGGCAGTGACCAGAGGTGAGAGTCGCAGTAAGGATTGAAAGCTTTTACAACTAAACGATTGAAAGGGGGAGAGATGACTAATACAACTGCACACGTTTCAGTAATGCGAGATCGCTGCATCGAACTTCTTTCGCCGGCAATTATTGCCGCAAGTAATCCGGTAGTAGTCGATGCAACACTGGGACTAGGTGGGCATACTGAAGCGCTGCTCCAAAAATTTCCTCATTTAACCGTTATTGGAATCGATCGTGATCTTGCGGCATTAGCAAAAGCCACATCACGACTTGCACCTTTTGGAGATCGATTAAAAACGGCACATGCAACCTTTGATGCAATAGGTGAAGTAGTAAACGGGCTTGGTTTCAGTCAGATTCAAGGAGCGTTATTTGATTTAGGTGTTTCTTCTATGCAACTAGATGAGACAGATCGTGGATTTTCCTATTCACATGATGCACCACTTGATATGCGAATGGACCAAAGCGCACCACTTACTGCCGGACACATAATTAATACATACGAACCTGGTCAACTAGTACGAATTTTACGCAACTACGGTGAAGAAAAATTTGCCACTCGCATTGTTGAGTCAATTGTAAAAGCTCGTCAAATTGCGCCCATGAATTCAACTGCCCAGCTTGCCGCACTGGTAAAAGAGGCGATTCCAGCGGCAACTCGACGTACCGGCGGCAATCCGGCAAAGCGCACATTTCAAGCACTAAGGATTGAAACCAATGATGAACTAGGAGCAGTAACTCGCGCCTTACCAGTTGCCTTGGAATTACTCGCAGTTGGTGCTCGCTTAGTCGTATTGTCATTTCAATCTTTGGAAGATCGAATTGTTAAAGAGCTTTTTGTTGCAGCTAGTACTTCTGGTACTCCTCGCGAATTACCGGTTGAGCTTCCACAATACGCGGCGAAATTCTCCCTAGTTATTCGCGGAAGTGAAACTCCGACCGAAGCAGAATTAGAAGAGAACTCTCGTTCTCAATCTGTTCGTCTTCGGGCTATCGAAAGAGTGGCCACATAATGGCAATGACAGCATTACTACCGGCGATTGCTCGCTCAAAGGAGTTAATCTCCGAGAAAACTTCACAAGTCGCTTTAAAATTAGTGCCAGACTTATCAGCCGGCAAGCAAGCAGATCGCAAATACTTTGCAAGTTTTGTCAGCGTTGTCGGTGCCGCCGGACTTCTATTTTTACTTTTAATTAATACCTTACTAGCCCAAGATGCAATTACTTTAAAAAACTTAAAGCTGGAAGCAAAAATGGTGAGTGATGAACGTGAAGCTATTGCTCGGACCATAGATCGAATTTCCTCTCCCGATGCACTAGCCAAAGCAGCTACTGCATTTGGTATGAAACCATCCGAGACGCCAATCTTTTTAGACCTAGCATCAATTCTCAAGTCAGCGGTGGTTAAAAATGGGTAATTTCTCACTCGCTCACAGTCGTATTAGATTTCTCATTTTATTCATGGCCGTTGTCATGTTTATGTTTGGGTTACGTTTAGTTCAGGTACAGGCTGTGCAAGCCGGTAGTTACCAAGCTAAAGCATTCAATGAGATGGAAAAAGTAAGGACATTGCAAGCACCACGTGGCGACATTACTGATGTCAATGGAACCGCATTTGCTAGAAGCGTGGCGGCAACAAGCATCGTGGTTGATCAAACTCAGATCACAAATCCAGCAAAAGTCGCTGCATTCGTTGCACCAATTTTAGGATTAAAAGTTGCAGATGTTGCCACTTCTTTATCTGGGACTCGCAAATGGAGTATGGTCTTTAAAAATGCTAAACCTGCAACCTGGCTTAAACTCAGCGCGGCCCTTGATTCACATAACTCGCAATTTAAAGCAATGAGTCCAGATCGAATTATTGGCTTTTTCCCAGAGCGAAGTTATATCCGTGAGTATCCATCTGGTTCATTAGTTGCTTCCTTAATTGGTTTCGTCAATAACGATGGTGTGGGAGCAACCGGACTTGAATCTAGGTTAAATTCAACGATCTCTGGCAAAGATGGAAAGTATTCCTATGCAAATGGTTATAAAGCTGAAATACCAGGTTCGCAATCTGATTTAATTCCGGCTCAAGCGGGAACCTCAATTCGCCTTACTATTGACCGAGATATTCAATGGGTAGCTGCAAAAGCGATTGCAGATGTTGTTAAATCTTCAAGGGCGCTCAGTGGAACTGTCATCGTAATGGATCCAAAAACTGGCCACATTCTGGCACACGCAACTGCGCCAACTTTTGATCCAAATAACACGACTAAGGTTTCTCTGGTTGCAATGCGTAATCCATCGGTACAAGATGTCTACGAACCAGGTTCTACTGGAAAAGTTGTGACACTTGCGGCAGCGTTAGAAGAGAAGAAAATTACCCCTGAAAGCGTTTTGACTATTCCTTATAAATTGAAGCGTTCAAATAAAGTTTTCAGAGATCACGAGCCACATCCTGTACAGCGCTTAACAACTGCCGGCATCTTGGCGGTATCAAGTAATATAGGTTTAATTAAAATTGGCGAAATGATGCCAAATCAGAAACTTTATGACTATCTCACAAAATTTGGGATTGGCACTAAGACTGGTTCAGGCCTGCCAGGTGAATCAAATGGAATCTTGCGTAAAGTTGCCGATTGGTCTGGGACAACTGCGCCAACAGTTGCCTTTGGTCAGGGTTATTCAGTAACGGCAATGCAGGCAACAGGTGTCTTTGCAACAATTGCTAATAATGGAGTTCGTGTTTCACCTTCGGTTATCGCCGGAACCAGTGATTCAAGTGGTAATTATACTCCAACAAAAACAAATGATGCGGTTCGTGTAATTAGTGAGCAGACCGCGCAGCAGATGCGTTTAATGATGGAGAGCGTAGTTTCAGCTAATGGAACTGCGCCATCTGCAGCTATTCCGGGTTACCGAGTCGCGGGTAAAACTGGAACTGCCCAACGCATCGATGACACATGTGGCTGCTACAGAGGTTACACCGCATCATTTATCGGCTTTGCGCCAGCAGATCAGCCAGCTTATGTAATTAGCGTGACGATCCAAGATCCTAAGGGACTGCACTGGGGTGGGTACCTTGGCGGCCCAGTATTTAAAAAGGTAATGTCATTTATCTTACAAAGTAAAGGTATCGCTCCAACTGGAACAAAAGTTGATCCGATAGCCCTGACTGAAAAACAACTACTTGCTCAAAAAGCTGCTGAATTGACTGCAGCAAAGAAGGCTTCAAGTGATAAGACCAATTGAGGAAATTAAAAAAAGTATTGAATCTATTGCGGCGATTGCAAATGCCGTTTTCATTGGTGATGGATCTGTAGTTGTCACTGGGCTTGCGCAAACCAGCAAAACTATTGAGCCAGGGGACCTCTTCATTGCCCTGCCAGGTGAGAACTTTCATGGCGCAGATTTTGCTAAAGATGCAATTGCCAATGGCGCTGTAGCGGTTCTTACTGATGAAGCTGGCTCAAAAAAAATTCAAGGGGTTCCGGTCATTGTTAGCAAGAACGCACGTCGTGCCGCCGGTGTTGTCAGTGCTTGGTTTTACAACGAACCAATGCGCGATCTGTATAGCGTTGGCGTAACAGGAACAAATGGCAAAACCACGGTAACAACTCTGCTTCACCAAATCATGATGGCGGCAGGTCGCGAGAGTGGCTTGATAGGTACGGTCGAAACCAGGATTGGCGCTGAAATCCTTGAGAGTAAGCGAACAACTCCAGAGAGCAGCGATCTTCAGGCACTATCTGCCGTGATGCGAGAGCGGCATCTACGTAACTTAGTAATGGAAGTCTCTAGTCATTCAATTACGCTAGAACGCATTCGCGGTAGTCACTTTGCCGTTGTTGGATTTACTAACTTAACGCAAGATCATTTAGATTTCCATAAATCAATGAAAGAGTACTTCGCTGCTAAAGCAAAATTGTTTACCTTTGAATTTGCAGATCTTGCAGTCATCAATATTGATAATGAATATGGCATCAAATTAGCTCACCAGACAGAGCTTCCGGTCATCACGGTTTCTAGACTTAATAAAGAAGCGGTCTGGCACTTTGTGAAAATTGAACGTGACTATGTTGGGGCACATGTTGCGATTCGAGGCAATGGTGGAATTTTAATTGAAGGCAAAGTGCATTTACATGGTGGATTCAATTTCGATAATCTACTAATGGCGGTAGCCATTGCCACTGAAAGTGGAATCGACCCAATAGATATTGCTGCCATTCTCTCTGGCTTAACTGGTGCACCTGGTCGCCTTGAATCAGTTCGCTTAGGTCAAAACTTTACCGCCCTTGTTGATTACGCTCATTCACCCGATGCAGTTGGTCGAGTTTTAGAAGCTTCACACGAGATAACAGATGGACGAGTGATCGCGGTTTTAGGGTGCGGTGGAGATCGAGACTCTTCCAAACGAGAACTAATGGGTAAGGCCTTATTCGATGGCGCAGATGTTGCGATTTTCACCAGCGACAATCCACGAAGTGAAGACCCAGCCGCTATTTTAGTTCAGATGACGTTGGGTTTAGATATTGAGTTGCCACATGCGGTGATTGAAGATCGAGCAGCTGCAATTGCGGCCGCGGTAGATCAAGCCCAAGCAGGTGACCTAGTTGTAGTTTTAGGTAAAGGCCATGAAAAGGGACAGGAAATCGATGGCGTTATTCACGCCTTTGATGATCGCATCGAGCTTGCTCGTGCAATTGAGAATAAAAAATGATCACATTGACTGCTGGTGAAATAGCTCTTTTAGTTGGTGGCGATATTCACTGCGACAAAGATTTACTTGTTTCTAAAGCGCCAGTGTTCGATTCTAGAAAAGCTTCTCCTGGTTGTTTTTTCTTAGCGCTCGAAGGTGAGACATCTGATGGGCACGATTTTGCCGCCGATGCATATCGAGCCGGCGCAATGTTTTCTCTTACTTCGCACCGAATTGATGGTCCGTGCATAGTTGTGGCCGATGTTATTGAGGCCTTATCTGTGCTGGCTAGTTTCGTTAGAAAACGCCTTGATAAGTTGACCGTTATAGGAATAACTGGTTCGCAGGGTAAAACAAGTACAAAGGATTTATTGGCGCACATGCTTTCGGCAGTTGGTCCAACTGTTTCACCCGCAGGTTCATTTAATAATGATCTTGGCTTACCTATCACTTTGCTGGAATGCGATGAGCGAACAAGATTTTGCATCGCCGAAATGGGCGCCCGTCATAAAGGCGATATCGCACGATTGTGTTCAATTGCCTCACCAAATATTGGAGTCGTCCTGACAGTTGGATCAGCGCATTTAGGAGAATTTGGTTCGGTCGAAGCAATTGCAGAAACAAAGTCAGAACTTATTTCATCACTAGGAAGTGATGGAGTTGCAATTTTGGGAAGCTACGACAGCTTTACCCCGGCAATGTCAAAGCTCCACAATGGCAGAACTATCTTTTTTGGAGATAACAAAGAAGTTCGAGCTGCCGATATTGAAATCCGTGAGGGCCGCCCACACTTTGATTTAGTGACGACATCTGGTCGCGATGCCGTTGGCATGCGCGTTGTTGGCGCTCATCAAATTGCTAATGCGTTAGCAGTGGCTGCCGTTGGAACTGCACTTGAACTTCCTATTGAACTCATTGCAAGTTCCTTGTCGACCGGAGAAATCGCTAGCAAATGGCGAATGGAACTCCACGAACTCTTTGGGCTTCTTTTAATCAATGATTCATATAACGCTAACCCTGAATCAATGGCGGCAGCGCTTCGCTCCTTGACCCTTTTTGCCCAAGAACGTGGCGGCCAATCATGGGCTTTCGTAGGAAAAATGCATGAACTCGGCGAGTCAGCACCTGCCCAACACCGAGGAATTGGCACCCTTGCCCAAGAGATTGGTATCGATCACTTAGTTGCGGTAAATGCTCCTGAGTACGGAGAGACCAGTGCTTCAATGCAGGTTCATCACTGTTCAGATATTGCTCAAGCTAGTTCGTTGGCGGAGCATTTTTCGGCAGGAGATGTGGTCTTAGTAAAAGCTTCACGATCTGAAGGTTTTGAAATTTTGGCCGAAAAATTAGAGAGTGCTTGGCTAGACAAGAGCGGAGTTGAAAGTTGAGACAAATCCTCATTGCCGGTGCCTTTGCACTGCTCTTCTCACTCTTTGGCACTCGAGTACTTATTCGAATTCTTGCTAAAAAAGGTTATGGTCAAATCATCCGAGACGATGGCCCAAGCACGCACCACATCAAGCATGGAACGCCAACTATGGGTGGAATTATTTTTATTCTCGCCGCTTTTCTCGGATATTTATTTGCACATTTAATTACGGCAACATCAGTTACCGTCTCGGCCGTTTTAGTTATGGGATTAGTGCTTGCATTAGGGCTAATTGGATTTTTGGATGACTGGCTGAAGGTTTCCAGACAAAATTCCCGTGGTTTAAAAGGTCGCTATAAATTAACAGGTCAGGCGATATCAGCTGGAATTTTCGGCTATCTTGGATTGCAATTTGTAGATAAAGATTCGCTGACGCCGATATCGCAATATTTATCTGGCGTTCGCGAAACAAGTATTTTTTTAGGTTCCACGGTCGCAATTCTCTTGATTATTTTGATGGTGATGTCATCGAGTAATGCGGTTAATTTAACCGATGGACTTGATGGCTTAGCAACGGGTGCGGCCATCATGACTTTCTTGTCATTTGTTTTGATCGGCGTGTGGGAGTTTGGGCAAAGTTGCGGGGTTGAATCAAGTGCCAGTTGCTACGCAGTCCGAGACCCCCTTGATTTGGCTGTTTTAGCAGCTGCCTTTGCCGGCGGCTGCACCGGATTTTTGTGGTGGAATACAGCGCCAGCAAAGATTTTTATGGGCGACACCGGTTCGTTAGCACTTGGCGGTGCAATCGCTGCATTTGCGGCAACTTTGCGTGTGCAACTGCTCTTAATTCCACTGGGTGGCCTTTTTGTAATTATTACTCTTTCGGTTTTGATTCAAACCATTTATTTCAAAGCAAGTGGCGGTAAGCGGATATTTCGAATGGCCCCGCTGCATCATCATTTTGAGTTAAAAGGTTGGGAGCAAATTACAATAGTAATTCGATTCTGGATTATTGCCGGTTTAAGTGTTACCTTAGGACTCGGACTATTTTATGCCCAGTGGGTTACTCGATAACTCATGAAAACTATTTTTGAAGGAAGAAAGTTTTTAGTATTAGGAGCTGGCGTAACCGGCTTAGCTGTTGCCGAGGCAATTAAGAATCGTAAAGGAATTGTTACGATCACTGATGATGTTTGGCATGATGCGATTAAACCTAGCGCAATAGATTTGAAGGATTTTGATGCAGCGGTAGTCTCGCCAGGTTGGAAATTAGATCACCCGTTGATCATCTCGCTGTTGGCCAGTGAGTTAGAGATCCTCAATGAAGTTGATTTAGCATGGCAGATTCGGTGCGAAATCGCTCCTCACCAAAAGTGGTTAGCGTTAACTGGTACAAATGGAAAAACAACAACGGTAGAAATGACTGTCGCCATTCTTCAACGCGCTGGCTTAAAGGCCGTGGCTTGTGGAAACGTGGGGGATACGGTTATAGCGGCGGTAGATCGAAGCCAACCATATGATTATTTAGTTTTAGAACTTTCGAGTTTTCAATTGCACTGGAGCAAAGATGCTCAATTTGTTGCAGCGGCAATCTTGAATATTGCGCAAGATCACTTAGATTGGCATGGTGATTTCAAATCATATGCCGATGCCAAGTTTTCAATCTTGCAAAATAGTGAATTAGGTATTCTCAATGCCGATGATCCACAGGTGGTCTTACAGGCAAATACCTGGCCAGGGCAAAAGATTTTCTTTTCACTTGATACCCCTGCACCCGGTGAATTGGGAGTAGTGGAAGAGTTATTGATAGATCGTGCTTTTGTGTCGGATCCGCAGGAAGCGGGAATGATTTGTGAATTAATTGATGTGAAACCAACAGTTCCGCACAACGTCTCAAACGCGCTAGCGGCGAGTGCACTGGCCCTTTCGGTAGGTGTTTCATTAACCGATATTCAAAAAGCGTTGCGAGAGTTTCGGCCAGGACGTCATCGAATTGAAACCGTTTTTGAATCAGATTCCATAACGTGGGTGGATGATTCAAAGGCAACTAATCCGCACGCTGCCGCGGCCTCACTTCTTTCTCATCTATCAGTTATCTGGATCGCGGGCGGATTGGCAAAGGGTGCAGATATGGATGCTCTTGTCGAGCGATGCAAAAAAAGATTAAAAGCCGTAATTTTAATTGGTCAGGACTCTGATTTAATCGAGCAGGCCCTGATCAAATATGCACCCGAGATTCCCCGTCAGTATGTAGTTCCAACAAGTGACTACATAAAGGGCGGAGAATCAAATTCATTTATGGATCAGATCATCACAGCAAGCATTGAATTCGTAACGGCCGGCGATACCGTTTTACTTGCGCCAGCTTGCGCTTCGATGGATCAATTCATTTCCTATAGCGATCGGGGCGATCGATTTGCCCAGTCAGTCAAAAAGTTGGTGGCACATGAGCGCTAAAACTAAAAATGGTTTACTGACTAAGCCAGTTAATCTCTATTACATGCTGCTGGGGAGCACCCTGGCGTTGAGCCTCTTGGGCGTGATTATGGTCTTCTCGGCATCATCAATTGATTCGTTGGACTCCAAGGGTTCAGCTTTCGCGATCGTATTACGTCAAATCATCTTTTTAATAATTTCAATACCAATGGCTTGGGCACTTTCACGGTTATCACTTCGTCAATGGAAAGTTCTAGCGCGAACAGGCGTTATTACCTCGGTCCTTTTATTACTGTTTGTGCAAATTTTCGGTAAATCAGTTGGCGGTAATAGAAACTGGATTGGGCTTGGATTTGTAGATGTGCAGCCTAGTGAAGTTGCAAAATTCCTAATGATTTTATGGGCTAGCCATATTCTGGCAAAGCGCGAAAAATCTGGCGCTATCGAAAGTAATGTTCTCGTTTTAATTACTCCGGCTTTCGTAATGTGCATGATCCTTGTGATGGCTGGAAATGATCTTGGTACGGCATCGGTCTTTGCTTTCATCATGGCTGGACTTTTGTGGGTCTCTGGTTTGCGACTTGGAATTTTTGGAGCAGGCTTAGCAACGGTAATTGCTTTGTTGGCGGTCTTAATCCTTACCTCGCCATATCGTGCCGAACGGTTCGTGGCATTTCTCAATCCATTTGCCGAAGATCAATATAAATTCGCCGGCTGGCAACCTGCCCATAGCTTGTTAGGTCTGGCTAGTGGTGGATTGTTTGGCGTCGGACTTGGTGGTGGCCGACAAAAATGGGGAAATTTAGCGGAGGCCCATACAGATTTTATTTTCTCAGTAATCGGCGAGGAGCTCGGATTATTTGGAACTCTCGGTACACTCTTCTTGCTCAGTATTCTTTTATTTTCTATTTTTAAAATCGCTTTACGTGCGCATGATCCAATGGTTCGATACACCGCGTCCGGAATCGGATGCTGGATCGCAATTCAAATCACATTAAACATCGGATCGGCAATAAGTGTTTTGCCAGTTGTTGGAGTGACGTTGCCCTTTGTTTCTTACGGTGGATCGTCAATTATTGCGCTGTATATGGCGGTGGGATTTGTTCTCGGCGCTGCTCGCCGAGATCCGGTTATTTATCAGGAACTGCAAGCATCAGGATATAAATGGCTACGGTAGTTTTTGCTGGTGGTGGAACCGCCGGTCATATCGAACCAGCTTTAGCGGTTGCAAAAGAATGGATGAAGTTACACAGTGGTGATACCTGTATTTTTATTGGCACTAGTTCCGGATTAGAGACCACTCTTGTTCCGGCCGCTGGTTTTGAATTAGCGTTTATTCCAAAAGTAAAAATTGCACGAACCCCATCTTTGAGCTGGTTAAATATCCCATCTGACCTCGTAAAATCAGTGATCGCTTGCCGCAGAATTTTGAAATCCGCCGATTTGTTAATTGGTTTCGGCGGCTACGTCAGTGCGCCGGCGTATATCGGCGCAAAAATTACAGGTGTGCCTATCGTCATTCATGAGGCAAATGCAAAGCCAGGCTGGGCCAATCTTTTGGGCGCAAAATTTACGGACACGTTAGCTGTTGCAAATCCAGTAAGTGATGGAGCATTTTCACATGCACTTCTGACTGGATTGCCTTTGCGCAAAGATGTGGCAGATGCATTTGATAAAGCGCAAGGGGATTGGCGGCGGGCTCGCCAGCAGGCGAAAGAACGGATTGGCTTCCCAATAGATTCACCGTTAATCGCCATCATGGGCGGTTCGCAAGGATCAGTAGCAATTAATTCAGTGGTGCAATCCAGTATCAATAATTTCCAAGCAGCTGGATATTACGTACTTCATGCAGTTGGTCGGCTCAACAATGTTCCAGCAAGTGCAGACCGGTATCGACCAGTTTCATATATTGAAAATATGGCAGATGTTTACTTAGCTGCCGATCTCATAATCGCCCGGAGCGGAGCCGTTACATGCAGTGAATTTCGCACACTAGGACGATACGCTCTATTTGTGCCACTACCCATTGGAAATGGCGAGCAGTCAGTTAATGCCGCATCCCTTGTTCTAGATCAACGTGCCGTCACGATTAATCAAGCCGATTTTTCTTCCGTGTATCTTCAAAAAAATCTTCCACAGTTACTTGAGCATGCCGGCCGCGCACCCATTGCAGGTAATGGTCAAGATATGTTTGCCGCTTCAAAAATTGTTGCCCTTGCCGAGTTTGCGATCCAATCATGAAGCCAACTTTGTCATCATTAGTTGGAAAACATATTCATTTTATCGGTATTGGAGGTGCGGGTATGAGCGGCTTAGCTCGAATCGCACTGTCTCATTCCATGATTGTCAGTGGTTCAGACACTAAAGAATCATCAGTTGTAAATGCTTTGACGGCGCTCGGAGCAACGGTGCGTACAAGTCATTTAGCAGATAACGTGATCGGCGCAGATCTTGTTGTTTATTCAAATGCCATCGCCGCTTCAAATCCAGAGCGCGTGAAGGCTGCCGAGTTGGGAATCCTCACTCTTACGCGTGCTGGCGCACTTGCAATTCTTATGTCAGAGTCAAAAAGTATCGCCGTTGCTGGGACGCATGGCAAAACCACAACGTCCTCAATGTTGGCCGTCGCCTTGCAGGCATGTGGCGCTGATCCCTCTTTTGCAATTGGTGGCAACATTAATGCTTCGGGTTCAAATGCTCATCACGGTACTGGCGAAATTTTTGTGGCAGAGGCCGATGAATCAGATGGATCCTTCATTGAGTATCATCCATTTGCGGCAATCGTTACAAATGTGGAGCACGATCATGTTGATTTTTTTGCCACTCCGGAATCAGTAGCGAAAGCATTTCAAGAGTTTGCGGAAACGATCCAAAGGCAAGGTTTCCTTACGTATTGCATCGATGATCTGGGAGCAAACAAGTTAGCAGCTCACGTCCAAGATCTAACATTGATTTCATATGGCGTATCCGAGTTAGCTGATCTACACATTGATCAGATAGAACTTCTGGCCATGGGTTCACGTGCACGCGCAATTTGGCATGGGAAAACTGTGGGAATAATCGAACTTCAAGTCCCTGGCCATCACAACTTGCTCAACGCCGCAGCCGTCCTTGCTACCGGATTGGAACTAGGTTTTGCCCCAACTGCTTTATTAGCCGGGCTCAATATTTTCAGAGGTACGGGTCGTCGTTTTGAAGTAAAGGGAACAGTCCATGGGGTGCGGGTCGTGGACGATTACGGACACCATCCAACTGAAATTCAAGTAACACTTGCAGCAGCCAGGAGATTTGCCGGCGATGGTCGATTAATTGTTATCTTTCAACCACACCGATATTCCAGGACGTTGGCTTTTGCACCTGGTTTTGCAGCAGAACTTGATGTGGCCGATCGTGCAATTGTCTTAGAGATCTATGCCGCGAGTGAAAAACCAATTGAAGATGTAACGTCAAAGTTAATTACTTCGCAAATGCAAAAGGGAGAGTACATACCTAACTTTATTGAGGTGACAGATTCAGTAGTAGAAATGGCGCAACCGGGTGATGTGATCCTCACATTAGGTGCTGGAGATGTGAGTTCGCTAGCACCAATTATTGTCGATGGCTTAAGTAGACGATTTACTTAAATGAAATCTCGCAAACTACTTGTCTTACTCTCAACCCTAGTTTTAGCTGGTCTAACGTATGTTCTGGGGTATTCAAATTTATTGACAGTAAAGAAGGTAGAAATTACTGGATCACAAACAACGTTAAAACCAGATGTTGCTATTGGAGATAGATTAGCTCGGATCGAACCCAGGGTTATTGCCCAAAAATTTGAGGGACTTAGTTGGGTACAAAACGTTGAAGTATCTCGAAACTGGGTTCAAGGAAAAGTGACAATTAAATTAATTGAACGCACTCCTATTGGCACGTTTAACAGTCAAGTAATCGATGCAAATGGTAAGAGTTTTAGTGTTCGAGGAGCCATGCCTTCTGGCCTAATCAATATTCAAGCCGCCAATGAAATAGCTGCGGGTCGAGCTGTGATCTTTCTGGAATCCTTGCCGCCAGAGATCAGAGAAGCGCTGCAAGTTCTTAAAGTTCGCAGCTTTGGTGCCTTCGTACTGGAGATTGAAGATAAAGAAAAAAAGTTAGAAATTAGGTGGGGTAGCGACTCCGAAAATGAGTTAAAAGCAAAGGTTTATCGAGCACTTATTGCACTTCCAGAAAATTCACAAATAAAAAGAATGGATCTATCGGCACCTCGTGCCCCAATCGTTAAATAAGATTTTTGCCAGATTTTTGCCAGATTTTGAGACACGTCAAAGAGTTCATGTCGGTGTTTGATTAACAGTGCAATCGCCTTTAAGTTCGCCCTATCGAAAAGCATTGAATTATAAGCCTCAACTGGAGGTTTACAGTTCATAAGGAGGATTAGCGTGGCTTCACCACAGAATTATTTAGCGGTCATCAAAGTTGTTGGTATTGGTGGCGGTGGAGTTAATGCGATCAATCGAATGATCGACGTTGGATTAAAAGGCGTCGAGTTCATTGCCATTAATACGGATGCACAACATTTGTTAATGAGTGATGCAGATGTGAAATTAGATATCGGCCGGAAAACTACACGTGGACTTGGCGCAGGAATGGATCCAGATAAGGGAAGAGAAGCGGCGTTAGATCATGCTGATGACATTGAAGAAATTTTGCGTGGCGCAGACATGGTTTTTGTTACTGCTGGCGAAGGTGGCGGAACTGGAACTGGCGCCGCACCAGTTGTTGCAAAAATTGCAAAAGATATCGGTGCCTTAACTATCGGTGTTGTGACTCGTCCATTTTCTTTTGAAGCAAAGTTGCGCGCAAGTCAGGCCGATGTTGGTATTGAAGCATTGCGTGCCGAAGTTGATACTTTAATTGTAATTCCTAATGATCGTTTGCTTGCGATCTCAGATCGACAGATTACTTTAGTTGATGCATTCAAGAGCGCGGATCAGGTCTTGCTCTCTGGCGTGCAAGGTATTACCGAGATTATTACGCAGCCTGGATTAATTAACCTCGACTTTGCAGATGTCAAAGCTGTTATGTCAGGTGCTGGTTCTGCGTTAATGGGTATTGGTTCAGCACGCGGTGAAAATCGTGCTTTACGTGCTGCTGAACTAGCGATCTCAAGTCCTTTACTTGAGGCATCAATTGATGGCGCCATGGGTGTTCTGCTTTCAGTATCAGGTGGATCAGACCTAGGTCTTTTTGAAGTTAATGAGGCCTGTGAGTTAGTTCAATCTGCCGTACATCCAAACGCGAAGTTTATTTTTGGAACAACAATCGATGATGCATTAGGAGATGAAGTCCGCATTACCGTTGTAGCAGCTGGTTTTGAAGGCGGCGAGCCAAAGAAAGTTTCCACTCCAGTCATCAATGCCGCAACCTTAGGTGGAGTGGCCAATCCCATCGCTAGCAATGATCCACTTTCGGTAGCGTTAGAACTTGGTAATGAAGCGCCAAAGCGTCGGGTAACTTTTGAAGAGCTAGTTTCAGAGGATGAGATCGACGTCCCTGACTTCATGAAGTAAGGCTTTGTCTCACACATTTACTGATCGGCGCGGGGGCTTTAGCTCCGGCGCCTACGAATCTTTGAATCTTGCACTTCATGTCAATGATGATCCAGCGCTCGTTGTACGTAATCGTGCGACGCTAGGTAGCGTTCAGTTTATGAATCAAGTTCATGGCAACGAAGTATTAGTTGTTGATACTTTTCTACCGAGTGATCCGACGTGTGATGGCCTTATTACAACTAATCCAGATTTAACTTTGGCGGTAATGGTCGCTGATTGCATTCCCTTATTACTTATTTCCAAGGAGGCAGTCGCAGCGATTCACGTTGGACGCGCCGGAATAGTCAATCGCGTTGCAAAGGTTGCCGTTGAAAAAATGCGCGCATTAGGTGCCGACAAGATTCATGCACTACTTGGTCCTTCAATCTGCGGGCGGTGTTATGAAGTTCCATTTGAGTTACAACAATTGGTTGTCGCAGAACACCCTGCCGCAATGGCTACAACTCGTCATCAAAGTAGCGCACTGGATCTTCCAGCGGCTTTGATTGCACAGTTAGTCAATCTAGAACTTAGTTATGAAGCATCTATGGTGTGCACGCTAGAAGATCCCTTATATTTTTCACATCGCCGAGAAAACCCAACTGGTCGTTTTGCTGGATTGGTGAAGTTATGAATCGCGTTGAGGAATTAGCCGAAAACTTAGCGGTTGTTAAATCAAAGATTGCTGCTGCCGGCGATCATGAGGTTTGCTTAATCGCAGTGACTAAGACTTTCCCGGCTAGCGATGTTGAAATTTTGCATCAACTAGGTGTGCGCGATTTTGGCGAAAATCGAGATTCTGAAGGTAGTGAAAAATCTCAAATTGTTGATGGTAATTGGCATTTTCAGGGGCAGATTCAAAGTAATAAATTAAAGTCGATCACTCGTTGGGCTTCAGTAATTCATTCACTTGATGATCCGCGACATTTTCAATTAATAGAAAAAGTTGCCCCTCATCGGCTCTCTATTTTCTTGCAGGTCTCATTAGATGGCGCCGAGCATCGCGGGGGAGCTGGGTTAAGTAATTTATTTGCCTTAGCTAAGGATGTAGAAAGTTCTGCCAATCACACATTGATGGGATTGATGTCGGTTCCGCCAGTTGGTATGGACGCACACCTGGCCTATCAAGAGTTGGCCAAGATCCAAAAGGATTTCGTCGCTGAATTTCCGCAGGCCAGATACTTGTCGGCGGGGATGAGTGGCGACTATGAATTAGCGATTTCTTATGGCGCGACACATGTTCGCGTAGGCTCATCAATCCTCGGTTCACGCTCAACCGCCCTGTAATATTTCACTATGTCTCTCTCACTGCGCCGTGTCGCGAATTACCTTGGCTTAATGGATGATCCTGAATTTGATTCTCCAGCATCCGTAGCAGCAGTAGCCCCAACAAATGATGTGCGAATCAAAACTCGCGAACCACGCGTAGTTGCGACATTGCGCCACAACTCGGTCGTAGAAGTTGCCCCACAACTTGATCTTCCAGTTCTAGATCGCATTATTACTTTGCATCCTCGCTACTACAACGAGGCTCGTACTATCGGTGAGCATTATCGCGCCGGCAACCCAGTCATTATTAATCTCACTGAAATGGATGAGTCTGAGCACAAGCGTCTTGTAGATTTTGCAAGCGGTTTAGCATTTGGTTTACATGGAACCATCGAGCGCGTTACAAAGAAAGTATTTCTACTCTCACCTGCAAATGTATCGGTCAGTTCGGAAGACAAATCTATGGCGGCCCAAGCAAGTTTCTTTAACCAGAGTTAATTATGTTTAGTGTCGGCTCACTGCTTGCTAGTATTTTGCAAATCTTTTTGTTTGCACTTTTAGGTCGTCTGATCTTTGACTATGTGCAGATGTTTTCCAAGACATGGCGTCCACGCGGTCCCATCCTTTATCTCGTGGAAGCGATTTATACGGTCACAGATAAGCCAATGAAATTCGTTTCACGATTTGTTCCACCATTGCGCCTAGGTGGAATTAGCTTAGATCTAAGTTTTATTGTGCTCTTCTTCGGAACACAATTATTGATGGGCCTAGTGCGTAACTTCTAATCAGGTCTAGTTTAATTCACCTTAGATAGAAGTACTTCTAAACCAATCTCACCATCAGATATCGCCAGCGATATATCTCGATCCATGGACAGTGCCAGAACTTCGTCGGCAATGTGTTGGGAATCAGATTCAATTGCCGCCACAATCTCATCGCGTGCATTCCATTTAATCGCAATTCGATCAGATATTTCAAAGCCATCACTCTTGCGACGCTCTTGAATAAATCGGATTACTTCACGGACGTTACCGGCGGCAACTAAAGCTGGTGTCAGTTCAAGATCTAGCGCCACGCTTTCACCATCATGAGATGAGACGCTCCATCCAGATTTAGGCACTTCAGTAATCACTAAATCGGCCAAAGTGATTTCCCATTGACCAAGTGATGCACTTCCCACGGTACGTAAACTCTTTACTAATGCAGTCGCATCAGCGGCTGCTATCGCTTTAGAAATCTCTTGAACCTGTCCACCAAATTTAGCGCCAAGAGTTTTAAAGTTTGCCTTAACGCTGATGTCGACTAAATCTCCACCAGCCGTTGCGATATCTGCTAAATCCAAGACATTGAGTTCATCTGCGATCTGTTCCCGCATCTGCTCGGGCAATGTTGCCCAACCACTTGCGGCAATTAAGGCACGGCCTAATGGTTGGCGAATTTTGATTCCAGATTCGGCACGGGTTGCCCGACCAAGTTCAACGATTCTTCGAGTCAGGGCAACTTGTGTACCAAGGTTTAGATCAATCACTGATGGATCTGAAACAGGGAAGTTAGATAGGTGAACAGATGCTGTGGCCTTTTCATCGGTAGGACGCACCAGTTCTTGCCACACTTGTTCGGTAATAAAAGGCACCATTGGTGAAAGTAGTTGAGTTAATCCCACCAAACATTCATGCAGTGTTCCGAGTGCGGCAAGATCGCCATCCCAAAAACGTCGGCGAGATCGGCGCACGTACCAATTTGAAAGGTCGTCGATAAATCGCGCTAATTCGCGACCAGCGGTTTGCGAGTCAAAGTTTTCCAGCGCCGAATCAACTTGCTCGATTAATATATTGAGTTCAGAGATTATCCATCGATCCATCAATGGACGTTCGGCAAGCAGGGGAGTCTTCCCTATTTCAAAATTGGATGCCTTCGCATATAGGGCATGGAAAGAGACAGTGTTCCAGTACGTCAATAAGGTTTTTCGAACTACTTCATTAAGTGAGTCGTGACCAACTCTACGAGCAGACCATGGTGAACCAGCTGTCAACATGTACCAGCGAACGGCATCGGCCCCATGTTGATCCATCAACGCCATTGGCTCTAATACATTTCCTAAATGCTTGCTCATCTTGCGGCCATCTTTATCCAAGATATGACCTAAACAAAGCACTGTCTTATAAGAGGATTTATCAAAAACCAAAGTTCCAATAGTCATTAATGTATAAAACCAGCCACGAGTTTGGTCAATCGCCTCGCAGATAAAATCAGCGGGATAGGAGGCTTTGAATTTTTCAACTGAACCTTCCTTATGTGGGTAGCCCCACTGCGCAAATGGCATCGCACCAGAGTCATACCAACAGTCAATAACTTCAGGGACGCGAACCATTGTTGTTGAACATTGGGCACAGTCGAAAGTAATGTCATCTACGAAAGGACGGTGTGGATCTAAGTTGGATAGCTCTTGCCCAGCCAGCTCGCCAAGTTCTTTCAGCGAGTCAACGCAAATCTCATGTTTGTTTTCGCAACGCCAAATGGGAAGAGGTGTTCCCCAATACCTATTTCGCGATAGCGCCCAATCGATATTGTTATTGAGCCAATCACCATATCGGCCATCTTTAATAGTTTCTGGATGCCAATCGGTTGCGGCATTCTCACGGAGCAAGGCATCTTTAATTGACGTTGTTCGGATGTACCACGACGGTTGTGCGTAATACATCAACGCTGTGTGGCAACGCCAGCAATGCGGATACGAGTGCTCGTACTGCTGATGTTT
>JBBQRL010000002.1:0-97604 GCA_038214925.1 Candidatus Nanopelagicales bacterium | reverse complement strand
GTATTTTGGTGAATGTAATAATGACTGCTGTCACGGCTCCAACGATGGCAATAAGCCAGCCTAACTTTAACCCGGTCAAGGCGAATATCAACCACAACATGAAAAAATACTCAGCTAATCCTATGTTTAAAACAAATCTCTGGAAGGCTAGAATACCCATGCAGTAGAAGAGTGACCAATGAAAGAAAGTAGCAGCATTATTTCCAAAGAGCAAGGCTGCTAAACAAATGTAACCGCGGCCAGCAACTTGGTTCTCTTGATAAT
The DNA here is from genome assembly GCA_038214925.1 of Candidatus Nanopelagicales bacterium. Lineage (GTDB taxonomy): Bacteria > Actinomycetota > Actinomycetes > Nanopelagicales > Nanopelagicaceae > Planktophila. Next base: position 97,340 of record JBBQRL010000002.1, on the reverse strand, counting down.
TACTTGCGGCAACAATCGCTAAGAAGCCACCGCCCAGGCCAGCTAAACCACCTGAAATTAATACACCGGCATACTTCATGGCATAAACATTTACACCCAATGATTCAGCGGCAATTGGCGCTTCACCAGCGCTACGCAGACGAAGTCCAAATGCGGTCTTCCATAAAATGAAGTATGCAAGTGGTACAAAAGTAATTGCAATCATGGTCACATAAGAAACATCGCCAGTTAAGCCTCGCACAATTGCGGCGATATCTGAAAGGAAGAACCAATTCTTCTCCGCGATCCAAGCCAAGATATCGGGACTTTTCCAACCGAAGTAATGCCCGCCCGACAGAATCGGCAATCCATTTGTTGAAATTGATTCGATGCCCGGAGATTGTGCTGGCCCAGGCCAGGAACCGCCTTTGTACATCAAGGTAGATAAATAGCGCACTAATCCAGCGGCGATAATATTTATCGCTACACCCGAGACGACGTGATCAACACCAAAAGTTACGGTAGCGATTGCGTGAATCAACGCACCAACGGAGCCAAAGCCAACGGCGGCGATTAAACCAAGCCAAGGCCCGTGTTGGGAGCCGATAAAGCCACCAGCCCACGCACCCATAATCATCATGCCTTCTAGGCCAATATTTACCACACCGGCACGTTCGGAGAACAAACCACCCAGAGCAGCCAAAACAATTGGCACAGATAGCAAGAGTGCAGCCGAAGCCGTTCCAACGCTAGTTAGATCTGAGGCGCCAGTAATTACGCGAATTGAGGCAAGTACAAAAACAAGCATCGTTGCATAGCGAAGCAGTTTCATGGCTTTCATGCCGCCACCACCTTAGCTAGTTCTTTACTTTGCAATGTTAATTTCAATCTGCGGACAACTTCAAATGCTATAACTGAGCTCAATAAAATTGAGCCTTGCATGATCACGTAGGTTTCAGGTGCAACATCGATAAGTTCTAGCGATCTAGAACTTACTTCAAGGAAACCAAAGAGCAGCGCACTAAAGGCCATTCCACCCGCGCTATTTCGACCAAGCAATGCAACAGCGATCGCTGAAAAACCAATTCCAGCTCTAAAACCTAAGTTATAGGTGTGTGTCTGTCCTAATACCTCAGGAAGGCCAGCAAGGCCAGCAATTGCACCAGAGATAACAAGTGCTAAGACAGTCATCTTCTTTGAGTTAACACCACTGACTCGCGCCGCTATTGGGTTAAGTCCACTTGCGCGAAGTTCGAAGCCAAAACGTGTTCGGTTAACGACAAACCAAAAAATTAATCCCAAGGCTACTGCCACAAAGAACATTCCATACACGCCGCCACCAGGTTGATCCTCAACACCAAGTTTTCTTAACAAAGGCATTAAGTCTGGAACTTGGGCAGATGCCGGCAGTTCTTTAGTTTGAAGATTATTTGAACCTTCTTCAATTAAGGCAAAGTGCTTTGACAATAAGTAAGCAGATAAACCACCGGCTAAAGCGTTGAGCATAATTGTAGAGATAACTTCATTTACGCCACGTTTCACCTTTAAGTAGGCCGCGATCGATGCCCACAAACCACCAAAAACCATGGCGATGACAAAGACAACGGCCACGTGGAGAACTGGTGGCAATACAAACATCGCACCTAAATAACAGCTAAATAAAGCACCTAAACGCAGTTGGCCTTCAACACCGATATTAAATAATCCAGCACGAAATGTGACTGCGATTGCAATGGCAGCGATGTAATAAGGAGTTGCAGTATTAACTGCCTCCATTAGCGAACCAGATTCGGTTCCAAACTCCCACATAGTTTTATATGCCTCGACCGGAGATTTCTTACTAGCTATAACAGCAAGGCTTGAAATAATTATTGAAAATACTGCAGCGGCCAGTGGCGCAGCAACTGCCAAAGCGATCTTGGAAGGAGAAAAGCGAGCTGTTATTGCTTGACTCATGCTGCGCCCGTCATTGCCGAACCAAGTTGCTCTGGAGTTGTTGTTGCCGGATCTAGTTCAGCGGTGATGACACCGCGCAACATAACTAACAAGCGATCTGACATTCCAATGAGTTCTTCTAAATCTGCCGAGATCAAAACGATCGCCATTCCCTTTTCACGTGCCGCGCGCAAAACATCCCAGATCGCACCTTGTGCACCAACGTCGACACCACGGGTTGGGTGCGAAGCAAGAAGAAGTGCTGGCGCCTTACTCATTTCGCGGCCAACAATAAATTTCTGCTGGTTTCCACCAGATAAAGCAGCTGCCAAAGTCTGTGGTCCAGGTGCGCGCACATCAAACTCTTCCATTATTTTTGCAGTGCTAGCAATGGTCGCTTTTTTATCTAAGACAAACCCGCGCATAACTGGCTCGCCACGTTGATGTCCCAAAATTCGATTTTCCCATAATGGTGAATTCATCATCAGCGCTTGGCGTTGGCGATCTTCCGGAATTAAACCAATGCCAGCATCGTGGCGATGTGCAACTGTAAAATGATCAATTGATTCACCCTTAAATTCAACACTTCCGGTGTATTCACGTAACCCCATAATGGCTTCAATCAGTTCGGCCTGGCCATTGCCTTCAACGCCAGCTATGCCAATCACTTCACCAGCATGTAAATTAAAAGAGATATGCGAAATTAAATCGCGGCTTCCAGTTGAAGTGGGGATCGATACATCCTTTAGCGCCAAAGTAATTTCCGGACGCTGTGTATGAGTTGAGGTATTTGGCTGTGGAAGTTCGCTACCGACCATCAGTTCAGCTAATTGGCGAGCAGTTACATCTTTAGATTTAACTTGCGCCACCGTGGAGCCCTGGCGCACAACCGTTACTTCATCGGCTACGCGCAATACTTCATCAAGTTTGTGTGAAATAAAGATGACTGCCATTCCTTGCGCGCGCAATCCTTCAAGTGCGGCAAATAAATCATCAACTTCCTGCGGAACAAGTACTGCCGTTGGCTCATCAAAAATCAAAATACGAGCGCCACGAAAGAGCACTTTCAGGATTTCAACCCGCTGGCGTTGTCCGACGCCAAGCTCTTCCACCAAAGCATCAGGATCAATTTCAAGACCATACTGAGCGGCCATTTCGATTACTTTTGCGCGTGCACTTTTGAAATCAATAGTTATGCCATGCTTTGGCTCGGAACCTAAAACAATATTCTCTAAAACCGTAAAATTATCGGCCAGCATAAAGTGTTGATGAACCATGCCAATGCCTGCCGCTATCGCATCATTGGGGTTTTTAAAGTTTACTTTTTGACCATTAACTAAAATCTCACCACTATCTGGGCGTTGCATTCCATACAAAATCTTCATTACTGTGGATTTACCGGCACCATTTTCACCGACAAGGGCATGCACGGTTCCTGTTTCAACTTTTATTGAGACGTCCTTATTAGCTATTACGCCAGGAAAGCGCTTTGAGATGTGTCGCAGTTCAACTGCTATTGACACTGACGGTCTCCTTTGACTGTTAAATTCAACTGTAAAAAACATTTGGCCCAACAAGGAGATTTTACTTCCATTGTTGGGCCAAACGCTACTTTTTAACTTATGGCTTTGTTGGAACCTTGATCTTGCCTGACTTGATTGCAGCTGCAGCCTTATCAATTTGTGCCTTGTACTTAGTGATGTATCCGCCAGAGTATGAAACTCCAACGCCATCTAGTGCAAGGTTGTATTGACGACCGTAGATACCTGCTTCATCCAGGATGTCGTTAACTGATGATCCGGCAACTGCTGTTGCAATAACATCGTAAACGGCGCGATCAACACGCTTGATCATTGAAGTAAGCATGTTCTTCTTCTCGGCAGCTGATGCTGAAAGGTACTGATCAGAGTCAACTCCGATAGTCCAAACTTTCTTGCCAGCCTTTGCAGCATCTGTTGCAGCTGCGAAGTTACCCGCACCTGATCCACCTGCTGCTGAGTAAATAACATCGATACCCTTATCGATCATTCCCTTTGCAATAACCTTTGCTTTAGCAGGGTCATTGAATCCACCGAAATCAGGTGGCTCTGTGACGTACTTGACGTCAACAGTTACTGACTTCTTTGTTGCCTTAACACCTGCAACGAAACCAGCTTCAAACTTTTGTAGTAGTGGAATACGTACTCCACCGATGTAACCAACTTTGCCTGACTTTGACGCAAGAGCTGCGGCAACGCCTGCTAGGTATGAACCCTGCTCTTCAGCAAAAATTAGACCAGCAACGTTAAGCAGATCTACTGATGCATCATCAATGATTCCAAATTGAACCTTTGGGTAATCTGATGCAACTGCCTTAATTGGACCGGCATAAAGGAAACCAACGGCGATAATTGGGTTGTATCCAGCCTTTGCCAGCAAGCGAAGCTTGTCTTCGCGCTCTGAATCTGATCCAGTTGTGACAGTTACTTCACGAGCGGTAACACCAAACTTCTTCTTTGCACGATCTAGACCAACTGCAGCTGAATCGTTGAATGACTTATCGCCACGTCCACCGATGTCGTATGCAAGGCCAACTTTTACCTTTGTTACTGCAGTTGCTGGAGCAACAAATGCTGTTGCTGCCATAACTGTTGCGGCAACGATTGCTACTAGACGAAATACTTTCTTCAATTTTCCTCCAAGGATTTAAGTTTCATGGGGATCTTCCTTACTCACTTTTAAGAGCAAATAGAGAAGCTTTGTGTAAACGGGAGCCTATTACTAGGCTCGACTTAAACTCAACAAATTAAGCCCATTTTTGGTGACAGCGGTGTAACGTTTTGGAAAACTCTCAACTAAGGGTTGAGGTGGGGCGGGTTTATTTCACTAAACCCAAGTTTTTATAGGTGTTTTCTAAGGTCTGGTTGGCCACGGCCCGCGCTTTTTCGCCGCCGGCATGCAACAAGTCAATTAAATGATCTTCATCTTCTAAAAGCTCAATCGCCTTAGCTCTGATGGGGCGTAAAAACTCAACTACCACTTCAGCGACCGCGCCTTTAAAATCCCCGTAACCCTTGCCCCCAAACTCAATTTCTAAATCAGAGATTGTTCGACCGGAAAGCGCCGAATGAATTGTTAATAAATTACTAATACCCGGCTTTTCTTTTTCCTCAAATTTAACTTCCCGGCCAGCATCTGTTGCCGCGCTCTTAATCTTTTTTATATTCACTTCAGGTGTATCCATGATTTCCAAAACACCTGATACCGAATTTGCCGACTTACTCATCTTGGCGGTGGGTTCTTGCAAATCATAAATCTTGGCACCAGCTTTTAAGATGTGTCCCTCTGGGACTCTAAAAACTTCGCCGAATCGTGAGTTAAAACGCGTTGCTAGATCTCGTGTTAGTTCAATGTGTTGTCGTTGATCTTCACCAACTGGAACAAAATGGGCTTGGTACAAAAGAATGTCGGCCGCTTGCAGCATGGGATAAGTAAATAATCCAACACGTGCCGAATCTGCGCCGCCTTTGGCAGATTTATCTTTGAACTGAGTCATACGACTTGCTTCACCAAAGCCAGCTAGGCATTCCATAATCCAACCAAGTTGATTGTGTTGTGGCACATGAGATTGCACAAAGAGCGTTGATTTTTCTGGAGAAATGCCAAGTGCAATCAATTGAGCTGCCGATGCCAAAGTTCGCTTTCGCAAAAGTGCTGGCTCAATTTCACCAGTGAGTGCATGCAGATCAACGATGCAGTAAAAGGCATCGTTGCCATCTTGTAGCTCTACCCATTGCTTGAGCGCACCGAGGTAATTTCCGAGGTGGAAGGAGTCACTTGTTGGTTGAATACCGGACAGGACTCGCTTCTGCGTCATAGTTGTAATTCTTTCACAGTGCAGCGGTTTTGGAGATCAGCAGCTGTCCTGCGCGCTTACCTTCCATAGTTAATACCGTGATTGTGATGCCATTGATGTTCACAACATCCTTTTCAAGGGGAATACGCCCCAAGAAGTGCATCACAAAACCACTTGCCGTCTCGTAAGGGCCTTCCGGGATTTCTAACTGCGTTTGTTCGATCAGATCTTCGATTGAAATAAGTCCATCAATCTCGAAATCTCCAGCATGATCTGCCACGGAAATTTCGCTCTCTTCTACATCGTACTCATCGCGAATATCGCCAATTAAGACTTCTACTAAATCTTCTAGCGTCACAATTCCATCAGTGCCACCGTATTCATCCAGGACAATGGCCAGGTGTTGACCTTGCAAACGCATCTCAGAAAGTGCCGGCAGTACACCTTTTGTTCCAGGTAGATACATAATGTTTCGTGCCAGCTCAACTATTTTTGTCGCCTTGCTGGCAAGTGAAGTATCTAATAAATCGCGGACGTGAATAAAGCCAACAACTTCATCAGATGATCCACGAACAACTGGATAACGTGAGTGCGCCTTGTCGACGGCAAGTTCAATTGCTTTACCAACAGTAAGTGATGCATCCATGAAATCTACTTCGGTGCGAGGCACCATTACTTCATGTACCTGGCGCTCTGATGCATTAAAGACTTCTTCTACGATGTCGCGCTCTTCTGCCGTTAGCGCGGCATGGCCAGCAACAAGGTCAAGTAACTCTTCTTCTGACATCTGACTGCGTGCCTCTTTTGGATCTACGCCAAATGCACGTACCACAAAATCTGTCGACTTCGACAGAAGCCAAATAATTGGACGAAATAAGTTCGCCACAAAATTAATAATTCCAGCGGTACGCATGGCAATTTCCTCGGCCTTAAATAAGGCCACGCGTTTTGGAACAAGTTCACCAAAAACCAAAGAGAAGTAAGCGATCACTAAAGTGACGCCAATAAGTGAGAGCGTTGTGCTCCAGCCAGTTGAAACACCCATGGACTCAAGCCACGGGATTACATAATCTCCAAGTTGATCTGCGCCAAGGGCGGCCGATAAAAATCCGCTGACAGTTACGCCAATTTGGACGGCCGCTAACAATCGGTTGGGGTGTTCGGCCAAAGCGGCAACGCGAGCGCCACGTTTTCCTCGGGTGGCTACTTGGCGGATTTGGCTATCGCGCATAGAAATCAGAGCGATTTCAGCGGCAACAAAAAATGAAGCGAGCAAAATGAGCCCACCGATTACAGCTAAATCTAATAAAAGGGATGTAAACGAGTGGGGCTCCATTATGTGCAAAGTATACGATCTCGCGGCCACGGCGCGCACCGCCGCTCTTCCCAAGACACTCCCTTTACGCGTAATCTTCGCACGTTGGCCAACCGGCCATCACCTTCATCCTCGGACCGTCGGGCACGTACCTGCCCGGAGAAGGAGAGAAATCTCATGGCATCAGTTGTATTTGATGGCGCATCACGTATCTACCCAGGAACAACTGCACCTGCAGTCGACAAGTTAAATCTCACTGTTAACGATGGTGAGTTTTTAGTTCTTGTTGGACCATCAGGTTGCGGTAAATCGACATCACTTCGTATGTTGGCTGGCCTGGAAGAAATTGATAGCGGACGTATTTTAATTGGCGATCGCGACGTAACAAATGTTGCACCAAAAGATCGCGATATTGCGATGGTGTTCCAGTCATATGCGTTGTATCCACACATGACAGTCGCTGAAAATATGGGCTTCGCTTTGAAAATTGCCGGAACGCCAAAAGAAGAACGTGATCGTCGTGTTCTAGAAGCAGCAAAGATGCTTGATCTAGAACCATATCTACAGCGCAAGCCAAAGGCGCTCTCGGGTGGACAGCGGCAGCGGGTTGCAATGGGTCGCGCAATTGTTCGCGAACCTCAGGTCTTCCTTATGGATGAGCCACTATCTAACCTGGATGCGAAGTTACGTGTTGCAACTCGTACCCAAATTGCGGCATTGCAACGTCGGCTTGGCATCACCACGGTTTATGTAACACATGACCAGGTAGAAGCTATGACAATGGGCGATCGGGTTGCCGTATTGAAAGATGGCCTGCTTCAGCAAGTAGATACACCTCGTAACCTTTATGACAATCCAGTCAATGCTTTTGTTGCTGGCTTTATCGGCTCGCCGGCAATGAACTTGCTGACCGCACCTGTCAGTGGTGGAAAAGCGATGCTGGGCGATTTAGCAATCGATGTTCCAGCAAGTGCTGGTTCCTCGGTAACTGTGGGTGTTCGCCCAGAAAACTTCTCCCCATCAGCTAGTGGCTTTCATGTTCTAGTTGAAGTTGTGGAAGAGCTTGGCTCCGATGCCTTTGTTTATGGAAAGCCAGCCGATCGCACTGTTAAGTTTGCAAATGCTGGCGATGAAGGCGCTCAGATAATTGTTCGCTGGGATCCAAAGAACCCACCGAAGCCGGGTGACACAATCACAGTTACCGCCGCTAGGAGCGTGGTCCACTTGTTTAACTCAGCAACTGGTGAGCGCATCTAATTCAGAAGTATTAAAAAACCCCGCCGTATCAATACGGCGGGGTTTTTTATTTAAATAATTTAAGCCATTGCCTGCTTGAGGTTAGCGTCAATTGAATCCAAGAACTCTTGCGTTGTTTGGTAAGGCGCTTGCTTTGAGATCAGAAGTGACAGGTCCTTTGTCATCTTTCCTTGTTCAACTGTCTCGATACACACACGCTCTAGTGTTGCGCAGAACTTTGCGAGTTCGGCGTTGTCATCCAACTTTGCACGGTGGGCTAAGCCTTGAGTCCAGGCAAAGATTGAAGCGATGGGATTTGTTGATGTCGCCTTGCCGACTTGGTGATCGCGGTAGTGACGTGTCACGGTTCCGTGGGCAGCCTCTGACTCGCAAATCTTTCCATCTGGTGTCATCAAAACTGAAGTCATTAAACCAAGTGAGCCATAGCCTTGAGCAACAGTGTCAGATTGAACATCGCCGTCGTAGTTCTTACAGGCCCAGACATATCCGCCTTCCATTCGAAGTGACATGGCAACCATGTCATCGATGAGACGGTGTTCATACCAAATTCCAGCAGCTTCAAATTGTGTTTTAAACTCTGCTTGATAAATCTCTTCAAAGATATCTTTGAAGCGACCATCGTAGGCTTTAAGAATTGTGTTCTTAGTTGAAAGGTAAACCGGGAACTTGCGAAGAAGTCCGTAGTTAAGTGAGGCGCGAGCAAAGTCGCGAATTGAATCGTCGAGGTTGTACATAGCCATTGCTACACCTGATGATTTGAAATCATAAACTTCGTGTGAAGTAGGTGCTGAACCATCTTCTGGAACAAATGAGATCGTTAGCTTTCCAGGACCTGGAACTTTGAAATCAGTTGCGCGGTATTGGTCGCCGAATGCATGACGGCCAATCACAATTGGCTTAGTCCAATGCGGAACTAACCGTGGAACATTACTAATAATGATTGGTTCACGGAAAATTACGCCATCCAAAATATTACGGATGGTACCGTTGGGAGATTTCCACATCTTTTTCAGACCAAATTCAGCAACTCTCGCTTCATCTGGAGTGATGGTTGCGCACTTAATACCAACGCCATGCTTTTGAATTGCATGTGCTGAATCAATTGTTACCTGATCATCAGTTGCATCACGGTTTTCCATGCCCAAGTCGTAGTACTCAAGGTTGACATCTAGGTAAGGCAAAATCAATAAATTTTTGATGAACTGCCACATGATGCGAGTCATCTCATCGCCATCTAGTTCAACGACGGTTCCAGTAACTTTTATTTTGCTCATATCGGTGCCGGCGCTCCCCTACTTAAAGTGTTTGAATATCGGCTTGTTTTGCACGGACCGCTTCGGCGGCTTCCTTCAGCGCTGAAACTTCTGCATCAGTTAATGCACTTTCAACGACTTTCTTGACACCTTCACGACCAATTTCAGCTTCGACGCCAAGGTAAACACCTGAAATTCCATATTCACCATCGACCCAAGCACAGACTGGCATTACTTCACCAGAATCTTCGATAACTGCCTTTGCCATGCGTGCCGCTGCCGCCGATGGTGCGTAATAGGCAGAGCCAGTTTTTAATAGCGCAACAACTTCGGCGCCACCGTTGCGTGTTCGATCAACAAGTTCGGCAATCTCTTCGGCTGACAAAAGATCGACAAGTGGCTTGCCATCAACTGTGCAGCGACTTGGTACTGGAACCATAGTGTCACCATGTGAACCAAGCGTTAAAGTTTTTACTGATGCAACTTTGACGCCTAATTTTTCGGCAACAAAGTTAGTAAAGCGCGCAGTATCAAGCATTCCTGCCTGACCCATTACGCGATTCTTTGGAAAGTTAGTTGCAATTTGGGCAAGTGCCGTCATTTCATCTAATGGATTTGAAACCACGATGATGACCGCCTTGGGTGAATGCTTTGCAATATTTTCAGCGACTCCACGGACAATTCCAGCGTTTACGCCAATTAAATCCATTCGGCTCATGCCAGGCTTGCGTGGCAGGCCTGCGGTAATCACAACGACATCTGAGTTTGCCGTTGCTTCGTAGCCGCCACCTTCAGCGGTTGTAGTTGCGCCAATTAGTTTTGTTTCAAAGCCTTCGATTGAACGAGATTGGTTCATATCTAAAGCTAAACCTTCGGACTTTCCTTCAAGAATATCGGTCAAGACAACGGTGTCGAAAACATCGTATTCTGCTAAACGAAGCGCTGTTGTTGAACCGTAAAAACCTGCACCAACTACTGTGACTTTGCCACCCTTGCCACTCATTGTCACTCCATTCATATCTAAATGCCCACTAATTGCGAATGAGCCAACTCTACCGTCCGCGAGGAAGTGCGATAGCCAGCGCAAAAAGGGCGATCGCAATAGCAAGCGGTAAATAAAACTCAATCCTGCGAAAATTACGGGATTTCAGCGCAATTCCAGCAGTACCGGCGGCGATGAAGAGTGATCCGGCTCGCACAAATCCGATCACGCCAAGTGCTATCCCTACAACCACACTGCCATAACTGATAATTGAAAGGAGACGATTACTTAGCTGCATGCATCAACCACGTTAGTAAGCAACATGGCCCGTGTCATTGGTCCTACGCCACCAGGCATAGGCGAGAGATACGATGCTTTTTCCAAAACACTTGGGCAGACATCGCCCTGTAATCCATTGTCAGTACGAGTAATTCCAACGTCGATAACAATGGCACCGCTTTTAATCATGTCAGCTGTTAGAAAATGTGGCTTTCCTATTGCCGCCACAACAATTTCGGCGTTTTTTGTATGCACAGTTAAATCTTTAGTTCCAGTGTGCGTCAGCGTTACGGTGGCATTTTCTCTTTTGCGAGTAAGCAATAAGCCAAGTGGTCGACCAACCGTTAAGCCACGACCAATTACCGTGATGTTTGCACCTTGTGTTGATATTGAATAGCGATCAAGTAGGGCAACAATTGCACGTGGAGTGCATGGAAGTGGTGCATCAAAACCTGAAACTAATCGGCCTAAGTTCATTGGATGAAGACCATCTGCATCTTTTACTGGATCGATCGCTTCTAAAATTCTTTGGGTATTAATTCCCTTTGGCAGCGGCAGCTGAACTATGTAACCCGTACATTCAGGTGCACTATTTAAATCTGCAATCGCTGCTAAGACATCGTTCTCACTTGCATCTGCCGTTAAATCAACTCGAATCGAATTAATGCCCACTTCTTTGCAATCACGATGCTTTCCGGCAACGTATGAGAGCGAACCAGGATCATCGCCAACTAAGACAGTGCCTAAGCCAGGAGTAATTGATCTAGCTTTCAGCGCAGTCACTCGAATTGCGAGCTGGCTTTTAACCGAAGCGGCTAGCGCCTTGCCATCTAGGATCTGTGCGCTCATTGCCTAATCGTACCGAGTTAGGCGTGCGAGAAATGTCGGGTTGAAGTGAAGAACATTGCAATTCCAGCGGCCTGGGCTGCTGCAATTACCTCTTCATCACGGACACTTCCGCCAGGTTGCACAACTGCTGTGACGCCAGCGTCGATCAAAATCTGAAGCCCATCGGCAAATGGGAAAAATGCATCACTTGCTGCAACGCAGCCCTTTACCCGATCACCGGCGCGAGCAACAGCTAATTTTGCTGAATCAACACGATTTACTTGACCCATTCCAATTCCAACTGAAGCCGTTTCTTTAGCTAGCAAAATCGCATTACTTTTTACCGAACGAACACTTCGCCAAGCAAATTCAAGATCTTTCATATCTTGTTCACTCACTGGTTGCCCACTTACTTGGCTCCAGTTATTTGGAGAATCACCCGGTGCATCGATTAAATCGCTGTGCTGCAATAAAACTCCACCAGATACTGGACGCAGCTCTATTGCATTGTTTGTTGTGACATCACATTTTAGAATTCGAATCGATGGCTTTTTCATTAATAACTCAAGTGCATCAGCATCGTAATCTGGAGCGATTAAAACCTCGGTAAATATCTTTGATAAGGGTTCAGCCATTGCTAAATCAACTTTTCTATTTGCCGCAACTACTCCACCGAAAGCCGAGACTGGGTCGCATTCATGTGCATGGGCATAGGCAATTGCCACACCAAGTTCGCACACTGCGATGCCACAAGGATTGGCATGCTTCATAATTGCAACGGCTGGATCCCGATGATCTAAGACGGCCCGCCAAGCGGCATCAGCATCGGTGTAATTATTAAATGACATCTCTTTGCCATGTAGTTGCAAAGCTCCAACAATTCCAGCCGCACCACCAGAATAAATAGCGGCGCCTTGATGTGGATTCTCGCCATAGCGCAGGGAATCTTGACGGTGCCAGATTCGACCAAACCATTCTGGAAGTTCATTTGCCTGGTTTTCGCCAAGCCAGGTTGCGATCGTTAAATCGTATTCGGCAGTGGTGCGAAAGACTTGAACGGCTAGCGCCCGACGTTCTTCGTTGGTGAAGCCACCAGCATTTATGGCCTCGATTAAGAGGTCGTACTGCTCGGTCTGAGAAATTACGGCTACTGAACCATGATTCTTAGCAGCTCCACGAAGCATTGAAGGTCCACCGATGTCTATCTGTTCGATGCATTCTTCATAGTTAGCACCCGATGCAATCGTTTCTGCAAATGGATACAAATTAATAATTACTAAATCAAAGGGTTCAATATCTAGTTCGGCGATTGCGGCAAGATGCTCTGGATTATTTTGATCAGCCAAAATTCCACCGTGCACTCGAGGGTGCAATGTTTTTACACGACCACCCATAATCTCTGGAAAGCCTGTGTACTGACTAACTTCAGTGACGGCAATTCCAGCTTGGGTTAAGTTTTTTGCAGTTGATCCAGTTGAAAGTATCTCAATCCCGGCTTTTGTCAGGGTGGTTCCTACTTCGATTAAACGATCTTTGTCATACACACTAAGAAGTGCGCGACGAATTGGTTTTCTCATCGTTGCTCCAAAGTTGGGATAATCAAGGCGATGGTCGCAACTATGAGACCGCGCTCTACTTGCTTAATTCTCTCATGCAGTGCCGCCTCGTCATCACCTGGCAACACCGGAACTTCCATTTGAGTAATTATTGGGCCAGTATCGATTCCAGCATCTACCCAATGAACTGTTGCTCCGGTGACGCTAGCACCAGCGGCTAAGGCATCACGAACTGCATGTGCACCTGGAAATAGTGGCAGCAAAGCTGGATGTGAATTAATTGTTGGGAAATGTGAAACAAATTCTGGGGCAAGTATTCGCATAAAGCCGGCACTAACAATCAGATCAGGCTGGTACTGATTGACTTGATTAAAGAGTTTGATGTCCCAATCTGCTCGATCACCTTGAAGTTGTACAACGCAAGTATTGATACCAGCCGTTTTAGCACGATCTAGAACCGGTGCCGATGGATGATCAGATACAACGGCAATAATTTGGGCATCTAATTCTCTTGCATCAATAATGGCTTGAGCTAATGTTCCAGAGCCCGAGGCTAAGATTACGATCCGCTTTCTCACTTGCGATGGATTAATCTCGGTAAATAAATCGCCGCTAAAGCACCCAGGCCAACTTGAAGCGAGATCGCAACTGTGAATTTCCATGGCGATACCCCGACAGCTGACATCGCATCTGTTATCAGCGCGCCACTTCCGGAATAGCCAACGAATGCCGCAATCAACACAACAACTATCAGACTTTGGACTAAAACTTTTAAATTAAGTGAGACTGTCCAGCTGGCTAAAAGCGCTCCTGTAAAAATAATAAAGACAATTCCAACCAAGGAAATAATTGATTTTCCTTCAGGTAACGCTCCCAATAAAGGCATCGCTGGAATTTTTTCTAAGTTGTGCGCTATTGGCGAAACTGAAGTTCCGCTACCCACTGCAAATCCAACCCCAGAAAAATAAGCCAATGTCGCCACAATTGCATTAGGGATATAAAGAATATTAAGCAGTAACAGTAGGAATCCACCGAAAATCCCAGGCTGTAAAACCACCGTCAAATCTTTCACGGTAGCTAGATTGAGAAAGATTGCAATTCCAAAAATAATTGACGCTACGCCAAGAAGTAAGGCAAAAATCCTAGAACCAAAAATAAACCCTTGACCCAACGCAATGCTTCGACCAACAGTTGCCGCAGTCAGGAGTGCAAATGGCAAAACATAAATTAATGCGAAGTACCACACTGGGCGAACATCATCGGTCTTTGAAAGTAAAGCGGCGACAAGGGCAAAAAGTGTGTAAAGCCCAGCAAAGGCGGCACGTGTTGGAGCAATGAGTGAGGTGTCACCATCTAAGCGATCGATAGCGCGAGCTACCCCATTTCGAATCGCCAATACTGGAAAAACTAAGGCACCTAGAGGTAAATACGAAAGGTAACCGGCTAATCCTGATGGCGAAAGCGAGAGTGAAAATGGAATTTGATGTGAGCCAAGCCAAATCCATAACGCGGCACGTAATGGATCTCCAGTATTTCCCGTTGCACTACCAGCGGTAGCCCAAGCAAGGAGAGCGATAAAAGATATTGGTAACAGAAGCCATGCAATGCTGCGCAGAACCTGGGGCAATGCTGCTCCAAGAACGCGCGTGATCATTATTAGCGACCTATGATTTGGCGCAGCAAGCGCGCCGTTTCACTCGGTGTTTGGCCAACTTTTACGCTAGCTGCTTCTAATGCATCTTTCTTACCTTGGGCAGTTCCTGATGATCCGGAAACGATGGCACCGGCATGACCCATTGTCTTACCTTCTGGCGCAGTAAATCCGGCAACATAACCAACAACTGGCTTAGTTACATACTCGGCGATAAATGCAGCAGCTCGCTCTTCGGCATCTCCACCGATTTCACCTATCATAACAATCGCAGTTGTTTCAGGATCATCTTGGAAAGCACGTAAGCAATCGATATGCGTTGTTCCGATTACCGGGTCTCCGCCAATTCCAACAGCAGTACTAAATCCAATATCGCGAAGTTCATACATCATTTGATACGTAAGAGTTCCCGACTTTGATACCAAACCGATGGGACCAGCTTTTGTAATATCAGCTGGAATAATTCCAACATTTGATTTTCCAGGAGAAATTAATCCAGGGCAGTTCGGGCCAATAATTTGAGTAGTGCCCTTGCTTTGTGAGTAGGTGTAGAAACTTGCTGAATCATGAACTGGAATTCCTTCAGTAATTACAACTACTAATGGCATCGCGGCATCAATTGCATCGATCACCGCTGCCTTGGCAAATTTAGGTGGTACGAAAACAACGGAAACATTTGCACCCGTTGTACTCATTGCCTCGGCAACGGTATTAAAGACTGGTAATTGATGGCCATCAATATCGACAACTTGCCCACCTTTGCCTGGAGTTACCCCGCCGACAACTTTGGTGCCTGATGCCAGCATGCGACGAGTGTGCTTCGTGCCTTCCGAGCCGGTCATTCCCTGAACAATTACTTTGCTTGACTCATTAATAAAGATAGACATTACTTCGCCGCCAATTCTGCAGCGCGATTTGCTGCTCCATCCATCGTGTCAGCTTGCTCTACCAGCGGATGTGCGGCAGCTTTCAAGATTGCACGACCTTCAACAACGTTATTGCCATCTAAACGCACAACGATTGGCTTAGTTGCTTGTGCGCCAAGTAGTTCTAACGCCTGAACTATTCCATTTGCCACGGCATCACATGAAGTAATGCCACCAAATACATTTACGAAGACACTCTTCACATCTTTATCGCCCAAAATAATTGATAATCCATCGGCCATAATCTGTGCCGATGCACCGCCACCAATGTCCAAGAAGTTTGCTGGGCGAACACCACCATGTTTTTCGCCAGCGTATGCAACAACATCAAGAGTGCTCATTACTAATCCAGCACCATTTCCAATGATTCCAACTTCACCATCGAGCTTGACGTAATTGAGACTCTTTTCTTTTGCCGCTGCTTCCAGCGGATTTTCACCGGCTTCATCAACTAACGCGCCGTGATCTGGTTGGCGAAATTCAGCGTTTTCATCAAGGGTAACTTTTCCATCAAGGGCAATTATTTTGCCATCCGAAGTTTTTACAAGTGGGTTAACTTCAACCAAAGTTGCATCTTCGCCTTGGAAAACATCCCATAGCTTGAGAAGAACATCGGCAACTTGATCGGCTACGTCAGCGGGGAACTGTGCTGCGGCAACAATCTCTTTTGCTTTGGCAAGTGAAATTCCATCAACTGCCGAAACTGGAATCTTGGCTAATTTTTCTGGAGCGGTATGAGCAACTTCTTCGATATCCATTCCACCAGAAACCGAAGCCATTACTAAAAATGTTCGATTTGAGCGATCTAATAAAATCGCTAAGTAATACTCTGCTTCGATTGGAGCTGCTGCGGCGATCATGACAGTGTGAACTGTGTGACCCTTAATATCCATTCCTAAAATAGCGCCAGCTTTTTCACGGGCATCAGCTGGATTTTCAGCAAGCTTTACGCCGCCAGCTTTTCCACGTCCTCCAACTTTGACTTGAGCTTTCACAACGACTTTGCCACCGATTGTAGTTGCAGCTTTCTCTGCCTCATCTGCGGTAGTTGCAATAGCGGCCGCCAAAACAGGCACACCATGCTTTTCAAAGATGTCTCGAGCTTGATATTCAAAGAGATCCACGTGGGAGTTCCAATCAGTTGAAGTGGGGTAATCCTAGAGCTTCTCAACTGGTGCATAACGCAGAAGTAAACGCTTCTCACCATATTGACCAAAATTAATCGTCGCTTCCGCCTTATCGCCAGCACCAGCGACTGCCACAACTGTGCCTAAACCAAATGTGTCATGTGACACACGCTCACCAACTGCTAAATCCATCGTCATACTTTTCTTTCCGGTGGCTCGTGGTGGTGGCACAGTTGCAACGCGAGTTTTCTTAACAAAAGTTGGTGCAAAGGAAGAGCGACCTTCATTGCGCCACTCGATCACATCTTCTGGGATCTCATCTAAGAAACGTGACGGTGGATTGTAATTCGGTGCACCCCACGTCGAACGATATTCCGCGCGCGAAATATAAAGTCGTTGGCGTGCGCGGGTTAAGCCAACGTATGCCAATCGTCGCTCTTCTTCAATCTCATCTTTTTCGCCCAAAGTTCTTGAGTGCGGGAAAATTCCATCTTCCATGCCAGTAAGAAATACGGTTGGAAACTCAAGTCCTTTCGCGGTGTGTAGCGTCATCATCGTTACGACACCACCATGATCTTCACCTTCTGGAATCTCATCTGCATCTGCAACGAGTGCGACTTTTTCCAGAAAGCCGGCCAATGAGATCTCTTCATCTTCGCCTAGTTCATCAAATGATCGCTCTTCGTACTCCATCGACACCGCAACAAGCTCTTTTAAGTTCTCTACCCGAACTTCATCTTGCGGATCGGTGCTGTCGGCAAGCTCCTTTAATAGTCCAGATTGCTCGAGCGCAGCTTCAACTATTACCGAGGGCTTAGTTCTAGCTTCTACTAAAACACTTAACGCACTGATCATTGAAGTAAATTCATTAATCGCTTGGGCTGCCCGCGACGGTACCGAGCTATTTTCATTGACTCGCAACAAACCTTGCCAGAAAGAGATCTCATTGTTTCGAGCAAAGAGATCTACATAATCCAAAGATGTATCGCCAATTCCACGTTTTGGAACATTAATTACCCGGCGTAGCGAAATCTCATCTTCGCAGTTTGCTAGGACTCGCAAATACGCGAGCAAATCTTTAACTTCACGGCGTTCGTAGAAACGTAAACCTCCTACAACTTTATAAGGGAGGGCGTTTCGCATAAAGACTTCCTCAAACACACGTGATTGCGCGTTAGTGCGATAGAAAATTGCCGTATCCCCCGGAGTTGAAACTCCTTCGCGCTGGAGTGATCGAATCTCATCGGCGATAAAGTTTGCCTCGTCGTGTTCACTTTCGGCAACATATCCCGTTAACGGTGCGCCGGATCCGGCATCTGACCACAAATTCTTTTCTTTACGACTTTCATTTTTAGTTATAACGGCATTTGCCGCATTTAAAATATTCTGGGTAGATCGATAATTTTGTTCCAGCAAAACAGTGCTGGCATTTGGATAATCTAATTCGAACTGCAAAATGTTACGGATTGTGGCGCCGCGAAAACCGTAAATAGATTGATCGGCATCGCCAACGACACAGAGTTCAGCTACGCCCTGACCATCTAGCTCGGTGCCCACTAACTCTTTAACTAAAATATATTGGGCGTGATTTGTATCTTGATACTCATCGACTAATACGTGGCGAAAACGCGATCTAAACCGGGCTTTGGCTTCAGGAAAGCGCTGCAGAACTTCCACGGTTTTTAAGATCAGGTCATCAAAATCCATTGCATTAGCGCGCATAAGGCGTTGTTGATAGATGGCATAAACATCGGCGACGACCTGTTCAAATTGATTCGATGATGCATTTAGATAATCTTGTGGCCCTAGTAATTCATTTTTAGCGTTTGAGATCATGGTTTGAAACTGCCTGGCTGGATATCGTTTTGGATCTAAATTTAGTTCTTTTGCAACAATAGTAATTAAGCGTTGCGAATCAGCAGAATCATAAATACTAAAAGTATTGCTATAGCCAAGGCGCATCGCTTCTTGTCGTAAAATACGAACGCAGGCCGAGTGAAATGTTGAGACCCACATAGATTTTGCAATTGGGCCAACTAATTCGCCTACGCGTTCCTTCATTTCGCCAGCTGCTTTATTGGTAAAAGTAATCGCCAGGATTTCATATGGTGCAACTTGTCGACGAGCCATTAGATATGCGATTCGACGAGTTAAGACGCGCGTCTTTCCGGAGCCGGCACCTGCTACGACTAATAAGGGCCCACCTGCGTGCGTTACCGCAGCGTTTTGTTGTGGGTTTAAACCATCCAGTAATGGATCGATTTTGGTCATAGTGCCTAGTCTATTAGGCTGATCCAATGGAACCGATCGCCGATACCGAGATTAAGCGCGTATTAGTAGTAAGCGCGCATCCCGATGATTCAGATTTTGGTGCTTCCGGAACAATCGCCCAATGGATTAAAAAAGGGATTGAAGTTTCATATGTATTTTGTACAAATGGTGATCAAGGTGGAGAAGACTCTGGCTTTACCAAAGAAGAAATGCCAACGATTCGACAACGCGAACAACGTGCCGCCGGGGCAGTTATCGGCGTAACTGATATAACTTTCTTGAATTACGTTGATGGACATCTTCAAGCAACGATTGAATTACGCAAAGATATCGTTCGAGAAATTCGCCGTTCCCAACCTGATCGCATCGTGTGCCAAAGTCCCGAGCGTAACTGGGAGCGAATTGGTGCAAGTCATCCCGATCATTTAGCGGCCGGAGAAGCGACAATTCAAGCGGTCTATCCCGATGCACGTAATCCTTTTGCCTTCACAGATTTATTAGATCAAGGTTTTGCCCCGTGGCGAGTCAAGGAAGTATGGATGTCGGGATTTGCCCAACCAGATCATTGGGTTGATATCACCGATACTTTTGATTTAAAAGTTGCCGCACTTCATGCCCATGCTTCGCAAACTGCGCATAACAAAGAGTTAGAGTCGATGTTGCGTGAATGGGGAACCCGTAACGCCGGATTAGGTGGATTACCTGATGGTCAAATTGCGGAAGCTTTTAAAATTATAAATACAAATTAATTTGTAACAGTTGCTCGCAAAATAGCAATGCTCTGTGCTGGCCGTCCATCGGCTCCGCCGCCTTTAACGCCTAATTTCGCAATGTACTTCACGATATCTAAACCTTGTGTAATCGTTCCCCAAATTGTGTAGTTGGGTCCAAGCGTTGTGTCGGCAAATACTAAAAAGAACTGACTTCCATTTGTGCTTGGCCCAGAATTAGCCATTGCAATAGTACCTGCTGGGTAATTATTTGCGGTATTTGCTGGAAGATTTTCATCGCGATACGAAAAATTTGGTCCGCCTGCACCAGTTGCAGTTGGATCACCGCACTGTAAAACGTATAGCCCCTGAGTTGTTAAGCGATGACACAAAGAATTATCAAAGAAACCACCTCTGGCCAAAGTAGCCATCTGGGTAACTGTTACTGGCGCCTTAGCCCCAACGGTTGTGATCACAATATTTCCGCAATTTGTTTGCAAGGTGATCGTGCGTGGCAAACGTGGCATTACTTTCATCGCTGGCGCAACATCTTTTGCCGTATGACCGGCAACTTTTGTACTTCTACATTTTACTGATTCAAGTTTTTCAATTTTTGTAACTTTAATTTTTTGTTCAGCTACTGAGGGTGCGGCAAGTAATGCAGATGCAACTATTGCAACTACCACGATGTACTTGACAGCTTTCAACATGGGCAGATCATAAAACATAAGGCTGGGAAAACCCATAAATCTACTCCCATTCAATCGTCCCAGGTGGCTTACTGGTTACATCCAGGACCACCCGATTGACTTCACGTACCTCATTGGTGATGCGCGTTGAGATTTTCTCAAGAACTTCATAGGGAACTCTTGACCAATCTGCAGTCATGGCATCTTCCGATGAAACTGGGCGAAGCACAATTGGGTGGCCGTAGGTGCGACCATCTCCTTGCACGCCAACGCTTCGTACATCGGCTAACAAGACAACTGGGCACTGCCAAATATCTCGATCTAATCCAGCAAGTTTTAGCTCTTCCCGGGCAATTGCATCAGCCTCGCGCAATAAATCTAAACGGGGCGCAGTCACTTCACCGATAATTCTGATTCCCAAGCCTGGTCCAGGAAACGGTTGTCGCCAAACAATCGCCTCGGGTAAGCCAAGTTCAATTCCAACTTGGCGAACTTCATCTTTAAACAATGTCCGCAATGGTTCGATTAATGTAAATTGCAGATCATCGGGTAATCCACCCACGTTGTGATGCGATTTAATATTTGCAGTGCCGGTACCACCACCAGATTCAACAACATCTGGATACAAAGTACCTTGTACTAAGAACTCAACTTCTCCCCCAGCTGCGATATCTCGCGCAGCAACTTCAAAGGATCTAATAAATTCACGTCCAATAATTTTACGTTTTTCTTCAGGATCAATCACACCCTTTAGTGCATTTAAAAATTGATCAACTGCATCAACAATGACTAGCTTTACGCCAGTTGATGCTACAAAATCGCGCTCTACTTGCTCGGCCTCGCCTTTGCGCAAAAGACCATGGTCTACAAAAACGCACGTCAGTTGATCACCCACAGCTTTTTGAATTATGGCTGCGGCAACCGCTGAATCAACGCCGCCTGATAATCCGCAGATAACCCGTTTTGTGCCGATAGTTTCTTTTGCTTTCGCGATTTCAGTTTCGGCGATATTGGCCGTCGTCCAGGTTGCATCGCATTGCGCAATATTGACTAACCAGTTTCGCAAAATCTCCTGACCGTATTCGCTATGCAAAACTTCTGGATGAAACTGAACTCCGGCAAACTTTCCAGTTGCATCTTCAAAAGCTGCGATTGCGGTGTCCTGTGTTTTTGCGGTAACTGCAAAACCTGGCGGAGCGGTTGTGACCGCATCTCGGTGAGACATCCATACTTTTTGTTGCGCTGGTAATTTTTTAAATACTTTTGACTCTGATTCAACCGTCGTCTCGGTGCGTCCAAACTCAGATTTCTCAGTCTGGCTAACGACGCCGCCAAGGGCTACGGCCATTGCCTGAAATCCGTAGCAAATTCCAAAAACTGGAACTCCTAAGTCAAAGATTGTGGCATCAATTTTTGGTGCTTTATCGGCGTAGACACTTGAAGGACCACCAGACAAAATAATTGCACTGGGGTTTTTAGCACTCACTTGTGCCGCCGTAATTGTTGATGGAACTATCTCTGAAAATACATTGGCCTCGCGTACTCGCCGAGCGATTAGTTGCGCATACTGCGCACCAAAATCTACGACTAATACGCCGCCTGAATTACCCACGATGAATAAGTACCTCTACGCGTTGGAACTCCTTTACATCGGAGTAACCGCACGTTGCCATTGCGCGGCGAAGTGCGCCAAACAAATTCATTGAGCCATCGGATGTATGCGATGGCCCTAATAAAATCTCAGCTAACGATCCGACAGTTCCAACTGAAACTCGTTCACCACGTGGAAGTTCTGGGTGATGCGCTTCTGACCCCCAGTGCCATCCTAAACCTGGTGCTTCAACTGCCTTTGCTAACGGTGAACCCATCATGACTGCATCGGCCCCGCAAGCAATTGCTTTTGAAATGTCACCACTTCGGCCAACTGCGCCATCGGCAATAACGTGAACGTAACGCCCACCTGATTCATCAAGATATTCGCGACGAGCTGCTGCAACTTCGGCAACAGCCGAAGCCATTGGAACTTCAACACCTAAAACTTTTCGGGTCGTGTGTGCTGCGCCGCCACCAAATCCAACTAATACGCCTGCGGCACCCGCGCGCATTAAGTGCAGGGCAGCGGTAGAAGTTGCAACACCGCCAACGATTACCGGCACATCAAGTTCGTAAATGAACTTCTTTAAATTTAGCGCTTCTGATTGAGCGGCAACATGTTCGGCGGAAACAGTTGTTCCACGAATTACAAAGATATCTACACCAGCTGCAATTACCGCCTTGTGAAACTCGGCCGTACGTGCCGGAGATAAAGATGCCGCAACAGTTACGCCGGCATCTCGAATCTGCTGAATTCGTTCTTTGATTAATTCGGGACGAATCGGTGCGCTATAAATCTCTTGCATCCGCTTAGTTGCATGCTTATCTGGCATCGATGCGATCTCACCCAGCGGAATTCGGGGATCGTCATAACGAGTCCACAATCCCTCGAGGTTAAGAACGCCTAAGCCGCCTAGCTTTCCAATAGTGATGGCAGTTTCTGGTGAGACAACTGAATCCATGGGCGCGGCCAACATGGGAAGATCAAATTTATAAGCGTCGATCTGCCATGAAGTAGAGACATTTTCGGGATCACGGGTGCGACGACTAGGCACAATTGCGATGTCATCGAAGGAGTAAGCGGTGCGAGCACGCTTTCCGGGTGCAATTTCAATGTGTGTCATTAGTAGCCCTTCTGTTGGTAATTAGGCGCATCGGCAACGTGCGCAACATCGTGTGGATGACTCTCTTGCAATCCCGCCGCTGTAATTTGAATCAAACGACCTTCGCGGCGCAATGTTTCGATATCTGGTGCTCCGGCATAACCCATGCCAGATCGCAAGCCACCAACAAGTTGATGAACAACTTCAGAAACTTTTCCGCGGAATGCAACTTTGCCTTCGATACCTTCTGGAACTAATTTATCTTCCGATAAAACATCGTCTTGCATGTAACGATCTTTAGAGTATGACTTTTGTTCACCGCGAGATTGCATCGCACCTAATGAGCCCATGCCACGGTAAGCCTTGTATTTGATTCCATTAATTTCAATTAATTCTCCAGGTGATTCTTCGCACCCAGCAAGTAATGATCCAAGCATTACTGAATGTGCACCAGCAACAAGTGCCTTAACAATGTCACCTGAATATTGCAGGCCACCATCGGCGATTAATGGAATACCAGCTTTGTTACATGCCTTAGCTGCTTCCATAATTGCCGTAACTTGTGGCACACCTACGCCGGCAACGATTCGAGTTGTACAAATTGATCCTGGACCAACACCAACTTTTACGGCATCTGCGCCAGCGTTAATGAGTGCTTGCGCCCCGGCGCGAGTTGCCACATTTCCGCCAATAATTTGCGTTGATGGCGAAAACTTTTTAATTCGTTCAATTGAATCTAGAACGGCTCGGTGATGTCCATGTGCGGTATCGACAACAACTACATCAACACCGGCCTCAATCAATGCCTGCGCTCTGGCAAAACCATCGTCGCCAACTCCAACGGCGGCGCCAGCTAGGCCAACATTTTTTACTAACTTCACATGGGTGACTTGGGCATCGATCGCTAAGTTGCGGTGAATAATCCCAATGCCACCGGCTTTAGCCATCGCTATAGCCATTGCAGATTCAGTCACGGTGTCCATCGCCGAAGAAATAAGCGGTACTGCAATCGTAAGATCGCGAGTTAATTTAGTTACGGTACTTACTTCTGATGGAACAACCTCGGAAGCATCGGGAAGCAGCAGTACATCGTCATAGGTTAGGCCGAGCATTGCGACTTTATCGGTATCGCTCATTTAGCCCCCCCAATACTGCGCAATCGGTAACAGAGGTGGAAGTCTATCGGGGCTTTTACAGCCCTACTGCACGCTCAATTTCCTGGCAGGCATGGGTTAAATCCTGTGCATAAACCACACCATCACAGCTAGCCCGATCCCACCCTGGCCCACCAACAATTACCCGAGGTGCTGGACGAATGGCTGGAAGGCCTTGAAAATATTGGGAATCGCCGTTTTCACGAAGTTGCGCCCATAAAAAAACGGCAGGTGGTGCGGCTCGTTTCATCATTGCTGAAACTGCTTCTACTGGAGTCCTTGCACCTAAGAAAAAACTTTCAATATTTTTTTCAGCTAACGCTGCCGCTAACGCATGTAAGGCTAATGAGTGAAGCTCTTCCCCAACCGCAGCTAAAAGTATAGGTTGAGTATTCACCGGAGTTTTCACACCATCAGTTGTTTCACGCAGTATCCGTTTAATAATTTCGGAGAGCATATGTTCAACTTCAATTCCCTCGCCAGTCAATGCCCATTCCTCGCCGACTAAAAACAAGAGCGGGACAATGACTTCGGTCCATGCTGCAACGACGCCATATTTTTTGATCTCTTGGCGCAAGATCTCTTCCACAAAACTTTTATCTAAAATATTTGCCGCCCGTAACAATGAATCAACAACATCTGCGCGAACTTCAAAAGTTTGGGTAATTGCTGCCATGTCGACCGTACCGTCATGGAGTCGAGCACGTTCAGCGGCATCTTTTGGTGCCACACCGGCCGAGATTAAGCGACGCATCATGGTTACTTTTGCGACATCGGCTGCGCAGTAGCGACGGTGCTCACCGGCTTCATGGCTACTTGGCCCAAGGCCATAGCGGCGGTCCCAGGTTCGAAGCGTTGCCGGGGCCACACCGATGCGGCGAGCCACTGCAGCCACAGTCAGCAGCTCCGCATTGAGTTCCATGCGGTAATGGTGTCGTGAAGTGGCCCAACTCACCACCTGAAAAGAGCTTTTGAACCAGATATGGAGCGTTGTTACTTGAACAACCTATGGCGCGGTTGTACAGTATGGGAATGGCTGAAACTTCACGTTTACCTCGTCCCGTTGCCGATGAATGGGAATGGCAGTACCAGGGCGCCTGTCAAAGCCTGCCTTCAGAAATGTTTTTCCATCCAGATGGAGAGCGTGGACCACGTCGTCGCAACCGTGAAAATACGGCGAAGGCCGTGTGTGCATCGTGTCCCGTCATTGCAGCATGCCGTGCACATGCCTTAGCAGTGCAAGAGCCTTATGGAATTTGGGGAGGGCTATCAGAAGATGATCGCCTGGCAATTATTAACAAGGGCGGCAAAGTTTCACACGCCTCATGAAATAAATAGTTAAAAAAAATAAGCCCCGCAGAATTATCTGCGGGGTTTATTTTATTAAGTTTTTACTTAGTGACCGTGCCCGCCTGGACCATGTGAGTGACCATGTCCAGCAGCTTCGGATGCAACTTGATCAGCTGGCTTGTCGTATACAACTGCTTCAGTTGTAATAAACATCGCCGCAATTGAAGCTGCATTTGCTAAAGCAGAACGCGTTACCTTCACTGGATCGATCACACCATCTGCAGCTAGATCGCCATAGACATCGGTGGCAGCGTTGAAACCTTCGTTGTGCTTCATTGCGCGAACCTTTGCAACTACAACGTAGCCTTCAAGTCCGGCATTTTCGGCGATCCAACGCAATGGCTCATCGCATGCTTTGCGAACTAAACGAACTCCAACTGCCTTATCGCCAGTGAATCCAAGATCGCCCTCGAGTGAATCAGCGGCATGCACAAGTGCGGCTCCTCCTCCGACAACGATTCCTTCTTCAACAGCGGCGCGAGTTGCCGAGATGGCATCTTCAAGACGGTGCTTCTTTTCATTGAGTTCAACCTCAGTATGTGCGCCAACTTTGATCACACAAACTCCGCCAGCAAGCTTTGCTAAACGCTCTTGCAACTTCTCTTTATCCCATGACGAGTCGCTATTTTCAATCTCTTTGCGAAGTTCAGAAACACGGGCGGCAACTGCTGCCTTATCTCCTGAACCATCAACGATTGTTGTTGCATCTTTTGAAACTACGATGCGACGGGCCTTACCAAGATCTTCAAGAGTTACACCTTCGAGCTTCATGCCCAGTTCGGATGAAACAACTTGTCCACCAGTAAGAACGGCAATGTCTTGCAGAGTTGCCTTACGTCGATCGCCAAATCCTGGCGCCTTAACGGCAACAGATGCAAAGACTCCACGCATACGGTTTACCACTAAAGTTGAAAGGGCTTCACCCTCAATATCTTCGGCGATAATCAAAAGTGGTTTCGATGCCTGGGCAACTTTTTCCAGCAAAGGCAATAGATCAGACAACGCTGAAATTTTGTTTGCTGAAATCAAAATGTAAGCATCTTCTAGGATGGCTTCCATACGATCTTGATCAGTTACAAAGTAAGGCGAGATGTAGCCCTTGTCGAACTGCATTCCTTCGGTGAATTCAAGATCAAGGCCAGTTGTTGATGCTTCTTCAACTGTAATGACGCCATCTTTACCAACGCGATCCATTGCTTCAGCGATTAACTCACCGATAGCACGATCTTGCGCCGAAATAGTTGCCACATCTGCGATCTGAGCTTTTCCATTTACTGGCGTTGCTTGTGAGCTAAGTTGCTCCGAGACCGCTGCCACGGCCGCTTCGATACCTTGTTTAATATCCATTGGCTGCGCGCCAGCGGCCAAGTTACGTAAACCCTCTTTCACCATTGCTTGGGCCAAAACTGTTGCAGTTGTTGTTCCATCGCCAGCGACATCATTAGTTTTTGTCGCAACTTCCTTAACTAACTGCGCACCCATATTTTCAGCTGGATCGCTCAGTTCAATTTCCTTAGCAATTGTTACCCCATCATTTGTAATGACTGGTGCGCCAAAAGATTTTCCAATAACTACGTTACGTCCCTTCGGACCGAGAGTTACCTTGACTGTGTCAGCAAGAATGTTGACGCCGCGCTCCATGGCCCGGCGTGCTTGCTCATCAAATTGAAGACTCTTTCCCATTTACTTCTCGATTACGGCGAGCAGGTCGCGCGCTGAAAGAACGAGTAGCTCTTCGCCACCGTGCTTGATTTCAGTTCCGCCGTACTTGCTGTAAAGAACAACATCGCCAACCTTGACATCCATTGGAACGCGTACGCCATCATCAAAGCGACCTGGGCCGACTGCGACAACAGTGCCTTCCTGTGGCTTTTCCTTTGCGGTATCTGGAATTACCAGACCTGATGCAGTTGTTGTCTCAGCCTCGTTTGCCTTGATAACGATGCGATCTTCTAGTGGCTTAATGGCCATCTGTTGACTCCTCTAGTTCGTCTAGCTTGGATTGGTTTGGTTTCATAAAGATTTGGGTGATTTCCTCATGCGAACCCGAGTTAGCAGACTCGGGTCGAGAGTGCTAAAGCGAACTCTAGGCGGGGTAATACCTGCTGACAAATTGAGGGATCGCTCGGCCTAGCCCAGGGAGATGGTGGTGACTGGCAGGCTGGAATCAGCGTCAAAGGCGATCGGGCTAGGCGTGCGACCAGCGCTGACCATCAGTGAACCCAGGGCCGCCACCATGGCACCGTTATCGGTACACAGGCCTGGGGCTGGGATTCGAAGCTGAATTCCCGCCTTTTCGCAGCGCCCCTGGGCCACGGCCCGAAGCCTTGAGTTAGCGGCGACCCCGCCAGCGATGACAAGGGAGTCGATGCCAGTTTTCTTGCAGGCAGTTAACGCCTTTAACAACAACACATCGACGATCGCTTCTTGGAAAGATGCGGCAACGTCACTTTTTTTGTAATCAGGTGTCGCCTCTAAATATCTAGCAACCGCGGTTTTTAAACCAGAGAAAGAGAAATCAAATGGCCGGGTCAACCAATCATTAGATGTAGTTAAGCCACGTGGGAAGTCAATCGAAGTAGCGTTTCCTTGGACTGCTAATGAATCAATTGCTGGTCCACCTGGAAAACCAAGTGACATGATGCGAGCAATTTTATCGAACGCCTCCCCTGCTGCATCATCCATAGTTTCACCAAGTTTTGTAATTGACCCAGTGATGTCATCTACTTGCAATAGGGATGAGTGCCCACCACTTACTAATAATGCAACAGTTGGTTGTAATGCATCTGCGTGAGTTAAGGAGTCAACACTGACGTGCGCCGCTAAATGATTTACCGCGAAAATTGGTTTATCTAAAGCAAGTGCTAATCCGGCGGCCGACCCAACACCTACTAATAAAGCGCCAACTAAACCAGGACCGGCAGTAACTGCAACGGCATCAATTTCAGATAATGAAATTTTTGCCTCTTTCAACGCTTGCTGCAATGTTGGAATCATGGCTTCTAGGTGCGCCCGGCTAGCTATTTCAGGTACCACTCCACCAAAGCGAGCATGCTCTGTCACACTCGATGCAATCACATTTGCCAGCAGGGTGCGACCTTTTACAATGCCCACTGCAGTCTCATCACAGGAAGTTTCAATTCCTAAAACTATTGGTTCACTCATGGCAAAGCCTTTCGCATTACTAACGCGTCTTGCCCGCTACCAAAATAATCTTTACGTACATTTAATTTCTCATAACCCAAAGATTCATATAATCCTATGGCGGCAGCGTTATCGGTTTTAACTTCCAGCATCATGGCGCAGGCTTTTTGTTGATCAGCCCACTGTGTAATCATGGCCATTAATTGATGGGCAATACCTTGACCACGATTTTCTGGAACAACGCCAACCGTTAAAATATCGGCTTCCACGCCAGCACTTGGCACAAATACCCCCGCATAGCCCACGATTAAACCAACTTCATTCGTGGCCGTAACAAAATGGCGGGTATTACTAGCAAACTCTTCCTTGTATTGGGCCGCCGACCAAGGTGAATATGGAAAGAGTTCTTTATCTAAAGCGACAAAGATTGGCAGATCCAACGCAATTGTTGATCGATAAGTAATCATTATTTTCGATCCGCCGTTGCTACGGCATCTGGCCGACGAAGATACAACGGTTGCCCGATGTTGCTAGGTAATTTCACTAAAGCCGTAAGGTCTGGAAATAAATCTGCATGAATTTTGGCGCCGCTAACATCAGCTGGGAAATTAACCGCTGGTTCACCAACTCGAACTCCGTCTGTGTATCTGGCCCAATAAACTTCCTTACGACGGGCATCGACAGTCACAATAAAATCTTTGCTATCTACTTGGGCAGCAATGGCATCGAGTGAACAAACTCCCCGCACGGAAATATTTTTAGCTAGGGCAAAGCTCTGCGCAAATGCGATACCAACTCGCAAACCTGTAAATGGACCAGGTCCCATACCAACAACTACTTCATCGACATCACTTACTTGTAAAGCCGCCTTTACTAACTGCGGCAACGACGGGCCATGCGCAGTAGCACCTGCCAGATACTCATTAAACAAAACTTTTTCGCCATCAATGATTGCAACGCAGGTTCTGGACGTAGATGTATCAATCGCTAATACTTTGGTCATAGCGAAAACCCCGACCATCTAGCCCCAATTGCTTTTATCGTTACCTGTCTAATCTCCTGGCTACGATCGATTGTGATCTCTAAGCGATCATCATTTAAGCGAGCACTTTCGGCCCCGCCCCATTCGATGAAAGTGAGGGAATTTTCAGTATCCAAATCCAAATCATCTAAATAAAGATTGGGATTTTCTGAATCAATCAGCCGATAGGCATCGACATGAATAAATGGCAACGTTCCTTTATGCACTCGCGAGATCACAAATGTTGGCGATGTAACACCCTTAATACCAAGCCCGGCAGCTATGCCCTGGGCCAATATAGTTTTCCCCGCACCCAGTGGACCATTAGCCAGAATCAAATCTCCAGCTCGAAGATGTGTCGCGATTTTCTTCCCTAAAGCCTGCATCTCATCGGCCGTTGCAACGTTGATCACATGTAGCAGTTTAAAGTAAAAAAGAGGGCCCGGTTTCCCGGACCCTCTTTTTTTATTGCCTCGATGTATTAGTTATCAGTGTAGAACTTCAGCAAAGGAACTGCGATTCCCTTATCAATTGAAAGGTTGCCAGCTTTACGAACTGCTGTATACAACGCTCCGCCTGATGGAAGCTTTCCAGTATTTGATGCCTGAACAAGTGACTTAGCAACTAGCATCAGCTGAGCAGCGGTGAAGTTACAGTGGTTAGTTCCTGGTGCGGCAGGTGTTGTTGTAATTGGTGAACCAGCTGCAGTAAAGGTTGTGTATCCCTTTTCTGGAGTTACGTTCCACAACATCAGCAACTTGTTTGCTGGCTTGATGTATGAGCGAGTTGCCTTATATTCCTTAACAGCTGCTGCTTTTTCAGCGGCATACTGTTCGGCATATAGATCAACTAAACGCTGTGACGCACCAGCTGGAGTAATTGGATCTGCCACTCCGACCATCAACACTGTAGGAACATTAATCTTTCCAGTGTTTGTATGAAGCGCCTTCATCTTTGCAACTGCTGCAGCATTTGCTGCTGCGCGAGGTGCACCAGGATTTGCTGCATTCAATGCGCCTAAGAGTGCATCAATGACAGTGTTGCCTGACAATGCGGCGTTGAAGATCACGCGCTCTGAATCGATGCGTGCTGCGTAATCGGTCTTTGTGTTATCAAAGATCGCTCCGCCTACTTGTGCTTCCACATCTTGTGTTGCAAGAACTGCTAGTGCGGCAGCATTTGTTCCATTTTCTAGGATTGCAAGTGCTGGGCTAAGTGCCAATGGGAAGGTCAACTTCAACGCGCCTTCTGGCCCTGAAACAGAGTCAAAGTGTGCAGATTGTGTTGGAATTCCTGACATGAGTCCAAGTAGCAACAGTGCACTTCGTGAAGGAACGCCGCCAGCTTGTAACGCCTTACCGGTTGCAGATGAAGTGTCTGGCCAGGCACCAGTTGGAAGAGCTGCTTGCAACTTACCCATTACGGTAAAGACTTTAACTAAATCAGCGTATGACTCTGCAACTCCTGCAGCACCTGCTGAATAGTTTCCACCCTTAATTGTTGGATCAAATAGAACCTTGACTCCCCATAGGAAATCTCCGGCCATTTGTAGTTGTGGCTGAACATTGTCAGCCATACACATTGGTGCAACTGCTGAAACTAGATTTGGATATTTTTCAGCAAGACCTTGAGTAATGACGCCACCAAGTGATGCGCCCCATGCAACAACTTTTGTTGTCTTTGGGAACGCCTTCTTAAATGTGTCAATTAACTCAACGTTGGTCTTGATCGCTGAATCTGGATTCCACCCTTGACGGGCAAAACCAGAACCAACGATTGCAATGCCTTGGCTAAAGAAGTACTTAGCAACATCAGCATTTCCACCTGGAACTGGCTCTGGTGTATTGGTGATCTTGTATCCACCAATAAGAGGAATTCCGGCCGGAATATCTACGTTGTAACGGTATCCATGTGAGTACAAAGCCACTGTTCCGTTGAAGTTAGCTGGAATTTGCATTGCATACGGTGCACCGTCAGATGTAACGCCAACACATGACTGAATTGGGCTCTTGCCATCACAGGCAGGAGCTGCATTCGCAACTGTTGGTGCAGTAATTAGAACCGTTGTTACAAGTGCAGTAACTGAAAGAAGCGAAAGAATGCGTACTTTTTTCATTAGTTAGGTAGTCCCTTCGCAGGCATTGCTGGACGCTTGTATGTTGATTTAACAACTGCGCCAGAACCTGAATCTGTTGTATAGGCGACATACTTGCCGCCAATTGGTGCAAGATCACCAGTTGGCGCGTACTTGCCAACCCAGTAACCAGTTAAGCCAACGTGGCTTGTCTTTGAATATGCTGCTGGAACTAGCGCAGAGTTTGCAAAAGTTGCACCCTTGCTATCGATTGCAGCGAGCAATGATTTGCGAGTTGGGTTTGCTCCAGCTGCCTTCAATGCCTGCGCAGTCATAAACGCAGTATTCATTCCAAGCAGAACGTTGAGATCAAATGCTGATTCAGGAACTGCCTTGGCATAGATATCTGAGAAGAATTTTACGTACTCATCAGTCATATCTGTAGTTGCTGGCACTGGTGAGAAACCAATTGCATTAAATAGAACTCCTGCTGGAACTCCAGTTAATTTAATTGTTGTTGCATCTCCACCAACTGAACCAAGCATCCACTGTGGCTTGTACTGAAGTTGCGCGGCAACTCCGAGCATGGCCGACGTGGCACTTGAAACACCGAAGAGAATTACAACATCGGCTTCAGCTGCCTTGAACTTTGTGATCCAACCAGCTGCTGCAGCGGCATTTTGCGACCCCGAAGCGTATGGGACCTGTACTGCAAACTTAACACCAGCAGTTTTAAATCCTGCGAGCGCATCTGAACCAAAGTCATCATCTTGGTAGAGAAGACCAATCTTCTTACCGGCGAAGTTCTCCTTGATGTACTCACCCATGATCTTTGCTTCCATAATGTATGAAGGCAAAACTGTGTAAGTAGTTGGATACTTCTTTATGTCGGCAAAACCACTAAATCCGGTGTTAATAAACAACACTGGCACGCCGCGACGTGCTGGATTTACTGATGCTGCAACTGCCTTAACATTTGCAGTTCCAAGTGGTGCCATAAGCGCCATGACCTTATCTTTTAAAATAAGTTCGTTGGTGCGGGCAACTGCCTCTGTCGGAACGTAGCGATCATCTTTAACTACCAAAGTAATCTTACGGCCGTTAATTCCACCATTTGCATTCAGATAATCAAAGTACGCCTTTGCAGCGCCGGGAATCTTGTTGTAGCCAAGTGATGCTGTACCTGTCATTGGCAAAGTCATACCCAATTTAATTTGGGTTGAACTCACGCCAACTTCAGCCGCTTGTGCTGGAATCGCTGTTGCAGCCAATCCAACTACGGCTAGTACCGCTGAAGCTGTAATCAGCTTGCGACGGTTCAGTGCTTTCATGTGTTTCCTTCCATCGAGGGTTTTTGATACAGGGGTAAATCTATTAAGTTTTGGGCTTACCGTGAAGTATTCAATGCTTTCAAAACACTTAATCTTTCTTGTGCAAGGCATGCTTGGCTTTGCGAGCGCGATGCTGCTCAACTGGCCCGTTAGGTACAAAGAGCACGGTAAGAATGAGCAAACCACTCACAATCAAACCTGGCAGGTTCGTGGTCACGCCCTCTGATGCGCCGAGTCTGTGCGCCACAACATCGGCGAATTCAGGGATTACAACCAGAATCGATGCGCCCAGGATCACCCCACCCAGGGTGGAGATACCAGAGAGCACCGCTCCTGTTAGCAAAGCGAATGAGAGCGCGAGCGGGAAGGCACTGGGTGAAACGGTTCCGATCGTCATGGAAAGCAGGGCTCCGGCCAGTCCGGCAAAACCGGCGCTGACGGTGAAGGCCAATATCTTGCTACGGGCGGTGTTGACCCCACATAGCTGGGTCGCCACTTCATTGCCACGGCCTGCGCGCCAACTTCGGCCATATCTAGATCTTAAAATATTTTGCAGCACCCACATTGAAATGAGTGCAGCTAATCCAGCGATCCAGAAAAACCATTTGTATTGTGTAAAACTTTCACCTAACGAAAGTGGTGGAAAACCAACATCAAAGAGCAAACCTTGTTCGCCACCTAAAATTGAAAATTGATTTGCCAGGGACGGTAGACCAATGGCTAGGGCCAACGTTGTTCCCGCTAAATACGGACCAGATAAACGGGCCGCGGCAGCGCCAAGTAAAGCACCACCCATTGCTGCGGCAAGCACGGCGATAAAAAATGTCAAAACAATCGGTACATTAAATTCAATTCGTGCAACTGCCGCAGCGTATGCACCAACTGCCATTAACGCACCATGTCCTAATGAGACTTGGCCGGAATATCCAGTTAACAAAATAATTGAAGCAACTGCAATGACATAGACCGCGATTGTTGCGCCTTGATAAACGCGCAGTTCATCCACCATAGAGCTAAGGAAATAAAGAACAACTCCCCCAAGAATAAATGGGATTAGGTGAGATGACTCTTTGCGCTTATGCACGACGGGCCGCCTTTGATCCAAGAATTCCTTGTGGTCGAATAAAGAGCACGGCCAACAAAATCACGAACGGTGCGATGAAGAAAAGCCCGCCATCAACATAAATTAAAATAAATGCAATTAAAATTCCCAAAAGCATTCCGCCAATTACGGCCCCGGTCAAAGATTCCAAACCGCCAATTACTGCTGCGATAAATCCTGAAACAAGTAGTAATGAAAAATCGACGGAATCTGGTGAGATCGCACCACTGCCATTGACCGCTTGAAACATTCCGGCAACTGCGCCAGCAGCGCCGGCTAACGCCCAACCTAGTGTTCGAACACCATCAACTTTAATTCCAGATAGACGTGCAATCTCTGGTGCGTAAGCCGATGCGCGAAGTGCTAAGCCAAGGTTTGTCTTTTGGAAGAGAATTGAAAGCCCCAGCATTAAAACAACTACGGTGATCAAAATTAAGAGTTTCATCGGTGAAAAGACTAAAACTTCACCACCAAAAGAGAAGCCATCATTTGAAACTGGGCCAACGATTAATCGATCTTGCCCGCCCCATTGAATTGCAATCCCGGCACGAATGACACCCAACAAACCTAGGGTTGCGATAATTGGAGCAACGGCGGCAATTGGTCCAGTTGCTGCATGCTTAACTAGCATGCGCATTAAAACGACTTCAATAAGTGCGGCAAATAAGGCACCGCCAATCATTGCAACTGGAAGTGCTATCCAGAATGAATCAAAGAAGTTGATCGCTTCGTAACCAAAATACGTTGCTAGCAGCGCCATGCCAGCTTGGGCAAAGTTAATTACCCGGGTGCTGCGCCACACTAAAACAATGGCAATGGCCATCAATGAATAAATTGCGCCCGAAGTAACACCAATCAAGAGTGTGTTTACGAATTGAATCATTATTAGTACCCCAGGTATGCAGCACGCACTGCCGGATCATCCATGAGAGCTTGGGCGTGATTGACGGCTACAACTTTTCCTAAATTTAAAACGATACCAAGATCAGCGATTTTTAATGCTCCCACTGCATTTTGTTCTACCAGTAAGACTGTAATTCGCATTGAATTAGTTAAATCACGAATAGATTGAAAAATCTGCTCAATCACAAGTGGCGCTAAACCAAGTGAAGGCTCATCAAGAAGAAGTAGCGCTGGCTTTGCCATGATTGCTCGGCCAATAGCTAACATCTGACGTTCACCACCCGATAACGTATCGGCACGTTGTTGAATTCGCTCACCAAGTCTTGGGAAAATAGAAACTACTTGATCGATAGATTGCGCAGCTTCCTTTTTATTGCGGCGCCAGATTGCACCAAGTTCCAAATTTTCTTTCACACTCAGTTCGGCGATTACAGATTTGCCTTCCGAAACATGTGAGACACCCATCCGAACAAGTTTTTCAGGTTTCATGCCGGTGATGTTTTCGCCCATCCACATCACATTTCCGGTGGCTGGTTTATTGAGTCCAGATAAGGCCCGCAAAAGCGTGGTCTTTCCCGCACCATTTGAGCCAATAATCGCCGCTAACTTGCCCGTTGGTACCGCCAATGAAACTTGATTTACGGCGCAGATAGCACCATGGTTGACCGTTAAGTTTGAGACGTTAAGTGACATTTATGCACCAGTTCCCAAGTACGCCGCCATTACGGCTGGATCTCTGCGAACCGTTTCGGCATCTCCACTTGCAATAACTTCACCAAAATTAAGAACATATAACTTGCTACACACGGACATCACAACATCCATGTGATGTTCCACTAAGAGAACCGACATATCGGCCGTTAAATTTTTAATTAGAGAGTTCATCCACTCAATATCTTGCGCGCCTAAGCCACCAGCTGGTTCATCGAGCATCAAAATACTTGGTTCGCTAACAAGTGCTCGAGCGATTGCTACTCGCTTGGTATCTGGATACGACAACGTATCGGCGCGACGATCTACCAAGCCACCTGCATAAACTCTTTCCAACGCTGAAAATGCTCGCTCGCGGATTCGCTTTTCATCCTTGCGGTTTCGGCCAAGGGCTGCTGAGATCAATCCTGATTCGGCGAGATGCTGAGCACCCATCATGACATTTTCTAAAACTGTTAGATCGCCAAATAATCCAACGCCCTGAAGAGTTCGTGAAATACCAAGGCCCACCAAATCAAATGGTTGTGGAAAATCTTGTTTCTTACCGCCAAGAAAAAACTCACCAGAATCTGGAGTGACTAAACCGCAAAAAGCATTAAATAAAGTTGTCTTGCCAGCGCCATTGGGGCCAATTAAACCCACAACTTCATTTTTACCGACTTCTAAATAAACATCATGGAGAGCACGAAGCCCGCCGAAGGAGACATTGACTCGTTCGACTCGCAGCGCTGCAGAATTAGTAGACATGAGGTGCATAAATTCTATTCACACGAGGGCCAATTCGTGTAACTATCTCGTAATTAATGCTGCTCGAAGCTGCGCCCCAATCATCGGCGGTGTACTCACCCATCGAGCCATCTCCAAAAACAATCACCCAATCCCCAGATTTTGCAGCCGAATCTGGCCCCAGATTGACTACAAATTGATCCATCGAAACTCGGCCAATAATTGGTGCTCGTTTACCATCAATAAAGATGCCGGCATCATGGGCAATGCGTGGGATTCCATCGGCATAGCCCATCGCCACGACGCCAAGTTTTGTTGCTTGTGTTGTTTTCTCACTTGCGCCATAACCAACTGGTGAATTAGCTGGCGCGGATTTAACAAGGTACAACTTTGCTCTTAGTTGCATTACCGGTTGCAAGGAAAGTTTTTTACTATCTCCCATGTGTGAAACATCGGGTGAAAGTCCATACATCGCAATACCCGTGCGAACTAAATCAAATTGAGCATCTGGATTTACTAAAGTCGCTGCCGAGTTTGATAGATGCTTAAGAGGTGGATTTACCCCAACTGCTGCTAAATCTGCGACCATTTCATTAAATCTTTTTAGTTGCCCTTGGTTTTGTGCTTCGGCCGGTTCATCGGCGCGGGCAAAGTGCGAAAAAATGCCAACTACATTAACTTTTGAAAAATCTGATTGCAAAAACTCTTGCCACTCATCTAGAAATCCGCCACGAGTCATTCCCGTATCTACTTCAATATGAATTCTAGGCTTGTTGGGTAGTTGTGAAATTTCATTAAAGGCCGTTATTGAAGCGATCGCTATATCAATATCATGGTCAACTGCCGATTTAAAATCTGCTCCCGGTGAAACTAACCAGGCCAAGATTGGAGTACGAACTCCGTACTTGCGCAAAGTAATCGCCTCTTCTAATAAAGCGGTACCTAGCCAAGTAGCGCCCGCACGTTCAGCCGCTAAGCCAACTTCAACCAGGCCATGGCCATATGCATCGGCTTTTACAACTGCTAATAACTCTGTCTTACTTGCAATTTTTAGCAATGCAATATTGGCCGCCAACCGCGCCAAATCAATCCGGGCTTCTGCGCGATGCTCTATCAATTGCGCTCCACTATAACCATGGCCGTTGCCATACCGCCATCGTGAGAAAGTGATAACTGCACATTTGCGCCATCGACAAGATCTGCAACATCGCCTCGAAAAAGAAAGGCGGGTTTTCCGCTCTCTAAGTTAATTACTTCTGCCTCTTGCCACGACAGCGCCTTGCCTGCATTCAAAGCCTTAGCCAATGCTTCTTTTGCGGCAAATCTGGCCGCTAATGAGTTGATTGGTTTACTTTGTTCAGCTGGAGTGAAAAGTTTTACTAGCAATCCCGGTGTTCGATCCAGCGAAGTTTTAAAACGATCAATATCCACGACATCGATTCCGATTCCTTCGATCATCGTAAAAGTCTAGTGCAACTGGCTTTTTGAAGGAACTCGTCTATCTATCGCAATTACCGCAACCAGTAAGGCGCTCCCAACAAATAAGCCACCCAATAGATCGCTAAACCAGTGAGTATGACGAATCAACGAAACTATGCAGACAGTTAAAGAAATCGCAACGACACCAGCCGTTGCTAATCGCCCTTGATATCGATCAACTTTTGCATATCGATAAATTAGGTAAGCAAGGATTCCCCAACTTAAGACGGCATTTGATGCATGTCCGCTGGGGTAAGACATTCCACCGGCATGTAATAAATCAAAGCCATCACGCGGCTTTGTTCGTCCCAATAACAACTTTGCCGAACCTACAACTAAATTGAGCGAAAGAATTGAGAGAATTGCTAAATTAAGTGGCCGCCAGGTCTTAAATTTATAAGCGATAAATGCCGCGGCAAGTAATAAAACTGTTGCCGTTAATCCACGTAATCCTAGGTCATCTAATCGACGCAAAATAAATCCGTAAAGACCCTCGAACTGAGGTTTTGGTTGACTATTTATCTCTTTGTCATAGGCGACTAGTGGGCCGTTTGTGTATACCTGCTGAGTTACAACAATAAAACCAAAGAATAATAAAAGCGACCAACGTAAGGCACGATCCATCTGCTTTCGGCGTACTTGTTCTTTAACGCGCACTATTCAACCGTAACAGATTTAGCTAAATTCCTTGGCTGATCAACATCATTACCGCGAACCACAGCCATCTCATAGGCAAATACTTGGAGTGGCACGGTTGCAAGTATCGGCTGAAAAAGAGCGGGTGCAATCGGGATTCTTATCACGTGTTCGGCGCCTTCAACTTTTGCGCCTTCTTCGGCAATCACAATTACTCGGGCACCACGAGCCTTCACTTCTTGGATATTGCTGAGCATTTTTTCATCTAAAGAATGTTCGTGGCCAGCTGGAAGAATTGCAATGACGGGAGTTCCCTGGTCAATTAATGCGATCGGTCCGTGCTTGAGCTCTCCTCCGGCAAAACCTTCGGCATGAATATAGGCAAGCTCTTTTAATTTCAAAGCACCTTCGAGTGCAACTGGATAACCAATATTTCGACCAAGAAACAAAACCGTGTTGTTATCGGCAAAGGTTCGCGTTAGCTCGCGCAATGGCTCGACTGTTTCTAGGATCTGTTCAATCTTTCCTGGCAGTTCGAGTAACTCTTTATAGAGATCTCGTACTTCGGTATCTTTTAATTGGCCATTTACTTGTGCTAAATGCAAGCCAATCAAGTACACCGCAATGATTTGAGTAAGGAGTGCTTTAGTAGATGCCACGGCAATTTCAGGCCCAGCATGTGTGTATAAAACAGCATCGGCTTCGCGTGGAATTGTGGAACTATTTGTATTACAGATCGCTAAGACTCGACCGCCAGCTGCCTTTGCATGACGAAGCGCCATCAAGGTGTCCATCGTTTCACCAGATTGCGAAATCGCAATTATTAAGGTGCTGGGATCAATGATCGGATCTCGATATCGAAACTCACTCGCAATTTCGACATCAACTGGAATCTTTGCCCATTTTTCAATGGCATACTTTGCAACCAGCCCAGCGTGATAAGCAGTACCGCAAGCAATTACTGTAATTTTCTTAAGCCCGCGGATCTCTTCCTCGCTCATATGAAGTTCATCAAGGACGATCTTGTTATTGTCACTGAGGCGTCCAATTAGGGTATCGGCAACTGCCTTGGGTTGTTCAAAGATTTCCTTCAACATGAAATGTGCAAAACCACCCTTTTGGGCAGCACTTGCATCCCACGAGATTTCATAGCCCTTAGGATTCACAACTTTTCCAGCTAAATCTGTAATCACAACTGAAGTGGGAGTCATCGTGACTACTTCATCTTGGCCTAATTCAATCGCCTTTTTGGTGTATTCGATAAAAGCGGCAACATCAGATGCCATAAAGTTTTCGCCATCACCAAGACCAACGACAAGTGGGGAATTACGTCGAACACCAACAACTACATTGGGGGCATCAGCGTGGATGGCCAGCAAGGTAAATGATCCACGTAAGGCTTTGACGGCATCGCGCATCGCCGCAGTTAAATCACCCTTATGTTCTTTGCGAAGATCACTTAATAAATGGGCAACGGATTCAGTATCTGTCTCCGATGAAAACTTGTGGCCCTTTGCTTCTAGCGTTGCACGAAGTTCGGTGTAGTTTTCAATAATTCCATTGTGAATGACCGCTAACTTGCCATC
The DNA here is from genome assembly GCA_038214925.1 of Candidatus Nanopelagicales bacterium. Lineage (GTDB taxonomy): Bacteria > Actinomycetota > Actinomycetes > Nanopelagicales > Nanopelagicaceae > Planktophila. The sequence goes on along the minus strand of JBBQRL010000002.1, from coordinate 56,834 downwards.
GTTATCGACGTGAGGGTGGGCGTTAACATCGGTTGGTCCACCGTGAGTTGCCCAACGAGTGTGCCCGATTCCAGAATGGACATTAGGCAAAGTTGAATCTAAAGCGCTTTCTAAATTAGATAACTTTCCAGCTTTTTTCTCGACAAAGAGTTTGCCAGGTGTGCCAAGTGCGATACCCGCTGAGTCATAACCGCGATACTCCAATCGGCGCAGTCCTTCAATCAGTGGCAATGATGCAGATTGTGGCCCTGTGTAACCCACAATTCCGCACATAAAGATCTACCCCTAGCTCTTCTTAATTGAAAGCTCGCCCTTAACAATCTGTGCGAGCTGATCGGCAACTTCTTGGGCAAGGCTATCACTGGCCGCTTCAACCATGACTCTTACTAGGGCTTCTGTTCCAGATGCTCGCAGCAAAACACGACCAGCATCGCCTAAGCGATCTTCGGCCGCCTTTACCGCTGCTGCGATTACTTTTGAATCAGGCAACTTATCTTTGGCAACATCTTTCACATTTATCAAAACTTGTGGAAAGCGCACCATTGTTGACGCTAACTCTTGCAACGTCTTTCCGGTACGAACTACTTCTTGCAGCAGTTGTAGTCCAGTTAAAATTCCATCACCAGTGTTAGCTAGATCTCGCATAATGACGTGACCTGATTGTTCGCCACCTAATGAATAATCATTTGCAATCATGTTTTCTAGAACATAGCGATCGCCCACTGGGGTTGTAACAACATTAATTCCAGCATCTTTCATCGCATGCATGAAGCCTAAATTGCTCATGACCGTTGCTACAACTGTGTCATCCTTTAATTTTCCACGAGCTTTAAAGCCGCGCGCCAAAATTGTCAGGATGTGGTCGCCATCAATTTCATTTCCTAAAGCATCAATTGCTAAGCAGCGATCGGCATCACCATCGTGGGCAATTCCAACATCGGCGCCCTCTTTTAATACGGCGGCACGCAAATGATGCAAGTGCGTTGATCCACAATCATCATTTATGTTCCAACCATCAGGTGAATTAAAGATTGCAACTACTTCAGCTCCTGCTTGGCGATAAGCAGAAGGTGCAGTAAATGATGAAGCACCGTTTGCACAATCAACTACTATTTTTAAACCTTTTAGCGGAGTTTCAACTGATGCCTGAAGATGTTCTAAGTAGCGCTGTGTTGCCGTCGTATCGTTGATTGCACGTCCAACATTTCTACCCGTTGGGCGCTCCCAATCCTCACCCATGCGCGCTTCAATTCGCGCTTCAATGGCATCATCTAATTTTCCACCACCGCGAGCAAATAATTTGATTCCATTATCTGGCATAGCGTTGTGCGAGGCCGAAATCATTACGCCCAGGTCTGCTTTTGTTGCGGCAACTAAATGTGCAATTGCCGGTGTTGGCAGTACCCCAACCCGATAAACATTGATTCCGGCGCTAGTTAAACCAGCAACGACAGCTGCTTCTAAAAATTCGCCAGAGGCACGTGAATCTTGCCCAACAATTGCAGTTGGCTGATGATCCTTATTTGATGAGCTTTCAACGAGAATGTGCGCGGCAGCAACTGAAACATCCAGCGCAAGTTCGGCAGTTAAATCGCGATTAGCTAAGCCACGGATTCCATCGGTGCCAAAAAGCGCCATAGGAACTCCTTATGGAAAAGTTTGTAAGAAGGTGAATTAACGCTTTGAGTATTGTGAACGCTTACGAGCCTTCTTAAGGCCGTACTTCTTGCGCTCGATAACACGTGCATCACGCTTCAAGAATCCAGCCTTCTTGAGTGCTGGACGATTTGCTTCTTCATCAATTTGATTGAGTGAACGAGCAACACCTAAACGAAGTGCGCCAGCTTGACCTGAAACTCCACCACCGTTGATGCGTGCAAAAACATCGTATTGATTTTCGGCGCCAACTGTGCGGAAAGGCTCTGAAACTAATTGTTGGTGAACTTTATTTGGGAAATATGCAGCAAGTTCTTTACCGTTTACAACCCAACGACCAGTTCCTGGAGTGATGCGAACGCGTGCAACGGCTTCCTTGCGACGACCTGTGCCGCCTCCTGGTGCCACGATTGCTGGACGATTTGTTGCAGCTGCTGGAGTTGCAGTTGAGTATGAAGTAGGAGCTTCTTCGTTGTCGATTAAATCTAGATTCTCTGACATTTACTTTTCCTTTACTTCACGATTTGTGAAACTTGAGTGAATACATATGGCTTTGGTGTTTGCGCAGCGTGTGGATGCTCTGGGCCGGCGTAAACCTTTAGCTTTCCAGCAATTTCGCGACCTAAACGATTCTTTGGAAGCATTCCCTTGATCGCCTTTTCAACTGCACGTGTTGGGTGCTTCTCAAGAAGCTCGCCGTATACCGTCGAAGTTAAACCGCCTGGGAAACCTGAGTGTTGGTGTGACCACTTTTGTAGCGCCTTGTTACCCGACAAAGAAATCTTTTCAGCGTTGATAACAATGACAAAGTCACCCATGTCCATGTGTGGAGCAAATGTTGTCTTGTTCTTTCCGCGAAGTAGAACGGCAGCATGTGTTGCCAGTCGGCCCAAGACCACATCTTGTGCATCGATGATGTGCCAATTACGAACTGCATCACCAGCTTTTGGACTGTATGTACGCACGCTATTACCTACCTTTTTTTCGTTATATCTGTCATTGATGACGGCGCTCTTTCGAGTGCAGAGAAGTAAGGGTACCCGCGCCAGGCTCAGGGGTCAAAATGGCCTATTTATCAGCCTAAATCGTGAGTTAGTTATCCTCTTCTAAATCTAGGCTGGCCAGATCCAACTGCGATTGCAGAGCTATCTCATCTTGGCTCGGATAATCAACGTGGCAAAGGGTCAAGCCCTGGGCCGGAAAGACCAGACTCTCGGAAATCCGCAACTTATTATTGAGCCGCTCGGTGACCCATTCACGTGGGAATCGACCCTCGGCAACGCATACAACGGCCCCTACTAAGTGGCGCACCATTGAATAACAAAAGGCATTTGCGCTGATATCGGCCACTAAATAGCCGTGTTCATCTTTGTGCCACTCAAAGCGCTGTAGCTCCCGGACAGTTGTTGCACCCTCGCGGAACTTTGAATAAGCAACAAAGTCATGTCTGCCCAACAGCAGCGCGCTCGCCTGATTCAAAGTTGCCACATCTAGTTGGCGATAATACGGAACCACATCAAATCGATAAACCGGCAAAACAACCTGATTAGCATCCAGAATTTTATAATTGTAGTGACGGCGAATTGCCGAAAAACGAGCATGAAATCCAGATGAAGCTAGCTCAACTTTTAAGACCCGAAGATCAGTATCTAGGATTCGATTTAATTTGTAAGTTAAATTCTCAAAGTTGAAAGTATCGGGCAAATCTACGTGGATTACTTGTCCAGTTGCATGAACACCAGCATCAGTACGACCGGCAACAATTGTTTCGATTGGTGTTTGCGAAATCTGCTTGATTGCCTTCTCGATCTCGCCTTGCACTGTTCGTCGATCTGGCTGAATAGCCCAACCAGAAAAATTAGTTCCGTCGTATGCCAGATCTATCCGCAAACGAAGAAACCCACTCTCCGGGTAGAGAGTGGGTTCCGTCATAAGAATTATTTCTAAGTTTTAAAGCTTAGTTATCTTTCTCAGTTAGCAATTCAATTACTGCCATAGGTGCGTTGTCACCCTTGCGAGGACCGACCTTAGTGATGCGTGTGTATCCGCCTTCACGTGTTGCAAAGCGTGGACCGATTTCAGTGAAGAGTGTATGAACTACGCCCTTGTTTGCAATCTGTGCCATGACCATACGACGTGCTGGAAGGTCACCCTTTTTTGCATGAGTGATTAACTTTTCAGCTAATGGACGTAGGCGCTTGGCCTTTGCCTCTGTCGTTGTGATCTTGCCGTGCTCGAACAACTGCTCGGCAAGTGTGCGTAGGAGTAGTCGTTCGTGTGATGGGCCTGAACCCAGACGAGGACCTTTACTTGGTGTTGGCATGCGCGTATCTCCTAAGCCTGCTCTGCATCGGCGAAATCATCGTCGACTGCTGCGTTGTAGTTCTGGTGTTGGGTTGGATCGAAACCAACTGGGCTGTCCTTAAGAGACATTCCCATTGAGACAAGCTTTGCCTTGACCTCATCAATTGATTTTGAACCAAAGTTACGAATATCAAGTAAGTCAGCCTCGGAACGGTTAACTAACTCGCCAACTGTGTGAATGCCTTCGCGCTTCAAGCAGTTGTATGAACGAACTGTTAGATCTAGATCTTCGATTGGAAGCGCAAGATCTGCCGCGAGCGCTGCATCCATAACAGATGGCCCCATCTCAATACCTTCAGCATTGAGATTTAGTTCGCGAGCAAGTCCGAAGAGTTCAACCAATGTACGTCCCGCTGATGCAACTGCATCGCGCGGATTCATTGATGGCTTGGTCTCTACATCTACAACAAGGCGATCGAAGTCTGTGCGCTGTTCAACACGAGTTGCTTCTACCTTGTATGTAACTTTCAAAACTGGTGAATAGATTGAGTCAACAGGAATGCGACCGATCTCTGCGCCAGCTTGCTTGTTTTGTACCGCAGTTACGTAACCACGACCACGCTCGACAGTAAGTTCAATCTCAAGATTGCCCTTGCCATTAAGTGTTGCCAAGTGAAGTTCAGGGTTGTGAACTTCTACGCCTGCTGGAACTGCAATATCGGCGCCAGTAACTGCACCGGCACCAGTCTTGCGGATGTAAACAACTGCTGGCTCATCGTTATCTGATGAAAGCACCAAGTTCTTGATGTTCAACACGATATCGGTGAGATCTTCTTTTACACCTTCGAGAGTTGTGAACTCATGAAGTGCTCCGGCAACGCGAATGCTGGTAACTGCTGCACCTGGGATAGATGAAAGCAATGTACGACGCATGCTGTTGCCGAGTGTGTAACCAAAACCTGGTTCTAGCGGCTCAATAATGAACCGTGAACGGTGCTCAGAAACTACTTCTTCGCTGAGAGTTGGACGTTGTGCAATTAGCACTGCTGCTCCTCTTCATTTCGGGGAAATCCTCTATTTGATTTCCGCTCTTCCCTTAATCCTTCAATTAAGGGTCTTACTTGGTACTGCTCGCAGGTTCCTAACTTTCGCTAGGAACTTTCAAAAATTACTTAGAATAAAGTTCAACGATGAGCTGCTCTTGAACCTGGGTATCGATAACAGCGCGTGCTGGAACAGAGTGAACGATGATTCTCATTTGTGAACCAACGACCTCCATCCATGCCGGTACTGATTTCTCGCCAAGCTCTGCGCTAGCAACGATGAATGGTGTTAGGTCTAGTGACTTTGGTAGGACATCGATGATGTCCATTGGAGTCACACGGAATGAAGGAATGTTTACCTTCTTACCGTTAACCAAGAAGTGACCGTGGCGAACCATCTGACGTGACATGTCGCGGCTCTTTGCAAAACCTGCGCGGAACACAACATTGTCTAGACGTGTCTCAAGAATGACAAGCAGGTTCTCACCAGTCTTGCCCTGCTTGCGGTTAGCTTCTTCGTAGTAACCACGGAACTGCTTTTCTAGAACACCATAAATACGTGCGCACTTTTGCTTTTCACGCATCTGTAATAAGTATTCGGATTCCTTTGATCGACCGCGACCGTGCTGGCCTGGTGGATACGGACGTGATTCGATTGGACACTTAGGTCCATCGCACTTTGCGCCCTTAAGGAAGAGCTTTACTTTTTCGCGACGGCAACGCTTGCAGTCTGCTCCGGTATAACGAGCCATTTATTCTCTTCCTTCCTTAAACTCGACGTGGTTTCGGTGGGCGGCAGCCATTGTGTGGAGCTGGAGTTACATCAGAGATGGCTCCAACTTCTAGGCCTGCTGCTTGCAATGAACGGATTGCAGTTTCGCGACCAGAACCAGGTCCCTTCACGAAAACATCTACTTTCTTTAAGCCATGCTCCTGTGCGCGACGTGCGGCAGCTTCGGCAGCAAGTTGTGCGGCAAAAGGGGTTGACTTACGTGAGCCCTTGTAACCAACTTGGCCAGAAGATGACCAAGAGATAACAGCGCCGGTTGGATCTGTAATAGAAATAATTGTGTTGTTGAAGGTGCTCTTAATGAACGCCTTTCCAACGGCAACGTTCTTCTTCTCTTTTTTACGAAGCTTAACTTTGCCCTTAGCTGCCGTAGCAGTCTTAGTTTTAGCAGCGGCCATTACTTAGTCACCTTCTTCTTACCTGCAATTGCCTTACGAGGACCCTTACGTGTTCGCGCATTTGTATGTGTGCGCTGACCACGAACAGGAAGTCCCTTACGGTGACGAATGCCTTGGTAGCTCTGGATTTCAACTTTGCGACGAATGTCGCCAGAAATTTCACGACGAAGGTCACCTTCGATTTTGAAGTTTGCTTCGATGTATTCACGTAGCTTTGCGAGCTCTGGCTCCTGCAAATCCTTTACGCGAGTGTCTGGACTAATGCCAGTTTCAGCTAAAGTTTTTTGAGAACGAGTAAGACCCATTCCAAAAATATAAGTGAGTGCGATTTCAACGCGTTTTTCGCGTGGAAGATCGACACCGACGAGACGTGCCATTTATCTACCTATCTGTATCTGGAGGTCTTGCGCTGCACTGTTCTCTGGCCTACCAGTCCAAAGGTCTCTTTAATAAACTCTTTCGAATTAATTAAAAAGTCGCACAACGGCTTCTTTATTCAGTACTGCTATTTACCCTTGACGTTGCTTGTGACGAAGGTTTTCGCAAATGACCATGACGCGACCCTTGCGACGAATGACTTTGCACTTATCGCAAATCTTCTTAACGCTTGGATTAACCTTCATGTTATTGCTCCCCTGTTACTTGTAACGATAAATAATTCGACCCTTAGTTAGGTCGTACGGACTCATTTCCACGATCACACGATCGGCAGTAAGAATACGAATGTAGTTCTTTCGCATCTTGCCGCTTATGTGAGCAAGGACTTTGTGTCCGTTAGTTAGCTCCACGCGAAACATTGCGTTAGGTAAAGCCTCAGCAACGGTGCCTTCCATTTCGATGGCGCCATCTTTACTAGCCAAGCTGTACCTACATTTCTATTTGAGCGTGAAACAAGCGAAGGCTTAGTTTAGGGCGCGGGTTGGAAATAGGGAAATCGGCCCTTTTGAACTACATATGTGTAACTAGCCCCACTATTTACTTACGTTTTACGCTGAAAATCGAAGTGGCTAGCAGGATCGCTAAGCCAATAAAGACGGCCCCGGCCCCCGATGCCGCGGCTAATCCGCCGGCCAGTGCTGGGACTAAAAACTGACCAAAACGATTACCCATGAGCCGGGCTGAAACTGCCATTGCTCGCTCTGAACTCTCGGTTTTGGCAGCTACCAACGACATTGTTAATGGTTGCCCAACTCCGAGCGAAAAGCCAGCCACAAAAACAATTGCTCCTAAGGTAATTGGCGTATGCGCAAAAGCCATGGCGATACAACAGAATACTGAAGTTATCGTGCTCCACCACAGTAATTGAAAAGTTGAGAAACGCTTACTGAGTCTTCCTAAAAACAATCGCGAAATCATTGTTGTGCCGGCACGAATTGCAAGGATTACTCCAATTGCATATGGTGAAAAGTTATTTTCAGTTCCAAACAATGGCAAGAAGACAACTAAGACATCGGCTACTGAAGAAATAGCTAGCGAGATATAAATCGCCGCCATGATTCCAGGACGTTTAACTAACTTGAAGGCAGCTTTATAGGTTCCCTCTTCTTGAATTTTTCCAAGAACAGTTGGCCGCTCGCGCCGCCAGCGGATTACTGGAACCAAAGCGATGATCGTTAAAACTACTGCTAACAAAAAGGCATTTGATGTTGATTTTGGTAACGTGCCATCAGAGCCGGCAACAAGTACAGCGATTATTGGCCCTAGTAAATGTCCAACAGATGCACTAAATGTATAGAAGCCAAAGTAGCGATCATAATTTTCTTTCGGAACGCGAAGTGCAACCATGGATTGCCCACCCACCATGCACGCCAAATGCGCTAAACCAGCACCTGCTGTTGCAATACCCAAAGTAATGAGTGAGTTTGCAAAAACTAAGGCCACGGAAGTTCCAAGCATCGCCAAAGTTCCAAAGATGACAAACTTAGCTTCACCGAATTTGCCTACCCACGAACCAAATTGAAGTGCTAGTAAGACTGGAAATAATGCGTACAAGGCAGCGATTAAACCGATTTGCGCCGCGTTAGCGTCTAGTTCAATCGCCCGATATGTAATCATGGGGCGAAGCACGTAAATAGTTGCTTGCGTTAGGGTAGATGAAAGCAGTAAAGGTTTAGCCCACGGTAAAAGCTTGTCCGCACTCATTTACTTTTTGATGGCAAACTTCTTCTTGAAATTCCACACTAGCGGCCCGACTATTACTCCTATAAGAATGATGTAAATCGCCTTAGGGAAGTTACCGGCAATTAAAATATGCCAGTCACCTTGAGAAATCTGAAGCGCACGCTTGAAATAGAGTTCTGCTAATGGTCCAAGAATTACACCAATAATAAGCGGTGTAATGGGAACACCAAATCTACGGAATAAATAGCCAATCACACCGACGGCAAGTGCAACTTGCAAATCAAAAGTGGAGTTATTAAGTGCATAAGCGCCCAGCAATGCAAAAGTCGTAATACCCGCATATAAATAATGAGTTGGGATTTTTAGTAGAAGTACCCAAAAACGAATCAATGGAAGATTTAAAACTAACAGTAGAAAATTACCGATAAATAATGAGGCGATTAATCCCCAAACAATTTCTGGGCTAGTCTGGAACAGCATTGGTCCCGGCTGAATATTAAATGATTGAAATGCAACTAACACAACGGCTGCTGTTGCCGAAGTTGGTAGGCCAAGTGCCAACATCGGCACAAGTACACCAGCTGCATTTGCATTATTTGCTGCCTCTGGACCTGCCACGCCTTCAATCGCGCCTTTACCAAACTCATCTTTATTTTTAGACAATGCCTTTTCCACACCATAACTTAAAAATGTTGGAACCTCCGAGCCACCAGCCGGGATTACACCGAGAGGAAAGCCAATTGCAGTTCCACGAAGCCAAGGCTTCCAGGAACGTTTAAAATCTTCTCGAGTCATCCATGCTTTGCCTGACATTTTGATTAAGGATAAATCAACTTTTTGAGTACGTGTAGCTAAATAAAGAGTTTCACCTAATGCAAAAATGGCAACGATAACTGTGACCGTTTCAATGCCATCGATTGCATTTAAATTTCCAAAAGTAAGGCGTAATGCACCCGACTGTAAATCAGCGCCAACTAAGCCAATTACTAATCCAACTGCTAAGGCGACCATTCCGCGAATTCGGGAAGATCCAAGCAGAGTTCCCACGGTGGCAAAAGCTAAAACAATGAGCGCAAGATAGCCAGCAGGTTGAATAGTGAGGGCAAAATCAGCTAAAACTGGTGCGCCAAAGGCCAATAACAAAGTAGCAATGCTGCCCGCTACAAAAGAGCCAATTGCAGCAGTTGCTAGCGCAGCGCCAGCTCGACCAGCCTTTGCCATCTTGTTGCCTTCAAGGGCGGTAATTACCGAGCCACTTTCACCCGGAGTATTTAATAAAATAGAAGTTGTTGAACCGCCGTACATCGCTCCGTAGTAAATAGCGGCAAACATAATCAATGCTGAAGTTGGATTAACTGTCAGGGTAATTGGAAGTAAAAGGCCGATAGCTAGTGCTGGGCCAATTCCTGGGAGCACACCAACGAGAGTTCCAAGAAAAGTTCCGAGTAAACCAAACATCAAGTTAGTTGGTGTGAATGCGGTTTGAAAACCGTCTAGCAACATTGCAAAGCTATTACCCATTTCCAAAAACTCCTTCGAAGAAACCAGAAGGTAAGTTGATATTCAGGCCCTTAGTAAACGAAAAATAGACGATGACTGAAAATATTAAAGAAATTCCTAGATCCTTAAATAACCGCCTAGAACCAAAACCATAAGCAACTCCCCAAAAACATACTGTTGCCGCAACGATATAGCCAGCGATTTGCAGAAGTACAACATGCAAAATTATTGCTAAGCAGACAATTGCTAGAGTTTTATAATCTACGGGAATTAAGGCATCTCCTGGTTCATCTCCATCGGGAATACCGTGATTGCCTCGGATTACATTTACAAGAAGTGCCAAACCAACCAATGAGGTAAAGGCTGCAACCATGTAAGGAAAAGTTTGCGGGCTAACAATCGATGATCCTTGTGGAATCAACATTCTTGACGTATCCCACGCTACGAAAAGGCCCAGCAAGAAGAGAGAGCTGGCAAATGCCAGCTCACTCTTTCCATGCTTGGTAACCTTTTTTAGAATCAAATTAGATTCCAAGGCCCTTCATAACTTTGTTGATTTCTGGAATATGCTTTTCAAGGAATGTCTTGAAAGCTGTTCCAGCTGCAAACTCGTTATCCCAATTATTCTTCTTTAACTGCTCTTTCCATGATGGAGAGATATGCATAATGTCGATAACCTTGATGAAGTTGGCGTAGTCAGCCTTCGAAATATCTGCTGGTGCCATGATTCCGCGCCAGTTTCCGTATACCAAGTCATATCCCTGAGACTTAAAGGTTTTACCCTTGAAGCCAGCAAGTGACTTAGCTGATGAAACGCCTAGAACACGAAGCTTTCCTGAATCAACAAATGCTTTAAATTCAGATGAACCTGAAATTCCAACCTGTGTTGAACCGCTGAGGACTGAAGTAATTACTTCAGGTCCACCAGAGAAAACAACATAGTTAAGCTTTGTTGGATCAACGTTGACTGTTTGTGCGAGCAAACCAATTACCTGGTGATCAATTCCACCCTTGCTTCCACCAGCGATTGCAACACCATTTGGCTTTGCAACAAGATCATCCATCAATTGCTTCAATGTGCGGTACTTAGAGTTTGCCGGAACAACGATTGCATTGTATTCGCGAAGAACCTTTGCAACTGGTGTTGATGAAAGCAGGTTAAGTGTTGACTTGTTTGAATACAGCCCACCAGTCATTGCAATACCTGTGACAAGTGCTGCTTCTGGCTTTCCCTTAATTTCCTGGAATGCACCAAGACCGACAGCGCCACCGGCACCTGGCTTAAATGTTGATGTGTAGTTTGAAAGTAAGCCTTCTGCTTTCAAAGTATCGCTGATTGCAGCACTTGTGAGTGAATACCCACCTGGGTTGGCTGGAATTGTCCAGTCAATATTGTTGAGTGGCTTAACTTCTTTGTACCACCATTTTGTTTGACCCTTGTATGAACCAGTTGTAACAACAAGACATGTTAAATCTGAGCCATCTACGCCACGACCCTTTGCAACTTTGCCTGTATTTGCTGCGGCAGCTGTGCAATCATCGCCGACAATTGCTTTGTCAGCTGGCTTAATTGCAGCTTGCGCTGAAACCGTTGTGCTTGCTAAAACAGCAACTGCAGTTGCTGCGATTGCAAGACGAAGTAAAGAGTTTTTTCTCATCGATGAGTTCTCCGTTTTGTCATGCCCCTCGAGGGTGAGGGATACCGGTAAAAATACTACCTGCTAGCGGGTTTTGTAAGGGTTTTACATCTCAAAAAGGTAACGAATTAGCGGAAAAAATTACAAGAGATCAGAGATTTCAACGCCTAATCGCGACAACTCTTGGCGGCCGCCATCGAGGGCCGTTAAAACAAATGGCTTTCCATCGGGCAAGATCGCATACGAGTTTTCAAAGTGGGCACCACGTGATTTATCAGCTGAAACTACGGTCCAATCATCTCCTAGCACCTTGGTCCGGGCTGAGCCACGAGTAATCATGGGTTCAATCGCTAAAACTAATCCCGGTGTTATTTCAGGACCGTTGCCAGCTTTGCCAAAGTTTAAAACATGGGGCTCTTGATGCATCTCGGTACCAATTCCATGGCCACCATACTCCTGCAAAATTCCATACTTACCTTGCGAATTTGTGTACTGCTCAATGGCAAATCCAATATCGGAAAGTTTTGCGCCGTTTTTTCCAGCGGCAATTCCGCGCCACATCGATTCTTCGCAAACATCCATCAGCTTCTGATTTTCTGGATCAATAGTTCCAACACCCACTGAAATCGCGGCATCTCCATGCCAGCCCTCAATAATCGCACCACAATCAATTGAAACGACATCACCATCATTTAAAACTCGTGGCCCAGGAATTCCATGAACAATTTCATCATTTACTGAAACACAAATAGTTGCTGGGAAACCATGATAACCAAGGAAGTTGGAAGTTCCGCCCCCGCGTTTAATATTTGCGGCCGCGATGGCATCGAGGGCATCTGTTGTCATGCCAGCTTTGACCGATGTTCGAATTAATTCAAGTGTCTGCCCGACGAGTAAACCAGCACGGCGCATTATCTTTATTTGATCAAGTGTTTTTAATTGAATCGCCATCTTTTTTAAACCTAAGCGGTGACACGAGTTAAAGCAGAGATCGCAGAAGATGTAATTTCTTCAACTTCTCCCACTGCCGTAACGGTAATTAATAATCCTTCGCTGCGATAAAAAGAGATAATCGGCGCAGTCTGCTCGGCATAGACTTCAAGGCGTCGTTTAACTACTTCGGCTTTGTCATCTTCGCGCGTGTAGTACTCACCCGTTGTTGGATCTAAAGTTTGACGAGTACTTAGTCGGGCAATTATCTCTTCATCCGCGATAGCGAGTTCTAGAACTGCATCTAATGGAGTTTTTTTATCGGCTAAAACCGCACGCAAAACTTCGGCTTGGGCAACGTTTCGTGGAAAACCATCGAGTAGAAAACCATTAGCTAGATCATTGTGATTTAAGCGATCTTTGACCATTGCATTAGTTACTGAATCTGGAACTAGTTCGCCACGGTCCATGAAGCCTTTAGCCTCGTTACCCAGTGGTGTTCCCTCTTTTAAATTGGCACGGAAAATATCACCAGTAGAAATATGTGGGATTGAATAGTGTGCAGCTAGGAATTGAGCTTGTGTTCCCTTACCCGCACCTGGTGGACCTACCAGGACTAATCGCATTACTTGAGGAATCCCTCGTATGAACGTTGCTGCAATTGAGATTCAATCTGCTTGGCAGTATCTAAACCAACACCAACGACGATCAAAATAGCAGTTCCACCAAATGGGAAGTTCTGAGTTGCACCGAAGAGGACAAGTGCGCCGATTGGAATTACTGCAACAAGTGCCAAGTACAAAGAACCTGGAGCAGTGATACGTGAAAGCACGTACTGCAAGTATTCCGCAGTTGGCTTTCCGGCACGAATACCAGGAACAAAGCCGCCGTACTTCTTCATGTTGTCGGCAACTTCATCTGGATTAAAAGTAATTGCTACGTAGAAGTACGTGAAGAACACAATTAATGCCGCATACGTTCCAACATAAATTATGTGATCGCCTTTAACGAAGTTACGGCTAATCCATACCGCCCAGGCTGCTTGGCTATTTGTAAAGTTAACAACCAAAGATGGGATGTACAACAAAGATGATGCAAAGATAACTGGGATTACACCAGCCTGGTTAACCTTGATTGGAATGTATGTGCTGGTTCCACCGTATGCCTGACGACCAACCATGCGCTTGGCATACTGGACTGGAATACGGCGTTGAGCTTGCTCAACAAATACAACTGCGGCCACAACTAGAACTCCAACTGCCATTACGAAAGCAAAGGCAAAGAGACCCTTTTGCAATCTAATTGACCAGAGCTGTGATGGGAAGCCAGCCGCAATTGATGTAAAGATAAGAATCGACATACCGTTACCAACGCCGCGATCAGTAATTAATTCACCAAGCCACATGACTACTGATGTTCCAGCAGTCATAACAAAGATCATTGTTGCAATTCGGATCCATGATGTGTCAGGAATAATTGGCAGACTGCAACCGGCAAGTAAGCGACCAGGTGTACGAGCAACTGCGATCAAACCAGTTGACTGCAAGATTGCCAGACCAATAGTTAAGTAACGTGTGTACTGGGTTAGCTTGGCAGTTCCTGATTGTCCTTCTTGCTTCAATGCTTCAAAGCGAGGAATAACAACTGTTAAAAGTTGAACAATAATTGAGGCGGTGATGTAAGGCATGATTCCTAATGCAAAGACAGAGAGCTTAAGTAACGCTCCACCGCTAAACAAGTTAATCAAACCAAAGAGCCCACCGCTTTCAACGCTTTTCAAACATTCTTGAACATTGACGTAAGAAACGCCAGGTGTAGGAACCGTTGAACCAAAGCGAAATAACGCCATGATAGAAAGAGTAAAGAAGATCTTCTTACGAAGATCTGGTGTCTTAAAGGCCATACCGAATGCTGAAAGCATTGATCTACTCCTCTTTCCTGTTTCCTATTTCCTATCCTGGATTCTTACAAAACTTAAAGAACGTTGGTCTTGCCGCCTGCTGCAGTGATCTTGTCTACCGCAGATGATGAGAATGCGTGTGCAGTAACACTCACCTTCACATCAATATCGCCATTTCCAAGGACTTTTACCGGCAAAGAGTCGCGAACTGCGCCCTTTGCAATGAGATCTGCAACAGTTACATCGCCACCCTTAGGGAAAAGCGCATTAATTGTTGAGACGTTCACTGCTTGGTATTCAATGCGAGCTGGGTTTTTGAAACCACGAAGCTTTGGCAAGCGCATTACGAGAGGTAGCTGACCACCTTCGAAACCTGCACGAACTGTGTTACGAGCACGTGTTCCCTTGCCACCGCGACCGGCAGTCTTACCCTTTGATGCTTCACCGCGACCCTTACGAGTCTTAGCTTTTTTAGCACCCGGAGCTGGACGAAGATGATGAAGTTTTAAAGTCATCTTTATTCGACCTCCTCAACCTTAATCAGGTGGCGAACGGCGTAAACCATGCCACGAATTTCTGGACGATCTTCTTTAACAACAACATCGTTAATGCGCTTTAGGCCCAATGAACGAAGAGTGTCGCGCTGTTCTGGTTTATGTCCAACCTTTGAGCGAATTTGAGTAACTTTTAAACGAGGCATTATGCACCTACCGAAATCTGTGAAGCACGGATAATTGCTGCGGGTGCAACATCTTCTAATGGAAGTCCACGTCGCGCAGCGATTTGTGCTGGGCTTTCAAGCATCTTCAATGCAGCAACGGTTGCGTGAACCATGTTGATTGCATTGTTAGATCCAAGTGACTTGGTCAAAACATCAGTGATACCTGCACACTCAAGAACTGCACGCACCGGACCACCGGCAATTACTCCGGTACCTGGACTTGCTGGACGTAGTAGAACTACTCCTGCTGCAGTTTCACCTTGTACTGAGTGAGGAACTGTTCCTTGAACACGTGGAACTGTGAAGAATGACTTCTTCGCTTCTTCCACTGCCTTAGCAATCGCTGCTGGAACTTCCTTAGACTTTCCGTAACCAATTCCGACCTGACCATTGCCGTCGCCGACAACTACAAGTGCGGTGAATGAGAAACGACGTCCACCCTTTACAACTTTAGACACGCGGTTGATAAACACAACGCGTTCCATAAATGGGTTTTTTTCTTTTTCGCGATCATCACGACGTTCGCGACGCTCTGGGCGTGCCTTACCGCGATCTCCGCCAGCTGGTGCTGCTGCAGTCGTTGGATTAGTAGACATTAGAACTCCAATCCGTTCTCTCGTGCACTGTCAGCAACTGCTGCAATACGACCGTGGTACTTATTACCTGCGCGGTCAAAGACGACAGTTGAAACTCCAGCAGCCTTAGCGCGTGATGCAATTAATGCACCAACGGCCTTTGACTTTGCAGTCTTGTCGCCTTTATCAGCACGAAGATCTGTTTCCATTGTGGATGCGTAGGCAAGAGTTTTGCCAAGTGTGTCATCAATAACCTGAACGAACAGGTGACGAGATGATCGAGAAACGACTAAACGTGGACGAGCGGCAGTACCAGCGACCTTCTTGCGGACGCGGAATGCACGACGGGCACGGGCATTTGTTGCCGAACCTTTGCGGACCTTTACACCAATAGCCATTACTTCTTACCTGTCTTTCCTTGCTTACGGCGAACAACTTCACCTGAGATACGCAAGCCCTTGCCTTTGTAAGGATCGGCCTTGCGAAGCTTCTTTACCTTTGCAGCAACTTCGCCAACCAACTGCTTATCAATTCCAATAATGTGGAACTTTGTTGGTGACTCAACCTTGAAAGTGATTCCTTCAGGTGCTGGGAATTGAATGTTGTGGCTGTAACCAAGTTGGAACTCTAGGTCCTTACCCTTTTCAGCAACACGGTAACCAACACCAACGATTTCAATTGTCGTTGTGTATCCATTGGTTACGCCTTCAACCATGTTCGCTACAAGTGAGCGAGATAGACCATGAAGTGAACGAGTTACGCGCTCTTCATTGGGACGAGCAACAGTGATAACACCGGCATCGTGTGAAACTTGAATTGGATCAGAAACATTGATTGCAAGTGAACCCTTAGGTCCCTTAACTGCAACGTTCTGTCCAGAAATTGTTACTTCTACACCGCTTGGAACGGCGATAGGCATGCGACCGATACGTGACATTATTTGATCACCATATGTAGGCGAGAACTTCTCCGCCTACCCCTTGCTTGTTGGCTTGCTTATCAGTTAGCAAACCAGATGATGTTGAAATAATTGCAACGCCGAGTCCACCAAGTACTTTTGGTAGTGATGTTGACTTTGCGTAAACGCGAAGTCCTGGCTTGCTTACGCGACGCAAACCAGCGATTGAACGCTCACGGTTTGCACCAAACTTAAGGTCAAGAACAAGGTTCTTACCTACTCCATTTTCGGTCTCTTCAACGCGGTATGTTGCGATATATCCCTCAGCTTGAAGGATCGCAGCGATACGTACCTTGACCGATGATGACGGCATTGAAACCGAATCATGGTAGGCAGAGTTCGCATTGCGCAGACGAGTCAACATGTCTGCGATCGGATCTGTCATTGTCATACGTGGCCTCTTGGCCTTTCTCGAACTGGTTTCTTTTCACAGACCTTGTTCGTTGTAGTTAGTTAGATGGATGTTTTACCAAGACGCTTTTGTAATACCTGGAAGCTCACCACGGTGAGCCATTTCGCGGAAACAAACACGGCATAGACCAAATTTTTGGTAAACAGCGTGTGGACGACCACAACGTTGGCAACGTGTGTAGCCGCGAACCTTGAACTTAGGCTTGCGAGCTGCTTTTACCTTGAGCGATGTTTTTGCCATGGCTTATGCCTCCTTGAATGGAAAGCCGAGCGCCTTAAGTAATGCGCGACCTTCATCATCATTTTTAGCTGTAGTAACGACTGTGATATCCATTCCGCGTGGACGATCGATCTTGTCCTGTTCGATCTCTGGGAAAACTACTTGTTCAGTTAAACCGAATGTGTAGTTTCCATTTCCATCGAACTGCTTTGGTGATAGACCACGGAAGTCGCGGATACGAGGAAGTGAGATTGAAACTAAACGATCTGCAAACTCCCACATACGATCTCCACGCATTGTTACGTGCGCACCAATTGGCTGACCTTCACGAAGCTTGAACTGCGCAATTGATTTACGAGCCTTAGTTACCTGTGGCTTTTGACCAGTGATGATTGTTAAGTCGCGGATTGCGCCTTCGATCAACTTTGAATCACGAGCAGCGTCGCCGACACCCATGTTCACAATGATCTTTACAAGTGAAGGAACCATCATTGGGTTACTGAAACCAAATTGTTCCTTGAGTGCAGGAGCGATAACGCTCTTGTACTTAGCCTTTAAACGTACATCTACCGCTGTTGACATTAGATGTCCTTTCCGGTGCGACGTGAGATACGAACATTCTTGCCTTCTTCGTTTTTGCGAACACCAATGCGTGAAGCCTTGCCATCGCTATCAACGACCATGACATTTGAAATGTGTAGTGATGCTTCAACGGTGATGATTCCGCCGACCTTTACGCCGCGCTCACCAGTTGACTCTTTTGTATGACGCTTCTGGCGATTAACGCCTTCGACAGTAATACGGTTGCCATCAACTGAAATAACTTTTCCGCTTGTTCCGCGATCTTTCCCCGCGATAACAAGAACGGTGTCATTCTTCTTAATCTTTGCCATTTTTAGAGCACCTCCGGAGCTAGCGAGATGATCTTCATGTAGCGCTTATCGCGAAGTTCACGTGCAACTGGTCCGAAGATACGGGTTCCACGTGGCTCGCCATCAGCTTTCAAGATCACTGCGGCATTTTCATCAAATTTAATGTAGGAGCCATCTGGACGACGACGTTCCTTAACTGTACGAACGATGACGGCCTTAACGACCTCACCCTTCTTAACTTGTCCGCCAGGAATTGCATCCTTAACAGAACAGACGATGATGTCTCCGATACCGGCATAGCGGCGCTTGGATCCACCGAGCACGCGGATACATAGAAGCTCTTTTGCTCCTGTGTTATCTGCTACGCGTAGGCGAGATTCTTGTTGAATCATTTGTTATCCACCGAACCCTTACTTTGCCTTCTCGAGGATCTCAACCAAACGCCAGCGCTTTGTTGCTGACAGAGGTCGAGTTTCCATAATCGATACACGATCGCCCACGCCGGCAGAGTTCTGCTCGTCGTGTGCTTTTAACTTGCTTGAACGTGAGAGAACCTTTGAGTACATACCGTGCTTCACACGACTTGATACTTCAACAGTGATGGTCTTATCCATCTTGTCACTCACAACAATACCTTCACGGATTTTACGATCATTGCGATCTGAATTTGCTGTAGTCATTACGCAGCTCCTCCAATTCCTAGTTCGCGTTCGCGAATAATTGTGTAGACACGAGCGATCTCTTTACGTACCGCACTTAGTCGACCGTGGTTTTCCAACTGGCCAGTTGCGCCTTGGAAGCGAAGGTTGAAAAGCTCTTCCTTCAATTCGCGCACCTTGCTAGTTAAATCTTCTACGGACAATTGGCGTAGCTCATCATTAGTTGTAATAGCCACTTATGCCTCCTCACGCTTCACTACACGACACTTCATTGGAAGCTTGTGCATCGCAAGACGCATTGCTTCAACGGCGACTGCTTCTGTTACGCCAGAGATCTCGAACATAACGCGACCTGGCTTAACGTTTGCAATCCACCACTCAGGTGAACCCTTACCGGAACCCATACGAGTTTCAGCAGGCTTCTTTGTGATTGGACGATCTGGATAAATATTGATCCAAACCTTTCCACCACGCTTGATGTAACGAGTCATTGCGATACGAGCTGCCTCGATCTGACGGTTAGTTACATACGCTGGAGCTAAAGCTTGAATACCAAAGTCACCAAATGCAACAGTTGATCCGCCCTTTGCTGCGCCCTTACGGGATGGGTGGTGCTGCTTACGGTGCTTCACACGACGTGGAATTAACATTAGTTAGTAGCTCCTTCCGCAGTTGCCGGAGCAGTTGCTGTTGGTGCACCTTGTGAAACAGTTACTTCACCACGTGGTGCACGAGGAGTACGAGGTCCGCGACGTTCTGGCTTTGGAGCACGAGCTTCTGCAAGTGCTTTCTCAGCGCGCTCTGCACGTGAACCAATAACTTCACCCTTGTAGATCCACACCTTTACACCTAAGCGACCAAATGTTGTTGCAGCTTCGTAGAAACCGTAATCAATATCGGCGCGAAGTGTGTGCAATGGCACGCGACCTTCACGGTAGAACTCTGAACGTGACATTTCCGCTCCACCTAAACGACCACCACACTGAACACGAATGCCCTGTGCGCCAGCCTTAAGTGCTGATTGCATTGACTTCTTCATTGCGCGACGGAAAGAAACACGTGCAGCAAGCTGCTCGGCAATTCCTTGTGCAACAAGTTGTGCATCAATCTCTGGGTTCTTAACTTCAAGAATATTTAACTGAACTTGCTTTCCAGTTAGCTTTTCTAGACGTTGACGTAACTTGTCGGCTTCTTCTCCGCGGCGTCCAATAACAATTCCTGGACGTGCAGTAAATAGGTCGATACGTACGCGATCACGTGTGCGCTCGATTTCAATTCGTGAAACGCCTGCGCGCTCCATTCCCTTGTTCATCGTGCGACGGATTTCTACATCCTCTTTCACGTAGTCCTTGTATAGCTTGTCTGCATACCAACGTGATTTAAACTCAGTTGTAATTCCAAGACGGAAGCCGTGTGGGTTTACTTTTTGACCCATTAGTTGGTCGCTCCCTTCTGGATAGTCTTCTTAATATTCATTGTCTTGCTCGCAACTTTTGTGTCGCTCACTGCAACAGTGATGTGAGAAGAACGCTTCAAGATACGAAAACCTCGACCTTGTGCACGTGGACGAAAGCGCTTCATTGTGCGACCCTCATCTACAAGTGCTTCAACAACCCATAGCTCGGAAGCATCGCGGATCGCTGGGTTCTTGGCCTTCGCATTTGAAACTGCAGAGTTAAGAAGTGTGTACACATCTTGACCAGCAGCTTGTGGTGCGAACTTCAAAATATTTAGTGCGTTATCGGCACGTTCTCCACGGATGAGGTCGACGATACGACGAGCCTTCTGTGGTGTGTGGCGAATGTCGCGCAAAACTGCGCGTGCAATCAATGCGTTTTCTGGTGTGTTAGCCACGAGATGCCTTTCGATCGTCGCCCTTAACGTGACCACGGAAGGTACGTGTTGGGGAGAATTCGCCTAGTTTGTGTCCGACCATTGCATCAGTTACGAAAACCGGAATGTGCTTGCGGCCATCGTGTACTGCAATGGTGTGTCCGATCATTGAAGGAATGATCATCGAGCGACGTGACCAAGTCTTGATCACGTTCTTTGTGTTGGCATCGTTTTGTGCATCTACTTTCTTGAGCAGATGTCCATCAACGAATGGACCCTTCTTGAGACTTCTTGGCATGAGGGCTCCTACCTACCGATTCTTATTCGACTTGCGACGACGGACGATCATTGAATCTGATGCTTTCTTCTTACGAGTGCGGCCTTCAGGCTTACCCCATGGAGTCACTGGGTGACGTCCACCAGAAGTTTTACCTTCACCACCACCGTGTGGGTGATCAACAGGGTTCATAACAACACCACGAGTTGTTGGGCGAATACCTAACCAACGCTTACGCCCAGCTTTTCCGTAATTGATATTTCCCTGCTCAGCATTTCCAACTTCACCAACAGTTGCGCGGCAACGAACGTCAACGTTACGAATTTCACCCGATGGCATACGTAGTTGTGCGTAAGGACCATCTTTTGCAACTAACTGAACTGATGCACCAGCTGAACGAGCAATCTTTGCTCCTCCACCTGGACGAAGTTCAATTGCGTGAACAGTTGTACCTACTGGAATATTACGAAGTGGCAAGTTATTGCCAGGCTTGATATCTGCCTTTGGACCATTCTCAACAGTTGCACCTTGCTCTAATTTATTAGGAGCGATGATGTAACGCTTTTCTCCATCTGCGTAGTGAAGAAGTGCGATACGTGCAGTGCGGTTTGGGTCGTACTCAATGTGAGCGACTTTTGCTGGAATGCCATCCTTATCATTTCGGATGAAATCGATAAGACGGTACGCACGCTTGTGACCGCCACCTTGGTGGCGAACAGTGATGCGACCTTGGTTGTTACGTCCACCCTTTGAGTGAATTGGACGAACAAGTGACTTTTCAGGAGTCGAGCGAGTGATTTCAGCGAAATCAGGAACGCTTGCGCCGCGTTGACCAGGGGTCGTTGGCTTTAATTTACGAAGTGCCATGATGATCCTTTTCTATTCCAGGTCCAGTCCCGTTAGGAAACCGGTCCCCCGAAGATGTCGATACGGTCGCCAGCTGCAACTTGAACAATCGCGCGCTTGGTGTCTTTACGCTTTCCATCACCAAAACGAGTCTTCTTGTTCTTGCCCTGACGGTTCATTGTGTTAACGCTTACTACCTTTACGCCAAATACTTTTTCAACAGCGATCTTGATCTCTGTCTTATTTGAATCTGGTGCAACGATGAATGTGTACTTGTTCTCATCTAGCAACCCGTAGCTCTTCTCAGAGACAACTGGTGCAATTAGAACGTCGCGGTAATCTTTCATGCGCCGACCTCACTTTCGCGTGCAACCGAAGTTGCTCCCTTGCCCTTTGCAGGCTTCTTTAGGAAATCTTTGATCGCAGCTTCTGAGAAAACAACGTCATCACTTTTTAGGATGTCGTATGCATTCAACTGATCTGGAACAAGAAGGTGCATATCTTCAGCGTTACGAAGTGAACGCCATGCTAGATCCTCAGTACGTGAGATAACTACAAGAACATTCTTGCGATCACTGAACTGACGAACTGCTGCGATCGCTGCCTTTGTTGAAGGAGCGCTCACGATTGAATCCAGTACGTGAATACGATCGTTACGTTGGCGATCAGAGAGAACTCCGCGCAAAGCTGCAGCAATCATTTTCTTAGGTGTACGTTGGAAATATTTACGTGGGCGAACAGCGTGTGCTGCACCTCCACCGCGTTGCAACGGAGCACGAATAGAACCCTGACGCGCGCGACCGGTTCCCTTCTGCTTGAAAGGCTTCTTACCTGAACCAGAAGTTTCACCACGGTTCTTTGCCTTTTGTGTTCCCTGGCGAGCAGCTGCAAGTTGCGCAGTTACTACCTGGTGAATCAAAGGAATATTTGTCTGCGCATCAAAGATTTCTGTTGGAAGATCTACTGATCCAACGTTCTTTCCTTCTGCGTTCTTTACTTCAACAGTAAGCGCCATGATTAGTTGCCAGCCTTTCCTGCTGTTTCATAGATCGCGTGCTTAGCTGCAGAGCGGATGAAAACAAGCTGTCCGTCTGGGCCAGGAACTGATCCCTTGATGAGAAGTAAGTTGCGATCTGCATCAATTGCATGAACAACTAAGTTTTGAGTTGTAACGCGAACGCCACCCATTACTCCAGCCATACGCATACCCTTGAAAACACGACCTGGTGTTGAACATGCACCGATTGAACCTGGCATACGGTGCTTACGGTCTACACCGTGAGAAGAACCGAGACCACCGAAACCGTGGCGCTTCATAACACCAGCAGTTCCCTTACCTGTGCTTGTTCCAGTTGCATCAACTAATTCGCCAGCAGTGAAAACTGTTGCACCAAGTTCTTGTCCAACTGTGTAACCAGATGTATCAAGTGTGCGAAGTTCTGCTACTGAACGGCGTGGTGTAACACCAGCCTTTGCGAAATGGCCAGCAAGTGGCTTAGAAATTTTCTTTGGGTCGATTGCACCGAACGCGATTTGCACAGCTGAGTAACCATCTTTTTCAGGTGTACGGATCTGCGTAACAACGCATGGACCGGCTTCAACAACGGTTACTGGAACCATCTTGTTGTTTGCATCAAAAACCTGGGTCATACCAAGTTTCTTACCGAGTACGCCCTTGATGGACGAGCCCGCTGCTTGAGTTGTAAAAGTCATAGTTGTCGTCCTTTCCTTAGAGCTTAATCTCGATGTCGACGCCAGCTGGCAAGTCGAGACGCATCAATGAATCAACAGTCTTAGGTGTTGGGTCGATGATGTCGATTAGGCGCTTATGTGTGCGCATCTCGAAGTGTTCGCGGCTGTCCTTATATTTGTGAGGAGAGCGAATAACACAATATGTGTTGATCTCTGTTGGTAGCGGCACTGGACCCGCGACCGTTGCACCAGTGCGCTCAACAGTCTCAACGATTTTCTTCGCTGAACTATCAATCACCTCATGGTCATAGGCCTTGAGTCGAATGCGGATCTTTTGTCCCGCCATGTCGTTCTCCTCTTTCGTTTCTACTGCGTTAATTAATTCTTAGTTTTTTATTGTTGTGGCGGTATTTCTACCGCCACAACAACGGTCAAATATTTTTTACTATTACTTCTTAATCTTTGTAACGCGACCGGCACCTACTGTGCGGCCACCTTCACGGATTGCGAAGCGAAGTCCTTCTTCCATTGCGATTGGCTGAATGAGTGTTACGTACATTTCAGTGTTATCGCCAGGCATAACCATTTCAGTTCCTGCTGGAAGTGTTACAACACCCGTTACGTCAGTTGTACGGAAGTAGAACTGTGGCCGGTAGTTGTTGAAGAATGGTGTGTGACGTCCGCCTTCATCCTTTGAAAGGATGTATGCAGATGCATCGAACTCTGTGTGAGGTGTGATTGAACCAGGCTTGCAAACAACCTGTCCACGCTCTACATCTTCACGCTTTAGTCCACGAAGTAGTAGTCCAACGTTCTCGCCTGCTTGACCTTCGTCTAGCAACTTACGGAACATTTCTACACCTGTAACAGTTGTCTTCTGAGCAAGCTCACGAATACCAACGATTTCAACTTCTTCGTTAACCTTAACGATTCCGCGCTCAATACGTCCTGTGATAACTGTTCCACGACCAGTGATTGTGAAAACATCTTCTACTGGCATTAGGAATGGCTTATCAACTTCGCGCTCTGGCTGAGGAATAAATGAATCTACTGCATCCATTAACTCAACGATCTTCTCTGCCCACTTAGCATCTCCTTCGAGTGCCTTTAGTGCTGAGATGCGAACGATTGGTGTGTCATCGCCTGGGAACTCGTACTTTGATAGAAGTTCGCGAACTTCCATTTCTACTAGTTCTAGAATTTCTTCATCGTCAACCATGTCTGACTTATTAAGTGCGACAACGATTGATGGAACGCCAACCTGACGAGCAAGTAGTACGTGCTCCTTTGTCTGTGGCATTGGTCCATCTGTTGCTGCAACGACGAGGATTGCTCCATCCATCTGTGCAGCTCCAGTGATCATGTTCTTGATGTAGTCAGCGTGGCCTGGGCAGTCAACGTGTGCGTAGTGACGCTTCTCTGTCTGGTACTCAATGTGCGCGATAGAGATTGTGATACCGCGTTGACGCTCTTCAGGTGCCTTATCAATATCTGAAAATGCTGTTGCAGCATTTAGTGTTGGGAACTTATCGTGCAAGACCTTTGAGATCGCTGCAGTAAGTGTTGTTTTACCGTGGTCAATGTGACCAATTGTTCCAATGTTTACGTGAGGCTTTGTGCGCTCGAACTTGGCTTTTGCCATTTTGGTTCCTCTTTCCTTTACTAGTGCTTAGTTATTAGGGTTATTTGGTTCTTTGTTTAGGGATATTAAGGATTACTCGCCACGAACTTTCGCAATGATTTCCTTTGCAACGTTGCCTGGAACTTCGGCATAGCTGTCGAACTCCATGCTGTAGCTCGCGCGACCTTGTGTTCTGGAGCGGAGATCGCCGACATAGCCGAACATCTCTGACAACGGAACTAGCGCCCTAACAACGCGGGCACCTGACCGCTCGTCCATGGCCTGAATTTGACCACGACGACTGTTTAGATCGCCGATGACATCACCCATGAAATCTTCCGGGGTAACAACTTCGACCTTCATTACTGGTTCAAGAATTGCAGGATCAGCAAGCTTTGACGCTTCCTTGAACGCTGCGATACCAGCCACCTTGAATGCGAGCTCCGATGAGTCAACATCGTGATACGCGCCGTCAAGAAGAGTTACTCGTACATCTGTCAATGGGTAGCCAGCAAGTGGACCTGAAGTCATCGCTTCACGGCAACCTGCATCAACTGAAGGGATGTACTCGCGTGGAACGCGACCTCCAGTTACCTTATTTACGAATTCGTATCCGCCTTCAACTGTTCCAGTTGGAAGTGGCTCGACTGCGATTTGAATCTTTGCAAACTGTCCAGAACCACCAGTCTGCTTTTTGTGTGTGTAGTCGTGACGTGCAACTGCTTTGCGAAGAGTTTCGCGGTAAGCAACTTGTGGCTTACCAACGTTTGCCTCAACCTTGAACTCGCGACGCATACGGTCTACGAGAATTTCAAGGTGAAGTTCACCCATACCAGCGATGATTGTCTGGCCGGTCTCTTCATCAGTGTTGACGTGGAAAGTTGGATCTTCTTCAGATAGACGCTGAATTGCAACGCCAAGTTTTTCTTGATCGCCCTTTGTCTTTGGCTCAATCGCAACCGAGATAACCGGTGCTGGGAAGTCCATTGATTCGAGCAGAACTGGCTTTGCTGGATCACATAATGTTTCGCCAGTTGTTGTGTCCTTTAGGCCCATAACTGCAACGATCATTCCTGCGCCAACATTGTCACGCTCTTCGCGCTTGTTTGCGTGCATCTGGTAAATCTTTCCGATGCGCTCTTTGCGATCCTTGGCAGAGTTCAAGATTGTTGAACCTGTCTCTAGAACACCTGAGTACACGCGGATAAATGTGAGCTTTCCTAAGTGTGGATCGGTCATGATCTTGAAAGCTAATGCAGAGAAAGGCTCATCGTTCTTAGGAAGACGCTTGATCTCTTTCTCGGGATCGTTCATGTCATGTCCAACAATCGCTTCAACATCTAGTGGTGATGGAAGGTAGCGAACAACGGCATCGAGCATTGGCTGAACGCCCTTGTTCTTAAATGCTGAACCAGTAAGAACTGGTGAAAGCTTTGCCGCAAGAGTTGCACGACGGATACCGGCGATGAT
This sequence comes from Candidatus Nanopelagicales bacterium, assembly GCA_038214925.1. Taxonomy (GTDB): domain Bacteria; phylum Actinomycetota; class Actinomycetes; order Nanopelagicales; family Nanopelagicaceae; genus Planktophila. The sequence goes on along the minus strand of JBBQRL010000002.1, from coordinate 30,400 downwards.
TTCAACTTCAGTTAGTTCAATTCCTTCTAGGAACTTTTCCATAACTTCATCATCATTTTCAGCAAGAGTTTCCAACATTGCTAGGCGAGCAGTTTTGCATGCCTCTAACATGTCAGCTGAGATTTCTTCGACTGTGTAATCTTCACCCTTTTGGGTTTCTCCGCGCCAGGTAAGTGCCTTCATCGCAATCAGATCAACTACTCCGAGGAAATCTCCTTCGGCACCGATTGGAAGTTGTAGAACTAGCGCAACAGCGTTGAGGCGATCCTTGATCATGCCAACACACTTATCAAATGATGCACCTGTACGGTCTAACTTATTTACAAAACAAATACGTGGAACTGAGTAACGATCTGCTTGACGCCATACAGTTTCAGATTGTGGCTCTACACCGGCAACACCATCGAATACTGCAACGGCGCCATCTAGAACACGAAGCGAACGCTCTACTTCAACAGTAAAGTCAACGTGACCAGGTGTATCAATAATGTTAATTAAGTGGTTGTCCCACATACATGTTGTTGCAGCAGAAGTGATCGTGATTCCACGCTCTTGTTCCTGCTCCATCCAGTCCATTGTTGCGGCACCTTCGTGCACTTCACCGATCTTGTAGTTAATACCTGTATAGAAAAGGATGCGCTCAGTAGTCGTGGTTTTTCCCGCGTCGATGTGAGCCATGATTCCAATGTTGCGAACCGTAGCTAAATCGATCTTCTCTACTGTTGATGCTGCCACTTGATCCTCTTCTCGAAACTCTCTGAATTACCAGCGGTAGTGAGCAAACGCCTTGTTTGCTTCTGCCATTTTGTGGGTATCTTCGCGGCGCTTTACTGCTGCTCCAAGACCATTGCTTGCATCGATTAATTCATTTGTTAAACGCTCTGCCATTGACTTTTCACGACGTGAACGTGAGTAATCAATTAACCAGCGAAGTGCCAAAGTTGTTGAACGGCTTGCCTTAACTTCAACCGGCACCTGGTACGTAGCTCCACCAACACGACGTGAGCGAACTTCAACAGTTGGCTTGATGTTGTCTAGTGCGCGCTTCAAAGTAATAAGTGGATCTACCTGAGTCTTTGCGCGAGTACCTTCTAGTGCGTTGTAAACAATTGCTTCAGCTGTTGAACGCTTTCCGTGAAGTAGTACGCGGTTAATTAGCGCAGTAACAACAGGTGAGTTGTAAACAGGATCTGCAACAACTGGTGACTTAACGACGGGGCCTTTACGTGGCATTAGCTAGCCTTCTTCTCTCTCTTAGTTCCGTAGCGAGAACGTGATTGCTTACGGTTCTTAACACCTTGTGTATCTAGTGATCCGCGAATGATCTTGTAACGAACACCAGGCAAATCTTTTACACGACCACCACGTACGAGAACAATGGAGTGCTCTTGCAAGTTGTGACCTTCACCTGGAATGTATGCAGTGACTTCCATGCCACTAGTAAGACGTACACGTGCAACTTTGCGTAGCGCAGAGTTTGGTTTCTTAGGGGTCGTTGTGTAAACGCGTGTACAAACACCGCGTCGTTGTGGTGAACCCTTAAGTGCAGGTGTGCTTGTCTTCGTAGTCTTTTCTGCACGACCACGACGAACTAGCTGTTGAATTGTTGGCACTTCATCTCCATTCGTAACTTCGTTACTGATCTTTATTCACGCTTAATTGCCGACCCACGCGGTCGGGTGTGTTGCACCCAATTCGCATGTATTGCGTAAAAAGTTTTTCAACTTATGTACACATCGCAGGCAAAGAAGCCCTATAAAAGAGCAGACGCGAAGGGTAACCCAGTCTCCACGCGGGAGGCAAATCCGGGTTTTACTCCTATTCCGAAGGATTGCGGGCTATCGCCGCCAAAAGCTCCTCTTCGGCGTGTCGGGTGCCGTCGAGGGTATAGATCCAGCGCTGAAATGGCCCACCGGAAAAAGTGATCGAAACAGCGGGTTTTCTACGCTTAATTACCACGAAATCCTTGGTTTTGAGCCTGCGCATGACCCCCATCATGACCACAAATGGGATCCCGGTGCCAGGGGCACGAAAGCCCTGCAGTAATTCAGGGATCCAGGGCTGGTCGTAGAACTCCACCGAAACCACCTGATTAATGGTCGCCTTTGGCGGGGGCCAAAACGTTCCGGCCAGCTCAAGTGGGTTCAATTTTAACCGCAAATCCTGACCTTCAATTACTAATTTCGCCATGGCTTAACTCTAATACACCTAGGCATGAGGTTGGATGAGTCCATGAGTACATCTGATTGGTTATTAATTGGAATCATCGCTTTTCTTTTGATTGATTTCACAGCAGGCAGCGTTATTAGTTTCTTAAATGAAAAAAGTGCAAACACCCCCCTGTCTACTGAGGCATCGCAGATTTATAACGCCGATGAATATAAAAAGTCATTGGCATATGGAACTGCAAAGTACAAAGTTGAATCACTCACCTCACTTGTTAGCACAGTCATTTTCCTAACTGCAATTATGTTGGGTTGGTTTGCTTGGTTAGATGATCAGATCAGAGATCGCATTAGCAATAACTTATTAGTGACCGTCACCTTTGTTGGCGTCTTAATAATTGTCTCAATGATTGGTAACTTACCAATTTCTTATTACTCAACTTTTGTAATTGAAGAAAAATTTGGTTTCAATAAAACGACTAAGAAGTTGTTTGCAACTGATGCAATAAAGGGCTTAGTGCTAAGCCTGGCAATTGGATTACCGCTGCTGTATCTAATTGCGCTTATTTATCAGGAGCTAGAAAGCAGTTTCTGGTTAGTTGGCTGGCTGCTTGTCTCTGTGGTCTCACTCTTTATGTTTATCTTTGGTACTCGTATCTTCTTGCCAATGTTTAATAAGTTAAAGCCACTTCCAGATGGTGAATTACGCACTGAAGTTGAGGCTTACTGCCAAACACAGGGCTTTCCATTATCTAAGTTGTATGAAATGGATGCATCTAAGCGTTCTACCAAACTCAACGCTTTCTTTTCAGGCATGGGTCGGGTAAAGATTATTGGTTTGTATGACACATTAATTGAGAAGTTAACAACGAAAGAGACTGTGGCCGTGCTTGCCCACGAAGTTGGCCATTACAAGCGCAAGCACGTCTACACAATGTTTGCTTTTAGCAATGTGCAGACTTTGGTGATTTTCGCCCTGCTGGGATGGTTATTAGGTAATCCAAACCTTTCTAAAGCCCTTGGCTCAGAAACGCCTAGTTTCCACCTTTCGATCATCGCCTTCTTCTTGTTATTTACCCCTGTTTCAACTTTGTTAGCTCTCATCAACAATACTTTTTCCAGACACAATGAGTACCAGGCAGATCAATACTCGATCGATACATATCCAGGTGCACGTGAACATATGTATTCAGCGTTGAAGAAATTATCAGTTGAATCTTTAAGTAATTTAAATCCACATCCAGTTTATGTAGCAGTGCATTATTCGCACCCACCGATTTTGGATCGTTTAGCTAATTTAAAAAAGTAAATTTAACCCGTTAAAAAATGCTGCTGACGGAAGTAATTTAAATACTAATTCGGCAAGATCTTCCCTACTCTAAGGGGCAAAAAAGCCTGAAGCAAACAAATCAAAACGGCCCCTCCACTCCATTAGGAATGAATGGGCCGTAAAGACTTACTTTGGTTTATTTTCGAATTAGCGAGGTATTTGAACCTCATCGAGACGAACTGCTTCACCTGAACCTTGTTGATCAAATGGTGTGAAGTCATATTCATCGTATGCTGCGTAGACCGCGGCCTTTGCTTCTTCCGTTGGCTCCACACGAATGTTGCGGTAACGGGCAAGACCAGTTCCGGCAGGAATCAACTTACCGATGATGACGTTCTCCTTCAGACCGAGCAAAGGATCACTCTTCTCTGAAAGTGCGGCATCTGTAAGTACGCGAGTTGTTTCCTGGAATGAAGCCGCTGACAACCATGACTCAGTTGCAAGAGATGCCTTAGTGATACCCAATAGTTCTGGGCGACCCGAAGCAGCTTTTCCACCAGTTGTTACGACGCGACGGTTTTCAACTTCGAAACGACCACGTTCAACAAGCTCACCTGGAAGTAGATCGGCATCTCCTGCTTCAAGCACTGTGATGCGCTTGAGCATTTGGCGAACGATTACTTCGATGTGCTTATCGTGAATTCCTACACCCTGTGAGCGATACACAGATTGAATTTCATTTACCAAGTGAACTTGCGTTGCACGTGGTCCAAGAATACGAAGAACCTGCTTTGGATCGATCGCGCCAACAACCATCTTCTGGCCAACTTCTACGCGATCTCCTTCCTTAACAAGCATCTTCTGGCGACGAGTGATTGGGTAAGCGACTTCTTCGCCACCATCATCTGGAGTAACAACGATCTTCTTGCCCTTTGCATCTTCGCGGAATGAAACAACACCAGCTGTTTCTGCGATTGGTGCAACACCCTTAGGTGTACGAGCTTCGAAGAGTTCCACAATACGTGGAAGACCGTGTGTGATATCCATTGAATCGTGAACCGCACCACCAGTGTGGAAGGTACGCATTGTTAACTGCGTTCCTGGCTCACCAATTGATTGTGCGGCGATGATTCCAACAGCTTCACCAACTGCAACACGTTGTCCTGCTGCAAGTGAGCGACCGTAGCAAGCTGCGCACTGTCCGACCTTGCTATCGCAAGTTAGAACTGAGCGAATCTTTACTTCTTCGACACCGGCTGCAACGAGTTCATCGATGTTGCGATCACCAAGATCAGTTCCAGCAGGAAGAATTACTGTGCCGTTAACTGAAGCATCTTCGGACAATGTGCGGCCGAATACAGAAGTTTCAACATGGTCGTACTTTGCAAGCTTTCCAGCGCTGTCCTTGATTGCAATCTGTGCCATCAAACCACGGTCAGTGCCGCAATCTTCTTCACGGATGATTACATCTTGGGCAACGTCGCAAAGACGACGTGTTAAGTAACCTGAGTCAGCTGTACGAAGCGCAGTATCTGCAAGACCCTTACGAGCACCGTGAGTAGAAATAAAGTACTCAAGTACTGAAAGACCTTCACGGAAGTTGGACTTGATTGGGCGAGGAATAATTTCACCCTTTGGATTTGCTACAAGTCCACGCATACCTGCGATCTGACGAATCTGCATCATGTTTCCACGAGCACCAGAGAAGACCATCATCCACACTGGGTTAACGCGAGGGAAGTTTTCTTCCATCTCTTTACCCACTTCGGCTGTTGCCTTTGTCCAGATCTCGATCAATTCCTGACGACGCTCGTCATCTGTGATGAGTCCCTTTTCGTATTGTGATTGAACCTTTTCAGCCTGTGTTTCGTAGCTTTCCAGGATCTCTTTCTTACGAGGAGGTGTAACTACATCTTCAATACCGATAGTTGCACCAGCACGAGTTGCCCAATGGAAACCAAGTGACTTCAGCGCATCAAGTGTCTGTGCCACAACAACCTTTGGATAGAACTCAGCCAGACGATCAACGATTCCACCAAGTTGCTTCTTTGTTACATCGACATCGACATATGGAAAATCAGTTGGAAGCGCTTCATTAAATAATGCGCGACCAATTGTTGTCTCAATTGTCTCTGATGTAGCAGTTAGGCGAATCTTGATCTTTGCTTGCAATGAAACAGAGCGTTGATCGTGGGCCATGATCGCTTCTGCGACTGAACCAAATGCACGACCTTCTCCGAGTTCACCTTCGCGAACCATTGTTAAGTAGTAGAGACCAAGAACCATGTCCTGTGTAGGAGATGTAATTGGACGACCGTTTGCTGGTGACAAAATGTTGTTTGAAGACAACATCAAGATACGAGCTTCGGCTTGGGCTTCAGCAGATAGAGGCAAGTGAACCGCCATCTGGTCACCGTCGAAGTCAGCGTTAAATGCTGTACATACGAGTGGGTGAATCTGAATTGCTTTACCTTCAACTAATTGTGGTTCGAATGCTTGGATACCCAAACGGTGCAGGGTAGGTGCGCGGTTTAGCAGTACTGGATGCTCTGCGATAACTTCTTCAAGAACATCCCAGACAACTGGACGAGCACGTTCAACCATGCGCTTTGCAGATTTAATGTTCTGCGCGTGGTTTAGATCTACAAGTCGCTTCATTACGAATGGCTTGAAAAGTTCAAGTGCCATCTGCTTTGGAAGACCGCACTGGTGCAGCTTCAACTGTGGACCAACAACAATTACTGAACGACCTGAGTAGTCAACGCGCTTTCCGAGCAAGTTCTGACGGAAACGTCCTTGCTTACCCTTGAGCATGTCTGACAATGACTTCAGTGCGCGGTTACCTGGACCTGTAACTGGGCGACCACGACGACCGTTATCGAACAACGCATCTACAGCTTCCTGCAACATACGCTTTTCATTGTTAACGATGATCTCTGGTGCACCAAGATCGGCAAGACGCTTCAAACGGTTGTTACGGTTGATAACGCGACGGTATAGATCGTTGAGATCTGAAGTCGCAAAGCGACCACCATCGAGTTGAACCATTGGACGTAGATCAGGTGGAATAACCGGTACACAATCAAGAACCATTGATGCTGGCTTGTTGCTGGTTGTAAGGAATGCGTTAACAACCTTCAACCGCTTGATTGCACGAGTCTTCTTTGCACCCTTACCATTTTCAGATAAATCTGTAAGTAACTTGTGCTCAGTTTCAAGATCAAAAGTCTCTAGGCGATGCTTAATTGCAGCAGCTCCCATGTCACCCTTGAAGTACATGCCGTAACGATCACGCATTTCGCGGTAAAGGTTTTCATCGCCTTCAAGATCTTGCACCTTTAGGTTCTTGAAACGGGTCCATACATCTTCTAGACGCGTGATTTCACGTTCTGCACGATCGCGGATCGCCTTAAGTTCGCGCTCTGCTGATTCGCGTACCTTGCGCTTGATATCAGCTTTTGCATCTTCTGCTTCTAGTTCTGCAAGATCTGATTCGTGCTTCTTGGTACGTACATCGACATCGTTATCGCGACGTGTTTCGATTTTCTTGCGATCATTTGCGATCTTCTTTTCAAGCTGAGGCATATCTTCTTCGCGCGCTTCTGCATCAACTTCTGTGATCATGTAGGCAGCGAAGTAAATAACTTTTTCTAGATCCTTTGGCGCAAGATCAAGTAGGTATCCAAGGCGTGATGGAACACCCTTGAAGTACCAAATGTGAGTTACAGGAGCAGCTAGCTCGATGTGACCCATGCGTTCGCGACGAACCTTTGCACGTGTGACTTCAACGCCACAACGCTCGCAAATGATTCCCTTGAATCGAACGCGCTTGTACTTACCGCAATAACATTCCCAGTCACGAGTTGGTCCGAAGATCTTCTCGTCGAAGAGGCCATCTTTTTCCGGCTTAAGTGTTCGGTAGTTGATCGTCTCTGGCTTTTTTACTTCGCCGAAAGACCACTCACGAATATTGTCTGCAGATGCAAGACCGATACGTAATTCATCAAAGAAGTTAACGTCTAACATGTTATTTTCCCTCTCACACTTCTTCTACGCTGCTTGGCTCAACTCGTGACAAGTTGATACCTAGCTCTTCGGCGGCACGGAATACTTCTTCATCTGTATCGCGTAATTCAATTGCGACACCTTCTGAAGAAAGTACTTCTACATTGAGACATAGTGATTGCATTTCCTTGATAAGTACCTTGAATGACTCAGGGATACCTGGCTCCGGAATGTTTTCACCCTTAACGATCGCTTCATAAACCTTTACGCGGCCCAAGACATCGTCTGACTTAATAGTAAGAAGTTCTTGGAGTGTGTAAGCAGCACCATAAGCTTCAAGTGCCCACACTTCCATTTCACCAAATCGCTGACCACCGAACTGGGCTTTTCCACCAAGTGGTTGCTGCGTGATCATTGAGTATGGACCAGTTGAACGTGCGTGAATCTTGTCGTCCACCAAATGGTGCAGCTTCAAGATGTACATGTATCCAACTGAAATTGGAGTTGGGTACGGCTCACCGGAACGGCCATCAAATAATTTAGCCTTTCCGCTTCGACCAATTAATTGATTTCCATCGCGGTTTGGCAACGTTGCTGAAAGAAGACCAGAGATTTCATCTTCTTGCGCGCCGTCGAAAACAGGAGTGGCAAACTTTGTACCAGGCGCGCCCTTTTCGGCACCAATTGCACGCAAATGCTTCTGCCATGCTTCATCGATACCTGAAAGATCCCAACCCGTTTTTGCTACCCAACCAAGGTGAAGTTCAAGAACCTGACCAACGTTCATACGACCAGGTACACCAAGTGGGTTAAGAACAACATCAACTGGAGTTCCATCTTCAAGGAAAGGCATATCTTCTACTGGGAGGATCTTAGAAATAACACCCTTGTTACCGTGGCGACCAGCAAGCTTGTCACCATCTTGAATCTTGCGCTTTTGTGCAACATAAACGCGAACCAATTGGTTAACGCCAGCTGCTAGCTCGAATCCTTCTTCAGATTCAAAGATCTTTACGCCAATAACTTTTCCAGATTCTCCGTGTGGAACCTTTAGTGATGTATCGCGAACTTCGCGAGCCTTCTCACCAAAGATTGCGCGAAGTAAACGCTCTTCAGGTGTTAGTTCAGTTTCTCCCTTAGGAGTTACCTTTCCAACCAAGATGTCGCCTGGAACTACATCGGCGCCAACGCGAATGATTCCGCGCTCATCTAGATCAGCTAGAACTTCCTCTGAAACGTTAGGGATATCGCGAGTGATTTCTTCGGCACCAAGCTTGGTATCGCGAGCATCAACTTCATACTCTTCGATGTGGATTGATGTAAGAACATCATCCTGAACTAGGCGCTGAGAAAGAATGATCGCATCTTCGTAGTTGTGACCTTCCCATGACATAAATGCCACGAGTAGGTTCTTTCCGAGCGCCATTTCACCTTGATCGGTACATGGACCGTCAGCGATTACTGAACCAACTTCAAGACGCTGACCTTCAGAGACAACAACCTTTTGGTTATATGAAGTGCCTTGGTTAGAACGTGTGAACTTATGTAATGAATATGTTTGGTAGGTCGAGTCATCTGCCATGACCTTAACTTCGTCGGCAGAAACATCAGTAACTACACCAGCCTTAGTTGCAACGACTACATCGCCGGCATCTACTGCAGCGCGGAACTCCATACCTGTACCAATTACTGGTGCTTCTGCGCGCATCAGTGGAACTGACTGGCGCATCATGTTTGAGCCCATCAACGCGCGGTTAGCATCGTCGTGCTCAAGGAATGGAATCATTGCTGTTGCAACAGAAACCATTTGGCGTGGTGAAACATCCATGTAATCAACTTCATCAGCTGGAATGTATTCAACTTCGCCACCGCGACGACGTACGAGTACGCGTGCTTCAGCAAAGTGATTGTCATCAGTTAATGGAGCATTTGCCTGCGCAATGATGTGTTCATCTTCTTCATCTGCAGTTAGGTAATCAACTTGATCAGAAACGCGACCCTTTGAAACCTTGCGATAAGGAGTTTCGATGAAACCAAATGCAGTTACGCGACCATATGTTGCAAGTGAACCAATCAGACCAATGTTTGGTCCTTCAGGAGTTTCAATTGGACACATACGTCCGTAGTGAGATGGGTGAACGTCACGAACTTCAAAGCCTGCGCGATCTCGTGAGAGACCACCGGGTCCAAGCGCTGAAAGACGACGCTTGTGTGTAAGTCCGGACAAAGGATTTGTCTGATCCATGAACTGTGACAATTGAGAAGTTCCGAAGAACTCCTTGATTGATGCAACTACTGGACGAATGTTGATCAGAGTTTGTGGAGTAATCGCTTCAACATCTTGGGTTGTCATACGTTCGCGCACAACGCGCTCCATACGAGAAAGACCGATGCGAACTTGATTCTGAATTAACTCACCCACAGTACGAAGACGACGGTTACCGAAGTGATCGATATCGTCCTTTTCAACACGAACTTCGCGACCGTACTCCATCAAAACATCGCCGCGGTGCAGTGCTACTAAGTAGCGCAATGTTGCAACGATGTCAGAGATAGTAAGAATTGATTGTGTTAGTTCTAGATCAAGACCTAGCTTCTTATTAACCTTGAAGCGACCGACCTTGGCCAAGTCATAACGCTTTGGGTTGAAGTAAAGGTTTTCAATTAAGTTCTGTGCTGCTTCCTTAGTTGGAGGCTCACCTGGACGTAACTTGCGGTAGATATCTAGCAGCGCTTCATCTTGGGTATTAACGTTATCTTTTTCAAGAGTTGCACGGATTGATTCAAACTCACCAAACTCTTCAAGAATTTGTTCCGTTGTCCAACCAAGTGCCTTCAAAAATACTGTTACTGACTGCTTACGCTTGCGGTCGATACGAACACCAACAAGATCCTTCTTATCAACTTCAAATTCAATCCAAGCACCACGTGAAGGAATTACCTTTGCAGTAAAGACATCTTTATCTGATGCTTTTTCAATTGTGCGCTCGAAGTAAACACCAGGAGAACGAACCAACTGAGAAACAACAACGCGCTCGGTACCGTTAATTACGAAAGTTCCGCGAGCTGTCATTACTGGGAAGTCGCCCATAAATACTGTCTGTGACTTGATTTCACCAGTTACATTGTTAGTAAATTCTGCAGTTAAAAATAATGGTTGCGAGTAAGTCATGTCGCGCTCTTTGCACTCAGCGATTGAGTACTTAGGTGGCTCGAAACGGTGATCGCGGAAAGATAGCGACATAGTTCCCTGGAAATCTTCGATCGGAGAAATCTCTTCAAAGATTTCTTCTAGACCTGAAGTTGTTGGGATCTGTCCACGATTCATTGAATCGGTCGCTGCGATACGAGAGCGCCATGCGTCGTTTCCAAGTAACCAATCAACGCTTTCAACTTGCAGCGCTAATAGATTTGGAACTTCAAGGGGTTCACGGATCTTTGCAAATGAAACTCGACGAGGTGCAACTGAGATTTTTTTAGACGCGGCCAAGAGATGTCCTTCCAGACAATTTGCGGGAACGCACAACTATTAGGTCTCAGCCGCTATATGCCCTGACCATAGAAATTTGTGCGAAGGTTAAGAGTATCGACTCACCCCCTACCCTGTCCAACCGGGTGCTTATACTCCGAACTCCCCGCTTTGTCAGGCATTGGGCGAAAATATGTGGAGATCTCCCCGGGCTTTACGCCTGCAGGTCCCAAATGTTCTCGCCGCGAAGCGTGATGTCATATCCGCCGTCGATATAAATGGTCTGTCCGGTTACATGGGTATTTTCGGCATTTGTCAGCCAGATCAATAAATCAGCGACTACTTCTGGCTCCATAAATCCATTGAGTGGCATCGGCACGTTTTGGCGCAACGTCTCCTTCGCTTCTGGACTCTTTGCTAAATCATCAACCATAGGAGTTTTTACAATCGCTGGCCCAACTGCGTTCAAAGCAATCCCGGCACCTGCCCATTGCGCCTTAATTGATTCACGGCGAATCCAACGACTAATTGCACGCTTTGTTGAACCATAAATTAAACGCTCTATGCCGCCGCCCTGATCGATTATTCCTTGCGTAATTTCCACGGCCTTGTTTTCATCATCGGCCAACATGGCAGCTACTAGCGCTGGGTTGTTAGGTGTTAGTGATGCCACTGAACTCGTTACTACAACACGTGGGGATTTAGATTGTGAAAGTGTTGGAAGCAGCGCAGTTAGAAATTCCGTCACACCAAAATAATTTACCGAAACAGTTGATGTGATGGCGCGTGCTAAACCAGCACAGGCGATCACAGCGTCAATAGTCCCATTCGATTTTTCAATTACTGCAGCAGCGGCGCTCTTTCGACCTTCGACTGAACTTAAATCTGCAACAACATCTGCACCTTGGATATCGACACCAATTACTGTGTGACCCGCCGCGATTAACTTTTTAACAGTTGCCGCGCCAATTCCAGAAGCTGAACCTGTTACTACATATGTTCTCGTCATGATGAGATCTCTTTCATGTTTTATTGCTGTGAATAATACTTTTACTGTACGCCAAAATTAAGCAAGAGAAAACCCCTCCTAGCAATTAGCTAAGAGGGGTTTTGTAACTCTGTAATTATTTAAAATTACTTGACTGAAACAGTTGCGCCAGCTGCTTCTAGAGCTGCCTTTGCCTTGTCTACTGCTTCCTTGCTTGCCTTCTCTAGAAGTACTGTAGGAGTTGCATCTACAAGGTCTTTCGCTTCCTTCAAGCCAAGGCTTGAATTTAATCCGCGAACTTCCTTGATTACCGCAATCTTCTGTGATCCAGCGTTTTCCAAAGTAAGTGTGAACTCATCTTGTGCTGCTTCTGCGGCAACTGCGCCACCTGCTGCTGCAGCTGCTACTGGAGCTGCTGCTGTTACATCGAACTCAGTTTCGAATGACTTAACGAACTCTGAGAGCTCGACCAATGTCATTTCTTTGAACTGCGCTAATAGGTCTACTGTGTTGAGCTTTGCCATATTCGTTATTCCTTCTCTTCTGTTGGTGGTACTTCTTCAGTAACTTGAGCTTCAACCACAACTTCGGTTGTTGCCTCTTGGGCTGGAACCTCTGCCACAGCTTCACTTGCAACTGGTGCAGGTGAACCTTGCTCTGATTCAAGTTTGATTCGTAGTGCATCAAATACACGTGCTGCCTTAGCAAGCGATCCCTTCATTGCACCGGCAAGCTTTGCCAATAGAACTTCACGAGACTCGAGGTTAGCGAGCTGCATGATCTCTTCTTTGGTAACAGGCTTGCCTTCGTAGAAGCCACCCTTAATTACTAGGAATGGATTTTCTTTTGCAAAATCACGGAGGCTCTTTGCTGCATCAATTGGATCTCCATTAATGAATGCAACTGCTGATGGACCAGTTAGAAGATCATCTGCGATCTCTACTCCGGCATCTTTTGCGGCAATCTTTGTAAGAGTGTTCTTCACTACTGAGTACTTAGTTGTTGAACCAAGTGCGCGGCGAAGTTCCTTCATTGATGTAACAGAAAGACCACGATATTCAGTTAGCACTGTTGCTTTAGCTGTACGGAAATCCTCCGCAAGTTCAGCAACTGCTGATGTCTTATCTGGGCGAGCCATACGGTTCACCTTTCCTGTTTCATTTGTGGCCACAGGAAATGAAAAAATCCGTAACGCGTAAGCGTCACGGATTTGCGTGATCACCTACGCGGGCTGAGATCTCCTCATTTATTTAGATCTACCTTGCGGTGGAACTAAACCTGCGGTCTTTGGTTATGGCGTAAAGATACGGGTGGAGCGCCTTCAGGGTCAAATTGCTGCTGGATTACCCTTGTTGGAGGCGTGACGAATAATGATCGTTGAGCCGGCGATCGATAAAACTACTGCCAGCAAAACTCCTGTGTACTGAGCTCGATCTATCGCCCCCTGGGCAAAAGCCAAACTACCTAATACGAATGAAAACTCACCAATCTGGCTTACGCCAATTCCTAGTTGAACTGGCCTTACTTTCATCTTTCCAATTCGTGCCAGCAAGATTGTTGGAATAGTTTTTACTAAGACCATCAAACCTAAAATCAATAATCCAAAACTCCACGCTTTACTGAGTTGGCTAGGTTCGATCAAGGTGCCGATCACAACAAAAAATAGCACCGCAAAAAGATCTCTAAAGGGCAAGATCGCCTTTCGAACTTCTTCAGTATCTCTACTTTGATTGATCGTTAGCCCGGCAACGAAACCAGCAAGTGCCATTGGAATGTCAAAGACCACTGTTCCGAGTGCTGCTAAAACTAAACCAAAGGAGACTGAAAAGATTAAGAAGAAATCTTTTTCCCAACGAACTGCCTGTAGCACTTTCGTTAGAACCTTAGATGCGCTAAAAGCAATAAGAGCAAAGGCAATTAACCCACCAATGGAAACAAAAATAGATTTATCACTTGCCCCAAATAAAGTAAGAATAATCGCTGCGGCAGCAACGCCAACGACGTCCTGAACTAATGACCAACCCAGTAGAGCCTCTTCCGTTGGAGCATCGGTAACTCGCCGTGGGCTTCTAGTTATATTTACAATGACAACACTTGATGACATCGCAATTGATAACGCCAAAATTAATGCAGCAAAAAGAGAAAGATCTAGCAATAGGAAAATAGGAGTACAGATCAACATACCTATGGCCATTTGGCTTGGCACGCCCCAAAAAAGAAACTTTTGTTCTCGCCCAATTTTTTTAAGATCTAATTCAATTCCAACTTCAAATAACAGTAAGACGACACCGATATCTGCAAGTAACGCTAACTGATTATTGTCGGCCACAAACCCTGGCGTAAATGGTGAGACTAATAGTCCAGTTAATAAGTAACCGATTACAGATGGCAGGCCAAGTTTTCTGGCAGCAAAACCCATTGTGGCTGCCGCTGCTAGAACGACGCCAACATTGAGCACTAAGGGTGCTGTATCTACGACTGATGCCATGGCTAAAGTTTAGGTCTTACTTAAGTAATTAAGGCTGAGAATTAAAAAGACCCTGACCAAAGTTGGTCAGGGTCTTTCACTTAATTCTTATTAGTTAGCTGATGGTTCGCGAACTAGGTTTGGATCGATTGCGATTCCAGGTCCCATAGTTGTTGAAACGACTGCCTTCTGAATGTAACGACCCTTTGAAGAGTTTGGCTTTGCGCGAAGAATCTCTTCCATCGCTGCTGCGTAGTTCTCAGCTAGCTGATCGGCAGTAAATGAAACCTTGCCGATTAGGAAGTGAAGATTTGAGTTCTTATCAACGCGGAATTCAATCTTTCCACCCTTGATATCCTCAACTGCTTTAGCAACATCTGTTGTAACAGTTCCTGTCTTTGGGTTTGGCATCAAACCACGAGGTCCTAGAACCTTACCGAGGCGACCGACCTTACCCATGAGATCTGGTGTTGAAACAACTGCGTCGTAATCTAGACGGCCCTTTGAGACTTCTTCAATGAGTTCATCTCCACCGACAATATCTGCACCAGCTGCGCGAGCTGCATCAGCATTTGCACCGTTTGCAAAAACCAAAACGCGAGCAGTCTTACCAGTTCCGTGTGGAAGGTTAACTGTTGAACGGATTGCTTGATCAGCTTTCTTTGGGTCAACACCAAGAACAAGTGCAACTTCTACAGATGCGTTGTACTTAACTGTTGATGTTTCTTTAGCAAGTGTTACTGCCTCTAGTGGTGTGTAAAGGTGATCTTTCTTTACCTTTTCAGCTGCCGCTAAATATCCTTTTGAACGCTTCATCTCTTCCTCTAATTTCTCTCAAGAAAACCTTCGTCGCCTTGAAGTTAGTGGTTGTGGTTAGCGGACCAGCGAGGTCCTCCCACATCTCATCGCCACGATGGCGATAAGAAATTTATTTAATTGACTATCCGCTTACTGTGATTCCCATTGAACGAGCTGTACCCGCAATGATGTTTGCCGCTGCAGCCATGTCGTTGGCATTTAGATCTGCCATCTTCAATGTTGCGATCTCGTTAACCTGAGCTGCAGTGATATTTGCAACCTTAGTCTTGTGAGGAACAGCTGAACCCTTTTCAACGCCGGCAGCCTTCAAGATTAAACGTGATGCTGGAGGTGTCTTGGTGATGAAAGTGAATGAACGATCTTCATAGACAGTGATCTCAACTGGAATGATCTGGCCTTTTTGTGATGCTGTTGCATCGTTGTATGCCTTCACGAACTCCATGATGTTGACACCATGCTGACCTAGCGCAGGACCAACTGGTGGTGCAGGTGTTGCTGCGCCAGCTTGGATCTGCAACTTGATAAATCCGGTTGCCTTCTTCTTTGGTGCCATTTCTTGTCCTCTTTTTCTAGTTTCGCTAATTAAATCTTTTGTACTTGACCGAATGAAAGTTCAACTGGTGTCTCGCGTCCAAAGATTGAAACGAGAACCTTAAGTTTTGCTTGCTCTGGCATGATCTCTGAGATCGAAGCTGGAAGCGTTGCAAAAGGGCCATCCATAACAGTTACTGATTCCCCAACTTCGAAATCAATCAGCTTTACCAAGTCCTTATCGGACTTCTTCTGTGGACGTGGTGCAAGAATCTTTTCAACTTCAGTCATCGTTAATGGCGATGGGTGATGAGCGTTTCCAACGAATCCGGTAACACCAGGAGTGTTACGAACTGCCGACCAAGACTCATCAGTTAAATCCATACGGACAAGAACATAACCTGGGTAGATGTTGCGCTTAACCATCTTGAACTGGCCGTTCTTAAGTTCCTTTACTTCTTCCTCAGGGACTTCAATCTGGAAGATGTAATCCTCCATATTTAATGAAGCGATACGGTTTTGAAGATTGCCTTTAACCTTCTTTTCGTAACCTGCATAAGAGTGGACAACAAACCAATCGCCAAGCGCGGTGCGCAACGTGCGACGAAATTCTGCATTTGGATCATTCTCATCTGACTCGATATCGCCATCTTCATCAGAGGCGAGCGCTAGTTCAGGCTCAGTTGATGCAACAGGAAGTTCAACGATCTCTTCAACTGCTGGAGTTGCGAGCTCAGTTGCATTTGCTGCGAGCGCAGATTCGAAAGCATCTGGCGTAGGAGTGTTTTCGGTAGTCATTGTTTTCCTTTATCCAAATACCCAGAAGACGATCTTGGTTAGAACTAGATCGAAGAGGGAAACAACTGCGATGATGAACGAAACGAAAACTAAAACCACTGCGGTGTACGTAGTGAGCTGCTTACGTGTTGGCCAAACGACCTTGCGTAATTCAGAGATTACTTGGCGATAGAAAAGTCCAACGCGCGCAAATAGACCGAGTTTCTCGACGCTTTGTTCAACTGACTCTGTCATCGTTGTCCTTTCAGCTCTAGTAATAATTCTTCACTTCACTTCGTAAAACACTTGCAGGGCAGGAGGGACTCGAACCCCCAACCGGCCGCTTTGGAGACGGCAACTCTAGCCAATTGAGCTACTGCCCTTCGCGAGAGCATGGCAAAACCATAGGGAAAAGCAAACCCTCGTGAGCGTCGAAGTGTAGAGGCAAGGTGGGGTTCAGGTCTAACTCGCGCCTGAAATACGGCAGAATTACCACCATGACTCCACGTATCTCAGCCCGAATTTCAGCTATCGCCGAATCTGCAACTTTGGCCGTCGACGCTAAGGCAAAGGCCTTAAAAGCAGCTGGCCGACCAGTAATTGGTTTCGGTGCCGGTGAACCAGATTTTCCTACGCCAGCATATGTAGTTGAAGCTGCCGCTGCGGCAACAAAGGTTGTTGCAAATCATCGATACACGCCGGCAAGTGGCTTGCCCGATTTACGCGAAGCGATTGTGGCAAAGACAAAGCGTGACAGTAATTACGAGATAACTGTTGACCAAGTTTTAGTAACCAATGGTGGCAAGCAAGCCGTTTACCAAGCATTTGCCGCAATCATTGATCCGGGTGATGAAGTGATTCTTCCGTCACCATATTGGACGACATACCCAGAGTGTGTGAAATTAGCTGGCGGGGTAAACGTTGAAGTATTTGCCGATGAGACCCAAAATTATTTAGTAACTGTTAAACAACTGGAAGCAGCTCGTACACCTAAAACGAAGGCACTACTTTTCTGCTCACCATCTAATCCAACTGGTTCGGTGTATTCGGTAGAACAAGTTAAAGCAATTGGTGAATGGGCCGTTAAAAATAATATCTGGATTATTTCAGATGAGATTTACGAACATCTTTTATACGACGGTGCAACTGCGCCATCTTTGCCTGTTCTTGTTCCAGCTATTGCAGATACCTGCATCATCATTAATGGTGTTGCTAAAACATATGCAATGACTGGGTGGCGAGTAGGTTGGATGATCGGGCCTAAAGACGTCATCAAGGCAGCCACTAATTTACAATCACACTTAACATCGAATGTTTCAAATATTTCACAACGTGCCGCAATTGCAGCACTAACTGGAAACCTTGATGCAGTTCATGAAATGGGTGTTGCCTTTGATCGTCGCCGCAAATTAATTGTCGGCCTATTAAATGAGATCCCAGGTTTTGACTGCCCAATGCCAACAGGTGCTTTCTACGTGTATCCATCTGTAAAAGGCGTACTGGGCACAACTATTCGTGGTAAAACACCAACTACATCAGCTGAACTTGCAACGCTGTTGCTCGAAGAAGTTGAAGTTGCCGCAGTGCCAGGTGAGGCTTTTGGACCATCGGGTTACCTGCGATTCTCTTACGCAACAAGTGATGCCGATATCGTTGAAGGTATTGGGCGAATCAAAAAACTAATTACTGAAGGTTAAATTTCGATCCCAACCAGATTTACTTCGGCTGCTAGGGTAATTCCAAAAGCCTGCTGTACATGATCGCGTGCTTGCCTAGCTAACTGCGCGATATCTGATGCGGTAGCTGTTCCGGAATTTGTTAAAGCTAAAACATGTTTTGTGGAAATTCTTGCGCCGCCAACCTCATCGCCTTTGTGCATCCCTGAATTTTCAATCAACCAAGCCGCCGAAATCTTTACTCTTCCATCATTTAATGGCCATTTCGGCGCCGCATTTGGCAATGCATCGGCAACTTGTTGCGAAATAATTGGATTAGTAAAGAAGGATCCAGCTGACCAAGAATCGTGATCTCCTGAATTTAACAACATACCTTTACTGCCCCTAAGTGCCATAACTGCGTTTCGGGTATCAATAACGGTGGCCTTTTCTCCGGGATCAACACCTAGTTTTTTAGCGAGTTCTAGGTACGTAATGGGATCACTCATTTCACCACGACGAATTTGAAACTGCACATCTAAAACTACGTAGCGTCCTGGATGAGACTTAAATAATGAGTTTCGGTAAGAAAATTGACACTCGCTATTTGTAAAAGTTTTTATCTCTTTTTGCTGACGATCATAAGTACGAACGCGTGTTACAAATTCTGATACTTCATGACCGTATGCACCAATGTTTTGAATTGGCGCAGCACCAACTGTGCCAGGAATCCCGCTTAGAGTTTCCAGGCCAGCAAAACCACTTTGAATCGTGGTTATAACAAATGCATCCCAATCTTCGCCTGCGCCAATAGTTAAAGTTGCACCGCTACAAGCATCTACTTCAGACTGAATTGAATTATTTGAAATCCGAATAACTGTTCCGGCAAATCCGCTATCGGCGATTAATACGTTGGTTCCGCCACCCATAATGAGAATGGGTGAATCTCCAGCCTCTTCAATAGCTGCGATTATCTGCGCTTCGGTTGCGACCTGAACAATTTTTTGCGCCGGACCGCCAACACGCAAGCTGGTGTACTTGGAAAGTTCGGTCATGAAGGAAGGTTACCTGCGTGGCGACAAAATTGCGCTTTTGCCTCTGTACTTATCCAAGATTCGATCGTAGTTCTTCTTAGATTGAACTTCTCGATATTCCGGCTCGGCATCGTGATAACCATGATGGCGACCTTGTTCAAGTGGTAACTCCATCTGGAGCAACTTTCCACCAGCTTGACGAATTTTTAGTGAGTACTCCATATCGGCATTTCGGTAATACAAGGCACGTGGATTAAAGCCACCAACCTCGATCATGGCTTCGCGATTAAAGGCCATAAAGTACGAGAATAAAACATCTACTTCGCCAGGGCCTTTATCATCGACGCTGCGCCATTCATCTTCGGTATTTACTAAACCGCCGCGCCAACCAACTGTTACGTACTCCCCTTTTTCAAGTTCGGTAACAACCGGTGTGATTGCATCACCAGTAAATCGCGTTGATGGATCCATGATGACAATGTATTTACTCTTTACTTTTTCAAGAAAAACATTGGCACAATCTCCCCATGCCGCACCTGGGTTTACTGAAATTAAATATGTTCGCTTATCCATCTGTTCAAATAACGAACCAGCATCGCCAATCGAAATTATTGCGACACCGCAATCACTATTTTGCTTAATTAATTTAACGGTTTCTAGGGCATCTTCAGTAAAGCCATCGACAATTAAACAAACAGTTGTGTCTTTTTCTAAATCAATTGGACGAATATCTCGTGGGAAAGCCAGGGTTATGTATGGTTTCTTTGGTCGGAGTTCAAAGCCCCCTGCGGTGTCTACAACTTCATAGCCTGCCTGCAAAAGTTCGTCCCGAAACTTGTCGGCTAAGGCAAAATCTTTTGCGGCGCGAGCATCCATGCGAGATTGGGCAAGGGCTGTTACTGAATCTGGAATACTCATTTTTGCACCACCGCTTTACTCATTCCTAAGACTTTTACTCCAGCAGAAGTTGCGCTGATATCTAATTTAATCTGATCGTCATTAATCTCTGACACCCTTGCCGATACCGTTAGATCAACTTTTTGATCGGCTGGAACAATGACTGGCTTAACAAAACGAGCTGAAAATTCCTTTACTGCCGATGGGCTACCAGCCCAATCGGAAACAAATTTCCCAACTAGGGCCATAGTCAACATGCCGTGGGAAATAACATTAGGTAGGCCAACTGAGCGGGCAAACTCTTCATTTTGGTGAATTGGGTTTTGATCTCCACTGGCATCTGCATAAGCCTTTAACATCGCGCGATCAATGTAAAAAACTCTTTCAGCTATCTTCATGCCAACTTCAATCATGCCCGCACCACCAATGTGGACCAGGTTGAAACAACTAATTCCTTTTCCGAAAATAGATCCGAACGAACTGAAACGATCTCGTTTCCAGCTGCTACGCGATAGCTTTCGATGGTCGATGAACAGGTGAAGCTATCGCCTGCGACTATTGGTCGTTTAATATCAAACTTCTGATCGCCATGAACTAGCCGCGACCAATCGAGCCCAATTTCTGGCGCCGATAAAATCGCCTGCGATTGATCTAATGAAATTCGAATTGCAAAAGTTGGCGGCGCCACGGACGTATTTTTTTCATCGAGGACAGCACAAAAGGCATCAATTTGAGATTGAGAAACAGTGACAGACTCTGCACCGTCAAAGGTGCGCCCGACAGAATCGGGATTGAGCATTAGCGAGTTTCGCGGTGAAGAGTTGAAAGCTTGCAACGTGGACAGAACTTCTTAAGCTCCATGCGGTCTGGATCGTTGCGACGGTTCTTCTTTGTGATGTAGTTACGCTCTTTGCAATCAACGCATGCCATGGTGATCTTTGGACGAACGTCCGAACTCTTGCTTGCCATGTCCGTGCTCCTTATTGATTGTTGAGGGGCTCAGGTTACCTGAGCCGACTCGTAGCGCGAAATTCACGCTTATCTAACTAGTAGCGGAGGCGGGATTTGAACCCACGACACAGCGATTATGAGCCGCTTGCTCTACCAAGCTGAGCTACCCCGCCAAGGGTTGTGCGTTTACTGCATTCGAGCCCCCCACCGGAATCGGACCGGTGACCTCTTCCTTACCATGGAAACGCTCTACCAACTGAGCTAGGGGGGCGCATTGATTTATCAACACTGTTGGTGTGTGCTGAGAATACCCTCTAGGTGCAGGTTTGGAAAAATCCCCCAGCTCTAATTAATGGGCTTACTTGCTGGGATCAAGCGTGATTTTCCCACTTGTTTCGCGGGCAAGCATTGCTGTGTGAGCAAGGCTGGCTTGGCTCAATGGAAATACAGTGCCGGTGACTGGCTTTAACTTTCCTTCGACAACTAAAGCAAACAGAGCTTCAATGACATCGTTCATTAACTCTTTTTTACCAAAGCAATGTGCCAACCAAAAACCAGTAATTGTTTTTGATCCACCCATTAATACCGCTGGTTGAAGCATTGATGGCGCAACACGAGATGCCATGCCGTAAGTAATGAGTCGGCCAAATGGTGCCAAGATTTCTAAACTCTCATCGAAAGTTTTTCCGCCAACCATTTCAAGAATTAAGTTAACTGGCTTTCCACTATTGGCTGCCTTGATTGCATCACCTAAGTTTTCAACTGTTGCATCAACTACCGCATCTGCGCCAAGTGAAGTTGCAAGTGCACGCTTTTCTTCTGTCGATGCGACGGCAATTACCTTTGCACCCCACATTTTTGCCAATTGAATTGCAATTGTGCCAACCCCACCAGCTGCAGCATGAACAACAACTGTTTCGCCAGCTTTTAAATGACCAACAGTTTTTAAGATATGCCACGCCGTTGATCCCTGAACCATCATGCACAACGCTTCTTCATCAGTCACGCCATCTGGAATTGGGATCATGGCTGCAGTGTGCGCCGCGGCAAGTTGCGCGTATCCCCCGCCATCACATGGTGCTAAAACCCGAACTCCGGCAGGAGTCTTTCCAACAACTTCAATGCCTGGAATTAATGGCAACTTTTGCTGCGAGAGATAGGAATTCTCAGTTTGATGAGTGTCGGCATAATTAATACCGATAGATGAAACTGTTATTAACTCTTGGCCCGAACCAACAATTGGATCTGCAACTTCTACCAACTGCATGACTTCGGGACCACCAAATTTGGTGATCTGAATTGCCTTCATTTTTAGCCTTTCGTTGAGCCGAGTGTTAAGCCAGATACAAACTGCTTTCGTAATACAAAGAAGACAATTAAAGTTGGTAATGCCGCAATAACTGCGCCAGCAGCTAACAAGTTGTAATCAGTTACAAATTCACCTTGCAGACGGCCTAAAGCCGACGTAATTGGCCGTTTTGAGTCGGTGGACATGAGAACAAGTGCCCAGAAGAAATCGTTATAAATCCACGTTGTCATGAGCACGGCAAGAGATGCAAGTGCTGGACGAAGAAGTGGCAACATCACTTTGGTGTAGTGAACGAAAACGCTAGCGCCATCAACCATTGCTGATTCGCTAATCTCTTTTGGAACAGTTTTCATATAACTAGACAAAACGAAAGTAGCAAAGCCCATTTGGAAGGCAACGTGAATTAAGACAACTCCCAAAGGAGAGTCGTACAAGATTTTCGGCATTCCAATTGCTTTACCAAAAGTGATGTACATCTTGAAAACAGGAATGAAAACAAGCTGTGCTGGCAAGAGATTGCCTGCAGTAAAGAGAAGTAGCAGTGAAACATTCCACTTAAACGAGTATCGGCTAACAACGAAGGCAATTAGTGAGCCAAAGAAAAGTGTTAGGAAAACCGCTGGAATAGTGATTGCAAAGGTATTTGCAAAGTACAGCGGCAGATCCATCCGTGAAATTGCATCTGAATAATTTTGTAGGTTCAACGTCTTTGGTATTGAAAAGATACCATTTGCGCGAACATCTTTATATGGACGAAGAGATGTCCAAAGAGTCCAGGCAATTGGAAAAATCCAAACAATCGCGAAGATGCCAATAAAGATCGAAATGATGCGATCTTTATTTTCTTGTTTATTTTTATACTTAGCCGCTGCCGCTTGAAGATTTAGGTCAATACTCATTGGACATCGCTCCTAAAGGTTGCTCTTAGGTAGGCGATAATTGGGCCAATCGAGAAGACAAAGAGAATAACGGCGTAGGCGGCGCCCTTCATAGACGCACCTTCACCGGCAATATTTTGGAAAATCAAAGTTCCAAGAATTGGAAAACCAGCTGATGAGCCATAAATAATGTAGACGATATCGAAAGCACGAAGTGATTCAATAATCGTAATCACGATAACAATGACATTTACCGGCTTCATAGAGGGAAAAACAACCTTCTTAAAGGTTTGCCATTCCGTTGCACCATCAAGTGATGCCGCCTCACGAAGCGAGGAATCAACTGATTTTAAGCCAGCTAAATAAAGCAGCATGATGTAACCAATATGTCGCCATGACGCGATCGTTAAAATTACGTAAATATTAATATCGTAATTTCCGAAAAATGAAATCGCATTATCGATATCGCGGCCAAAGAGTCCGTTAACAAAGCCATCTGGTCGGAGCAAGAAGTTCCAAATAATTCCAGTTACGGCAAGTGAGAGCACAACCGGTAAGTAGTAAGCAGTTTCATAAAACTTATGTCCGCGAATTTGGCGATCGATTTGGTATGCCAGCAGAATTCCAAGCGGGGTGGCAATTAAACCAAACCAACCTATCCAAATTGTATTGTTCTTGAGCGCTTCCCAGAATGCGGGGGTATCAAAGAAAATATTTTTATAGTTTGCAAGTCCAGCCCACTTAATGCGGCTAATTGAAATGCCCGACCAATATGTAAATGAAAGTGCAATTGTGAGAACCGCTGGAATCCAGACAAGAAGTAAGTGAAAGAAAAGTGGAATTCCTACGAATGCGCTTAATGTTGTGCGATCTGCTTTGGAAAAGGCTCGACGGCGAGAGACTTTAGTAATGTCTTTCGCCGTCAAGCTCATACTTGTAACTCTATCTCTTATTTAAATAATTTGTTAATCAATTTGATTAAGAATTAATTAAGCTAGTGGAGGTAGTGCATCCCATTGTGATTGCAAAGTATCTTGAATCTTTGCAACATCCTTTGGATTCTTGAACCATGACTGAATTGCTGGACCAACAACTGGGCCGGCAAAGTCTGGACGAGTATCGCGATCAAGGAACTGAGTGATGTATTTGGCTTCTGCCATAACAGCAAGTTGTTCCTTCTGGAATGGATCGTATGAAGATGTGTCTTGTCCCTTGTTTGCTGAAGTCAATGGAATAAGTTTTCCATCGGCATCCTTTGCAGCAAGTTGTGCGTTAACACCTTCCATGTCGCCAGCAAACTTCAAGAAGTCTGCCCCGCCATCGTTATTTGTACCGTTTGCAGCTACACACCAACCATCGATTGGTGCATCAACTGTGTCGCGGCCATGCTCTGGGTTAATTTCAGGGAAAGGCATGATCGATAGATCTGCGTAGTCAGCTTCTGACTGCTCCTTGAAGTTTCCACCGAACCATGAACCCATCAGCATCGATCCAGCCTTCTTCTGTAGAAGAAGCTGCATAGCTCCATCCCATTCAAGGTCAAGAACGTTTGGATTCATGTAAGGAATTAATTGTGACCAGTATGTAAATACTTCAGTGACCTTTGCATCTGTCCACTTTTCGCGGCCAGCCAATAGATCTACGTGGAACTGGTAACCATTGATACGTGCATTCAGAATATCGAATGTTCCCATTGCTTCCCAACCGCCCTTATCGGCAGCTGCAAAACCAACTAGACCCTTCTTCTTCATGCCATCAAGCATCTTTAGGAATTCATCCCAGTTAGTTACCTTGTCTGCATCTAGACCTAGGTCTGCAAACATTGACTTACGGAAGTGAAGTCCCCATGGGTACCAACCCTTTGGAACAAAGTACTGCTTGCCATCAAGACCAGTTGAAGCAATCTTGTAGCTCTCGTCGTACTGATCACCAATTGCATCCCAGACGCCAGTTAGATCTGCAAGCAGACCCTGCTCTGCGAAGAACTGCATGCGGTATCCAGCCATCCACTCAAAAGTATCGTCAGGTGTTCCCTGTAGATATTGTGAGAGGTTGTTTTGGAATGCATTTGATTCAGTAGCGTTGTACTTAACTTCATTCTTTGTCTTTGCTGTGTACGCAGCAATCAAAGCTTCGTTCTGTGAAGTTGGACCCGCATCTACAGAGCGAGCTCCGTATGCAAGTGGACCAGCAGAACTTGAACCGCAACCAGCTAGAAGTGATCCACCTGCTGCGATTCCAAGACCGCCGACTGCAGCACCTTTAAGTACTGAACGACGGGAAATGCCACTATTTAGTTCTGACATTGTTTTCCTTTTCT
The DNA here is from genome assembly GCA_038214925.1 of Candidatus Nanopelagicales bacterium. Classification (GTDB taxonomy): domain Bacteria; phylum Actinomycetota; class Actinomycetes; order Nanopelagicales; family Nanopelagicaceae; genus Planktophila. The sequence goes on along the minus strand of JBBQRL010000002.1, from coordinate 4,865 downwards.
ATTACGTTGAACCTTCGAAGGTCATCGGGAAATGAGGGGTCAAAGCCCTTGGACATAGAGAAACTTACGCCTGGCATTGCTCATTTCATAGGCTCAACTGGTAACAAAATGGTTACTTTTAGCGAGAATATAAGCGTAAAACGGTAACAAACCCCGCAATTTGGTCGTCAACTCCCAGCAATCTCTTTCCGTATTGCATCCATATCAAGGGCTAAAACTTGTGAAATTAAATCATCAAGGGCTGGTGCAGGTAAAGCTCCTGGCTGACTAAAGACAAGAATCCCATCACGGAAAATCATTAACGTTGGTATTGATGTAATTCCGGCCGCAGCAGAGAGTGACTGCTCTGCCTCTGTGTCGACTTTAGTAAAGGTAATCTCTGGATATTTATCTGACGCCGCCTCATAAACAGGAGCAAACGAGCGGCAAGGCCCGCACCAGGCTGCCCAAAAATCTACAAGCATTACTCCTTCTTTAAGAATTAACTCTTCAAATTGCGGTTCGGTCACATTAATTGCTGGCATCTTTTTCTCCGATCGATGAACCTATATTTCGAAATGGCAAAGCGCAGGAGTATTCATTCTTTAGTCGCATGCGCAGTGAGTATGCAAGTAAAACTATTCCAGCTAGGGCTAGATAAGGCTGGATTGGTGCGAAGTATTGAATAGCCCCTGAATATCCCAAAGCAATTAATGCAAGTTTGTTGCAAACGGGACAGCCAACAGCAAAGAAGGATAGAAGCGCTCCCGCGCTCCCAATCTTAAACTGCTTAGGATTTTCATCTGAAAAATCATTTTTCACATATGTTGCAGTTAATAACCCAGTTAAAACTGAAGTTATAACAAGGACGGTTACAGTCCAACTGGTAACTGGGATTTCTCGGCCGAACACGGGATTTTTAATAACCGCTGTTGGAATTGCAATCACAAGATATGTTGCTAATCCTACAAAAATGGCTACAACCCAGCGCTTGGGGCTCCAATTTAATATTGAGGTAAAACAATTAGGCATGTCTTTTTCCCAAAAGTCCGAGTGTCATTTTTTGATACTCCAAGGCATCGTCGTGAAGGCCGCGAAGAAGTCGGTCCTCATACTCAGATTTAATAATCATGTTTACAAAAAGTCCTAAATACGTAATAGTTGAGAGGAAATTAAAGTTATTAATCAACATCCCTAAGCCAATTAATAGAACCGCGATGTACATTGGGTGTCTAAACCAGCGATAAATTCCTATAACAATTAGTGGTGCACCTGGTTTTGGAATTGGTGAAACTCGCAGGGATGGTCGAAGCGCTGAAAATGCTATAACAAACAAAGTAACAGCCATGAGATTAAATATGCCAGATACGAGTCTAAAATATTGTGACTCAACAAATATCTCCCCAGCTGGCTTTAGGAAAAGAATTCCCAAAAGCCCAAATTGGAGTACAACTAAAGTTTTGGCTTTAATGGCTACTTCTTTCTAAAAAGTCTGCTGAAAAAACCAGGCTCTTTGGGATCATTTGCATGCCCTTGGCATCGATTAGCTTTAGATACACCTTTAAGGGCTATCTCTATATGTTGACCGCAACCTGACCACGTTGGTTTTCCACATTTACGGCACGTTGTTCTATTGCACATTTGCTGCCCCTTAATTAATTAGTTGGATAGTACTTTTAGTGCTGCTGGTGAATTGATCCAGGTGAGGTACCCGCCGTCAAGATTTACGGCATTAAAGCCAAGTTCTTTTAACAGCATTGAGCCGGTATGCCCACGCAAACCAACTTGGCAGTTCACCAGGAGATTTTTATTTTTAATTTCAGAGTAACGATCCCGGATCTCATCGACTGGAATATTGATTGCACTGGGAATCATTCCCTTGTCGCATTCACCCACTGATCGAACATCAAGAATGTCATATCCTTTTGCGCGATACTCCTCGATCTGATGCCATTGTGCAATTTTCGATAGTCCAGAGAAAACATTTTCGGCAACGTAGCCGAGCATGTTTACGGCATCCTTGGCCGAACCAAATGGCGGCGCATACGCAAGTTCAAGATCAGCTAGTTCGGGGGCAGTGATTCCGCCGCGCATTGCAGTTGCAATTACATCAATGCGCTTATCTACGCCATCAACACCAATTCCTTGAGCACCCAAAATTTCTCCAGTTGTTGGATCAAAGATTAATTTAAGTGTCATTTGCTTTGCATCTGGGTAGTAACCGGCATGTGAATTTGGATGCAAATGAATGGCTTGGTGTGGACGATTTGACGCAACTAACCGCTTTTCATTCCAACCAGTTGTTGCGATCATTAAATCAAAAACTTTCACAATTGCAGTTCCGATAGTTTTCACTGGTCGAACTTTTAGACCACAAATATGGTCTGAAACAACACGTCCGTGGCGATTAGCTAGGTTTGCCAGTGGAACTAATGTTGCATTTCCATCTAATGCATCTGTTTTTTCGGCAGCATCGCCTACCGCATAGATATCTAAATTACTCGTGCGATTAAATTCATCAACCTTTATGCCATTTCGTGAACCAATTTCTAGGCCAGCTGCTTTAGCTAAACCGATTTCTGGTCTAACGCCAATTGCAAGAATAATCATCTCTGCGGGCAATACATCGCCATTTGAAAGTTCTACGGCATCAGGTGTAATTTTTACAACGCTAGCGCCAAGTCTTAAATCAACATTGTGGTCGCGCATCTCTTTGGCAACTAACGTGGCAAGTTCTGGGTCAAGCGGCATAAGAACTTGATCGGTTGCTTCAACTAATGCAGTTGGTATTCCGCGATGAATTAAGTTTTCGGCAATTTCAACTCCGATAAATCCACCACCGATGACGACGGCTGTAGCGGGTTTCTTGCCAACGCTTGCCGCAATTCGTTCAACATCTTCCACAGTTCGAAGCGTCATTCCACGTTCGATTCCAGGAATGGGTGGGACCACTGGTGATGCACCAGGACTGAGAATTAATTTGTCATAACTAAGTTCATCGGTTTCGCCAGTGACTAAATTTTTGATTGCTACGCTTTTTTTATTGGGATTTATGGCTAGCACTTCGGTGCTTATCCGCACATCTAATCTAAAACGTGCGTGCAAACTTGCCGGAGTTTGAAGAAGTAAGTCTTGCTCATTTTCAATGATGCCACCCACATAGTATGGAAGGCCACAGTTTGCGTACGAAACATGTCCACTTTTCTCCAGCACAATTATTTCGGCCGATTCATCAAGGCGCCGCAAACGAGTTGCCGCTGACATGCCCCCAGCAACTCCGCCAATTATAATTACGCGCATTACTTCAACTCCTTATGCAAGACTTAAAAATAGTTTTTGAAGCTGGGCAGTAACTGCATCAGAATTAGTCTTTCCTTCAACTATGCACTCCTTCAGACTTGCTGAAATTAAAGTAAAAGCTGCAGTGTTTACCGCTTTGGACACAGCCGACATCTGAGTGACTATTTCTTCGCAATTTCGGCCTTCTTCCAGCATTCGTGCCACAGCACCTAGCTGACCCTGGGCTCTTTTGATTCGTTTTGTAATTGCAATGACTTGTTCCTCGTCACTTAAGACATGCGCGATTTTCTTTGAACTCATGTTTTAGCAGCTGCAGCGATCGGCTTCAGCAACTCCAGCCAGAGCCTCTTCAATGTGCTCACCACAACCAGACCAAGTTGCCTTCTTACATACATTACAAGTTACGAGTGAGCACATTATTAAATCTCCCTAAGTGATTGACCTAAGGCAAAGTTAGCATACCCCTAGGGGTATGTGTCAAATACCCGTAACGCGGACCGCAGCCAGGGCTACACCAGCGACAATTACCCAAGCAACCATTCCCATCAACATGGGTCGAGGTCCAATAGCGCGGATCGATTTCCAACGTACCCCAGAGCCAAGTGCCACTAGGCCTGCTCCTAATAAAACCTTACTAATTAAAACAGTAGCGTCGTGGAGCCCTTCGGGAATTTCAAAAACATTTTGGATAATTGCGACAATAATAAAACCAATCACAAAGAAAGGAATTAATGGGACTTTAGCGCTTCCTTCATTTGTTTGACCTTGCGCTGCTAGATATCGACGATGGCGAATCGAGAGAATTAAAACAATTGGTGCGAGTAAACAAACTCGGGAAAGCTTTATTACAACTGCTGACTTAACTGCGTCATCACTCCAAACAGAGGCTGTTGCAATCACTTGACCAACATCGTGAACAGCAGCACCTGCCCACGCACCAAAAGTTTGATCGGACAGACCCATTAAGTGACCCAAGAAAGGGAGCACAAAAATCGAAAGTGTTCCACAAAGCGAGATAAGTGCGATTGCATAAGAAGTCTCTTCTTCTGTAGCACGCGTTTGTGGTTTGATTGCGGCGACCGCAGTAGCACCACAGACACCAAAGCCAACTCCAATTAAGAGTCCAAGCTCACCACTCATTTTAAACAACTTTGATAATGCCAAGATCCCAAATATTGTAAAGCTGACAACGAGAATTACAGTTATGACGCCTTTCATGCCAATAGCTTTTAGTGAAACCACACTTACCTGTGCGCCAAGAAGTGCTACCCCGATTCGCATTAACTTTTTGCTAGCAAGTGCAGTGCCTTGGGTGGCAAAAGCAGGCCACGATGCAAAATTAGCAATCAAAAAACCAAAAGCGACACAAAGGGCAAGTGGGCTAATCGCTGGCTGAAGTTGGTTTATCTGAAATGCCACTGCCACTATTGCCGCGATCAAACCAATGCCGGGCAAGGTCTTAACCATTTAGAAACCTAATTGCTTGAAGACTTGATCGGTAATAATTATCTGATCATCGTTGTTGAGTGCTTCGGGGTTTACTCGATTAGACCCAGGTAAGCGACCACCTGAAGCATTTACTTCCT
>JBBQRL010000001.1:0-114004 GCA_038214925.1 Candidatus Nanopelagicales bacterium | reverse complement strand
AAGGTTTGGCACCTCGATGTCGGCTCGTCTCATCCTGGGGCTGGAGTAGGTCCCAAGGGTTGGGCTGTTCGCCCATTAAAGAGGCACGCGAGCTGGGTTCAGAACGTCGTGAGACAGTTCGGTCCCTATCTTCTGTGCGCGCAGGAAACTTGAGAAGGCCTAACCCTAGTACGAGAGGACCGGGTTGGACGAACCTCTGGTGTGTCGGTTGTTCCGCCAGGAGCACCGCCGATTAGCTACGTTCGGAAGGGATAACCGCTGAAAGCATCTAAGCGGGAAGCTCGCTTCGAGATTAGGTTTCCCACCGGTTTACCGGGTAAGGCCCCCAGCTAGACGACTGGGTTGATAGGCCGGAAGTGGAAGAGTCGCAAGACTTGGAGCTGACCGGTACTAATAGGCCGAGGATTTAACTACAAAGTTGCTACGCGTCCACTGTGTGGCTCTCGAGATACGGTCTCGAGATCCACGATCCAAGCTGACTCTTCGTCCTTCTAGGAAAAGAGTCGAGCTTTAGACCGAAAACTCAATAGCGTTTCGGCGACCATAGCGAGAGGGAAACACCCGGTCCCATTCCGAACCCGGAAGTTAAGCCTCTCAGCGTCGATGGTACTGCAAGGGTGACCTTGTGGGAGAGTAGAACGTCGCCGGACTTCTTTTATAAAAAGGGGCGCTTCATTGAAGCGCCCCTTTTTTATTTCTCTAAATTTTTCTAGATTAGAATTTGCAGAAGCAGTGGATATTATTTTTAACGAAAAAAGTAACAACCAAAAAAACGTGAAGGAGATAATGATGGAAGATAAGAATTCATCCAGGCCTTCACGACCAGTAAATAATTTAAAACCCGGAGAGCGTCCAGCCCGTGGCGGATCATCTGCTCGAGCAGGTGCACCGCGTCAGACTCGTGATGGCTCAGATCCACGCGGGGCAAGACCTGCGCCGATGGAACGAGATCAATCGCGTTTGCGCCCACGTATTTTTGAACCAGATATTCCGGAAGATGTCACCGGTGAAGAGTTAGAAAAATCAGTTCGTGCCGAACTTTTATCGTTGTCGCCGGAAAATGCAAAAGTCGTTTCGCGGCATTTAGTCTGTATTAATTTATATCAAGATACCGATCCACAATTAGCGCACAAACATGGAATCGCCGCCGCCCATCATGCTGGCCGACTTGCAGTTGTACGTGAATCAGCTGGCTACGCCGCTTATCGTGCTGGTCATTTTGAAATCGCGTTAAAAGAGTTGCGTGCCGCAAATCGCATCTCTGGAGATGTTTCTTCACTACCGGTCATGGCAGATTGCGAACGCGGCTTGGGCAATCCATTGAAAGCTTTAACGTTAGCTGGTTCACCAGAAGTTAAACGCCTTGCTAAGCCAGAAGAGATCGAGATGAGAATCGTTGCAGCAGGAGCACGCAGAGATCTTGGTGAGTTTGATGCAGCCGTTGTTACCTTAACCTGCAAAGAGTTAAAAAATGAAAGTGATGAATGGGCGGTGCGCCTTCGCTATGCCTACGCAGATGCATTATCGGCGGCAGGTCGAGACGATGAAGCTCGTGAATGGTTTGCAAAGTGCGCCGAATTAGATATCGATGAGAGCACCGACGCCGCCGAGCGCACGGATTAATACTTACCCACACCTATAAGTTTTTTTAGTTTTTTTGTCAGGACCAATCTCAATCATCTCCTCCACGAGTCAAGGCATTGGCTGATGAGATCTGGGGGAGTTATGAGTATTCAAGAGCAGCAAAAAGTTAAACAATCGGTGAAGCCAAAAGCAGCGCCAGAACCGCAGGTGGAAGATCTCTCTTTTAATGAGGTTGTATTAATCGGTCGAGTGTCAGCGCTAGCAGTAGAAAAAGAGTTGCCCAGTGGCGACAAGGTCGTTGAGTTTCGTTTGATAGTCACTCGCCAAATGCGGCCAGGTGTGGATACTTTGGATATTGGCGCGTGGAGTTCAAAGAGCAGACGTACTGCGTTGGCGCTAAAACCCGATCAATGGGTGGAGATTAACGGGGCGATTCATCGTAGATTTTGGAGTACTCCATCGGGATTAGGAAGCCGATGGCAGGTTGAAGCAACGGAGATCTCTCGTCTTTAGGTAGGCTAGGGTTCATGAGTAAGAACAGTGATCTCCTTGCAACGATAAAATCCTTGGCCAGTAATCTAACTGTTGGCAATAAATCTGCCGCCGAAGTAGCAGAGTCCTTAAACGCCTGGCTCAAAGATGGCGGCGAAGCGATCAAAGTAAAGATCGAAGATGAGGTAGAACGCTCGGTGTCGAAGATGGGCTTTGTAAAGCGCGGTGAGTTTGAAGCACTTAAAGAAGAGATCGCTGCTTTGAAAAAAACCACAAGCACAACAAAGGGCAAGCCAGTTAAAAAAACAGCCGTTAAAAAAGCTGCAACAAAGAAAACTGCAGCTAAGCAGAGTGCACCTGCAAAGAAGGCGAAGTAATGGAGAATTTACAAGGAAGCAATAACGCCTCATCACAGATCAACGAGGAGTCACTTGTGGAAGAGGTTCGTTTAGAACTTCAGGAAATTGATGCAATGGAGCTCAATGATCATGCTCAACGATTTGAAGTGCTTCATCAGCAATTAAATAAGGCGCTCTCTTCGATCGATGGCTTATAAAGCTTCACCATGAAAACACGTTTGGATGCCGAGCTAGTTCGTCGTGAACTGGCACGCTCGCGCGAGGCAGCCGCTGATTTAATTGAGAAACGTGCTGTCTTAGTAAATGGAATTCCAGCGACCAAGCCGGCAACTCAAGTCGATGCCGAAACATCAATCGTTATCGCCGGCGATCGCGATGATTTTGTTTCTCGCGGTGGTCATAAATTAGATGGGGCCCTCACGCAATTTACTGGCGTGATCGTTGAAGGCAAACGTTGTTTGGATGCGGGTGCTTCTACTGGCGGCTTCACCGATGTCCTGTTGCGCCGCAACGCCGCTCAAGTTGTGGCTGTCGACGTGGGTTACGGACAACTGGCCTGGGGTCTTCGTACCGATGAACGTGTCACGATATTGGATCGAACGAACATTAGACATTTAACGGGAGAGATGGTGGGCGAGGCGATCGATCTAGTCGTGGCCGATTTATCTTTTATTTCTCTAACGTTGGTGCTTCCAGCGTTAGCAGCTGTCTCCAAAGCCGATGCTGACTTTGTCGTTATGGTGAAGCCTCAATTTGAGGTCGGCCGTGAGCGGTTAGGTGCTGGTGGCGTTGTGCGCGATCCAGCACTTCGCAAAGCTGCCGTTATAGAAGTCGCCGAATCGGCATACGATGTAGGTTTAGGGACATTGGGAATAACAGCGAGTCCACTTCCTGGGCCAGCTGGAAACGTTGAATATTTCTTGTGGCTGCGCAGAGGCGCACCAGAGATTGATCATGCGATGCTAGATGAGGCAATTGCGAAGGGACCACAGTAATGCGCAATCTTTTAATTGTTTGCAATCCTTCGCGAGTAGATGCTGTCGTTGCTGCCGTAGAAATTCAACAAAATTTAGCGTCTACTTTTTCAATCTTTACAATTTCTGATCTTGATATCCCAGGCATTACGAAATCTGCCATTAGCGATTTGCCCGAACTTGAAGTAGCCGTAGTTCTTGGGGGAGATGGAACGATGCTGCGTGCGGCTGAAGTTGCTCATCTTCGCAATATTCCATTGCTGGGCGTGAATCTTGGCCATGTAGGTTTTCTGGCCGAAGTTGAGAAGTCAAAGATTTCAGATGTAATCGCAGCGATTGGAAACAAAACCTATGTAATCGATTCTAGAATTACCTTGGCCTATCGCGTTGAACGAGATGGCGTTGAAGTTGATTCGGGTTGGGCTTTAAATGAAGTTGTCGTCGAGCGAGATAAAGCAACCATGGTTGAACTGTTTTTAGAAATTGATAACCGCCCTATCTCCAGATGGGGTTGTGACGGCTTGATCTGTTCAACTCCAACTGGGTCGACGGCCTATGCCTTTTCAGCTGGTGGCCCAGTTGTGTGGCCCGAAGTTGATGCCTTAGTCGTTCTTCCAATTTCAGCACACGCTCTCTTTTCGCGTCCACTAGTGATTTCACCGCAATCGAAAATTGCAGTTCGAATTGAATCTGATGAAGCTTTTCTTTCAGCCGATGCGTTGCGAAAATTTAAATTGATAAAAGGTGATCGAGTTATAGTTACTAAGGATTCAGCCGTGATCCAGCTGGCACATTTAAAGAACACTCTCTTTAGCGATCGATTGGTGGCTAAGTTTAAATTACCTGTCGAGGGCTGGCGCGGTGAGTGAACGTACTTTTCTGGAAGAGATAACTATTCGTTCAATTGGGGTTATCGATAGCTCTACGCTAGAAATCTCCAAAGGATTGACGGTCTTGTCGGGTGAAACTGGCGCTGGAAAAACGATGATTTTAACTGCTTTAAATCTGATCTTAGGTGGTAAATCCGATAGTTCCTTAGTGCGAAAAGGATCAGAGCGGTTGATTGCAAGCGGGAAGTTTTCAATTCCGAAATCATCTGAAGGATTATTCGAAGATTTGATGATCGAAGATGGTGAGTTAATAATTACTCGCACCGTAGCATCCGATGGGAAAAGCAAGGCAACAACAAATGGTGTCAGTGTGACCGCTTCCATGTTAAATACTTACGGTGAAAACTTAGTTGAAGTTCATGCGCAAGCGGCAAATCAAAACATTACGAAATCGGCTAGACAACGAGAACTTGTGGACCGATACGCAAACCTTGATTTAACTTCCTACGCCAGTGTGCTCAACCGCTATCACGAAATTAAAGAGCGGATATCGGCGCTAAAAAAGAGCATCGCGGCTAAGGATAAAGAACTTGCCGAATTACGAGAGTTTGCCACCGCATTCAAAAAGGTAAATCCAGGAAAAGATGAGTATGGGGATATCGATAATGAAACCGCTCGACTCTCAAGTGTGGAAGAGCTGCGCCTAGCAACCGAGCAGGCCACTGCTGCAGTCGAGGATGAAGAAGCTGGTTCGCTCACTTCTTTGGGTGTGGCAAGGCGAGCCTTAGAGGCAGCCCGTGGAAAAGATGCCGCCTTAGAAAAGATTTACCAGCAGTTAAGCGAGAGTTTCTTTTTATTGGACGATGCCCACAGCAGCCTTAACTCCTATCTCACAAAGTTAGAAGCAGATCCGGCTCGGTTAGATCATTTACAAACGCGTAAGGCTGAAATAAATGGATTGATTAAGCGATTTGGTGGGGCCGGCAATCACGAGTCCGAGATTTTCGAGTTAACAGTTCGCTTTAAAAATTGCGCCGATTCGATTGCAGATTTAGAAGGTGGCGATGCTCGCCTGGTTGAATTAGATAATGAGTTGGCGACGATAAAGAAAGATTTGATCAAGGCGGCAAAGAATGTAACGAAGATTCGCGTTGAGGCGGCGGCAAAACTATCTGTCGCCGTAACATCTGAAATTGTTCAACTCTCTATGCCACACGCGAAATTTGTGGCACAAGTAAATAGTGCTGATTACAACGCGCTGAAAGAATCAGATTTTTTGGCAACTGGTTGTGATGAGATCACGATGTTTATTCAAGGCCACAAAGATGCACCACTGGTAGCCCTGGCTAAAGGGGCAAGTGGTGGGGAAATGTCACGGGTTATGTTGGCTCTAGAAGTAGTGATTGCAACTACCCATCCGATCGGAACGTATGTCTTTGACGAAGTCGATGCTGGCGTCGGCGGCAAGGCTGCGATCGAGGTCGGTCGACGATTGCACTCGTTATCAAAGCATGCCCAAGTTATTGTCGTTACTCATCTACCGCAGGTTGCGGCATGGGCTGATTCACATTTTGTAGTAACAAAAAATAGCGATGGAACTGTCAGCAATAGTGATGTGAAAAAAGTAGATGGTGCGGCCCGCGTAGAAGAGATCGCCCGCATGTTGGCCGGTCTGGAAGATTCAACTAGCGCCCGTGAGCACGCCACAGAGTTGCTCGCGCTAAAGGTGTAAGAACGATGGCGCTCTAACTGATAGGTTTGTCTTCCATGGGCCAAGCACATGTGACTAAACATTTATTCGTAACCGGCGGAGTCGCCTCAAGTTTGGGTAAAGGACTGACCGCCTCAAGTTTGGGTAGGTTGCTTGTAGCCCGAGGCATCCGCGTAACGATGCAAAAGCTCGATCCCTATCTCAACGTAGATCCGGGCACTATGAATCCCTTTCAGCACGGTGAAGTTTTCGTCACCGATGATGGCTCCGAAACTGATTTAGACATCGGACATTACGAGCGCTTTTTAGATCGCAATCTTCATGGCTCAGCAAACGTAACAACGGGTCAAGTCTATTCCAGAGTGATTGCTCGTGAGCGACGTGGTGAATATTTAGGTGAAACCGTTCAGGTAATTCCGCACATCACAAATGAGATCAAAGAGCGCATCATTGCGATGGCCGGACCAGAGATTGATTTAGTAATTACTGAAGTGGGCGGAACAGTTGGCGATATTGAATCGCAACCATTTCTAGAAGCGATCCGACAGATTAGACAAACTGTTGGCCGAGACAATGTATTTTATTTACACGTTTCATTAGTGCCATACATTGGACCATCTGGAGAATTAAAAACTAAGCCAACCCAGCATTCAGTTGCCGCCCTTCGCAGTATAGGTATCGCACCAGATGCCATCGTGCTTCGCTCAGATCGCGAAATTCCAGAAGGTGTGAAGCGAAAGATTTCCTTGATGTGCGACGTCGATGTCGAAGCTGTTGTCGCCGCCGTGGATGCGCCATCAATTTACGATATTCCAAAGGTTTTACATGCCGAGGGCTTGGATTCATATGTCGTGAAACGTTTAGGTTTTCAGTGCCATGATGTTGAATGGGATGAATGGGATGCACTGTTAGAAAAAGTTCATCATCCAAAGCATCATATTAAAGTCGGTTTAGTTGGAAAGTACGTTGATCTACCGGATGCTTATCTTTCAGTTTCAGAGGCGCTTCGTGCCGGTGGTTTTGCAAACGATGCAAAGATAGAGATTGTCTGGATCGCCAGCGATGAGTGTGAAAGGCCCGAGGGTGCCAAGGCACATCTAGCGGGAGTAGATGCCATCTGCGTTCCGGGTGGTTTTGGAATTCGTGGGATTGAAGGAAAAATTGGTGCGCTTCGATTTGCCAGAGAAAATAAAATTCCAACATTAGGTTTGTGTCTTGGCCTGCAGTGCATGGTGATTGAAGCGGCTCGAAATTTAGCTGGTATCACTGATGCTATTTCCGCAGAGTTTTCCGATTCCGGTACTCCGGTCATTGCAACAATGCTTGATCAACGAGATGTTGTTTCTGGTAAAGAAGATATGGGTGGAACCATGCGATTGGGTCTATTCAAATCTGATTTATTGCCTGGTTCAGTTGTTGCGACGACGTATGGTGCATTAGAAATCTCTGAGCGTCACCGTCATCGCTATGAAGTAAACAATGTGTATCGCGATCAGGTAGCTGCCGCTGGTTTAGTTTTCTCAGGCATGTTCAAGGAACGTGATTTAGTTGAGTTTGTAGAACTACCTAAAGGGGTGCATCCTTACTATGTAGGCACGCAAGCTCACCCTGAGCTCCGCTCTCGGCCTACTAGACCTCATCCGCTATTTATCGGACTCATAGCAGCGGCGGTCACAGCGAAAGGCTGATCATGTTCGTAGGTATTCCAAAAGAGATCAAAGTTCATGAATCCAGAGTCGCAATAACTCCAGAAGGAGTCTGCGAATTCACTCGCGCCGGTCACGGAGTTTTGATCGAATCAGATGCCGGCTTAGGTTCATCGATTACAAATGAAGAGTTTGTAAATGCTGGAGCCACAATAGTTTCGTCAGTGGAAGAATTGTGGGAAAAGTCCGAGTTAATTTTGAAAGTAAAAGAGCCGATTGAGATTGAATATTCTCGGCTGCGAAAGGATCAAATTCTTTTTACGTACCTGCATTTAGCTGCTTCCAAACCCTGCACGGATGCACTAATCCGTTCGGGTGTTACCGCGATCGCCTATGAAACAGTAGAGGTCAACGGAGCTTTGCCTTTGCTAGCGCCAATGAGTGAGGTCGCTGGTCGTTTAGCAACCCAAGTTGGCGCAACGGCGCTGCAAAAGCCAAATGGCGGACGAGGTGTATTGCTTGGGGGAGTTCCCGGAGTTGCCCCCGGACGCGTTGTAGTCATCGGTGGCGGAGTTGCTGGTTTAAATGCAGCCGTAATCGCAATGGGAATGGGCGCTGATGTTACGGTTTTAGATCGCTCGATAGAGCGGCTTCAATATATAGACACTATGTATGTAGGTCGGATCAAGACACTTATGTCATCGGCTCATGCAATTGAGCGTGAACTTCGCCAAGCAGATCTTGTGATTGGCGCAGTATTAGTTCATGGCGCCGAAGCTCCAAAGTTAGTCTCAAATATTTTGGTATCGCAGATGAAAAAGGGTTCGGTGTTAGTTGATATTGCGATCGATCAAGGTGGCTGTTTTGAAGATTCAAAAGCCACAACACATGCCGAGCCAACCTACGAAGTTCATGGTTCAGTATTTTATTGCGTAGCCAATATGCCTGGCGCAGTACCAGTTGCATCAACATATGCGTTGACGAATGCAACTTTGCCCTACGCGCTTTCAATCGCAAATCTTGGTTGGCAAGGTGCATGTGCGCGAGATATCAATTTGGCCAAGGGTCTTAACGTTCATCAGGGGCAGGTCTACTATCCGGCAGTAGCCCAGGCGCATGGATATGACAGCGCCACACTTTGATGTAGCCGCCTCCTCTTTTCTCAATCACTTGCAGATTGAAAGAGGATTAGCCAAGAATTCAATCGCGGCTTACCGACGTGATCTGGAAAAATTTGGAAAGTTTTTAGGACAAGCCGGATTAGATGATGTTGACCCAGCTAAAATATTGAGTTTTGAGATCTCGCTTCGTTCGGCTGGGTTATCTCCAGCGAGTATTAATCGCCTTGAATCTACACTTCGTTCCTTTTTTAAACACATGCAGATCGAGTACGGCATGAGTGATCCAACGCTGGAGATCACGCCGAGTAAATCGGTAAGACGATTACCAAAAGCGTTATCTATTAATCAGATAATTTCAATAATCGATGCATCTTTTCGTGAAAGCGTGCCGATTACTTCACGAGATCGAGCCATGCTCGAACTGTTGTACAGCAGCGGCGCACGTGTGAGTGAGTTAATTGGAATTAATGCCAATGATATTAATCAGGCAGATAGTGATGGAGCAAAAATTACAACTATTAAGTTGCGGGGAAAAGGATCAAAGGAGCGGATTGTTCCGTTAGGAAGTTTTGCTACTAAGGCTATTGATGATTATGTAACTCGGATCAGGCCAGGTTTATCGGCGAAGTCAAAGAAAAGTGTCAGCGCTTTGTTTCTTAATGCCCGTGGAGCTCGAATATCAAGACAGAGTGCCTGGCAGATTGTTTTAGATGCCGCCCAAGCAGCGGGCGTTACTGATGATGTTTCACCGCACGTATTTCGTCACTCTTATGCGACCCATTTATTAGATGGCGGCGCAGATATTCGAGTTGTTCAAGAGCTTCTCGGGCATGCATCGGTTACAACTACTCAGATATATACCTTGGTCACAATAGATAAAGTACGTGAAACATATTCCACCGCCCATCCAAGAGCGCGTGGCTAGTTTTATTGACCGCGTAGTCGGCGAGCAAGAATGCTTTGATCACCCTTTGCTTCAAGATCAGCGATAATCACCGCGATTGATTCGCGAACAATGCGTCCTCGGTCAACTCCAAGACCTAAATCTCCGCGAAGTTGCAGGCGAGCTTGATCAAGATCAAATAACTCATCGGGGGATAGGTACACAGTTATCTTTTCATCATGGCGCTCCCGCCCTGATGGTGAACGGTCAACGGTAGTGACACGACGACGTGCAATTGTGCGAACACCTTTTTTCGATGATGGTGCTTTTGGTGTGGCAATTGCTGGCGGAACCAACGGTGAAGATATTTCTTGATGGGTTGGAGCCGGAACTGCACTTAACGCCGGCGCCGTCGAACGAAAGAGTTCATCTGCACCTGGAAGGTTTGCTCTACGTGTCATCGTGCGCCTCCTCTGGCGATTAGTTCTCGTGCTAAACGTCGATATGACGCTGCGCCACCTGATGTGGTCGCATACTTTGTAATCGGTTCGCCAACAACGGTTGTTTCAGGGAAACGAATAGTTTTGGCAATAATTGTTTCAAACACATCCTCTGGAAACTGTTCCAAAATTCGCTCGAGCACTTGGCGATTATGTGATGTTTTTTTGTCGTACATCGTTGCCAAAATTCCAATCAAACGAAGACTGGGGTTAAGGAAACTCTTTACCTTATCAAGATTGCCTTTTAATTCGATGAAGCCGTGCAGTGCAAAGTATTCACATTGCATCGGAACGATTACTTCATCCGAGGCGACAAGTGCGTTGATTGTTAACTGACCCATAGTTGGTTGGCAGTCAATTAAAATCACATCGTAGTAATCTCGAAGCGGTGCTAACGCCCGCTTTAAATATTGTTGTCCGCCAATTTCGGCGCCAAGTGTTGTTTCTGCGGTACCTAAGTCGCGATTAGCTGGTAAAAAATCTAAGCCAGGAACTGATGATTTTAAAACGATGTCATCAACATTTGATGTCGGCGTCATGAGTGCGTAGTAAACGGTTTGTTCTAGAGGTAAGGAATGAGCATTGACGCCAAGTCCGAGTGACAAACCACCCTGTGGATCAAAATCTACAAGAAGTACGCGCCGGCCAAGTTCGGCTAAAGCAGCACCTAGATTAATTGTGCTGGTGGTTTTTCCCACTCCGCCTTTTTGATTGAAGATTGAAATGACCTTGGCATTGCCATGATCGGTGATGGGAGGAGGTGTCGCAAAACTAAGTGCGGTTTTGCCAAGTAAATTCGCCGTAGTGGCCACGTTTTCTTGAATTGTCGATTTAGCGCTCAATCTTCAAACCTCTTTCCTGATATAGCCGTGAGCCTAGGCGTTAGGCGAAAAAGAGGCAACCGTGAAGTAAGGTGCGTCAATGGAGATTTCATTAGCGCAGGAAAGTGATGTGAACGGTGCATCATCTGCCTTTTCGGTGCATCTCGATAATTTTGCTGGCCCTTTTGATCTCTTGCTGCAATTGATCTCCCGTCACAAAATGGATGTAACTGAACTCTCTTTGAGCCTAGTGACCGATGAATTCATCTCGTTTATTCGTGGCCTTGAGGCCTCTGGAAAAGGCTGGGAACTCGGGCAAGCGACAGAATTTCTCGTGGTAGCAGCGACGCTGTTAGATCTGAAAGCTGCGCGGTTGTTGCCAAGTGGCGAGATTGAAGATGAAGAAGATCTTGCCCTGCTTGAGGCCAGAGATCTACTCTTTGCCCGTCTGCTGCAATATCGAGCCTTCAAGCAGATCGCTGCAACCTTTAACGAGCGTATTTCTGCCGCCGATAAATCCTTTCCCCGCGTCGTTGCACTCGATGCCACCTTGGCCGCCCTGCTTCCGGAGGTGCTCATTGGAGTAGGCGCAGCGCGCTTTGCCGCCATTGCTGAGCGAGTATTGACCCCCAAGGTCGCCCCGCTGGTTGCATTTGCTCATCTGCACACAACCATGGTGAACGTGGCGGAGGAGTCCAGGCGAGTAGTTGAGGCGCTTCGACATGGCAAGAGCGTGAGTTTTAGGAATCTGATCGCCGACGCCGAAACGACCTTGGTCGTTGTGGCCCGTTTCCTCGCCTTACTCGATCTTTACCGGCAGGGTGTTTTACGATTTGATCAGGTAATCGCCTTGGGTGAACTTCAGATTAGTTGGACCGGAAGCCTCGAGGGAGAGATCGAAGTCAGCGATGAGTTTGATATTCCGGTGGTTTTAGAGATGGAAGACTCGACAGAAAGTAGTAAAAATGTCTAATGTAGAAGTTGAGCGTTCAATCGAGGCGATCTTGATGGTCGTCGATGAACCTCTGAGCGAGATCGTTCTGGCCCAGGTGCTAGAGGCGCCAGTGGAGGAGGTTGAGGTAGCTCTTGCTCGATTAGAGAGTAGTTATGAAGATCGAGGCTTTGCTCTGCGCAAGATCAATGGGGGATGGCGTTTTTACAGTCATCCAAATTATTCAGCAGTAGTCGAAAAATTTGTACTAGATGGCCAGCAAGCGCGCCTGACCCAGGCAGCGCTAGAGACCCTGTCGGTGATCGCTTATCGCCAACCAGTCTCCAGAGCTCGCGTCTCAGCTATTCGCGGCGTCAATGTGGAAGCGGTTATGAAGACCCTGATTACTCGTGGATTGGTGGAGGAGTCTGGCGTCGAACATGAATCTGGGGCGATCTTGTACAAGACCACTAGTTTCTTCCTAGAACGTTTAGGGCTCAACTCATTAGAAGATCTGCCGGCGCTGGCTCCCTATCTGCCAGATCTTGGTGCGCTCGATGAAATCCTCGATTCGCTAACTGAGTAGCCTTTCCGTTACAATCTCCTCCTGACTGTCGGGAGGATAGCCATGGCCCACATGCGGCTTAACAAGATAATCGCTGATGCCGGTGTAACTAGCCGCCGAGGCGCAGATGAACTCATTGAATCCGGACGGGTCTCCGTCGATGGAATTACTATCCGTGAAATGGGGAGCAAGTTCGATCCTGAATTAGTTCAAGTAATGGTAGATGGTGAGACAATTACACGTTCTGTGTCTAAGTCTTATTTAGTACTTCATAAACCAAAAGGTGTTCTGTCAACCATGTATGACCCTGAAGGACGCCCATGCCTTGATGACTTTATTGACATCAGGAAGGAGCGGCTCTTCCACGTCGGTCGCCTCGACAAGGACTCTGAAGGTCTCATTCTTTTGACCAATGATGGGGATTTAACCTTCCGGGCGACCCACCCATCTTTTGGTCTGGAAAAGACCTACATTATCGAGTTCGATGGGGTACTTCCTACGGGTATCGACAAGATACTTTTGAAGGGTGTCGAGCTCGAAGATGGCATGGGGCGAGTTTTAACTTTCCGCCAGCTCTCGGCTCGTTGGATAGAGGTATCCATTCACGAAGGTCGATATCACATCATTCGGCGATTGATGGAGGCCGTTGGGGTCAACGTTCTTCGGTTGGTCCGAACTAAATTTGGACCGATCTCGTTAGGCGATACCACCGAAGGGCGCTGGCGAGATCTCAATGACACTGAATTGCTTAACTTACAAAAGGCTTTAAACATTAAATGACATTATTATAAAGCGACAATACGGGTATTATCTATTTGTTCATAAGTCTACATAATTAAGATAAATTATAAATTTATCGACAAACAACTGGAAGTATGAGCGTTACTAATATTGCTTTATCGATAATCACGAAGGAAGAAGGCTTGATTGTTTGAGAGGTGTTAAGAGTTCAAAAAGTAGTAAACAGGTTTAAAGGTTAAACAGTTTTATCGACTTTTAATAATTCAATGTTCCATGGAATTCTAAGGAAGAAGGGTACCCTTAGCCCATGTCGATGAGAGCTATTCGAGGAGCGATTCAAGTTCCGGCAAATACATCAGGTGATATCGCCGCAGGTGTAACAGAGCTAATCGCTGCAATTTTAGAGGCTAATA
The DNA here is from genome assembly GCA_038214925.1 of Candidatus Nanopelagicales bacterium. Classification (GTDB taxonomy): domain Bacteria; phylum Actinomycetota; class Actinomycetes; order Nanopelagicales; family Nanopelagicaceae; genus Planktophila. The sequence goes on along the minus strand of JBBQRL010000001.1, from coordinate 100,433 downwards.
TGCTTACGCCTTCAGATGTCATCTCGGTATTTTTCACCTCAACGGTCGATCTGGATGCCGCCTTTCCAGCAGCAGCCTGTCGCCAGATGGGTTTTGCAAATGTTCCACTGATTGGCTCAGTTGAAGTTGCCGTTCCCGGCGCGCTGGATAGAACTATCCGAGCTTTGCTTCATGTTGAAACTCCACGCTCACCGGAAGAGATTTCTCATATTTACCTGCACGGTGCCGCATCGCTGCGTCGAGATATTGCGCAGTGAGTTCTAATCCGCTTTCTCGCGTCCGAATCGTAGGTTCAGGCTTAATTGGGACGTCGATTGGCTTGGCTCTGGTGCAATTAGGCGTGAGCGTAGAGATGGTCGATGTTGATAAACAGGCTCAGGCTTTGGCGGGCGATCTAGTAAATGGCACAAAGGTAGAAAATCCTCAGTTGGTCATTATGGCTATTCCAACTTCTCAATTGCCTCTGATCATAGAAGGAGAGTTTCATCTAAACCCACAGTCGACGTTTATGGATATAGGCAGTATAAAAAATGAAGTTCAACTGTACGTAGAGAGATTTCCAGAGCTTCTTCCACGGTTTGTCCCTACTCATCCCATGGCTGGCCGGGAGATAGGCGGAGCAGGGGCTGCACGAGCAGATTTATTCCAGGGACGCAGTTGGATAGTTACGCCTAACCAAGGGATTCTCGGAGAGAGCAAGAATCTGGTGAGCGAGATGATTAGATCGATCGGAGCTTCGATCATAGAGATGCCAGCGGCCCAACATGATGCTGCGGTAGCTCGGGTCTCTCATCTTCCGCAGATTATCTCTTCGCTTTTGGCCACTCAGCTCATTGGTTCTACCGAAGCGGCCCTGGATCTTGCTGGTCAGGGTTTACGCGATACCAGTCGGATCGCTGGCTCTGATGAAAAATTATGGAGTGAGATCATTTTTTCTAACCGCGAAGAGATTTCGACCTTGCTGATAAATCTACAAAGTGATTTAGAAAACCTGATCGAATCACTCGATGATCCCGCTGAGATCGAAGAGTTTTTGAAGAAGGGCAGACAAGGAAAGTCACTGATTCCTGGAAAGCATGGCGGCAAGGCACGTGCCTATAGTTTTCTACCAATTGTGATCGACGATAAACCAGGTCAATTAGCGGCGATATTCAATGAGTGCGCGGTGATGAATGTAAACGTTGAAGACTTTGGAATCGAACATTCACCAGGGCAGTTGAGCGCTCTTATTACATTGTCGTTGTCGGATGAAGATTCAATAAAATTATCAGAGCATCTGCGCTCGATCGGATGGAATGTTCATCCGGTCCGTAAAGAGAAGTAGGCTCAGTATATGGGCATAGTCGTAGCAATGGATGGCCCAAGTGGAGCCGGCAAATCGAGTACATCAAAAGCGATTGCAACTCGCGCGGGCTGGAACTATTTAGATACCGGTGCGTTGTATCGCGCCGTAACCTGGTTGGCACTTGAATATAAATGTGAAGAATCTTTTGCAATTTTACAATTGATCAAAGATCATCCAATTCGATTTGATTCAGATCCAACGGCGCCAAATGTTTTTGCCGGTGAAGTTCAAATTACTCACGCAATTCGAGGAACGTCAGTAACTGAAAACGTTTCTCGTATTAGTGCGCTACCTGAAATTCGTCGCGAATTATTAAATATGCAACATCGAATTATTGATTCGGCCGAACGCGGAATTGTGGTTGAAGGGCGAGATATCGGAACTGTTGTTGCACCTGAGGCAGGTTTAAAGATTTTCTTAACCGCTGATTTAGATGCGCGTACCGAACGCCGTGAAAATGAAACGGACGACAAATCAGTTGATGTTAAAACTTCACTTGAAGCGCGAGATATCGTTGATTCAACCCGCCAACTCTCACCACTTGCAATGGCCCAGGATGCTGTAGAAATTGACTCGACGAACCTTGATTTGGAAGAGACGATTGAAAGAGTGTGGGAGCTGTTAAAGCAGCGAAACTTGCTGGGTCTACCAATCGTTGCAATTTTAGGTCGACCAAACGTCGGTAAATCAACGCTGATTAATCGCTTTCTAGGTCGTCGCGAAGCTATCGTTGAAGATACACCTGGCGTTACTCGTGACCGCGTGAAATACGAATGCGAATGGGGCGGTCGTCGCTTCATGATTATGGATACTGGTGGCTGGGAAGCAAAACCGGATGGAATTTCGATTCAAGTAAGTGCTGGTTCTGAACTTGCGATGCAAGAGGCAGATGTCTTGGCCTTCGTTGTCGATGCACAAGTTGGCGCACTCGATGAAGATGATATTTTGGTACAACATCTTCGCAAAGCTAAAAAGCCAACAATTTTGATTGGAAACAAAGTTGATGGAGAGCGCGAAGAATCGGAAGCACATGCATTGTGGAGTCTAGGTTTAGGTGAACCACGATTTGTTTCGGCGCTGCATGGTCGTGGCAGTGGAGATCTGTTAGATCACATTATTAAAGTTTTGCCTGAAGTTGGTCGCTCGCAAAATCAAGATGGTTTTCGACGGGTTGCACTTATTGGTCGACCAAATGTTGGAAAGTCTTCACTCTTCAATGCGATAGCAGGTGAATCACTATCAATCGTTGATGATGTCGCTGGTACAACGCGCGATCCAGTTGACTCACTTCTAGATTTTGGTGGATCAACCTGGCGATTTATCGACACTGCTGGATTAAAAAAACGAGCTAACCAAGACTCTGGCACCGATTATTACGCATCACTTCGCACAGCGACTGCGTTAGAGCGTTGTGAAGTTGCCGTTGTAGTTCTCGATGCATCAGAGCCAATTACCGAACAAGATTTACGTGTCATCACGATGGTGGAAGAGGCTGGGAAAGCCATGGTCATCGTGATGAACAAATGGGACTTAGTAGATGAAGATCGTCGCAATCAATTAGATAAAGAGATCGATCGCCATTTAGATCAAGTTGAATGGGCCCAACGAGTAAATATCGCGGCCAAGACAGGTTGGCACCGAGATCGCCTGGCACCAGCTCTTCGCACGGCACTTGATTCATGGGAGCGCCGCGTTCCAACTGCAAAACTCAACTCGTTCCTTGGCGCACTTATTGGGGCAACGCCACCGCCTGTTCGCGGTGGAAAGCAGCCAAAAGTTTACTACGCAACCCAAGCTGGCATTGCGCCACCTAAATTTGTGGTCTTTTCTAGTGGCTGGATTGAAGCCTCGTACCGTCGTTTTATTGAGCGACGATTACGGGAAGAGTTCAAGTTCCCAGGCACACCGGTGATGGTGGCAGTTCGTGTAAAAGAGCGCGATAAGCAATGAGTTCGGTGGTCTCCGTTCCTAACGCACTTACTTTTCTGCGTTTTCTTGGTATCCCACTCTTCATTTATTTAACATTGAAGCTTGAGGCCGATGGCTGGGCGATCGTGGTTTTAGCTGTTGGGGGAGCTACCGATTACTTCGACGGCAAGATCGCGAGAATGTGGAACCAGACATCACGATTTGGCGAAATTGCAGATCCGGCGATTGATCGGCTTTACATCTTTGCGATCTTGATCGTCTTTTTAATCCGTGAAATCGTGCCGGTATGGATGATCATTGTGATCATAGGAAGAGATTTAATTTTGGCGATCATCACAATCGTGATGAATCGACGGGGTATCCCGCCATTTACCGTTACCTATTTGGGCAAGGCAGCAACCTTTAATTTGATGTATGCCTTTCCGTTCCTGCTTCTTGCGCAGGCGCAAGGGCGTTGGGGTGTTATAGCATTCGTTCTCGGTTGGAGTTTTGCAATTTGGGGGATCGCCCTCTACATTTCCACTGGAATTAGTTACGCACGCGAAGGACTTTCGCAGTTAAGAGGAGACCATGTCATCGATTCCCAATGAGTTGTCATACACCAAGGAACACGAATGGGTATCGGCGAAAGATTCGATCTACACAATGGGAATTACTGATTACGCACAAGCCGCATTGGGCGACATCGTTTACGTGCAACTTCCAAAAGTTGGCGAAAGTGTAACTAGCGGTAGCGTTTGCGGAGAAGTTGAATCAACGAAATCAGTTTCCGATATTTATGCTCCAGTAACTGGAACAGTTGTTGAGATTAATGATGCCTTATCGAATTCTCCAGAAACAATCAACTCGGACCCGTATGGCACCGGATGGTTTGCGAAAATTGAAGTGAGTACCGCCCCAACTGATCTCATGTCGGCCGCTTCATACGGAGAAATCACCGCTTGACCAACGCCATATAACGCTCTACTGTCACTCTTAAGTTGACGTTAAGGAGGTAGAAACAATGGCTGCAGAGCAATCTAAAAGTGAATTAACTTCTACCCTCCATTTAAATCTTCGCGGAGTTAGTCCAATCCCAACTAATGCCTTAGAGGAGCGTTTAGCTTCTTTAACCCAAGAAGATCGCGATGTAATTGCTCAGATTCGAGGAAAAGATTCAGATAAAGCGATGATTTTTATTTTGCGTGGGGCCAATAAAGGCTCACGTTTTTTAGTTACTTCAGAGGGCGTCTCAATTGGTCGTTCAGCAAAAAGTGATGTTTTTCTAGACGACATCACCGTTTCCAGAAAGCACGCCACCATCGCCCGAGTTGGAAGCGATTTTGTACTAACCGATGCCGGATCGCTCAATGGAACCTATCTGGCCAACGAATCAGTAAAAGAGCACACGTTAATTTCAGGTGATGAGTTTCAGATTGGAAAGTTTCATTTATTTTTTATTGGTTCCAAGTAAGAAATTAACAAAGTTTGTTTGAAAAAAATAATATTATATTAGGGCTAGGGGAGTACAGATGGCAGTTCCAGCACGCGCATATTTGAGTATCGGTGAAGTTCTCAACCGACTCCGCGGAGATTTTTCAGATATAACGATCTCAAAGATTCGTTTTCTTGAATCAGAGGGTTTAATCGAACCGCAGCGCACGCCATCGGGCTACCGAAAATTTACAACTTCAGATTTAGAGCGATTGCGTTACGTCTTACTGGCCCAACGCGATCAGTATCTGCCACTCAAAGTAATCAAGGATAATTTAGATGCGATCGATCGTGGATTAGCACCGGCCCAAGCTGGTGGAGTAGCCACGCCTCGTCCACCGATTGGGCTAGCAACAGTCGATGGTGAGATGGCGCCCTCTGCTTTTGGTGAAGTCAGTGAGATGCGTTTGTCGCGTGATGAGCTGTTAAAAAACAGTGGCCTTTCGCCAGAGCAGTTAGAAGAGTTAGAGGGATATGGCTTAATCACGGCTCGCGGTCGTCATTACGACGGCGATGCTTTAACGATTGCAAAGGCAGTTACCGAGATGGGTAGCTTTGGAATTGAAGCTCGTCACCTTCGATCATTTAAATCTGCGGCCGATCGTGAGATCGGTTTGATCGAACAAGTCATCACACCGCTTACCCGTCAGAAAAACACTGAATCAAAAGCTCGTGCACAAGAAGTTCAAAAAGAGATCGCTTCGCTCTCGATTCGTTTACATGCCGCACTTGTTCGTGGCGGCCTCAACCGACTTCGCTAATTCGCTGGGTTTAAAGGTCACTATGTTTATTCCGATGGAACTCGTTGGCGTCAGAGTTGAGATGCCTTCTAATCAACCAATTGTTTTGCTCAAAGAGGTAGATGGCTCTAGATTTTTACCGATCTGGGTGGGAGCCGCCGAGGCAACGGCGATCGCCTTTGCTCAACAAGGCGTCGAACCACCTCGTCCACTCACGCATGACTTAATGCGCGAGTTGGTTGAGCTACTCGATGCCACCGTAACGGCAGTGCACATGACCGAGCTACGAGATGGTGTCTTTTACGCAACGCTTCTGATTAGAGATGCCCAAGGCGAGTCGTTGACTTTGTCGGCTCGACCATCTGATGCGATCGCACTGGCGATTCGAACCCATACAAATATCTTGGCAACGGCAGAGCTACTGGACCAGGTTGGAATCGAGATCCCACAGGGCGATGGTGAAAATCAAGAAGTAGAGAAGTTCCGAGAATTTCTCGATCAGATCAATCCGGAGGATTTCGCAGGGTAGCAAAGCCTCAACCTCAAGTAGAGGTTTGGGCCGTGTCGGTCGTTGTTTACGAAGGTCTACGGGTTTACATTTGGCTCCCTAGCAATAAGAGAAACGAGTATCCCGTGTCCCCACAGGATTTAGAGATCGGCTACAGAGGCGCAACGGCATGTTCAGCCGCGGGTATTTCCTACCGCCAGTTGGATTATTGGGCGCGAACTGGCCTGGTTGAACCGAGCATTCGGAGTGCTAGCGGTTCGGGCACGCAACGTTTATATGGTTTTCGTGACATTTTGGTATTAAAAATTGTTAAACGATTACTGGATGCTGGTGTTTCTCTACAAAATATTAGAACTGCTGTGGATCACCTTCGCAATAGGGGAGTTGTAGATCTTGAGCGCATTACTTTGATGAGTGATGGTGCATCTATCTATGAGTGTTCCAGCCCGGACGAGATCATCGACTTGTTGGCCGGTGGACAAGGTGTCTTTGGAATCGCTGTTGGAAAAGTTTGGAATGAAGTTGAAGGCTCATTGTCCATGCTTCAGGGTGAGGTTAATGGCACTTCGGTTGGCTTATCAGGTGTTGAAAATAGTGACGAGTTGTCGATGCGTAGAAAGAGCAAAGGCGCCTAATTCACCTTATCCTTCTCGTCTGAGCTTTCAATCCGAGAGACTCATGTAATCCAGACGAGGTACACGATGAGTAAGTACGACGCGTTCGAACATCGCCATATTGGCCCATCAAGTGATCAGGCCACAACAATGTTGATGGAGCTTGGTTACTCCTCACTTACCGATTTTATCGCCGACGTTGTTCCGGCCAATATCGCAATGGCAACAAAACTTGCCGACGTGCTTCCAGAGCCACTCAATGAAGTAGAGACAATTGCCGCGCTACATGCGATCGCCGATAAAAATGAAATCTTTACATCATTAATCGGCGCCGGATATTATTCATCGATTACGCCACCAGTTGTTTTGCGAAATGTTTTAGAAAATCCAGCCTGGTACACGGCCTACACGCCATACCAACCGGAAATTTCACAGGGTCGCTTAGAGGCACTCTTTGCCTATCAAAGTGCGGTCTGCGAGTTAACTTCACTGCAAGTAGCAAATGCTTCGATGCTAGATGAACCAACAGCGGCAGCTGAAGCTATGACGTTAGCAAGACGCGTGTACAAAGGCAGTGATGATGCGCTCTTTTTAATCGATGCAAATTTGCATCCACAGACGATTGCAGTGGTTGCAACTCGCGCAAAGCCACTTGGCATCACTATTGAAATCGCAGATTTATCAAAGCCAGTTACTACGTCGGCGCAGGTTTTTGGCGTACTAGTTCAGTATCCCAATACACGTGGTGAGATTGTTGATTACACCGAGCTTGCAACATGGGCACATGAGCAAGATGCGTTAGTAATTGCCGCAGTTGATTTATTAGCGTTGACCCTATTGAAAGCACCAGGGGAGTGGGGCGCAGATATCGCAGTGGGCTCGGCGCAGCGCTTTGGTGTACCTAATGGTTTTGGCGGCCCACACGCAGGTTTCATGTCAGTTCGCACCGGTTTAGAGCGTTCACTGCCAGGACGTTTAGTTGGGCAAAGCGTGGATTCACATGGCAATCCAGCTTTTCGGTTAGCGTTGCAAACACGGGAACAACACATTCGCCGAGATAAGGCGACAAGTAACATTTGTACGGCGCAAGTTTTACTCGCCGTCATAAGTGCTTTTTACACGATGTGGCATGGACCAATTGGTTTAAAAACAATTGCATCCAGGGTAAATGCGCAAACTGCGGCAGTTGCACGAGCGATTGAAGCAGCTGGACACGTTGTTGAAACAGTAAATTTCTTTGACACTTTAGTTGTTCAGGTAAGCGACGCCGACAAATTTCACCAACTAGCGCGATCACTTCGCGTTAACTTGCGGGTAATTGATGCAACCCATGTTGGGCTTTCACTTGATGAGAGCACTACCGATGAAGTACTGGCAAAGATCGCTACTATTTTTGGAACAGAATCGATAACGGTTGCAGACGAGAAGCTTCCCAAGGCTTTGCTTCGCAGATCGTCTTTTCTGCAGCACCCAGTATTTAATACCCATAGATCAGAGACTTCGATGCTGCGCTACATCCGCACCTTGTCTGATCGCGACTTAGCATTAGATCGCACCATGATTCCATTGGGAAGTTGCACTATGAAATTAAATGCAACCACTGAGATGGAAGCCGTTACGTGGCCAGAGTTTTCAAGTATCCATCCCTTTGCACCGGCGGATCAGAGCGCTGGCTACCGTGAGTTAATTACCCAGTTATCGCAGTGGTTAGTAACCATCACCGGATACGACGCAGTTTCACTGCAACCAAATGCCGGCAGCCAAGGTGAATTTGCTGGATTATTAGCGATTCGTAATTATCATGATTCCCGCGGTGATCAGGATCGAACAATTTGCTTGATTCCATCGAGTGCACATGGCACAAATGCAGCAAGTGCGGTTATGGCTGGCATGAAGGTTGTTGTTATTGAATGTGATGAATCTGGAAACGTTTCAGTGGCTGACATCAAAGCAAAGATTTCCGAACACTCTGGAAAACTCGCTGCAATCATGGTGACATATCCGTCAACGCACGGTGTTTTTGAATCGGCGATTTCCCAGATCTGCGAACTAGTCCATGAGGCCGGGGGACAGGTTTACGTTGATGGTGCTAACTTGAACGCTTTGGTGGGAGTTTCCCAACCTGGAAAATTTGGTGCAGATGTCTCACACTTGAATTTACACAAAACATTTTGTATTCCACATGGTGGTGGCGGTCCTGGAGTTGGACCAGTTATTGCGCGTGCGCATTTGGCGCCGTTCCTGCCAAATCACCCGATGGATTCAACAGCTGGACCGGTCACAGGTCCTGGGCCGATCAGCGGTGCACCTTTTGGTTCGGCAAGTATCTTGCCAATTTCTTGGGCCTACATTCGCATGATGGGCGGGGCCGGACTCACCCAAGCGACATCAATTGCGATCTTGTCGGCCAACTACATGGCGGCAAAGCTCGATCCGTTTTTTCCAGTTTTATATACAGGGGAGAAGGGTCGAGTTGCGCATGAGTGCATCTTGGACCTGCGCGAAATTACTAGGGTAAGTGGCGTTACTGTCGATGATGTGGCAAAGCGTTTGATGGATTACGGCTTCCACGCACCGACTATGAGCTTTCCAGTCCCAGGTACCTTGATGATTGAACCTACTGAGAGTGAAGATATCGCTGAGATCGATCGCTTTATCGCAGCGATGATCGCTATTCATGGTGAAATCTCCGAGGTCATGAGTGGGGTTATTTCAGCCGAAGATTCACCACTTCGTCACGCGCCGCACACTGTGGAATCAGTTATTTCTGGTGATTGGAATCGTGCCTACCCTCGCGAAGTTGGCGCATTGCCGGCGGCCCGCGATGGCCTGGTAGCTGGTGAAATCATCGGCATGAAGGGCAAATACTGGCCAACAGTGGGGCGAATCGACGGTGCTTACGGAGATCGCAACCTAGTCTGTTCCTGCCTACCAATATCTGAATTCGCTTAAGTTTACATAATGTCACTTATCGGCGTCAGGTAACCTTACGCCGAGCGATTAAGAAGAGCCAGATAAGGCTGATAACTACGCTCCACTGGCCTAAACGATCTCGCGGCGACAATGTCTGGATCAACCCGATATCGCCTTGCAGGAAGTCGGCTGTGCCCATTGTGGTTTGCGCAGTTATTTTTCCGCGGTGATCGATGAAAGCTGAATATCCAGTTGTCGACACCGATACAACATTTCTGGAGTGTTCAATCGCTCGGATTCGGGTAATCGACATTTGTTGCTCGCTTTGAGCCGATGTTCCAAAGGTCGCATTATTTGTCTGTACGACCATGATGTTTGAGGTTTTTGCACTAGTAGCGACAATTGAATCATCAAGTAGTTCATAGCAAATAATCGGTGAAATTCGGGCTGAGCCGATGGAGAAGATTTGCGGGGAATTGCCAGGAGAAAAATCCTGAACTTGGTCAACGTAGGGCGAGATCTTAGAAGCTAATCCCCGCCAAGGAATGTACTCACCAAATGGTGTTAAATGCTGTTTTTCATATATCTGTTGCCCCTGATCACTCCACAAAATCGAAGTATTAAATACTTTTGATTCCTTCCTCACGATAGCGCCAACAATAAGTGGTTTGGTAAAACTTTCTAGATCGAGGAATACTTTTTTATTAGTAAATGGATCTACATCAACCGCGTTTTCTGGCCACACTATAAAATCGACTTTCTCAACTTCTTTCAGAGCTACGCGGGTTTGATCAACATGGTTGTTGAAGACGGCCTGGGCCCTGGCGTTAAAATCTAATCCATATTTTGGAACATTTCCCTGAATCATTAGCACTGATGTCAATGATTGGGTATTAACCGACAGTGGGATAAAAACAAGAAGTACTGGCAGTAACAATTTTATTTTTATCTTTTTTATCAATGAAAAATATATGAAGAGTCCAATCATGAGAACCATCGCCGATAATGCCGTGGCTCCCCCGTAACGTGCGATCGATGCATAAGGTGCATCGGCTTGTGAATATGCGATTCGGGCCCAACCAAAACCACCAAATGGAAATCGATTTCGTAGCTCTTCTAAGATGATAAAAATCAATGGATACGAGGCTATCCCCCACTTATGGACAAGTGCTAACGGGAGATAAAAAACCGTCATGCCAGCTGCCAAAATGATCCAAGGCAGCGAACCAACATAGATGCTGGTCCAGTGCAGCAGCAATAAGTTGATCGTCAAAGCAAAGACAGCGACCGATAACACTCGTCGACTAGTTCTATTAAGGATAAAAATATGTAAAGCAAAACCTAAGGGTGCAAGCCACCACAAACCGATAGGTTTAAACGCGGCAAAAACAAGGAAACCCGAAATCGCAGTGAGGAGAAGGTTTACCATCCTAGGGAGCTGATCAATCGATCAACGCTAGCTCCTAATGCGTAGCGCTCCTTGAATTGATAGATCGCCGACAGATCGGCCGGTGCTTTCGGAAGTGATAAATCAACTTTTGGAAGAGGTGCATCGCGGGCCACGCGCACTAACCTAGGTGCAATCTTTAAATAATCTGCGCCAGCGATAATCTTCTTGGCGAGTGCAGCCGGAAGTAGCACGTGCGCGGCGTGTGCCCCGGCCAATGCTTCTTCTACTGACGCAAAGTTATTAGCAATTACTGCCGCACCTTTTTCTCCGATTCCTTTTACTCCCGGTAAACCATCGGATGGATCTCCCCGAAACATCGCAAACAAGTCGTAACGATCTCCTGGGATTTCATATTTATCAGCAACATATTTAATATCAACAAGATCATGTTGAGCTATTCCCTTAGCTAGGTAGACAACTTTAATATCTCGCTTATCATCAACCATTTGGAATAAATCGCGATCGCCAGTGACGATGCGAATGGGACCCTTTTCAATTTCGGCATAAGTGGCCATGACATCGTCGGCTTCATAATCATCAACTCCGACTACTGGAATTCCAAAGAGGTCCAAAAGATCTAACAGAATTGGAATTTGCGGTGTCAGAGTTTCCGGCTCTTCTTCCTCGTCACCTTCTTCTTCCAGGCGGTTTGCTTTGTACTCGGGAAATAAATCGACTCGCCAACTTGGTCGCCAATCACCATCTAGACATGCCACTAAACGATCTGGTTTATAGACGCTCATCAACCGAGCCGTCATATCGAGATAGCCACGGATCGCATTTACCGATGTGCCATCGGGTGCTAGTAACGTATCTGGCATGCCGTAATAAGCGCGGTACCAAAGCGAGGCGCTATCGAGCAGCATTAATGTCATATCTCTCCCATTAAATATGCAACGACGCCGCGGTCAATTCGTTTCACTGCTTCCTTACACACAGGGCGAAGTTTCTCACTAGCCCCGGCAATTTGATTAAGCAGATCTATGAGCTGTTTTGTTGAACGCACGAAATCGCCAACTGACATGTCGCTGCCCTGTAAAACATTTGATAATGAGTTACCACTTGCCCAGCGATGTGAGATGAAACAAAAGCCAGCATCAGGTTCACGTTGAGTTTTCACACCGAAATCAGCTTCGATCTCTTCTAAGGCTGACCACAACGAGATGATCTCAGTGATTGTCGATGTCACTTTTGCACTTGGCATTTTAGGCGCGATATTTTCTACCGAGCGAGATTCAAAGATCATGCATGAAACTACGGATAAAAGCTCTGGTGCAGTTAAATCATCTAAGAGACCTCGTCGAATTGACTCTGTTAATAAAAGATCGGATTCGGCGTAAATCTTCGTCAAAATCTTCCCTTGCGCCGTTGGTTTTTCTCCGGCAATATAATCTAGATGATCGAGTACCCGGCAAATTTGATCGAAGGTTTTAGCGATCACATGGGTCCGACTTTCCACCCGAGTAGTTAGCCCTTCATTTTCGCGAGTTAGTCGCCCGGCACGCTCGGCAAGTCGGGAATGATCTTCGCGCTGGGCACAGCCATGAGATGAATGATTTTTCATCGCTTTACGAAGATCAGATAACTCACCTTCCAAATGACCGCGTTGTCGATTATCAAATGTCTTTCGCTGATCGCGCCGGCTGAGCAGTACCTCAACTTCTTTGATCGATCTACGAAGCCGTGCATATTCGCCAAAGTCACCCATGTGACATTGTGACTCTTTTACTAATTCGTTAATCGCTTCTTCATTTTTTCGAAGTTGTTTAGTAAGTCCAACAACGGCGCGATCGGCTTGGAATTGGGCAAAGGATGACTCTAAAGAGCGACGTGCCCGCTCTCGTCCAAATTGTGCGATCAAGTTGATTGACATGTTGTAAGAAGGTGAAAACGATGATCGCAATGGATATGTACGAGTTGATGCAAGGCCGGCTGCAGCAGCTGAATCAACAGTTGGCGACCATTGAATAACTGCATTTCCTTCAATATCGATTCCTCGACGTCCAGCACGACCGGTGAGTTGGGTGTACTCCCCCGGCGTGATTGGTACGTGAGCCTCACCATTAAATTTGACGAGTTTTTCCAAGACAACAGTTCTGGCCGGCATATTAATTCCCAAAGCTAAAGTCTCAGTGGCAAATACCGCTTTAACTAAGCCGCGTTGAAAGAGATCTTCGACAGCTCCTTTGAAGCTTGGTAATAAGCCAGCATGATGCGCAGCGATGCCACGCTCTAGCGCCGAGATCCAATCATTAAACCCTAGAACTTCGAGATCTTCTTCAGCAATGTGCTGGGTGTAGCGCAAAGCGGTTCGTCGAATTTCTACTCGCTCTTCGGTCGTCGTTAATCGCAAGCCGGCATTGAGACATTGCTTAACGGCTGAGTCGCAACCAATTCGGGAAAAGATAAAGGTAATTGCTGGCAATAAATTTTCACCAGATAGTTTTTCAATGATGTCGGCCCGCGAAAGTCGATCCGATGGTTCATCGAAGCGACCACGACGACCGCGTCCCATAGCCGAGCGCCTGATTGCTTCGCGCTCCCGCGAGAGTATCTCGGGATTAACGCGACCGGGTTGCTCAAAGAGATCTAGCAGGCGATTGCCGATCAGTACATGTTGGAACAGCGGAATGGGGCGAATTTCCGAAACAATTACCTCGGTATCACCACGAATTTCATCGAGCCATTCGCCAAACTCTTCCGCATTAGAAACCGTTGCCGATAAGGAAATGACTTGCACACTCTCCATGAGGTGGATCAGGACTTCTTCCCACACCGCGCCCCGAAACTTATCGGCCAGATAATGAACTTCATCCATGACAACTGCCCCGAGGTTGGTCAAAGTATTAGATCCGGCATAGAGCATATTGCGAAGTACTTCAGTGGTCATCACCAAGATGTCGGCTTCACTATTAATACTTGTGTCGCCAGTTAAAAGACCTACTCGATCTTCACCAAACTTTTCAACAAACTCAGAGTACTTTTGATTTGAGAGAGCTTTGATAGGAGTTGTATAGAAACATTTTTTTCCAGCTTGCAACGCAAAGTAGGCGGCGAATTCACCAACTACAGTTTTTCCGGCGCCAGTGGGTGCCGCTACTAATACGCCTTTTCCATCTTCAACCGCGTGGCAGGCAGCGATTTGAAAAGGATCAAACTCAAAATCAAATGTCTGCACAAAGGCCATTGTGATGGGGTGAGCACCACGTAATTTAGCAGCGGCGTATCTCTCGGCTGGTGAACTCATGCGACCCACGTCAGCATCGCATGAGGAGCAACTTCGGCTTGAACAGGTAGTTGCCCGATCCGTTCGCCGTCGGAGTAGGCAACAGCTTTCGATTCGATCCGAACGTTTTTACTACGAACTATTTCTACAGCTGGATGATTAACGTGCGCACCCGTAAAGACCATAGGAAAGACTTTAATAAATTCAAAAGTTGAGACTGGATGTAGCACCATCACATCAAAGTAGCCATCAGTAATACTGGCATTGGGGCAGACCAGCATGCCCCCGCCATAGGAACGGCCGTTGGCTACTGCGATCAACATGGCTTCGGTCGAAATAGTTCGGTCATCAAGATGGATCTCGTAGTGGCGCGGTTTAAAGCGCGGCAACTCCATCGCGATACTTAATTTGTACTTCATCGGACCCTTGGGCCACGACAAGGTATTGGCTTTTTCATTTACTATTGCATCGAAACCGCTCGATAAAATTGCGCCAAACCACTCACCATCAACTAAACCTACGTCGATCGAAGTTGCCGGGCTCTGCAAAATCTTCATCAATTGCGGCTCGATATCTACTAAATCCCAACCGAGCGTTCGAGCAAAGTCATTGCCGGTTCCGGCTGGGATCACGGCTAACGGTATTTGCGCTGGAATCACAGACTGTAAGGCGACGTGGAGTAGGCCATCTCCCCCAACGGCGATAACTCCCCGGCAATCTGGAAATTTTTTTATAAAGATTTTCAAGTGATCAGAAAGTGCGACCGCTGAATTGCCGGTGACGATTGTGTATTGAATTTGGTGTTGGGTAAGCAGGCCGGCAACGGTCTTAGCAACGATTGCGCCTTGTCCCTGGCCTGCGACAGGATTAATCAGCAGCGCCCACATGAACTGAGCCTATCTTCTATTCAGAGATAGATGTCGGAGTAGCGATGCTCGTGCTGCCGGTCTCAATTAAGCTTGCTCGTTTATCGCGGCGGCGATCAATAAGTATGGCGATACCACCGGCCGTGAAATAGAGCAGAACCAATGGCGCAGCCAATAAAATCATACTAAGCGGATCTGCCGTTGGAGAAAATGCTGCAACAACGAGGAAGATTCCAAAGACCCAACCTCGCCAAGGTTTCAATATCGTCTTGCCTCGAAGGAAACCAATTAAGTTGAATGTCAAAAGAAAGATTGGCAGCTCGAAAGCTAAACCAACTAATAAAATAAGTCTTAACACAAAATCTAAATAATCATCGAAACGAACCAAGTTGCTAATCGCATTTGGCGTGAAACCAAATAGTGCTTTGATCGCAACTGGCAAGATCAAGTATCCCAAGGTTGCGCCCATTGCAAAAAATGGTGTTGCCGCTACGACAAAGAGAACACTTGTACGTTTTTCCTTTCGATGCAAAGCCGGCGCAATAAAGGCCCACAATTGATAAAGCCAAAAGGGTGCCGACACAATGACGCCAGCTAATAATGCGACTTTGATTTGCAGATCTAACGGCCCTAAGACACCGCTGATGTACAGTACGCCGCAACTTTCCGCACCTGATTGCTGGGCGGCTTTTAGATCGCAGACAGGTTTAGCTAGGGTCGTGATGATTGGATTATAGAAATACCATCCGCCACAAAAAGCGACCAACACTGCAATCGCCGCACGAAGAACTCTTTTGCGGAGTTCGCGTAAGTGGTCAAGTAATGGCATCCGTGCTTCGGTAGCAGGTGCCATAGATTTACTTTTCGGTTTTGCCGTCTTCTTCGATTGTTACGTCGTCGGCCTTCATTTCCTTCATTTCGCTCTTGAAGATTCGCATTGAGCGGCCAAGTGAGCGAGCTGAGTCAGGCAGGCGCTTTGCGCCAAATAGTACGAGGACAACGATCAAAAGAACAACAATCTCTCTTGGACCTAAATTCATAATGCTCACTCCTTGGTTACGTTTAATTCACTAGTGCAGCCTAAGGTTACACCAGCGGGCCAGCAATCGGTAGGCCGAACTAACCCATTTTGTAACGATCTAGCAACGCCTGCGCTTTAGCCAGAACTTCTTGGCGAATCCCCTGGGGTTGGAGCAGTTCACAATCGGCGCCACCGGCAAAGACAGATCGAACTATCCATTGTCCCGAATACGATTGAGACTTGATCAGTGGATTATCTACATCAATCGAAACGTTGAAACGTTCAGCCAAATCTCTGCGCACCGTATGCACATGAACCGAAAATGATATCTGCTCCAAACTTGTTGCGGACGTTGCAGCTGTTGCATCCTCTGCCAAAATAGTGAGGTCAACTATTCGATCTAATCGAAATGTCCGGCCAGCATCGGCGGTGAAGCAAAAGGCCTGAAGGTATAGATGCCCATCTTTTTCAAAAATCTCATTAGGAGAAATGATTCGCTCTTTTACAAGATCTGAATACAGCGAATGATACTTAATCGTGAGTTTTATTTTTCTAGAGATAGCCTGTTTAACAACGGTCATAACTTCAGGTTTGACGTTTGGTTCTAATTGAATAGTTCGCGGAACACCGACTTTGCTAGAGATTCGCATTGCCAGTGATTCCGCAATCTCGATCAAGTCCTGACGATCTGGCGAAATTATAGTTTTCAATATATCAAGACCAAGTAAAAGCGCTAGTGCTTCATCAAAAGAAATTGTGCGCGGCTTTGACAGTGTTTCGGCGTTTCGGATCGTGACGAAACCTGATTCAAATTCTAGATCCATTAATTCAAGTGGGGTATATCCCGGTAATCCACACATCCATAAAGTTGTTAAGTCAGCCGTTATTTGTGACTGTGAGACTTCAAACTCTGCCGCTAGATCTTTAATTGAAATACCCTGGTGCGAGTTAAGAAATGGAACTAGATCCAATAGCCGAGCAGTACGCACCAGGGGCGCTGAAATATTCTTAACCATGATTTTTCACAAGCGCTTCGAGGCCGTTGATGACGAGATCCTTCAAATCCGCTGGAGATTTTACGAAAGCATCCTCGCCATGCCACAAGATCTGAGTCGATAACGCATCTAGATTTACGATTGGAATGGATAGTTCATCCCACTCCCCTAGATCTTTACTGGCGACAGAAAGGGTACGAAGTGAATTTCCCTTTTCCTTTCGCACATCAACGGTTGCTAAACGGGAGCCACGTTCGACCAGTAAGACGGAAGCAAAATCGAAGTTACTCGGTGGATCGAACTGCGCTGTGTTCTCCTTGCTGGTAACTGTCCCGACGATCCGATCTAATCTAAAGATTCGTACTTCTTCAACATCTTGGTCGATGCACGCTAGATACCAAAATCCACGATGACTGGCTAAGGCAAATGGGATGACGTTTCGCAATTGACTTTTTAAGTCAGCTCCTAAGTAAGAAAAATTAAGGAAGTTATTATCAGCGATCGCAGAAGTGATAGTGGCAATATCAGGATCGCTATTACCTAGCTTGGGCCAGATTCCAGGAAGTTCTAACGCATCTGCATGGATACCAATGGAGTTGAGTTTTAGAATTGCTTTCTGCGCCGCGCTATCTAGAGCCGCTCCTTGCCACGATTGGGCAGCCAAAGAAAGAAGCGAAAGTTCGACCGAGGTAATTGCACCTAAATCAAGTTCATAGTTTTCATTTCTAATTTTATAGCCAGCTTCATCATTAAATAATGGATCAAAGCTGCCAACTTCGATATCAATGCCTAGTGTGCGTAGATCATCTTTATCTCGTTCAAACATGCGCTCTTTTGTTTCAGCACTTCCCTCGTATCCATCAACTGTTCTAAAAATCTCAGATTTAGTAATGAATCGCTTGGTGGCAAGAAGTGCAATCGTCAGATTAATTAATCTTTCAATCTTCCGAGACACCGTATGCGCCTTTCGCAGGTCGTCTACGACGAGCAAGTACTTCAACTCCGGGCGCCATTCGTCGGCTCGCAATTAAGAAACCAGTGTGCCCGATCATTCGCTGCTGCGGACGTACTGCTAATCCTTCGTGATGCCAGCCTCGAACCATTGTCTCGGAGCTCTCCGGCTCGGTGAATCGGCCATCATTTTTCAAAGCCTCAGCGGTTGCCGATAATTGAGTTGTAGTTGCAACGTATGCCAAGAAAACACCACCTGGACGCAGCGATTGTGCAGCTATATCGACGCACTCCCATGGTGCCAACATATCCAGAACTACGCGATCAAACTGCGAATCAAATTCTTGATCCTGTAAATCACCGACA
This sequence comes from Candidatus Nanopelagicales bacterium, assembly GCA_038214925.1. GTDB lineage: Bacteria > Actinomycetota > Actinomycetes > Nanopelagicales > Nanopelagicaceae > Planktophila. Next base: position 82,036 of record JBBQRL010000001.1, on the reverse strand, counting down.
ACTAAACTCCAATTTGAATGCTCTCCCTGAAAATAATCACCCACATTTGATCGTGCGTTCTCCGCAAAATCGGCGCGACGTTCAACGGAATGAACTGTTCCGGTGGTTCCCACCGCGCGTAATAATGAAATCGTTAAAGCACCGCTGCCAACGCCAGCTTCCAGAACCCGGGCTCCTGGATAAATATCGGCAACGCCAAGAATCATGGCGGCATCTTTTGGATAAACGATCGTTGCACCACGTGGCATGGTCAATACATAATCGGCTAATAGAGGTTTGAATGCAGTGAACTTAAGACCGGCAGTTGTACTGACAACTGAACCCTCTGGCATGCCGATTAAATCATCGTGGGTGATCCACCCTTTATGTGTGTGCCATTCTTTACCAGGAACGATTGAAAAACTGTACAACTTTCCTTTTGGGTCGGTTAATTGAACCCGATCTCCAGCTGCAAAATAACCTAAGTTAGACACGGCACTATCTTATTGGAAACTCTCTATGCAAGTGGGGGTATCTTCATCCTCGTGAGTATTAATCAACCCTTGCGATTATCGCCAAGTGCCGTCTCGGAATATGAAAATTGCCCACTTCTTTATCGCTACCGCAAGATCGACAAACTTCCAGAACCACCCTCACTTGATGCCGAACGCGGAACGTTAATACATACTGTTCTTCACGATCTATTTGAATCTCCAGCCACGGAGCGGACACCACAAACAGCGATAGATCTTTTGCCAGCTAGTTGGGCCGCGCAATTGGCAAAGAAACCAGAACTCCTTGAAATGGTTACAAATGAGAAGGAGTGGCTAGATCGGGCCGGTTCTTTGCTTGCCACGTATTTCACCGTCGAAGATCCAACTTCATTTGATGCTACCTTTCGCGAGATTCATCTAGAAAATGATTTTGCTGAAAATATTTATCTCCATGGTTACGTTGACCGACTTGATGTCGCGGCCACTGGTGAAGTTAGAATCGTCGACTATAAGTCAGGAAAAGCGCCAAAACCGGGATGGGAAGAGAAAGCGTTATTTCAACTTCGTGTTTATGCGCTGCTTTACTGGAAGAACAACGGGGTACTCCCCCGGCTATTACAACTAATTTATCTTGGTGATGGAAAATTAGTGAAAAGTAATCCAACAATGGCTCAACTTGAATCCACTGAAAAAACTTTGCAACGAGTGGCTAATGATATTTTTATTTCAATCGAAAAGGATTACTGGCCGCCTCGCCCAACGAAACTGTGCGATTGGTGTTATTTTAAAAAAATCTGCCCGGCCCACAACAGCTAAATAGATACCAAGAAATCCGCTTTCAGTTCGATTAGCTTTTGATAGTTTAGCTGCGCCAGAGATTTGATCACGCGAACTCTTGGGGATTCATCAATTGTTACTAGATGAGGCACTGCGATTAGAAATGCACCACTAGAGGTTGCCGCCTTCATTCCGGTGAGCGAATCCTCAAAGACCAGGCAATTATTAATATCGACCCCACTTATAGTTGCCGCTTTCAGATAAGCATCTGGGTGTGGCTTAGTAAACTCAACATCATTGGAACTAATGGAAAATGGAAAAAGGTTTTTTCCTACATTGGCCAGGACTGCATCAACAATGATACGAGGGCTGGCCGATACCAGCGCAGTCTTAATCCCGTTGAGCTGTAACTGCCTCACAAGTTCAATTGCACCTGGCATTGTTGGGATATGTGCCCGCATTTTTTTCGATTGAACATCGATTAAAAGCTCACGAAAAAAATCTGGAGTTTTTTGATTTCCACTTTTTTCAAACATATATTGCCCAACACGAGTGAGCGGTCCGCCAAGACAAGCAACCTGATCGCTGTCTAGCCAGTCGTATCCAAATGGCGCCATTACCTCCTTTTCGGACTGCAGCCATTGAGGTTCGGAATCGACGAGCAATCCATCCATATCAAAAAAGACAGCATCAAAAAAACTGGGTACTTGTGACATTAGTTAGCGTTGAAATACTTAGCTTCCGGATGATGAACCACGATCGCAGATGTTGATTGCTCTGGATGAAGTTGGAACTCCTCCGATAATTCAACACCGATTCGACCTGGCTCGAGCAACTCGCACAACTGAACTTGTTGCTCTAAATCCGGACAGGCTGGATAACCAAATGAATATCTAGAACCGCGATAACCCTGATCTAAAATTCCTTGCAGCTCGGCCGAGTCATCACCCTTAACATGGAGTTCTTCTCGCATTCTCGCGTGCCAATGCTCAGCCAATGCCTCCGTTAGCTGAACTGATAGACCATGTAACTCTAGATACTCCCGGTATTTGTTTTCCGCAAAAAGTTTTGCGGCTGCTTCGCTAATAACTGAACCCATGGTGACAACATGGAAAGCAACGACATCGGTTTTGCCAGAATCTTTGGATGCAAAGAAATCACTGATACATAGTCGGCGATCTCTGGTCTGTCGAGGGAAAGCGAAGCGAACCCGCTCTTTTCCTTTATTCTCACCTTCATGATGCAGGATTACTAAATCATTTCCTTCGCTGTAACACGGGAAATATCCATAGACGACGGCGGCATTTAACCAGCCACTTGATTGAACTTGATTCATTAAAGCGCGCAGGCGAGGACGACCTTCTTCTTCAACCATACTTTCATATTCGCCGCGGTTACCTTTAAGTCCCCATTGCCCAACGAATAATGCACGCTCATCGAGCATGCCAGAGTAGTCAGCTAATGAAATGCCTTTAACGACTCGGGAACCAAAAAATGGTGGAGCCGGTATCTCTATGTCGGTGGCGACATCACTTCGCGTCGTATCTAGAACTAATGGAGTTTCTTTAATTCGCGTGTTAGCAACTTTTCGCTCGCGTAGCGGCGGAAGCGCGGCACCTTCTTCGCCGCGTTTTACCGCCATGATTGAATCCATCAGGCGAAGACCTTCGAAGGCATCGCGGGCATAACGAACTTGCCCTGGAAAAATCGCCGCTAAATCTTGTTCAACATATGCACGTGTAAGTGCTGCACCACCTAGAACAATAGGCCAGCGTTGATCTAGGCCACGCGCTGTAATCTCCTGCAAATTCTCTTTCATGATGACCGTAGATTTAACCAACAGGCCGCTCATGCCGATCGCATCGGCATTGCTTTCGATTGCGCCATCGATAATTTGATTAATCGTCTGCTTAATTCCAATGTTGGCAACCTTGTATCCATTATTCGTCAAAATAATATCTACCAAATTCTTACCAATGTCGTGAACATCGCCCTTGACCGTTGCGAGCAACATTGTTCCACGACCGTCATCGCCTGTTTTTTCCATATACGGCTCAAGCATTGCAACCGCTGTTTTCATTACTTCTGCGCTTTGCAACACAAAAGGAAGTTGCATCTCTCCTTTTCCAAAGAGCTCCCCTACTATTTTCATGCCTTCAAGCAGGTGGGTATTAATAATTTCTAATGGCTTTACGCCCTGACTCATGGCGCTATTGAGGTCAGCTTCTAAACCAACCTTTTCACCATCAATAATTCGACGCTGTAGTCGGTCGAATAATGGAAGTGCAGCGAGGGCTTCGGCTCGAGCATTTTTGCTTGTGGCCAGTTCAACGCCATCGAATAAACCGAGAAACTCCTGCAGTGGATCGTAAATACATTCATCGCCCTCGTACCGGCGACGATCATAGATCAGATCTAAGGCGACTTCTTTTTCACGTTCATTAATTCTTGCCATCGGTGTGATTTTTGAAGGATGAACGATCGCCGAATCCAAACCAGCGAGCACGCACTCATGTAAGAAAACTGAATTTAAGACGACTCGGGATGCGGCGTTGAGGCCAAATGAAACATTGCTTACCCCAAGTGTTGTCTGGACTTCTGGGAATTCCACCTTTAATTGCCGGATCGCACTGATTGTTTCAATTCCATCGCGTCTGGTTTCTTCTTGGCCAGTTGCAATTGGGAAGGTAAGACAGTCAATTAAAATATCGCCAACGTTCATGCCCCAGTTATCGCGAAGATCAGTAATCAACCTACGTGCAACCCGAAGTTTCCATTCGGCATCGCGGGCCTGACCTTCTTCATCGATCGTAAGGGCAACAACTCCGGCGCCATGCTCTTTGACTAAGGGCATGATCTTTGCAAAGCGAGAATCTGGTCCATCACCATCTTCATAGTTCACGGAGTTGATAACTGAACGACCACCTAAGTGTTCTAAACCGGCCTTTAAAACAGCTGGCTCTGTTGAATCTAAAACAATTGGCAAGGTACTTGCTGTAGCAAAGCGAGATGCAAGTTCGCGCATATCGGCCGCGCCATCTCGGCCGACATAATCAACCGAGAGATCAAGCATGTGCGCGCCGTCTCGAATCTGATCTCGGGCAATTTCTACACACTTGTCCCAATCTTCAGCCAACAACGCATCGCGAAAGGCGCGGGAACCATTTGCATTGGTTCGCTCTCCAATTGCAAGATATGTTCGATCCTGTCTAAAGGGGACATACTGATACAGCGAGGATGCGCCAGGTTCTAACGTTGTCACTCGTTGTGAAATCGGTTTGCGATCCAGTCGTTCGACAACGGACGCTAAATGCGCAGGAGTGGTTCCGCAGCAGCCACCGACTAATGAAATTCCATAATCTTTCACAAAGCCGGCAAGGGCGTCAGCTAACTCTTGTGGACCTAATGGATAAGAAGCTCCATTGGCACCGAGAACCGGTAGGCCGGCGTTTGGCATAACTGAAATCGCTGCTTGCGCATTTTTTGATAAGTACCGCAAGTGCTCTGACATTTCAGCTGGTCCGGTGGCACAGTTGAGACCGATTAAATCGATACCAAGTGGCTCTAATGCATTGAGCGCGGCACCGATTTCAGATCCCATCAGCATTGTTCCCGTCATTTCGACAGTGACTTGCGCAATCAAAACTACATCACGACCAGATTCATCAATTGCTTTTCTGGCACCACTGAGTGCGGCTTTAACTTGTAAAAGATCTTGCGATGTTTCAACAAGTAATGCATCGCATCCACTATCAGTTAAACCCTTTGACGCTGTGTAATACGCAACCTTCAAATTTTCATACGTGGTGTGGCCCAAGCTGGGTAACTTTGTTCCCGGCCCCATCGAACCTAATACAAAGCGGGGTTTTTCTTTCGTTGAATAGGCATCTGCTGCCTCGCGTGCGATCTTGCCACCGGCGAAAGCTAATTCATAGATTCGATCTTCGATCCCGTAATCCGCCAAGTTAGACCAATTAGCACCAAAAGTATTTGTCTCAATCGCATCTACGCCAACAGCTAAATATTCGTCATGTACCGAACGCACGATGTCTGGTCGGCTGACGTTGAGAATCTCATTACAGCCCTCATGGTTTTGAAAATCTTCTAGGGTGGGATCGGCCGCTTGCAACATCGTTCCCATGGCTCCATCAGCGATAACAACGCGTTCGGCCAGGGCACGGCGCAGTAATCCTGGCGCTACTGAAGTTGTATGCGTGCTCACTGACCCAAGGTTACCGTAAGGTTGCGATCGTGGAGATTTATACAATTCCGATGCTTCGTCAGCCAATCATGATTGTGGCATTTACCGGTTGGAATGATGGCGCTGAAGCAGCTTCTGGGGCGCTCAACCATTTGTTGTCCGCGTGGCGCGAGATTGATGAAGTAATCCCTGAATTAATCGCGGAGTTTGATATTGAAGAGTTTTACGATTTTCAAGTTAATCGGCCACAAGTGATCATTGATGACTCGTCGATCCGTTCTATTGTGTGGCCAGGTACGAAAGTTTTTGGACTGTCTATTCCAACGATGGAGCGAGATCTCGTGATTGTTACTGGCGTTGAACCATCGATGCGTTGGAAAGAGTTCAATCGCGAGCTTTTAGATCTGGCCGATGATTGTGAAGTTTCCATGCTTGTGACATTGGGCGCGTTTCTATCTGATACCCCTCACACCCGACCTATTACAGTGACCGCAACTGGTTCTAGGCCAGGTATCGCGGCGCGGTTAGGCTTGGAAGTTTCTAAGTATCAAGGACCGATTGGAATCTTGGGAATCATCCAAGATGGCTGCACAAAGCGTGGCATCGACTCACTTTCGCTGTGGGCCAGCATTCCGCACTACGCCCCAAATGCTCCGTCACCAAAAGCATCGTTGGCTCTGATTAATGCCTTAGAGGATTTTCTAGAAGTTGAAATCCCGGTTGACGATCTTCCCCAACTGGCAGCTGAATGGGAGAAATCAGTTGATGATTTAGCGGCTGAAGATTCTGATGTCGCCGAATATGTAAAATCTTTGGAAGCCAATAAGGATGCTGCCGAACTGCCGGAAGTGAGCGGTGATTCAATTGCGAAAGAGTTTGAGCGATATCTTCGTCGACGCGAAAACGATTAAAATTTCATTCCCAAAAATACATCGATTGCATTTATTAGCGAATCGCAATTTCCGCCATTAGCACCCGAAATGGTCTGATCGGCCCATAGTTCAAGAGCGGCCAGAATCGAAGGAGTATCAAGATCATCTGCTAGACGACGTGCGATTAATTCAATGACTGGATCGGTAGCAGCGACCTCGGAGCTTGCCAGGGCCCTTGTCATCTTTTTAATCGAAATGTGTGCCTGCGCTAGCAATTCTGCGCTCCATGCTCGGTCGGTACGATAATTTTCGCGCATCAGTGCCCATCGAATCGCACGTGGATCTGCTCCTTGACTCAAAAGAATTGAAACAAAAACTAAGTTGCCTTTACTTTTACTCATTTTTTCGCCATTTAAACCGATCATTCCGGCGTGAACGTAATTAGCGGCAAACTCTTTACCTGAAATTATTTTAGCTTGCGTCGCGCACATTTCATGGTGTGGAAAAATCAAATCACTTCCGCCACCTTGCAGATCAATTAAAAATTCTTCTGCCGGATCTGGCTGTAAGTACTTCATGGCAATTGCAGTGCATTCAATATGCCAACCAGGTCGACCTATACCTTGCGGGGATGGCCAACTAGGTTCATTAACTCGTTTAGACATCCACACTAGGCAATCGAGTGGATCTTTCTTTCCCGTCCTATCTGGGTCTCCCCCGCGTTCGGAAAATATCTGCAACATCTGATCTTGTTCTAAATTCGATCTTGAACCAAAATCTGGATCCATCTTTACCGAGAAATAGAGATCGGTATCAACTGGATAGATACTCTCTTTATCATCGAGTTTTTCGATCGCAGCACTCACTAGCGGAATCGCCTCAACGGCTCCGACGTAATCCTTAGGAGGAATGACTCGAAGGGCTTGCATGTCATTTCTAAAAAGATCGATCTGTTTCTCGGCTAAATCACGCCAATCGACACCGTCTCGGTTAGCTCGCTCCAACAGCGGATCATCGATGTCGGTTATATTTTGGACATAATCTACGGTCGCACCCTTTGCGCCAAGATAGCGATTGACCAAATCAAAAGTTAAATAGGTGGCAGCGTGACCCAAATGCGTGGCATCGTATGGCGTGATCCCACAGACGTAGATTCGGTAATGTTGTTTACTCCCCATACTTTGCTTCAGGGAAGTTGCCGAGTTAGTTAGGTACAAGGGGGCAAGTTCTACATCCGATTTTAGAGCCGGGACGTCGTCTATGTGCCACGATTTCATGTGCTTAGTCTAATCGTGAAAAATTAAAATGCTGGCCACGGTACTGCGGGCCAATCTGGATTAGGTTCTGGGAAGCGGCCAGAATGAAGCATGCGCTTGACTCTGGCACTAATTGCTTTTATTTCATCGGACGTAATGAGTGGGCTAAGAATTTCTCCTAGATCACCAGCTATATCGGTAAGAAGCTTTTCTAGAACTACGAACTCTTGTGCAGATAGTTGATCGCCGGCCCATTGCCACAAGACGGTTCGTAACTTATCTTCGGTGTGAAATGTCACGCCATGATCGCAGCCGTAAACAAGATTGAGATCTATTGGAAGCAGGTGCCCAATTTTCCGGTCAGTGTTATTGATTATGGCATCAAACAATGCCATCACCCGTAATCGAGGATGATCGGTAGCAAAAAATTGCCCAAGATCTATCGATTCGTCGATCGGGATCCACTCTTGCACCATGCCAACACCATATGGACCATCTCGCAATATTGTGAAGGGAACTATGTTGAATCCCATTGACTGTGATACTTCAAAAGCGGCAACTTCGCGATTGGCTAAACATCCATCGACGAAATCCCACAGTGGTCGCTCACCCGCAACTGGTTTATAGATGCAGGCGATTTCAATCTCGTTGAAAACGACATGTGAGTACAACGTTGCATTTGACGCATCAACTAATCGCCCCGTCACAACTAATTCGGACGATCGGAGTGCGTCGTACTTATCTACGATAGCCATTTGCTCTCGGACATAAATGTCCACCTGGATCTATTGGAATCGAACAAAATGGACATGGTAAACGACCAGCATTTACAACAGCTGCCGATCGCAGACAAAAAGCCTGCGCCATTCCTAATGAGAACTCGATCGCTAAAACTTGCTCTTCATCATCGCTATTACTGTCTAGCCCTTCCCCACCTTCAATCTCGAAGAGTTCACACACCATTACTTTTTTTAATTCATCCCACGATAAAGAAATTGCACCGATATCAAAAAGGGAGTCAACCGGTGAATCAAGGGGCGCATCATCGGGTGCTAGGCGCTCCATAATTTCCAAAGGATTCATTTTTCTAATCTCAGCGATTATGAGTTCCATGCGGGCAACGATGGCTCGTACTTGTTCCTTTTCAACGGCAACTGACAAAGTTCGCTTATCTTTAATAACTTGAATATAGAAGGTCCGCTCACCCGGTACCCCTACTGTTCCAACGATAAATCGATCCGGGGCATTGACTTCATATCTCACTTACCGCCACCGCCACCGAGCAGATTCTTCTTCCGCACTGGGGACACGAGTAAATCAGTAACGACGGCTCTGGTGTCATTGACAAGAAGCGTTCGCGGTTTAAGTTGTGAAAAGTCCAAAATCGTTACTGAGGCTGGATCAATAATAATCCTTTGGAAATCATCGAGATGCATTCCAAGTGCTGAGGCGACCATCGCCTTAATGACATCACCGTGACTTACAAAGATGCTAACTCCGGATTTTTTTCCATCGATACTTGCATGAATTGATCTCATTGCTCTAATTTGCATTGCAGCTAAACCCTCACCACCGGGAAAATACATCCGGCTTGGGCTTTCCTGGACGGTCGTCCACATCTTATTTCTTGAGAGAGTGGAGAGTTTTTTTCCACTCCAGCTTCCATAATCAACTTCAGTGAGATCATGATCGGTAATGGCCGCGTTTTTATTGCTAGCGTCAAGGGAGTTAATCCACGGGTTAATTGTTTCTAGGCAACGCTCCATCGGACTTACGCGAATCTGCGTGACTGGAAATTGGCCTAAACGCTGCGCCAAACCTTGTGCCTGTTCGATACCTTTTTCCGACAAATGGATTCCCGGACGTCGTCCCGATAAAACTCCAGCAGCATTAGCTTGGGAATGTGCATGTCTAATTAAAACCACTCGCATGAATGAAAGGTTATCGCAGGTTTTGGCTAGTCGCCTTGCTAAGGTCGCCCCATGGAATTGCGGCGTGCTGGTAGCACTGGTTTAAATCTCTCCCGACTCGGTCTTGGCACCATGACATGGGGACGGGATACCGATGAAATTGAAGCGGCCGATCAATGCCGGGCCTATATCGATGCCGGTGGAAATTTTCTGGACACCGCGGCGACTTATGGTGATGGCGATAGTGAACGAGTGATAGGTGGATTAATCGGAACATTGTTCGCTCGTGATGAAATCGTAATTGCAACTAAGGCCGGCCTCGTTTTTTCTGATGGGGCAAAACACATTGATGCCACCCGACAGACACTGATCGCTGATCTAGATCGCTCGCTGAATCGATTAGGAACAGATTTTGTAGATATTTGGCAAGTACATTCTTGGGATGATGCAACTCCGCTCGATGAAACTTTATCGGCGCTGGATTATGCCTACACAACCGGTCGAGCTCGCTACGTTGGTGTCAGCAATTATTCGGGTTGGCAAATCGCTAGAGCTGCAACCAAGCAACAATCAAATTCGATGAAAGCCCCACTTGCCACAATTCAATCCGAATACTCATTATTGAATCGTTCTGCCGAAATCGAGATCCTAGATGCCGCTCAGGAATGTGGGCTTGGCTTTATGGCTTGGGCTCCGCTCGCGCGCGGAGTGTTGACTGGGAAGTATCGAAAAGGAATACCTAGTGATTCACGAGGAGCTGCGCCGCACTTTGCAAAACACATTGAGCCATATTTAGATGATCGAAGTGCTCGCATAGTTGAAGCGGTCATCGTTGCTGCAGAAGGGTTGGGCTACTCCCCACTAGAAGTCGCGCTTTCGTGGGTGCGAGATGCACCCGGCGTAACAAGTGCGTTAATCGGTGCGCGCACTGGAGCACAACTTCGCGGCGTCTTAAAAAGTGAAGAGATCTCACTGCCGGATATTGTTCGAAACGCGCTAGATGAAGTGAGTTACTAAGCTTTTTCTAGAAACTCTTTCAAGACGCGAACACCAAAAGTTAAACCTTCGATAGGGACCCGCTCGTCGACTCCATGAAACATCGCCATAAAGTCAAAATCTGCATCAAGTTTGAGTGGTGAAAAGCCGTAACCAATTATTCCAAGATCGGCCAATGCTTTATTGTCGGTGCCACCGCTCATGACATATGGGACCGGGATCGCAACAGCGTCTTCCTTAATCAGCGCATTACACATCGCTGCTACTAAATCTCCCTCGAATGGAACCTCTAGCGCCTTGTCGCGAGTAATAGTTTCAACTGTCACATGTTCCCCGATGAGTGTTCGGATTGTTTCATTGAGTTCTTCTTCATACCCTGGAATAAATCGACCATCGATGACTGCAGTTGCCGAACCAGGAATTACATTTGCTTTATATCCAGCTTCTAGCATCGATGGATTTGCCGTGTTTTGTAAGGTGGCACCGATCATACGTGCCGCAAAACCAACTTCTTCTAACAGCGGACGTAAATCCTTTTCATCGTAAGGCTTGCCCGTCACTTCTGAAATTCTTTTGAAGAACGCCTTAACAGTTGTGCTATAGCGCTGTGGCCATTGGTAATTGCCAATCTTGCTTACTGCATCTGCTAATCGAGTCACAGCATTTTCGTTATTCATGACCGATCCATGACCAGCGCGACCAAGTGCAGTTAACTTCATCCAGTGAATACCTTTTTCTGCGGTTTCAATCAGATAAAGACGTTTTCCGCCAGCAACCGTTACTGAAAATCCACCGACTTCTGAAACTGCCTCGCTGCAACCAGCAAAAACTTCTGGATGATTTTTAACCATAAAGCGTGAACCGAAAATACTGCCAGCTTCTTCGTCGGCAAAAAACGCTAAAACGATATCGCGCTCTGGTGTGTAATTATCGCGCTTCCATGCTCTTACAGTTGCCAAGATCATTGCATCCATATTTTTCATGTCAACGGCGCCCCGGCCCCAGATAAAACCATCTTTTATCTCACCAGAAAATGGATCGACTGACCAATCTGCTGCGTTAGCGGGAACAACATCTAAATGTCCGTGCACAACTAGACCCGGACGATTTGGATTAGAACCTTTAATTCGGGCGATTACATTGCAACGACCTGGCGCAGTTTCATATACCTGTGACTCGATACCTACTTCAGAAAGTAAGTTAACGACATAGTCGGCAACGGCTTTCTCATCTCCTTTGCCATCACCAAAATTAACACTTGGGATCCTGATTAGCGCTTGACATATTTTGATGGTTTCGAGTTCTAATTGCGAGTGTTCTGTGTTGGTCATTTCGCTATTTTGCACCCAATTGCTATCCTTTGCCAGCACTCAGTCCGGGTGGCGGAATTGGCAGACGCGCTAGCTTGAGGTGTTAGTTCCCGCAAGGGATTAGGGGTTCAAGTCCCCTCTCGGACACATGCATATTGATTCGGCGCTCTCGCTCATTCGCGAAATACCTGACTATCCAATTCCGGGAGTCCGTTTTCAGGACATTACGCCCTTACTAGCAAATGGTGCAGCATTTAATTGCATCACTGAAAAATTCGCAACATACGGGGACACATCCACTGTGATTGCGGGAATCGAAGCCCGTGGTTTCATCTTCGCATCTGCTGTTGCCAATGACTTGAAATCAGGTTTTATACCAATTCGCAAAGCTGGCAAACTTCCATTTACGACGATTGCCGAGAGTTATGGCCTTGAATACGGCAGCGATACATTAGAGATTCACTCTGATGCCATCGTGGCCGGAAGCAAAGTTCTTCTGATCGATGACGTGTTGGCCACTGGCGGGACGATTGCCGCGGCGATTGAATTGATTCAACGATTGGGCGGTGAAGTAATTCACGTACTCGCTCTTTTAGAGATCGCAGATCTGCCTGGACGGCTAAATCTCACAGCAAAATATCCACACATATCCATAACTTCGCTGGTAGTTTCCTAGGCGTGCGAATCCCCCAAATTCAGGGTCTACGCGCTGTTGCAGCGTTACTCGTCACCATCTTCCACGCTCGTCTTATGCCGGGTGGCTTTATTGGTGTTGATATCTTCTACGTAATCTCTGGCTTTCTTATTACAGGTTTGATACTTCGCGAAATTGAAACAACCGGAACGCTCAACCTAAGTGAATTTTACCAGCGGCGTATTAAACGCTTACTTCCAACTTCAGTCTTTGTTCTCTTTGTCACCGCGATTATTGGATTCTTCATCCTGCCAGCGATCACAAGAGATGCTTTGGGTCGTGATCTCTTTGCTGCGGCTACTTATAGCTCTAATTATCTTTTTGCGTGGTGGGAAAATGATTATCAAAATTTGAATGCCACACCATCGCCTTTTATTCATTATTGGTCACTTGCAGTTGAGGAACAGTTTTATCTCATTTGGCCAATCTTCATTGTGTTTCTTGCGAAGTTCGGCCGGCGAATTATTTTTCTAGGAATAGCGATTTCAACACTTGCTTCTCTTCTTTTCTCGATCTACCTTACGCAGGCCGCCCCTATTTGGGCCTTCTATTCACTTCCCACTCGCGCTTGGGAATTGGGTTTTGGCGCACTACTTCTCTTTCTTCCAAAAGATGCGTTGCGAAATCGTTTTTTACCATGGCTTGGTTTCTTTGCGCTGGCTTTCTCATCCTTAGCTTTTGACGAAACTACCGCCTTTCCTGGTTCGTTAGCACTCATTCCAGTTCTTGGAACCGCGATTTTAATTGGATCCATAAATGTGTGGCCTAGATTTTTCAATGACTTAAGTAACAATAAGTTGATGCAGTGGCTTGGCGCAATTTCATACCCACTCTATCTTTGGCACTGGCCAGCATTAGTTCTACCAAGTAGCGCCCTTGGTCGTCCACTTCGAATTACGGAAAGCATGATGTGTATCGTGTTAACTGTATTTTTGGCACACTTCACAAGTAAGTGGGTAGAAGCGCCCCTTCGCCATCGTAAATTCTCTAAACAATTCATTTACCGAGGCTTCGCCTTGACTACGGCGATTTCGCTATTTTCAGGGATAGCTATCGCAGCAACATCTTCGTCGCAGATAACGACTAAAGATGGCAGGTATATCTTTGATTTAAATGATGTTGTTATAAAGCCGGTTATTTATGGAGATGGTTGTCACGTAAATTTTGGCGAAAATAAATCAGGCGAATGCACCTATGGCGATCTTAATTCGACGAAAACGATCGTCCTGTATGGCGATTCGCACGCGGCACAGTGGTTTCCAGCACTAGATGTAATTGCGCGAGATAGAGGGTACAAATTAATATCCTTGACGAAGTCGGCTTGTTCATCCGTAGCCGCCGATCGTGATGATCAGGGTGCATATAAGAGTAAAGATTGTAATGAATGGCGATCCAACTCCGTCCAGAGAATCAACGAAATAAAACCAGCCGCTCTCATCATGAGTTCATTCCAGTATTACCGACCTCCAAGTTCTGCAAAGGATAGGCAAACATGGTGGAGAAATGGTCAAGAAAAACTTTTATCCGCGGTAAAGCAGAGTTCACCATATTTGATATACATCGCAGATACACCTAAACCGGTAACCGATATACCAAACTGTTTAGCATCTAAAAACTCGGATTCATGTGACTCATCTGAAAAAACTCCACTTCAAATTATTGAAGGCTTTAAAAGAATAGATCCAAATCCATGGTTTTGTACCTCGATCTGTCCAGCGATTAAAGATGGATTTGTTGTCTATCGCGATAGTTCCCACATTTCGGTAGCTGCTGCAATCTCGGCACGAAAGCGATTAGAAGCGGCCTTAAGTGATATTGGGATTTTTTCGTAGAGCTGTGGCAGGATGCGGCAATGGCTGAGTTAATTTATTACTGCGGAACGATGGATAGCGGTAAATCAACATTGGCCCTGCAAACTGCGCACAACCATCAATCTCGTGGCCGAACTGGCCTGATTTTCACCAACAAGGACCGTGCCGGTAGTGGAACGATCTCTTCTCGACTTGGCTTATCGAGTCCAGCGATAGAGGTAACGCCTGATCTGGATCTACATAAATTTGTAGTTGATCATTTATCCGTTGGGGATCGAATCGATTATATTATTTGTGATGAGGCGCAATTTTATGAACGAATTCAAATTGATCAGTTGGCTCGAATCACCGACGGATTAGGCATTGACGTTTTCGCGTTTGGGATTTTGACCGACTTTCGTACTTCGCTGTTTCCGGGTTCAGCTCGTTTGGTTGAACTCGCAGATCGGGTGAATACCCTTCAAGTTGAGGCTCTTTGCTGGTGTGGTTCACGGGCAACGCACAATGCACGAACCGTAGGAGGTGTCATGGTGATTGAAGGCGAACAAGTTGTTGTCGGAGATGTTGCACCAGATGCTGATGTCGCCTACGAAGTCTTATGCCGGCGTCATCATATGCGCCAAGTTACGGCCAGAAAATCACAAGCTGCTCATACATCTTCTCAACCCCTACCGTTCAAGGAGTAACAATGAAAACACGTGGCTACGCAGCATTAACCGCAGGTTCACAACTGGAGCCTTTTGAATTTGAACGGCGTGAATTAGGTGCAAAAGACGTTGCTCTCACTATTTCATTTGCTGGAATTTGTCACAGCGATATTCACCAGGTAGCCGAAGAATGGGGACCAGCGCTATTCCCAATGGTTCCCGGCCACGAAATCGCAGGATACGTAAGCGCCGTTGGTAGCGAGGTCACTAAATTTAAAGTTGGCGATGCCATCGGCGTGGGTGTCTTTATTGATTCCTGTCGCAAATGTTCAAGTTGCCTGCAGGGTCTACAGCAATATTGCCTCGAAGGAATGACTGGCACGTATAACGGCCTGGAACGCGACGGTAAGACCGTTGCAATGGGTGGTTACTCAAATCTATTTGTGGTCAATGAAGATTATGCGGTAACAATCCCGAAGAATCTTCCCCTCGATGGTGTGGCACCGTTGCTGTGTGCTGGAATCACTTTGTACTCCCCTATTAAAAATTGGAATATTGGTCCCGGAATGCAGGTAGCAGTGATGGGACTTGGCGGTTTAGGTCATATGGGAGTGAAATTTGCCGCGGCTATGGGCGCCGAAGTAACCGTTCTTTCTCATTCTCCGAATAAAAAAGACGATGCGTTGTCGATGGGAGCAGATCACTTTGTTTCAACAAAAGATCCAGCAAATCTAGCGCCGTTAGAAAAGAAATTTGATCTTATTCTTAACACCGTCAGTGCTGAACTAGTAATAGATGATTATCTAAAATTGTTGAAATTAGACGGCACCCTTGTTGTTATTGGTTTGCCTGGAAAGCCTTATTCAGTGCATGCCGGAACGCTTCTCAATGGTCGCCGTCGTATCGCTGGTTCCATGATCGGTGGAGTCGCTCAACTACAGGAGATGCTTAATTTCTGCGGTGAAAACAATATCGTCAGCGATGTAGAAGTTATTAAAGCCGATTACATAAATCAGGCATACGTACGTACGGTGGCAAGTGATGTGAAGTATCGCTTCGTGATTGACGCAAGCACATTCTAAAAAGAGTGCACGGCCAAAGCCAGTAATGGGGCGATAGCTAAAGCTGGTAAAAGATTGCCGACTGCTACTTGCTTGATATTCAAAAGTCGAAGCGCGATACAAATCAACATAATGCCACCAACTATGGTCATGGCATCTACTTGATATCCGGAAAGGATCTCGCCTAGGCCAAGTCCGATCAGGGTCCAGATACCTTGGTAGATTCCAACTGGAATAGCGGAAACGGCCACACCCCAACCGAGTGATGTGGCAAATGCCATCGCGGCGAAAAAGTCGAGCGTGCTTTTCAAAATAAGTTGATCTATTCCGGTACCCATACCGTCACTAATACTTCCTAAAATCGCAAGCGGCCCAATCGCAAAAAGTAAAGAAGCTGAAACAAAGCCTTCCACAAATGGCGAGTCACTAGAAGCTTTAAATTTAATGCGCAGCTTCTCCCCTAGTCCATCGAACCGATTCTCTAATCCCAATAGGGAGCCAATTAAGCCACCGATTAATAAAGAACCGAGAACGACCAATAGGGTCCAGCCTTGCGGCATTGAATCTATGTAGCGCTGTGACCACAAAGGAATTAGCGCCGAAGCCGCGCCTAAAAGTGTGACTAGACCTAAGACATCGGTAAGCAATGTTCGAGTTGAAGTGCGCATCCGATTACCAACAAGGACACCGATAGAAGCACCACCAATAATCGTGATGATATTTAAAATCGTACCAATACCTGGAAACATTCGTACATCATACCCAGGTCTCGTTATACTTACATCATGTCTAACGGTTTCTTAAATTTTTTGCGTCCACACAAAACTGTTCCGCTCACCCCATGGACTGCAACATCAAGATGGGATCTAAACCCGAAGAGAATCTTTGTTTTATTTTTTGGTCTTTTCATTTTCGGTTTAGGTGATTCACTCTTGATTCAAAGCTCAATTGGTAATGCACCGTGGTCAGTGCTTGCGCAAGGGATATCTAATCGGCTAGATATAACTTTGGGCTGGTCAACATTTGCAATCAGTACCATCGTCTTACTGCTGTGGATACCATTGCGAGAGAAGCCTGGGTTTGGCACGATTTCAAATATCTTCATTATTGCAACTGCGATCCAAGTAGGCGTTTCGATTTTTCCAACTGAAAATAACTACGTGGTCTCACTTGCTATGGTCTTGATCGGAATTTTCATGGTGGGATTAGGTTCGGCCCTTTATATAACCTGCGGTTTAGGACCTGGCCCACGCGATGGCTTGATGACGGCGCTCAACATTCGCACTGGAGTCCGGATTGGCCGCGTTCGGCTCGGGATCGAAGGAACGGTCCTTGTGCTGGGTGCCTTATTAGGCGGAACCGTGGGCGTTGGAACGCTCCTCTTTGCCGGCTTAATCGGGCAATCCATTGCGATAAACCTGGGTGTCATCTCTCGGTTAACCCACAGGAACTAATAGGCTGGAATCTTCCCAAGGCTGCACGCCTCTTTCGTGCACGGGGTCGCAAACACCCCCGTTAAAAAAATTAGAAAGGCTGAATTCATGTTGGATTCATTTTTCAAAATCTCAGAGCGAGGCTCGACCCTAGGTCGCGAAGTTCGCGGTGGAGTTGTTACCTTCTTTACGATGGCATACATCGTGGTTCTCAATCCAATTATCTTGGGCGGTGCCAAAGATAGTACTGGTGCATCACTTGGTGGCGACGGCGGCATGGCAAAGATTGCTGCTGCAACGGCACTTGTCGCTGGCGTCATGACGCTTTTGATGGGAGTCGTTGGTAATTTCCCACTTGCAATTGCAACTGGTCTTGGACTTAACACTTTCGTTGCTTACGGCATCGCATCACGTATGACCTGGGCAGATGCAATGGGTCTAGTCGTTCTAGAAGGACTCATCATTCTGGTTTTGGTATTGACCGGATTTAGAACTGCGGTTTTCAAGGCAGTTCCGGTTCAACTCAAAGTCGCGATCTCAGTTGGTATCGGGCTATTCATCGCCCTTATCGGACTAGTCGATGCCGGTTTTGTACGTCGTACCGGCACTGGGCCAGTTCCAGTCACTCTTGGAGATGGAACATCTCTAATCGGCTGGCCAATTATTGTCTTTATCGTCGGTTTCTTTACCATGGTCATTTTAATGGTGAAAAAAGTTAAGGGTGCTCTGCTCATCGGAATTACCCTAGCAACCGTACTTTCAATCATTATTGAAAAGGCGTTTAAAGTTGGAACAAATTATGTTCCTGGTGCATTTACCGCCGATGGTAAAGATTTCATTAATCCAAAGGGTTGGGGTCTCAACGTTCCATCAGTTCCAACCGATGTTATTGCCACACCAAACTTTGACCTTCTAGGTCAATTTAATCTGCTCGGTTCTTTTTCAAAAATTGGCTTTGTTTCAGCGGCGTTGATCGTCTTCACATTATTACTCGCTGATTTCTTTGACACTATGGGAACAATGACAGCGATCGGACATGAAGCAGGTTTGATCGATAAAGAAGGAAACGTCCCTAACGTGAAGCGTATTTTGTTAGTTGACTCAGTTGCAGCTGCAGCAGGTGGCGCAGCTGGAGTTTCCTCCAATACTTCATATATCGAATCCGCATCAGGAGTTGGCGAAGGTGCTCGTACCGGATTGGCTTCAGTTGTCACGGGAGTGCTCTTCCTACTAACAACTGTGCTCTCACCGTTAGTAAACGTAATCCCTTACGAGGCAGCCACACCTGCACTCATCATCGTTGGATTCTTAATGATGACACAGATCAAAAATATCGATTGGGAAGATATGGGAATTGCGATTCCTGCATTCTTAACGATTATTTTGATGCCATTTACGTACAACATCACCGTCGGAATTGGCGCTGGTTTTGTTTCATACGTAGTAATTCGTTTATTTCAAGGCCGGGCAAAAGAGATTCACGCCCTACTGTGGATTATCGCCGGATTATTTATGGTCTACTTCTTGTCTTCACCAATCAATACTTGGGTTGGTTAATCTAAGAAAAATATTAAAAAGGCCTCCAGGAAACTGGGGGCCTTTTTTAATATCTACTTGCTAGCTCTGGCAAAATAACGACCAGCATCAACAGAAACGGTAATCCCAGTATCAAATACCGCTGAAATATGTTCACTTGTCACAACCTGCTCAATTGGGCCACTTACAGCGATAACGCCATCTTTGAGCAATAGTGCGTGGGTTGAACCTATCGGGATCTCTTCAATGTGATGTGTTACCAAAATAGTTGCCGGCGCAGCTGGATCAAGTGAAAAATCGGCAAATCGCTGGAGTAAATCCTCCCGGCCACCTAGATCTAAACCAGCTGCTGGTTCATCGAGTAAGAGTAATTCTGGGTCAGTCATTAAAGCGCGTGAAATCTGTACCCGTTTCTTCTCCCCTTCACTCAGGGTGCCATAGCGGCGATCACCTAACTCGCGCACTCCAAAAGTTGTCAGTAATGCAAGCGCGCGAGATTCATCCCATAAATCGTAATTTTCATTCCATCGACCAACGATTGCATAGGCTGCCGTCAATACAACATCCTTCACTAATTCGTCGTGCGGAATCTCTTCAGAAATTATTGAACCACATAACCCGATCCGAGTTCGTAGTTCAAAGAGATCAACTTGCCCCATAGTGCGATCAAGCACCTGAACCGAACCCATAGTGGGAAATATTTTTGTTGCTAGAACCTGCAGCAAGGTCGACTTACCCGCCCCGTTTGGACCCAAAATTACCCAACGCTCGCCCTGCGTAATTTCAAAATTAATTGGGCCGAGAATGGTTGCCTCACCTCGACGCACTGATACTTCGCGAAGCGAGAGAACAGTTCGGTTATTCATAGATGCAAAAGATAGTGCCTCTACCAGCCACTTTGGGGTAAAGCCTCGCTCAAGAGGTAGGTGATTCACGATAAACTTCTGCTTATGAGTGAGAATTCAGTAACGCACGAGAAATTCACTGGCTTAATCCTTTTAACCGGTGACGATAAACCAGGAATTGCGCACGGCCTTTTCTCCGCTCTCGCCGATTTTTCAATCGAGATTCTTGATGTTGAGCAGTTAGTCATTAGCGATCGAATAGTCCTGACCGCCCTAATTGCTCTTAATTCAGCTCATCAAGGTGCCATCGAAACAGATCTCAATACCTTTGCCGCACATTCCGATGTTGATATTGCAGTTCTATTTGGTAAAAAAACCCCTTCACAACAGGTACCAGACTTGGTCTCGATTCTCGTTTCAAAAGCTAAATTGCATCCACATGATCTCAAATTGATTACCGAAAAACTTCTGGAATTGAATCTAAATATCGAAGCAATAGCTCGAAGATCAACTTCTCCAATAATCGTGGAGCTACGCGTTTCAGGTGGATCGGAAGATTTGATACTGGCCGCCCTTGAGTCACTCAATTTTGAGGATAAGCCAACATTTGTCGTGAGATCGATATGAGTTCAACGGTCAAATGGCTGATTCAATTAGATGTCGATTCAACATTTATCCAACAAGAGGCAATTGAATTACTAGCTAATAGGGCCGGTGTCCTTGAACAAGTTTCTACAATAACCGAGGCAGCGATGCGTGGGGAATTAGATTTTTCAGAAAGTCTAATCGCTCGGCTGAAGTTGCTTAAGGGGCTGCCCGAAGACGTAATCCGAGAAGTCTCCCAAGAAATAAAACTCACTGATGGTGCACTCGAATTAGTGCAAGCGTTGCACCAGCGTGGACATGCCGTTGCTCTAGTCTCGGGTGGTTTTCGCCAGATTATGCAAGATACGGTGACCGAGCTAGCAATCGATTACTTTCGCGCAAATGAACTTGAAATCATCGACGGATTCTTAACTGGAAACGTTGTCGGGGCGATTATTGATCGCAACGCCAAAGCTGTGGCACTGCGCGAATTTGCCGAACTTGCTGGTGTTGATATGTCGAACACGGTAGCTATTGGAGATGGTGCAAATGATTTAGGGATGATGGAGATTGCCGAAATTAGCATCGCCTTTAACGCAAAGTCGATCGTCGAACAATCCGCTGATTTTTCAATTAAGGAACCATCACTCAGGTCAGTAATGGAGATTATCGGTCTGAACTAAAGGCGGCAGGCGTGAATATCGGTTACTAAAATTCCACGTGCACCTATCGCCCACAATTGATCCATCACTTGGTTAGTTTCTTTTCGCAAAACCATGGCACGAACTGCTACCCAATCGACTTTCTGTAACGGCGAAATAGTTGGAGATTCCAAACCGGGAGTAATCGCACACGCGGCATCCACTAACGACTTTGGAATATCGTAATCAAGGAGAACATAGCGACGAGCGGTTACGACACCTTGCAGTCGGCGCATCACAACTTCAAGCTCTGGAACAATTTTATTTTTATCGCGGGCAATAACAATCGCCTCACTTGTAAGGATAGCTTCACCGAATATTTTCAAGCCCGCTTGTCGTAATGTGTTTCCAGTGCTGACGACATCGGCAATGAGATCGGCCACGCCTAAACGGACACTGCTTTCAACAGCTCCATCTAGTCGAACGATCTCAGCTTTTATTTTCAGTTCGTTCAAACTGTGCGCCACCAATCCAGGATATGCAGTAGCAACGCGCTTTCCAGCGATATCGGCGATCGTCCAATCCTTCTCGGCTGAGCCGGCAAATCGAAAAGTTGAACCACCAAAATCTAAACTTAAAATCTCATCGGCCGGCGCACCCGAATCGATTAATAAATCTCGCCCCGTAATACCAGCTTCAAGTTCACCTGAGCCAACATAGACTGCGATATCGCGTGGGCGTAAATAGTAAAACTCGACGCCATTTTCAACATCAGTAAGAATCAAGTCACGACTATCAGTGCGTTGTCGATAGCCAGCCTCTTTGAGAATAGCGATGGAAAGCTCGGCTAGCGAACCTTTATTGGGAACGGCGATACGTAACATCTATCTCTCCTAAAATCTTAAAGGAACTTATTTACATCATCGATGGACAGGCCCCGCTTAATCATTAAAACTTGTAAGTGATACAAGAGCTGGCTTATTTCTTCGGCCAGGGCCTCATCTGATTCATGCTCAGCAGCCAACCAGACCTCGCCGGCTTCTTCGAGAATCTTCTTACCGATCGAATGCACACCAGCATCAAGGGAGCTTACGGTTGATGAATTTCCTGGCCTCGCTATTGCGATCTCGTTGAGTTCTGCCCACAAACTTTCGAAACTCTTCATGTGGTGAGTTTACTCGACGCAGGTAGATGAAGGTGACTAATTAGACTAAGAAGAGATGTGACTTTCTGCTAATGCACGAATCGATCGCACCATTTCTGCCGGATCGCTTGCGTTGAAGACGGCGCTGCCCACAACAAAAGTATCTGCCCCTGCTTCTAATGCAATTTCAATAGTTGCTAGCGAGATTCCGCCGTCGACTTGCAGCCAGATAGGTCGATCACCAATCAACTTTCGAGTTCGCGCTACTTTAGGCAGCATTTCATGCATGAACTTCTGACCACCAAATCCAGGTTCTACCGTCATAATCAAAAACATATCTACATCGTCTATGAAGCCGGCATATGTATCGATTTCTGTGCCTGGTTTTATTCCGAGGCCAGATCTTGAGCCAGCGGCTCGAATATTTTTCAATGTTTGCCCAATATCTGATGTAGCTTCGGCGTGAATGGTTACCGATGCACACCCTAACTCTGCATACTCAACCGCGATCTGATCAACGTTGGCAACCATCAGGTGAGCATCAACTGGCAAGACTGACTCGGCAATTATTTTAGAGGCGTTCTCAAAATCAAAAGTAAAATTAGGAACAAAGATATTATCCATGACGTCTAGATGAACTAGATCTGAGACTTCGGCAATTCGGGCTATCTCACTTTTCAAATTACTTAAATCCGCGTTGAGAATGCTAGGCGTGATCCGAATATGGCTACTCATGGCGAAATTTTATCCTTTATCTTTTCTCAAAATCGCCAAATACATGGCATCTGTGCCGTGTTTGTGTGTCCACAGCGACATGGCTCCGGCGCGATCAGCCCCATGCAGATTCTCGGGCAGGTAAGGCGCGACCGGAATTAATTTCATTGAGGGGTAACGTTTTAAAATTTCATTTACTTGAACAGTTGTCTCGGCAACGTGTGGCGAACAGGTTGCATAACCCAAGGTCCCTCCATTACTCAGTGCATGTATAGCTGAATCAATTAGTTCACGTTGTAACTGTGTTAACTCACGAAGATCCTGCAACGTTCTGCGCCATCTAACTTCTGGTCGCCGACGTAGTGCACCCAACCCAGTGCAAGGCGCGTCGATTAAAATCCCATCAAATTTTTGATCACCAGCGCCAATTTCTCGGCCATCACCAACCATTACTTGATCGCCATGAACCACTTGCCGTACTAAATCAGCGCGAATAGCTGATACTTCATTGGCAATAAACGAAATAGATCTAGTGCGAGCAATACTTGAAAGTAGTGCCGCTTTCCCACCAGGACCAGCACACATGTCTAACCAGATATTTCCAGTTGCAGCCTTAGCAAATACCTGCGCGACAAGTTGAGAGCCTTCATCTTGCACACCGATCGAACGTGATTTGATGAGATCTAAGGCACCGGGATTACCTTTCCAATGTGCACCGAATTGCGAATACGTAGTGGGCTCTCCCCCAATAGATTCCAGATCTGACACGGTAGAAAAACCTGGCCATGAAACCAATGTTGGAGTTGCTGGCTCATTATTAATACGAAGTGCCGCTTCAACTTCATCCCAATCCTTTAACAGATCAAAGTACGAGGAGATGATCCACTCTGGGTGTGAATATTGAATCGCAAAACGCTCAACTGGATCACTGATTGCTGCTAATGGCGCAAACCAATCTTCGATGCTGGTTCGTGTAACTGTTCGAAGCAGTGCGTTTACGAAGCTAGCTTTTGACTCACCCACTCGTTTACGAGCTACCTCTACGGTGGCGGCCACGGCGGCATGATCAGGGATTCGCATTTCGTGAAGTTGGTGCACCCCTAATCGAGCGATATCAACGATTCCAGGATCTACTTCATGCCACGGACGATCACTAATCTGGGCGAGAATCCAGTCGTGTTTACCCTGCATTCTGATAGTTCCATATAAAAGTTCGGTGACTAGTGCGCGATCACGATCATCGAGTTTACTGTTGTTAAGTGCCTGTGGCAGTAAGAGATTTGAATAACCTTGATTTCTATTTACTTCAGTGAGTAGGTCAAAGGCCAATAAGCGGGAAGCATCGGGTTTAGGTGACTTGAAAGTATTGCGACGAGCTTCAACCAAAATACTCACCACCAATTAATCGCGCCCCACGTGACCAATCAATGGCAGACATCTCTTTCTTTCCAGAAGGCGTAACTTCGAGTAACTCAATCGCACTTTCCTGACCGCACTGGACAAAGATTGCAGATTCCTTGATAAAGATCTGGCCCGGTTGCATTCCATCACCCTGTGCAACTATGGCATTAGATATCTTAAAAACTTCACCACTCCACACCGTCCAACTACCAGGTGATGGAGTAAAAGCTCGGATACGATTTACTACACCATGGGCAGTGAGGGAAAAATCTAATCGCGCTTGCTCTTTACTAATCTTTGGTGCCAACGAGGATATGCCAACTTGTGGCGTCGGAGATTGACCTGATTCAATCATCTCGAGTGCATCAGAGAGCGCACTGACGCCCAAGATCGAAAGATGTTGTAACAGCTCAAGAGATCGCCACCTAGGATCTATGACTATATTTTTTTGAGTAAAAATAGGTCCCGTATCCATACCTTTATCGAGTTGGAAAACCGTAACTCCGGTAGCGCTCTCACCGTTTTCCAAGGCACGTTGGGCAGGTGCTGCACCGCGATATGCCGGAAGCAGCGAGAAATGGAGATTGAGAAAACCATGGCGGGGAATACTCAAGATCTCAACTGGGAGTAATACGCCATAACCAATCGTGATCACCAAATCTAATTGCGAAAGCAAGCCTTGCAATTCATTAGGATGAGCCGGTTTAAATACTGGGACCGAATGTTCACTTGCCCACCGGGAAACGATCGTCGGCGATAAAGTTCGACCACGTCCAACCGGTCGATCGGGTTGGGTAATAATTGTTGCAATCTCATGCTTTGAATTGAGTAACCAATCAAGTGCGGGAATGGCTACATCGGGTGTCGCGGCCACGGCCAAACGCACTAAGTATTCCGACCAAACAGTGAATGTGGTGAGTCTTTTACTTCAATCTGATTGCCGCCTTCAGCAGATAAATTGAACCAATCCGATTCGCGAATCTCCTTCATCGCTAACTTACGATCAGCAGGTGAGAGTTTGTCGATAAAAAGAATTCCGTTAAGGTGATCATTTTCATGCTGCAAGGCACGGGCTAAAAACTCTGTGCCATCGATCGTGACCGGTTCACCATGCATATTGAAACCCTTGGCGACTGCTCGCATCGCTCGTGGAGTTTCATAGCGCAGTTCTGGAAAAGATAAACACCCCTCATCTCCATCTTGCATTTCATCACTGAGTTCTAAAGTTGGGTTGACCAAATGACCTAGTTGTTCATCTACATCCCATACAAAAACTCGTAACCCAACACCAATTTGTGGAGCGGCTAGGCCGGCACCTGGTGCATCCAACATCGTTTCTGTTAGATCTGCGATCAAAATTCTGAGTTCTTTGTCAAAGGTGAGAACCGGTGCCGCCGGTGTGGTGAGCACTGGATCACCAAAAAAACGAATCTCCTGAATCGACATCTGCTGAGTCTAGCAAGTGATTATAGTGAATATGGAGCCAACCGAACCGTCAACAGTGGTTTTCGAGCGATACTCCGCTTGCGTTGCAGTTCATGCAAAAGTTGTCGCAACGCTGCGCCATCATCAAAGCTCGACAAAATAACGATCTTTGATTTCTCTTTGCCAATACTTGTTGGACCTAAAATTTGGACCGACTGCGGCAAACGATTATCTGTGTGTGCAGCCCGAAGACCTCGAGCGATGATTGACGCCTCTGAATCCTCAACGATCAATAATGCCGAATCAACAATGGGCGGCAGGTTGACATCACTTCTCTCGCTCAATTCACGTTTTATTAACGGCGCAACATTCCAGCGTGCGATGGCCGAAACAATCGGGTGTACATCATCGATTACCAGCAGAACTTTTCCAGTTGTTTTAATCATGGCAGCAGTTTCAAAGAATAATTCACGGGCCCGTTCGGCGGTTCTCAAGTCCGTGTGGGAGAAAAATCGAATTCCATCTAACAACACGACCGCGGCATATCCACCTGGTACGAAGGGTTGAGCGCCAGGAGTTGCCAAAACCAAAGCTGATTGCGGTTCTATAACATCCTTGATTGATTCACCGGCCGAAATCACAACTGGAATATTGGGAAAAGCACGAGCTATCTCTTCCGAGGCACGTTCGATGCCACGACCAGCAAGATATTGTTTATCGCGATGACAAAAGGAACATCTCCACGGCGCATAGGACTTACCGCAATGCACACAAGTAGGTGCTTGATTACGCGCCACAACATGTAGTCGACCACCACATTCACAATGAGCAATGTTTTTACAATGCCCACAGATCAGCGCATTTCCATAACCCTTTCGGGCAGCTAAAAAAAGTACCGGACCATTCTTCACCGCACTTCTGATTTCGGTGAAAATCCTTCCCGGTAGTAATGCACCATCTGTTGGCGTAAAGGCCTTCACGTCAACCACTTGCTTTGTGCCCACAAATTTAATGGTGCGATTGTCTATTTTCTGGGCGACCTCTATGGATGGTGAGAAGCCAAGTAAGAGTAATTTCAAACCTTCATTGATGGCTCGATCATGTGCAACTGCCTTGGTGTTCCATCCCGGTGAACGCACTTCGTAATGATCAATAGATGACTCTTTGAAGATAATAATGGTTGCTAAATCGGAAACTGGCGCGAAGATCGCACTTCTTGTTCCAACAACTACTAGATTCGGATTGTTTAAAATCGTTAAGAAATTCCGATACCGTTCTTCGCGATTCATCGAGGCGGTCAGTTTTAATACCACCACCGAACGCTCTTGCAGAAATGTAATGATCTGTTCTACATCTCGATCATCCGGCGCCACAACCAAAACCGAACCGTGTGATAACGCCGTCTGGACATGATTAACAACCTGAAAATGGGGAACTAAAAATGGCGCAAACTGAATAAATTCTTCACTTGATGTACCGTTTGTTACCATCTCTTGAGCCGTATGGATGAAAGTTTTATCAACACTTACGACCCTGGGCGGGATAGCAGATCTGATTATGTCCCATGGATTACACGAGAACTTCAACGCTATTCGGTCGAAAAGTGCAAGTGATTGCACCGTTGCTATTGGATGAGCTGACAAAACCTTAGTGATCGGCTTTATCTCACCAGCTGACGTTGGTTGATCAGATCTGCTGGTAACAATGGCTTCAACTTCCTTGTTCCCAAACGGAACTTGGATACGCACACCTATTTCAACAGCCTCAGAATACTTTTCCGGCACTACATAGTCGTAGAGTCCGTCTAGATGAAATACGCCAGTGTCTACCCGAACTTGCACAAATGGATGCAAGGCAGCTTTCGGGCCAGAAGGTGCTGCTGCAACTTCGGCCTTTAATGTAAAGAGCCTTGGCCTTGCCACCGACTACTTAACTGCGTTTTGAAGTGCAGCAACTCGGTCGGTTCGCTCCCATACAAATTCAGGAAGCTCGCGACCAAAATGTCCGTAGGCACTTGTCAGGGAGTAGATCGGACGAAGCAATTCAAGATCTCTGATGATCGCAGCTGGACGTAAATCAAAGACAGTTAAAACTGCATCCTGAATTTTTGCAACTGGAACTTTTTCGCTACCAAAGGTTTCGACGAAGACACCAACTGGTTGCGCCTTACCAATGGCGTAAGCAACCTGAACTTCGCAACGAGTTGCTAAGCCAGCGGCGACTACATTTTTTGCTACCCAACGCATGGCATATGCAGCCGAGCGGTCGACCTTTGAAGGATCCTTACCGCTAAATGCACCGCCACCATGACGGGCCATACCGCCATATGTATCGACGATAATTTTACGACCAGTTAAACCAGCATCACCCATGGGGCCACCGATCACAAATCTACCGGTCGGATTAATTAATGTTCGAAGATCGGTGCGAGGCAGATCAATCGTGGCAAGAATCGGATTCATTACAAACTCAATAATCTCAGGAGTCAGCTTCTTTACAACATCGACATCTTCTGAATGCTGACTCGAAATAACAACTGTGTTGAGTGCGATAGCTTTGTCGCCGTCGTATTCAATAGTGACCTGAGTTTTCCCATCAGGACGTAAGTAACTTAGCTCGCCAGATTTTCTGACCTTAGTTAATTGCGCAGCCAAGGCATGTGCCAACCAGATAGGTAGTGGCATTAATTCTTTAGTATCATCGCAAGCATAACCAAACATCAATCCTTGATCACCGGCGCCTTGTAAATCTAATGGATCGACCGCTGAAGAAACTCGATGTTCGTAGGCATCATCAACACCTTGTGCAATATCTTGTGACTGTTGACCAATGGAAATAGAAACACCACAGGAGTTGCCATCAAAGCCTTTTTCAGATGAGTCATATCCGATATTTAAAACCGTGTCTCGGACGATGCCATTGACATCGGCATAGCCATTAGTAGTTACTTCACCGGCGACGTGAACTTGACCGGTGGTAATTAATGTCTCAACTGCGACTCGGCTTGTTTTATCTTGGGAAATAAGCGAGTCCAATACCGCATCTGAAATTGCATCGGCGATCTTATCTGGATGGCCTTCGGTGACTGATTCTGATGTAAAAAGACGCTTTGACATAATTCAACCTAACTGCCGGATGGCGTGATCAAGAAGTAAATTTCCGAGAGCGTTTTTGGAGACTTCCTTGACCGCTATATCCGCATCATTGCGTATGAGAATGGTACCCATAGTTTCATCTTTACCAAATATCGCCCCGCCCGAAACATCATTTACATAGATGATATCGAGCCCTTTACGCTCCATCTTTTTGCGAGCCTCTTGCACATGATCGCTAGTTTCGGCGGCGAATCCAACCATTACTTGATTTGTTTTCAGAGTACTCATGGCAGCCAACAGATCAGGATTAGTGGTTAATTCAATTATTGTGAATGACTCTTTTTTTATCTTTTCATTAGATTTCGTTACTGGCTTTGCATCGGCAATGGCCGCACTCATGATCAAGATGTCGCACTCTTTAAATTCACGCGCTAGAACTTCGCCCATTTGCGCTGCCGTTTCAACCTGCGTGATTGTTAACCCACGAAGTGATGACGTATCAACGTTGGCGACGATCAAATGAACCTGGGCCCCACGATTTCTGGCCGCTAATGCGATCGCAATTCCCTGTTTGCCAGAAGATCTATTACCGATGAAGCGAACTGGATCGATCGCCTCTCGCGTTCCGCCGGCGGTAACCACGATTTTCTTTCCAATCAAATCCTGACGATTTCCAGTTAACTGATCAAAGTTTTCAATAATCGATTGTGTCTCAGGGAAACGACCGGGTCCGATATCACTTCCGGTTAAACGTCCTGTCTCTGGCTCCATCACGATGAAGCCGCGCTCTCGAAGCAGTTTCACATTTGCAACGGTGGCAGGATCGAGCCACATAGATGGATGCATCGCCGGAACTAACATCTTTGGTACGTCGGAGGCGAGCACTAAATTCGTCAGCAAATCATCGGCGCGACCGGCAGCTAAGCGTGCGATCAGATCAGCGGTCGCCGGCGCAATCAAAAAGAATTCAGCTCTCTCGGCTAATGAAATATGTGGAACTGTATGAACGCTCTCCCACACTTGGGTATTAGCCGGACGACCTGATAACGCTTCCCAGGTTGCCTGACCAACAAAATTTAAAGAGGCGGGCGTCGGAACAACGGTAATCTGATAGCCGCGATCTTGTAGCCGGCGCAAAAGTTCACATGACTTGTAAGCGGCGATCCCACCGCCCACTCCGAGAACAATCTCTCGGTTTAGCAGCGACATAGATAAATACCGAAAAAATTAAGCGGTTGGTTCTAGATTTTCGATAGTAAGAAGACCTTCGTTGATCTCACGAAGTGCGATCGAAAGTGGCTTCTCGTGCACGTGAGTCTCTACCAGCGGACCTACGTATTCGAGTAGACCTTCGCCGAGTTGTGAATAATATGCATTGATCTGGCGTGCGCGCTTTGCGGCATACAAAACTAAACTGTACTTAGAGCCACTCTTATCTAAAAGTTCATCGATTGGTGGATTTGTTATACCGTCCATAGTTTTAACCGCCTCTTTAATCAATTAAGAGCCCAACTCTATCAGTTTTTGTACGACCGTCTCTACCTCATCATTAATCATCACTACATCGAAAAATGAGGCTGCTGCTAGCTCTTCCTGGGCTAATTCAAGGCGCTCAGCTCGCCTTTCATCGTTATCAGTGCCCCGACCTTCTAATCGGGCGACTAACTCCTCCCACGTAGGCGGCTCCAGAAAGACCAAAATAGATTTAGGTAAATGCGCTTTAACTTGCTTTGCGCCGGCGATTTCAATCTCTAATAAAACATCTTGACCTAGTAATAAGGCTTGCTCAACTTTATCTTGCGGTGTTCCATAGCGATTGCCGGCAAATTCAGCCCACTCGAGAAACTCATCATTGTTTATCATTGCCTGGAATTGATCATCGGTTACGAAAAAATAATCACGACCTTCAATTTCATTTGCTCGAGCTTTTCTAGTAGTCACACTTGTGCTGACCCAGAAATCTCCCGCCTCACGTAACTTACTTGCAACAGTACTCTTACCAACGCCACCCGGACCTGAGAGCACAAGGAGTTTTCCTGGTAGCAAAGCATGTTCTGATTTCATAAGTTCGTTTCGTAAATCTTTAATTTGATGACGTCCAAGACCTTGAATTCTACGCTGTGGCGAGATATTTAAACGCTCCATTAACGACAAAGCCCTAATCTTTCCTACACCAGAGACTGACTCGAGTAACTCTTTCACCCGCATCTTTGCAACGGCATCATCTGTTTTTGCTAATTCAAGAATCCTATCCATCGACAACTCGCCAGATTTAATCTGAAGCTTAATCTCTGCCCGACGTTTACGTGAATGTGCGGCCTTGGCAAGTGCCCTAGCACGTTCCTCTGTTGTCAATTGTGGAGGAAGCGCCATAGGTGAAATCTACTCGTTATTAATTATTTGCGCCGCGATCTGCGCCGCACGATCCTTCATCGCTTGCACTCCATGCTCCCAGCTCTGAGTAATTGGGCGACCAATCACAACGAGATTTGCTCCCAATGCAATTGCAGCTGCCGGTGTCATCGTTCTAACTTGGTCATCACTTTGTGTTGAATCACTGGGGCGAACCCCCGGTGTAATGATGATTGGTTGCGGACCCACTGCTTTTCGAATCGCATCGATCTCCAAGGGCGAACAGACAATTGCTCGAGCCCCCGATGCAATGGCTAACTGCGCTAACGCAACTGCTGTCGGCAAAGCCGCTTCCTTGAATCCAATTCCAACTAGATCTGCATCTGAGAGTGAGGTCAATACAGTCACACCCGTGATCAACGTTTGTGGGGCGCTTTTGGCAGCGGCTCTAATCATGGAACGTCCACCAGAGGCATGAACCGTTAAATACTTTGGCGCAAGGTGGGCTATAGCTTTGGTGGCACCACTGACCGTATGTGGAATGTCATGGAGTTTTAGATCAAGAAAAATATCGCAATCAGTCTCACCCTTTACCGCCCGAACGCCTTCCATGCCAAAGGTGAGAAAAAATTCAAGCCCTAGTTTATAAACTGATACCGAGTCACGAGTTGCACCAACCCAAGCTATTGCTGTTTTAAGATCTGAGGTATCAACGGCTAAAACTATTGGCGCTTTACTCATTGTTGGTTGCCTCGACTCGGTGGGCAAAACCAACTGCTTGCTTCAATGATGTGAAGCCGCGGTTAATCAACATTTCTTTTAATTCACTTTGAATTGACATAATTGCCGTTGGGTTTCCAAAACTTGCGGTACCGATTGAGACGCCGCTAGCGCCAGCTAAAATCATCTCTAGTGCATCCTTACCAGAGGCAATTCCACCCATTCCCAAGATCGGTGTATTTGGTAGCGCTGCATGCACTTGGTATACGGCACGAATCGCAATCGGCCTGATTGCCGGTCCCGATAGTCCGCCAGTTTTTCCACCTAACTGTGGTCGCATAGTGTCAACGTTAATCACCATACCTAACACTGTATTGATTAACGCCAATCCATCTGCTCCGGCATCAACGACTCCACGCGCAATCGATACTAAATCAGTTACATCGGGCGATAACTTTGCAATGATCGCAAGCTCACCCCCGATGGTCTTGCGCACGCCGTCAATGACTCTACGGGATGCATCTGGATCACAGGCAAAAACTAATCCACGGTTTTCCACGTTGGGGCAAGAGATATTGACCTCAATTGCACTTATTCCAGAAACTGATCGAAGCTTGCGTGCCAAAGTTGAGTACTCTTCAATCGTTTCACCCGCGATAGAAACGATAATGCGCGCTTTTTGCTCAACTAGATAAGGCACATCATTGGCAATAAAGGAGTCAATACCTGGGCCTTGCAAACCAATTGAATTAAGCATTCCACTTGGAGTTTCAGCCATTCGCGGAGTCGCCCGACCATTGCGGGGCTTAGACATAACCGACTTTGTGACAACACCGCCCATTTCACGAAGCGGAAAGAATTGAGCAAGTTCGCGGCCAGAACTCGCACAACCACTTGCGGTAAATGTTGGTGCCGGAAACCAGGCGTTTCCGATCGTGGTTGAAAAATCTATTGAACTCATAGTGTTTTTCCAACTAAATCCCATTGAACTTTCGAGCCATCCATAACCGGACCATCGATACATGATCTCAACATCGAAGTTGACCCATCATCGGTTTTTACTGGCAAAACACAGGTCATGCAAATACCGATTCCACAAGCCATCGACTCTTCTACTGAGGCTTGATGAACAACATCTAACTCATCGGTGATTTTTGTAATCGCAGCTAACATCGCCATTGGGCCGCACGAATAAACAACTGCGATATCTAGATCAGCTACGAGGGCAGGAATTAGATCGGTAACCCGACCTTGCGTCCCAGTTGAACCATCTTCGGTCACGATTCTCATTGAATTAACGGCGCGCTTACCCTCCATGGGGGCGTAAATCTTTGCCGCAGTACTTGCTCCTAAAATCATATCTACTCGACAACCTCGTGCGTTGAGCAATTCGGCTAAACCAAAGAGCGGCGCCGATCCATATCCACCACCAACTAATAAAACATGCAACGGCTCTGTTGGAATTCCAAAAGCTGTACCAAGTGGCGCAACTAAATCTATTACCGCACCTTCAGGAAGTGCGCATAACCACGATGAGCCCTGGCCATAAGGTGCAACGATTAACTCCATAGTTCCACCGAGTGTGGCGCTCATACTTACTCGAGATATTGCAAAGGCCCGCCGCAGTACCATCGCTGATTGCGCTCCACCAACCTTGATAGCTACAAAATTTCCTGGTTTACAGTGTGCCGCCATATCACCGATATTGAGAATGATTTGATGGTACTGACCAACTCTTTTATTTGAAATTATCGGAGCTAGTATTTGCTGGGCATTTTTATTAATTGTCGCCATCATGACAACCATTCTTGCAAGGGCTTTACTGTTAACGCATTACTTTGTAAAAACTTTATGCCCTCTACTGCCGCGCTAAAGCCAGCGGTAGTGGTGATACAAGGAATGGAACGCTGAATAGCGGCCGTTCGAATAGCCCAACCATCAACGCGAGTTCCACGTCCTACTGGTGTATTGATCACTAAATCAATCTCACCACCATTGATCATCTCAACGATCGTCTTCTCGCCCATTGGTCCTGTTCCTTGCGAATTTTTACGAACAGTAACGCACGTGACACCATGTTTGGCCAAGAACGCTGCCGTGCCATCTGTTGCTAAAAGATGAAAGCCTAACGCCGCTAATCCATGAGCGGCGGGTATGCCCATCTCTTTATCCCTATCAGCTAGCGATATAAATACTGTGCCTGATTTTGGTAATGGCCCAAATGAGGCGACCTGACTTTTGGCATAACTTTCACCAAAGCTCTCGGCAATTCCCATAACTTCACCAGTGGAGCGCATCTCAGGACCTAGAACGGCATCGACGCCGCGACCGTCGGTACGTCTAAATCTATTCCACGGAAGTACCGCCTCTTTTACCGAAATCCCATGCGCAACACCATCACCAGTTTTTGGCAACAAACCATCTTCTCTTAATTGCGCAATAGTTATGCCGACTGAAATAAGTGCAGCCGCTTTGGCAAGTGGTGTCCCTGTTGCTTTACTGACAAATGGAACTGTTCTTGAAGCGCGAGGGTTTGCTTCTAGGACATACAAAACATCATTTTCAATTGCAAATTGAATATTTATTAATCCACGAACACCTACTCCACGCGCGATTTTCTCAGTTGCAATCCGGATTTCATTACGTTGACCATCACTAATAGTTAGTGATGGAAGAACACAGGCGCTATCACCGCTATGAATACCCGCTTCTTCTATGTGCTCCATGATTGCACCTAGAAACAATTGCGTTCCATCAAATAAGGCGTCGACATCTATTTCAATCGCATTATCTAGAAATCTATCAACAAGAACTGGGTGATCTGGAGTTATTTCGGTTGCACGTGTAATAAAACCAGCCAGTGCTTCATCGTCGTAAACAATCTCCATGCCACGACCACCAAGTACGAAGGAAGGTCGAACCAGAACGGGGTAACCAATTCGCTGGGCGATTGTCAGAGCTTCTAGTTGTGAAGCGGCCATTCCAAATTGTGGCGCCGTTAAACCTTGCTCGGCTAAAATATTGCCAAATGCGCCACGTTCTTCGGCAAGATTAATTCCTTCGGGAGAAGTACCCAAGATCGTGACGCCATTTGCCTTTAATCCTGCGGCTAGACCTAACGGTGTCTGCCCGCCGAGTTGAGTGATAACACCCAAGACCGGACCAGCAGCCGTCTCCGCATTAATAACCTCTAATACATCTTCCAAAGTCAACGGTTCAAAGTACAAGCGACTACTGGTGTCATAGTCAGTTGAAACTGTTTCTGGATTGCAATTGATCATGATGGTGTCATAGCCGGCATCACGTAAGACAAATGATGCGTGGACACAGGAGTAATCGAACTCAATCCCCTGACCAATTCGATTCGGTCCGCTTCCTAAAATAATAACGGCCGGATTTGTGCGCGTACGAACTTCGGTCTCATCTTCATAACCTGAATAGTGATAGGGCGTAAAAGCTTCAAATTCAGCCGCGCACGTATCTACCGTCTTATAAACGGGGCGAATACCTAATAGTTGGCGATCCTTACGAACTTCATCTTCAGTAGCACCGCGTAATTGGGCGATCTGCGCATCGGAAAACCCCTGCCCTTTTGCAGTTCGCAAGATGTCAGCCGTTAATTCACCGCGTACTGAAATAATTGCCGCCTGCTCATTAATCATTTGAATTTGTCGCAAGTACCAAGGATCGATCTTGGTCGCTGCAAAGACTTGTTCCACAGTGGCGCCAGCCCACATCGCTTTCTGTACTTGCTGGAGTCGATACTCAGTTGGAGTTTTCATCGAAATCATTAATGCAGATAGCTCTTCTGCGCTAACTTCTGGCCAAGTAAAAATCGCTTCTTTTCGTTCAAGTGAGCGCAACGCCTTCATTAACGCTTCCGAAAATGATCGACCGATCGCCATCGCTTCGCCCACACTTTTCATAGTCGTGGTCAAACGTGGATCAGCATCTGGAAACTTTTCAAAGGCAAAACGTGGCAGTTTGACAACCACATAATCTAAAGTTGGTTCAAATGATGCCGGCGTAACTCTTGTAATGTCATTTTGAATCTCATCTAAACTGTAACCAATCGCCAATTTGGTCGCGATCTTTGCAATGGGGAAACCCGTAGCCTTCGAAGCTAAAGCACTTGACCTAGAAACACGTGGGTTCATCTCGATGACGATGATGCGACCATCAACGGGATTTACGGCATATTGAATATTACAGCCGCCCGTTTCGACTCCTACTTCTCTAATAATTTCAATAGAAAGGTCGCGAAGCACTTGATATTCAACATCCGTAAGCGTCATTGCTGGGGCAACGGTTATCGAATCCCCTGTGTGCACTCCCATGGGATCAAGGTTTTCAATCGAACAGACGATCACAACGTTATCTTTATGATCACGCATTACTTCGAGTTCATACTCTTTCCAGCCGATAATCGATTCTTCTAAAAGAATTTCCGATGTTGGACTATGACGCAGACCGGCACCAGCAATTTGGCGAAGTTCGGCCTCGTTAAAGGCGATTCCCGAGCCTAGACCACCCATTGTGAAAGAAGGTCGGACGACCACTGGATAATTAAGTTCAACAACTGCAGCGATAATCTCTTCCATCGTATGACAGATGCGAGATTTGGCTGAATGCCCGCCAACTTTTTCCACAATAGCTCGGAAGAGTTCTCGGTTTTCACCACGATGAATCGCTTCGACATCGGCGCCAATTAACTTGACGCCGTATTTAGCTAACGTACCGCGTTCAAAAAGACCGATCGCAGCATTGAGCGCAGTTTGCCCACCCAATGTTGCCAAAATTGCATCTGGTTTTTCAGCGATAATGATCTGCTCAATAATTTCAGGTGTAATTGGTTCGATATATGTTGCATCCGCAAATTCGGGATCAGTCATAATCGTTGCTGGATTTGAGTTAATTAGAATTACTCGAATACCTTCGGCCCGTAAAACTCGGCACGCTTGAGTTCCAGAATAATCAAATTCACACGCTTGCCCAATGACAATGGGACCAGAACCAATAACTAAAACACTTTTGATTGATGGATCTAGTGGCATTAGGCACGGACCTTTCTCGCCATTAAATCAACGAAGCGATCAAATAAGTAAGCCGCATCATGCGGACCTGCCGCAGCTTCTGGGTGATACTGAACCGAGAATGCTGGTCGCTCCAAGAGTTGGAGCCCCTCGACTACGCCGTCATTGAGACAGGTATGAGTAACTTCGCCTAATCCAAAGACCGTTGAAAACTCTTTATCCGTTGGCGCAGCTACTGCAAATCCATGATTGTGCGCTGTGATTTCGACCCGTCCAGTATTTTTATCCATCACTGGTTGATTGATTCCACGGTGTCCAAACTGTAACTTGTAGGTTTCAAAGCCAAGTGCGCGACCAAGAATTTGATGACCAAAACAAATTCCAAAGATAGGGATCTCTTCTAAGAGAAGTGCGCGCACCACTTCAACGACTTCACCCATCGTCGATGGATCACCCGGACCATTTGAGAGAAAAACACCATCTGGCTTGAGCTCCATAATTTCATCGAATGTTGAGTTAAAAGGCAAAACATGAGTTTCAACCCCACGTTGGGCTAAGGCATTTGGTGTCGCGCGCTTGATCCCAAGATCTATCGCAGCCACAGTGAAGATTTTTTTACCAACAGCCGGAACAACGTAATTCTCAGTCGTTGAAACATCTTGTACTAAAAACGCATTCACCATGGCATCGGCCTTGCGAACTTCAACCACCATTTCTTCTCTGGATAAATCTAACCCAGAGAAAATTCCAACCCGCATAGCGCCACGATCTCGTAGATGCCTCGTAAGTGCCCGAGTATCTACGCCAGAAATTCCAACGATATTTTGTGAAATTAACTCGGCTTCTAAATCATTATCGGCACGCCAATTTGATGTTACGGCCGACGGATTTCGTACGACAAAGCCAGCAACCCAAATCTTCTCTGATTCATTGTCACTTTTATTTACTCCGGTATTACCAATATGGGGAGCCGTCATTATGACGATTTGCTTGTGATACGAAGGGTCAGTCAATGTCTCCTGGTAGCCAGTCATCCCAGTTTGGAAAACTGCTTCGCCAAAAGTTTTACCCGTCGCCGCCCATGATGAGCCTTCAAATATTCGCCCATCATCTAAAACAAGATATGCACGAGCCATTTACATATCTCCGTTCTTGATAAGTTTTTCATCAAAGAGCGTTGCTTCACCCTTGAAAAAAGTATGCGTGATTACACCAGGTAATTCATGGCCATGGTATGGAGTATTGGTCGACTTTGACGAGACTAAATCGCGATCTACTATCCATTTTTTCGTTGGATTGATCACAACAAGATTTGCGACCGCGCCAACCGCGATATTTTGGCCTTGATTTCCATAGCCACCGATTTTCGCAGGTGTGATGGACATGCGTTGGGCAACTTGTGACCAATCCATTAAACCAGTCTCTACCATCGTTTTTGTCACGATTGATAAAGCCGTTTCTAGACCTATCATGCCAAAGGCTGCTTCCTGCCATTCGCAATCCTTGGCCTCGGTTGGATGAGGCGCATGATCAGTTGCAACTATGTCAATTATTCCTTCAGCTAAGCCCTGGCGTAGTGCGTGCACATCGGCTTGCGTGCGAAGCGGTGGATTTACTTTATAGATTGGATCATATGAAGTTGCTAACTCATCGGTGAGTAATAGGTGATGTGGCGTTACTTCGGCCGTTACATTAATGCCGCGGGCTTTTGCCCAGCGAATAATTTCAACACCACCAGCTGTGGTCAGATGACAAATATGTAAACGTGATTGAACGTGATCGGCCAGCAGTATATCTCGGGCAATAATCGCTTCCTCGGCGACAGCGGGCCATCCCTTTAATCCAAGTCGCGCCGAAATTTTGCCCTCATTCATCTGTGAACCAATAGTCATACGTGGATCTTGTGCGTGTTGAGCAATCACACCATCAAATTTCTTAATGTATTCAAGTGCCCGTCGCATTACCAAAGGATCAAAAACGCAATTCCCATCATCGCTAAAAATACGTACCTTCGCTAAGGAATCGGCCATGGCACCGATTTCTGACAGTGACTCCCCCTTTAAACCTTGGGTTACGGCACCGATTGGGAAGACATCTAACAAGCCAGCTTCTTGTCCTAACCGATAAACCTGTTCAACTACGCCGGCGGTATCGGCAACTGGTGATGTATTTGCCATCGCCGAAAGCGCGGTAAATCCACCTTTTGCACCAGCTCTACTTCCGGTGAGAACTGTTTCGGCATCTTCTCGACCAGGCTCGCGCAAATGTGTGTGTAAATCAACTAGGCCTGGCAGCACAACCGAATGGCTGCCATCGATAACTTGTGCGCCCTCCGATTTAATATCCTTTGCAATCTGTGAAATAACGTTCTTGTCGATTAGGAGATCAGATCTCTTTCCATCGGGAAGTGCAACATTTTTAATCAAGTACTTTGAGTTAGTCATTTAATTACTCCCCGATTCAAGTGGTCCACCAGCAAGTAGTACATACAAAATCGCCATTCTTACACTTACGCCATTGGTCACTTGTTCGGTAATTACCGATCTCACGCTATCGGCAACTTCAGCCGAGATCTCAAGTCCTCTATTCATTGGACCGGGGTGCAAAATAATTGAGTTCTTTTTCAACTTCGCCATGCGATCGGCATTTAATCCGTAGTAGCGCGAGTACTCACGAGCGCTTGGAAAAAATAATTCATTCATACGCTCTTGTTGAACTCGCAACATCATGATGGCATCCACATGTGGCAAGACAGAATCCAGATCGTATGAAATCTCACAGGGCCAATTATTTACCCCAACCGGGAAGAGAGTTGGTGGTGCCACCAAAGTCACATGTGCGCCAAGAAGTGAT
Source organism: Candidatus Nanopelagicales bacterium (assembly GCA_038214925.1). Classification (GTDB taxonomy): domain Bacteria; phylum Actinomycetota; class Actinomycetes; order Nanopelagicales; family Nanopelagicaceae; genus Planktophila. Next base: position 42,251 of record JBBQRL010000001.1, on the reverse strand, counting down.
AAAAGCAAAACATTAGATCTAGCTACGCGAGAATGTAAAACATCACCAACAATGGCGACATGAATTCCAGATAAATCATGTTTGCCCTTTGCCAGATGTTTGCGAATTGTGAAGGCATCTAACAACGCCTGGCTAGGGTGCTCATGAGTTCCATCTCCAGCATTAATAACACTGCCCGACATCCAGCGGTTATCAGCCAATCGTTGCGCTGCACCTGAGGCACTATGGCGGATGACCACGGCATCGGCGCCCATCGCCTGCAAAGTCATCGCTGTATCTTTCAATGATTCACCCTTACTAATGCTGGAACCCTTCGCCGAAAAATTGATGACATCGGCGGAGAGTCGCTTAGCTGCGGCTTCAAATGAAATTCTGGTCCGAGTTGAATCCTCAGCAAATAGATTCACGATTGTGCGACCACGTAGCGTGGGAAGTTTTTTAACTTGTCCATCACTGACTCGAGCTAATTCAGTAGCTGTGTCAAGAATTGAAAGCGCATCGCTTACCGTTAAATCGGCGATCGAAAGTAGATGTCGCATCATTAGTTTGCACCTTCAATACTGACTTCGTCTCGACCATCGATCTCCGAGAGCGAGACTTTTACGGATTGATTGAGCGACGTTGGTAAGTTTTTTCCAACAAAATCTGCTTTTATCGGCAGTTCTCTATGTCCACGATCAACAAGTACGGCCAACTGAACAGTTCTTGGCCGTCCGACTTCTCCAAGGGAATCCAGGGCCGCTCTAATTGTTCGACCCGAAAATAGAACATCATCGATCAAAATTACATCTTTGCCTTCGATTCCAGATGCGGGAATGTGCGTGGGCATGATGGTGCGAGGCGGACGAAGCCGCAGATCATCGCGGTGCAAGGTGATATCGAGTGTTCCTGATGCAACTGACGTTCCTTCGATTTCACTAATCGATGCAGCAATTCGCGCAGCTAAATGCGCGCCGCGCGTTGGAATACCTAACAGAACAATATTTTCGGAACCTTGATTGCGTTCTAAAATTTCGTGGGATATACGAGTAAGCGCACGTGAAATATCTTGCGCAGACAGGGCAATGCTCATGTAAATCTCCTTTCCCACCTCTCAGGATGGGTTGTTAAAGGATGCGTTGCGAAGTGTAGCAGGTGTCGAAAATACTGTGGATAACTCACAATCCTGAGAGCTCCATGGCTTACCGTTCCCGCCATGACTCACATGTACACGCCAGACCAGATCGAAACCGTCCATATCCGACTTCGCCAACTTCGGGAAGCTCGCCACATGACACTCCTAGAAGTTGAGAAACTCTCGAAGGGTGAGATTTCAGCGGTTGCTTTGGGAAGCTACGAGCGAGGCGACCGACAGATCAACGTTGCAAAACTGATTGAAATTGCGAAGTTGTACCAGATGCCCGCCTCTGAATTCTTTGGCGCAAAAACTTCGCGAATCGAGGAACAGCGAATCACCATCGATATTAGAGCCATCACGAAATCCCAAAGACCAGAAGTTCTGTTAGTCATCCGAGTTTTGCGAGAGATTGCACAGCGAAGAGGTGATTGGAATGGTGAAGTAATCTCACTTCGTACTAGTGACCTAGACTCTCTTTCCATCTTTGCTGGTTTATCGGTAAATATTGTGCAAGAGATTATTAAAGAATTTTCTTTCGCTAGATCGAAATAGAATCTTTCAGCGAAGAAATGCGACCCAAAACGCCGTGAATATACTTTGATGATTCGTCGCTAGAGAGCTCCTTAGCCAGAGTAAGCGCTTCATCAATTGCCACACTTGTTGGCAGATCTTTGCCCCATAGGATCTCATAAATGCCAAGGCGCAAGATATTTCTATCGACGGCAGGCAGGCGATCCATATCCCAGCCTTGGGCATACGTGGTGATTAACTCATCAATCTTTCGACTGTTCTGTGCAATCCCATTGACCAATTCGCGGGTGTACTCCCGAATCGGTCTAGCCTCCGGACCTTCTTCTACGATGTCGCGGGCCGCTAATGTCTCCATCAGGTTCGTGCCACGGATATCACATTCGTAGAGAAGATCTAATGTCTGCTTACGGGCTTTGCTACGAGCTGACACTAGTTAGCGCGACCCTGGTATGACCCATCACGTGTGTCAACCAAAATTACTTCATCCTGTTTAATAAACAATGGAACCTGAACTTCAATTCCAGTTTCAACTGTCGCCGGCTTGGTTCCACCTGAAGATCGATCGCCCTGAATTCCAGGCTCGGTGTAAGTAATTTTCAAAGGTACCGATGCAGCAAGTTCGATGTACAACGGATTGCCTTCGTTAACTGCAACTATTGCTTCCGTATTTTCCAGCATGTAGTTAGCACCATCGCCGACGGTAGCTGCTGAAATAGTCATCTGATCAAAGGTTTTGCTGTCCATAAAAACAAAATCATCGCCCTCCTTGTACAGATACTGCATTTCGCGCTTTTCTAGAATCGCTACATCAACTTTTACACCAGCGTTGTATGTGCGATCAATGACTTTCCCGCTTAGTACTGATTTTAGCTTCGTGCGAACGAAGGCTGGGCCTTTACCTGGCTTAACGTGTTGGAATTCGACAACTGTCCATAGTTGGCCTTCGATATCAAGACACATTCCATTTTTTAAATCATTTGTTGTTGCCACAGCTATCCACCCGATCTTTGTCAATAAAAGTAGAAATACTTAAGGCGTAAGGATACCCGTTAAGTACGAGTGCTTTGGTCTATCTTCCGACGAGATTAGTCAGCGCTACGATCGCTAAAACATAGGAATTAGGGCCAAAACCACCGATAGTTCCATTGGCAACTCCTGAAATAACCGAGGTGTGACGAAACTCTTCCCGTGACATCGGATTGGATAAATGAACTTCAATCAAGGGAGCTTTTACGAGTTCAGCTGCATCTCGTAATGCGATCGAATAATGAGTGAAAGCAGCGGGATTGATAATTACTGGCGTCTGGTTATCAGCGGCTTCGTGCAACCAAGAGATAAGAACTGCCTCATCATCGCTTTGACGAACATCTGCCTCGAAACCATGTTTAGTTGCGGCGATTTCAATCATGGATTTCAATTCGGCATAATTTAGATCACCATAAATTGATGAGTCACGAATATCTAACCGGGAAAGGTTAGGCCCGTTGAGCACTAATAACTTCATGGGCAAATTCTCTCATAGGCTGCATCTAATTCAACGGAGGTTAAATCTTCTAACCGAATAGTTTGGCCAAGACCATTGAGAGCCACAAAGCGAATAGTAGAACCTCGCGCTTTCTTATCTAAGGCCAACAAGGGACGAAGATATTGCCATGCCTCACGTTCGTAAGTAATTGGCAGACCAAATGCCGAGAGTAAGCGACGATGCTGTGCCAACTCGTTTTCATTGATGAGACCTCGAGCATGTGCCAACTCTGCGATGTAGACCAGTCCAATTGAAACCGCTTCCCCATGGCGTAAAAGATACTTTGAGTGGATCTCTACTGCATGACCCAATGTGTGACCATAATTTAAAATCTCACGAGCAAAACTCTCTTTAAAATCGATACCCACAACATCAGCCTTTACTTGAATTGTTCGGGTGATGATTTCTATCGTGAGATCGTGATTCTCGCGCAGCGAAGAAATGTTTTGATCCTTGAGCCGATCAAGAATTTTTACATCCTTAATGAATCCCGATTTAATAACTTCGGCTAACCCGGCGGCAAAATCACGGTCTGACAATGTTTTTAAAAAGTTACTATCAATTACGACGCAAATCGGTGAATGAAAAGCACCAATTAAGTTCTTAGCGTAATCAGAGTTAATCCCAGTCTTGCCACCAATAGCAGCATCAACCATTCCAGCTAGAGATGTGGGAACGGCTACCCAATCTATTCCGCGCAGCCAAGTCGCTGCGACAAAGCCAGCAACATCAGTGACGCCTCCCCCACCAATACCAATGATCAAATCAGAACGTGTGAACCCAGCTGCGCCAAGCCAATCCCAAAGTTTAGTTAAAGATTCAAAGCTCTTGCCGGCTTCACCATCTGGAATCTTGAAAATATGTACATCGGCATCCATGTTTTCAAGAGCCGTTAAATCCGGGGTGAATGATTGTGAAACTATAATTGCAACCCTGGAACGGTTTGCGATCGAAGCAGAGACTCCAGCGATCCAATCACTTCCGATTTGTACCTCGTAGGTATGTTCGGCATTTACTACGATAGATTTCATGCGATCTCCTGTTTAATCTGGGAAACAATCGCAGCGACACTTTTGTCATCAACCTTTATAGATATAGTCGCTAACTTTTCATAGATCGGACGACGAATTTCATACAAGGCTTGCCATTGTGCTCTTGGATTACCTAGCAATAATGGACGATCACGATTGAAACCAACCCGAGGTGCCGCTGTTGCCAATGAAACATCCAAGAAGACGACAAAGGATCCTGATTCAGAGATCAATTTTTGAGAACCCTCGCTAACGGGTGCCCCGCCCCCTAAGCTAATAACTTGATCACTTTGGGACAATACATCACTTAGAACCGATGCTTCTAGTTCTCGAAAAAATGGCTCGCCATCATCAACAAATATCTCGGTAATCTTACGATTAGTTTTTTCCTCAATCAGTGCATCGGTATCAACTAGATCGCGCGCTAAACTTTTAGACAGTGCTCGACCGACCGTACTTTTACCGCTTCCGGGTGGACCAATCAGGACAATATTTTTCATAGCAATTACTTGTAATTGAGGTGGGCGATGTAGGACTCAAAGTTGCGTCGAGTTTCCGTAACTGAATCTCCACCAAATTTTTCAAGCACCGCTTGTGCCAAAACCAATGCCACCATCGCTTCTGCAACTACACCGGCTGCCGGAACTGCACAGACATCAGAGCGTTGATTAATCGCTTTCGCCGCTTCACCCGTTGCTAAATCAATGGTGTCTAACGCCTTAGGAACTGTCGAAATTGGCTTCATAGCAGCACGTACGCGCAGTACTTCACCGTTAGACATTCCGCCTTCAGTGCCCCCCGCACGATCGGTTCGGCGAACTATTGCACCCGAAGAATTTTTTTCAATCTCATCGTGGGCAACTGATCCTCTGCGAGTCGAGGTTAAAAAACCATCCCCAATTTCGACACCCTTAATAGCTTGAATCCCCATAACTGCGCCAGCTAGACGAGCATCGAGTCTGCGATCCCAATGAACATGCGAGCCAAGACCTGGCGGCATATTAAACGCTAGAACTTCGACGACTCCACCTAAAGTGTCGCCATCTTTATGTGCGCTCTCAATTTCAACAATCATTTTTTCACTTGTTGCTGCATCTGCGCAACGAACTGGATCGCTGTCGATACGTTGCATATCGCCCGCTTCTGGAAGTGGGGCGTCATCACTGACCCGAACAGATCCAATTGAAAGAACATGACTTAAAATTGTGATTCCAACGCTTTGCTCGAGGAAATTTCGAGCTACTGCACCCAATGCGACTCTGGCCGCAGTTTCGCGAGCACTTGCCCGCTCTAATATTGGACGAGCATCATCTAAATCATACTTTTGCATTCCCACTAAATCGGCATGACCCGGGCGGGGGCGTGTCAAAGGCGCGTTACGAGCTAGATCTTTAATCTCATCTTCTGGAACAGGATTGGCCGACATAATTTTTTCCCACTTTGGCCATTCCGAATTATCTACTTGCACTGCAATTGGTCCACCTTGCGTCAAGCCAAGCCGAACTCCGCCGAGAATTGAAACTTTGTCGGCTTCAAAACTTTGACGAGCACCTCGACCTACACCTAACCGACGGCGCTGAAGATGGAAATCGATATCAGATGTAGTTACAGAAACTGAGGCTGGAATACCCTCGACGATCGCACTAAGTGCCTGACCATGTGACTCGCCCGCTGTTAACCATCGCATGTTCCTATTGTCGCAGGTCGAAGGCCTAACTCGCAGCCAAATATGTGAGCAGGGCAAAAAATATACTTGGTGCAAGGGCAATTTCTTTGGATATACGTCGGTTGAACAGTGAATCTACGACGAAATGAAGGAGAACTGCCAGGCCAAATGAGAGCCAGAAATCAATTTGATGGTGTGGGAAAATTGGGTTACACGTGAGCGCCAATAATGCAATTAATTTGATGTCGCCCATCCCGCACCTAGCGATTAAAAGCGCACACAAGATCACCGACCAAAGAAGTAAGTTATGTACCGGACCTAGACCAAATAAGAAAATTATCAGCCCAGTAAATAAAGCGATCACCTTGAGATATATATTTGGGATCTTGTGCCAGGCCAGATCGGCGATACTTATTGGAATTGCTACTAATGCGGCAAGCGAGATTGTGAGAATTTGAGCGAACATCTCAACAGGATACTCAAGCAACATCGTGGGTGATTTAAGGTGTGGACGCCTCTAGTACTTCTAGTGCCTTCAATCGCAACAACTCTGCCAAACTACTTCTATCGACGGTGGATCCAGAAAATATCTCGATCTGTGAAATCCCCTGGTGTATCAGCAGCTCTAAGCCATCGACAGAGTTACCGCCCTGTTCGCGCCAGTTTTGCAGCAGCTGTGTCGGCCAAGGGTTATATAAAACCTCAAAGAAAACCCCAGTTGGTTGATTGATAGACGATCTGAAGAAATCACCAACACCAGCAGGTGTTGTGTTTACGACTAAATCAACCGAATTAATTAATTCATTTACCTGCCAAGAATGAAAGATGATCTCAGACAAAGGTGCGGCAGATCTTATGCTCTTTTCTCGATCTGAATTTCGATTGATCACGTGAATGACCTGACTAATTCCATTACAAGCCCCTATTACTGCGCGCGCTGTTGCACCGCCGCCAATTACTAACACCGACCCTGCCAAGGAGGCATTGTTGGCATGGCAGGAAGATACAAAACCATCCACGTCGGTACTTGTTAATTGCCACTGACCATTATTGCGATGCAAAGTATTTCCACTAGAAATTTGCGCCGCTATCGCACTTACCGAATCAGTTAAATCGAACGCCTGCTCTTTCAGCGGCATCGTTAATGAGAGGCAATTCAATTCATCATTTTCGCTCAAAAAATGAGCCAACCCGCCAGATTTCACATCGAATGCAAAGTACGAAGCTTCGATTCCGAGGAATTCGTATGCAGTCGTGTGCAGGAGTGGACTTAAGGAGTGAGTGATGGGAGAACCCAAAACTGCGCCGCGAATCACTTAAATGCCCCTGCCTTTCTGTTCTTGATGTACAACGCTTTCCAAATATTAAACTGATCAAAAGACGATGTGAATCGAGTATCCGATGGTGCAACAGTAATGAAATATAGCCAATCACCTGGTGTCGGATTCATTGCCGCAGAAATTGCCAACGCGCCAGGGTTTCCAATCGGTCCAGGCGGTAGACCGCGATTTTTGTAGGTGTTGTACGGTGAGTTTATCAGCGTCGATTGAGTGCTTAAAAAAATTGAACCTCTAACTTTTTTAATAAAATGTACCGTAGAGTCCATTTGAAGTGGCATACCTAGCGCAATCCGATTATAAATTACCCTTGAAACCTGTTTAAAATCCTGAACTTTTCCTTCGGCTTGGACAATGGACGCAATAGTTAATAATTCCTGAGCAGAAAATTCTGATTGAGCTGAAATCAAATCTCTTCCCGATGCATCTTGCCGAAAACGATCAACCATAGATTGCGCAATTTGGGAAGCAGTTACATCAGAAGCAAAGCTATATTGGGCCGGGAAAAGTAGACCTTCGATTGTTGTGAAGCCCTTTGGTAAAACCGCGTTGCTGAAAGCCTTATTGATTTCACTCTTACTAAAACCTATATCTTGTAAAGATGTTGCAATCTCACTTATCCATTGACCTTCAAAAACCTTTAAGAGATTTGGAATTCTGGTTGGATCCAATAATTGATCCAGTGCTTGCTTGGCAGCGATCTTTTGCGTCAATCGATGGCTCCCGGGTGCAACTTTTTGGGAACGAGGATCTGCGACTGCCACTTTAAAATATGCAGAGACAGATTTTGTTACTCCCTGATCAAAAAGTATGCGCGCAATCGCAGAGCCAGTAGCACCCGATGGGATGGTGATAATGATTTCAGGGGCTCCAGCCACCTGCGCCATCACTTGATAATCCGGTGTTGAAGTGCTTTGCGAGCGAAGTAAAAACAGAGAGAGCGTGATCGAGGCGATTACAACGCCAGCAACTACCAGTCGGCGAAACTCTTTCACGGGCGGCGTTTTTCTATCTCTATCGCAAAATCAAGGATCGCTACTGCCGCTGCCATATCGATCACATCTTTGGAATTTTTGGCGTTTCGCCCCGCTTCTCGAAGCGTTCTAGCCGCCGAGACCGTGCTCAGTCGCTCATCAATTAAATCAATTGAAATACTTGTCAGGCCCTGAAGTATTTCGACAAACTCTTGTGATTTTGCCGAGGCCGTTGAATCCTTGCCACTTAATAGGGCTGGTCGCCCGACATAAATTGCGACTGGTTCAATCTCTGCAAAGAGTTCGACCAGCTGAGACTTCAAATTCTTATCAGAGCGTTTTAAAACCATTAAAGGAGTGCAAACAATGGAATCTGGATCACTTACTGCCACGCCGATTCGCACATCTCCGTGATCAAAGGCGATCCGACGACCACGTAGCATTGAAATTACCCGGCTAGCGTTTGAGCAATTGCCGAGATAGCCGCTAATGACGCAGTTGAATCGATTCCGCCACCTTGTGCGAAATCATCTTTTCCGCCACCGCCACCGCCAAGAACAGTTGAACCAACCTTGACTAATGCACCTGCTTTGATTCCCGCGGCGCGTGCACCTTCGCTTACGGCAACAACCAAGACTGGCTTATCTTCATTTGAACTTATGAGCGCAACAACCGAGCGATCAGAACGGGAGCGAAGATCAAGTGCGATCTTACGAAGATCATCTGATGAAATTCCATCACCCAAAACCGCTGAGATAAATGATGTGCCAGCTATTTCTTTAGCGTTTTTAAGTAACTCATCAACCTGACCTAACGCTGCATTTGATCGGACAGTAGCTAACTCTTTCTCAATATCTTTCATCTTTGTTAGCAAATCAGAGATTCGTTCAGGTAACTCTTCCGGACGGGAGCCTTTGATCAATTCAGTCAGTGAATTAAGTAAGACGTGTTCCCTGGCCAGAAATTTATAGGCATCTACTCCGACGACTGCTTCAACTCTTCGAACACCAGCACCGATAGATGACTCCCCCAGCAATTTAATAATTCCCAATTGTCCGGAACGGGCAACGTGAGTACCGCCGCATAGTTCTCGGGCCCAATCACCAACGCTGACAACACGAACAACATCCCCATACTTCTCGCCAAACAGTGCCATCGCACCTAACTCTTTAGCCTTTGCTTGGCTCATGCTTTCGGCGGTAACCTCTAAATTATCCAGAAGCAAAGTGTTAACGCGTGCTTCAACCTCATCAAGAACTGATGCTGGAACCGAACCTGTCGCCGGAAAATCAAAACGAAAACGACCTGGTGAGTTCTCCGAACCTGCTTGGGTAGCCGTTTCACCTAATATTTCGCGAAATGCTTTATGGACCATGTGCGTTGCAGTATGCGCGCGCGAAATAGCGGCGCGTCTTTCATTATCAATCTGCGCTAGAGATTGTGCACCAACTTCAACTGATCCACTTAATACTCGACCACGGTGAACCGAAACTCCCGGGACCGGAGTTTGCACATCATCAATTTCAATGATTGCACCGTTGCCCAGTGTGATCCGCCCCCCATCGGCTAACTGACCTCCTCCTTCAGCATAAAAAGGAGTTCGATTCAAAACAATTTCTACATCATCACCCGATGTAGCCGAGGAAACCGAAAGTCCATCAATCAAAATTCCAGTCAGGAGCGCTTCCGAATTCTCCTCTGTATAACCAACGAACTGCGTCTTGCCATTCTTATCGGCGATCGAGCGATAGACCGAGAGATCGGTATGACCTGATTTCTTTGCCCGAGCATCGGCTTTAGCGCGCTCTCGCTGCTCCTTCATCAGATGGCGGAAACCATCTTCATCAACTGATAACCCCTCTTCGCGGGCCATCTCAAGTGTCAGATCAAAAGGAAAACCATATGTATCGTGTAACTTAAATACTTCTTCGCCGCCAAGGACTTTCTGTGAACTCTTTTTTAGTGCAACAGATGCTAAGTCAAATATCGCGGTTCCACTTTTTAGGGTGGTCAAAAAACTTTCTTCTTCGGATTCACTCACTGCCAAAATTCTATTTTTATCAGATACGAGTTCTGGATACTGAGCGCCCATCGCACCGATTGCAGCAACCGTTAACTCAGACATAATCGGATCCATCGAACCAAGCAGGCGCATATTTCTAATAGTTCTACGCATCATTCGACGTAAAACATATCCCCGGCCTTCATTACCTGGTGTGACTCCATCGCCAATCAACATGGCCGAGGTTCTGGCATGGTCGGCGATTACACGAAGTGAGATGTCCGATTTTTCATTAGCGCCATACTTAATTCCCGTTAACTCTGATGCACGGTTGAGAATCTGAATAGTTGTATCGATCTCGTAAATATTTTCTACACCTTGGAGAAGGGCAGCGGTGCGCTCTAGGCCAAGGCCAGTATCGATACTTTTTGCGGGAAGCTCGCCCAAAATTGGATATCTATTTTTATCCCCACCCGCACCACGTTCATTTTGCATGAAGACGAGGTTCCAAATCTCCAGATAACGATTTTCATCTGCAATTGGTCCGCCCTCTACGCCATAGGCCGGTCCACGATCGTAATAAATCTCTGAGCAGGGACCACAAGGTCCAGGTACTCCCATCGACCAGAAGTTATCGGCCATATCTCGACGTTGAATTCGCTCTTTAGGTACTCCGATTTTCTTATGCCAAATATCAGCAGCTTCATCATCGTCCAAATAAACCGTAACCCACAATTTTTCTTCCGGAAAACCATAACCGCCATCGGCAATTGGGCGAGTCAGTAACTCCCAGGCAAGTGCAATCGCACCCTCTTTAAAGTAATCACCAAAGGAGAAGTTGCCGCACATCTGAAAAAATGATGCGTGACGTGTTGTTTTACCGACTTCGTCAATATCTAAAGTTCGAACACATTTTTGAACTGATGTAGCCCTTTTATATGGCGGTGTTACTTCGCCCAAGAAAAACGGCTTGAAGGGAACCATGCCAGCATTTACAAGAAGCAAATTTGGATCATCGGCGATCAAGGAAGCCGAAGGAACGACTGTGTGAGTTAAACCCTGTCGGTTATCACTTTCGAAAAAACGCAGCCAGCGTGAACGGATCTCGGCGGATTCCACTAGTTAGATTCACTCAGCCTTCTTCTTTTTAGAACGACCCTTACTCAATTGCGCGGCTGAAAGAAGGGCGGCAGCAACTTTTACTGCCGAACCATTTTTGCTGATGAAATCCGATGTCGCCTCAGTAAATTTATTGGTAACTTCTTCAGCATTTTTAGTAATGCGATTAATGCTGTGTAAGGGACCATTTACCAAAGTGACAGTCGTATGTACCTCATCAATGAGCGGAGCGGTCTCGGCAGTTATAACCTTGAGCGATTCCTTGGCCTCATCAACTAGACGACCAACTCGAATCACCACATAAGATATCGCGACAGCTATCACCGCAAGTGATGATGCTGCAATTATCGTTGCAATTCCGCCTGGACCCATGTTATTAGCCTACCCGAGAGTTACTTGTCTTCGCCGGATTTAACTTGCGGAACCCAATCGATGCCGCTCTCTTTGCGTTGAGCAGGTGTAATTGGAGTTGGTGCGCCAGTTAATGGATCTCCACCACTTGCAGTTTTAGGAAAAGCAATGACCTCGCGAATTGAATCAGAGCCAGTGAGCAAAGCGCATACTCGATCTAAGCCAAGGGCGATTCCACCATGTGGAGGTGGGCCATAATTAAAGGCTTCAAGAAGAAAGCCAAACTTACTTGTTGCTTCTTCATCACTTAATCCAATAACCGAGAAGACATCTTTTTGCATATTTCGATCATGGATACGAATAGAACCACCACCCAGCTCGGTTCCGTTAAGAACTATGTCGTAGGCGTAAGCCAGCGCATCGGCTGGATTATTTTTAAAACTATCTTTGAACTCTGGTTTTGGTCCAGTAAACGGGTGGTGAACTGCGGTCCAACCACCGTTATCAGTGGGTTCAAACATTGGTGCATCTACAACCCACAAAAATTCCCACTTACCATCTGGAATAAGACCGCATCGTTTACCAATCTCCAAACGAACCGCACCTAATAAGTTGCGCGATGGGGTGGCATCACCAGCAGCGAAGAAAATCGCATCTCCGCTTTTAGCATGTGCCGCACTTATTATTCCAGCGGTCTCAGTCTCAGAAAGATTCTTTGATACTGGTCCCCCAAGGGTTCCATCTTCATTTACTAAAATGTAAGCAAGTCCTTTAGCCCCGCGTGCTTTCGCCCAATCCTGCCAAGCATCGAGCTCGCGACGAGGTGAAGTGGCACCGCCAGGCATTACAACTGCGCCAACATACGGTGCTTGAAATACACGAAAAGAAGTTTCGGCGAAAAAACTAGTTAAATCAACGAGTTTGTTGTCAAAGCGCAGATCTGGTTTGTCGGAGCCATAATCCTTCATGGCATCTGCATATGTCATTCGCTTTAATGGAAGTGCGATCTCGTAGTTAACGCTTTCTTTCCAAATACGCGCAACGATTTTTTCGGCCACCGCCAAGATATCCTCTTGATCGATAAATGACATTTCAATATCTAATTGAGTAAATTCTGGCTGACGATCGGCTCGGAAATCTTCGTCACGAAAGCATCGAGCGATTTGATAATACTTTTCCATGCCCGCAACCATAAGTAGCTGCTTAAAGAGCTGGGGTGACTGCGGCAGCGCATACCAACTACCTGGTTGCAGACGAACTGGAACTAGAAAATCTCGGGCACCCTCGGGCGTTGAACGTGTTAGGTATGGAGTTTCAATCTCAAGAAAATCTTCATCCTCCATCACGCGACGAATGACTGAAGTGACTTTCGAACGCAAGCGAAGATTTCCCGCCGGCTTTTCGCGACGTAGATCTAAATATCTATAACGCAGACGTACTTCTTCATTAATCTGGGCATCATCGCCACTATCAATTGGAAAAGGAAGCGCTGCCGATTCTGAGAGAACAACAACGTTATCCCCCATGATCTCAATTTCACCAGTTGGAATATTTTTATTTTCATTTCCATCAGGACGGGCTAAAACTTCGCCGGTAATCATGAGGCACCATTCAGCACGCAATGAGCCCGCCATTTTTTCATCGCGGATGACTACTTGCACCGAGCCCGAGGCATCGCGTAGATCGATAAATGCCACTCCACCATGATCTCGTCGACGTGAGACCCAACCAGCTAACGTAACGGTTTGACCAACATGAGATGAGCGAAGCGATCCGGCGTCGTGAGTACGTAACATTATTTATAAACCTGTCGTCAACAATTGAAGTAAGGAGTCAATCTTAACCGATGAACTCTGCCCAGTTTTCATATCCTTTAAATCAACAACTGCATTAGTTAACTCATCGTCTCCTAAAACAATGACATATTTAGCACCGGTCTTATCAGCAGCCTTCATTGCACCTTTTAAAGCTCGGTCACCAAAGGCGATTTCTACGGTTTTACCTTCTTTTCGAAGAGTTGCGGCGATCTTAAGCGAAGCTTTTTTAGCCGCTTGCCCCAGTGGGATGATGAATAAATCCGAGACAAATGCAGAATGTGTGATGACCTCTTCGGCTTGTGCGGCAAGAAGTGCGCGATCGACACCCAAACCAAAACCAATTCCAGAAAGTGATTGACCGCCAAGTTGTTCCATCAAACCGTCGTAGCGGCCGCCGCCACCAATTCCAGATTGTGCGCCTAATAAATCGTGGACAAATTCAAAGGTGGTTCCGGTGTAATAATCCAAACCACGAACCATCCGAGGGTTAAGGACGTACTCGACTCCAAGCTCGGCTAGATACATTTTTACTTGGGCAAAGTGGGCTAACGAGGCCTCGCTTAAAAAATCCAAAAGCAGCGGTGCATCTTTCATCACCTGCTTAATCTCTTCACGCTTATCGTCAAATAAACGAAGTGGATTTACCGCAGCTCTGGCAACAGTTGCTTCATCTAGCGAAATACCAGCTATGAATTTTACTAACTCAACTTTATGAGCGGCTCTAGATTGTGCATCACCAAGTGAGGTGATTTCTAATCGATACTGCTTGAGCCCAAGTGCTTTAAAACCAGCATCGGCAATTGCAATTACTTCGGCATCGATCGCTGGATCATCTAATCCGATCGCTTCGATACCCACCTGATAGAACTGACGAAAGCGACCAGCTTGCGGACGCTCTGCCCTAAAGAACTGTCCGGAGTACCAAAGTTTTACTGGAAGTTGTCCGCGATCTAAACCATGTTCAATAACTGCGCGCATGACACCGGCAGTACCTTCTGGACGCAACGTAATTGAGCGACCACCACGATCTTCAAAGGTGTACATCTCTTTTGACACCACGTCAGTTGACTCGCCAACACCGCGGGTGAACAGTTCAGTATCTTCAAAAACAGGCAGTTCAATCAATGCATACCCAGCGCGTTTTGCTGGCGTGATTAAAGTTTCGCGGACAAACTCAAACTCCCGCGAACGATCTGGAACATATTCGCTCACACCTTTCGGTGCTTGAATTTTCTGATGAGCCATTAGTAGCGCCCCACTAAAGGTTTTAAATACGGATTTGTCTTCTTCTCATGGGCAATAAAAGTTTCCGGCCCATGACCTGGCAAGACTCGTAAGTGATCGGGTAGCGTCATAACTTTCTTCTTCAACGTCTCTTCCATCTCTTTTGCCGATCCATTTGGCAAGTCCGTTCGCCCGATCGCGCCAGCGAAAAGTACATCCCCACTAATGAGAACTTCATCAGAGACGGTAAACATAAGTGAACCCCGCGTGTGACCTGGTGCATGAATAGTTGTAAAAGTTAAACCTACCAATTCCAGAACTTCGCCGTTGCGCAATTCACGAACATCGGCCGGCTCGACAAAACTCATCTCTTTTAACGTTGCCGCAAATTCAGGGCCGTGAAAATCTGCCGGGTTAGCAAGTGACGATCGATCCTGACTATGAATAAAAGTTGGAATTCCATATCCATCGGCGATCGCTTGAATTGAAAAGGTATGGTCTAAGTGACCATGCGTTGCAATCACGGCGACTGGCTTCAGCCGGTGTTTTTCTAGCAGCTCTTCTAACTGAAGGGAAACATTGGGCATGCCCGGATCAATAACTATGCACTCGGCACCTGGTTCGGTTGCAAGTACCCAACAATTGGTGGCATACATAGGAGCGGCAAACGAGTCGATTAACAGTTTTTTCACTCCCCTCGCACGCTCATAAAAGAGAGCGATTGACGCTCACGTAGGTAGACAGGGTACCTTTTACCCTGCACTAGGTACTCAACCCACGCTCGGAAGTAGACCAACTTCTGGGCAACGCCCACACATAGCGACGTTCAAAAAGAACAACGCGCTGAAAGGATCATGATCATGACAGATATGAATTTCCCACCTCAGGCCACAACAACAAGTGCGCTGATTGGAGATCCTTCAGCCTTTGGACGAGTAGGCGATGACGGAACTGTTTTTGTTCGCACGCCATCGGGTGAAAAAGCCGTTGGTTCCTATCCTGGAAAGAGCGCCGAAGAAGCGCTCGCATACTTCGTACGAAAATTCGAAGTAATAGCTGGTGAAGTAGTTCTACTTGCTGCCCGAATTAAAAGTGGCGCACTAGTTCCATCAGATGCATACGCTGCGGTAAAAAAACTACGTGATCAAGTAAAAGAATTAAATGCAGTTGGCGATCTCGAAGCTTTGGCTGCTTCGGTTGAACAGATCGAACCATTAATTGAAGGACATCGCGAGGCATACGAGGCAAAGAAAGCGGCCGAAACTGCCGCTAAATCTGCCCGCCGCGAACAGATATTAGTTGAGAAGGAAAAAATCGTTACCGAAGCTGAAAGCTTGGCACTGTCCGAGAGCTGGAAAAACACTGGCGATCGACTCAAAGTTTTGATGGATGAATGGAAAGCGGCGCCGCGTCTAGACAAAGTTGCCGATGCCGAACTATGGAAGCGTTTCTCATCGTCCCGAAATAAATTCGATAAGCGTCGCCGTACTCACTTTGCCGCACTCGAAGCGGTTCAATCAGTTGTATCCGATGCCAAGAAGTTAATTGTCGCTGAAGCTGAAAAGCTTGCAACATCAACTGAATGGGTACCAACGGCAAAGCGTTTCAAGGTACTAATGGATCAATGGAAAGCATCTGGACGAGCAAAGCCATCGGAAGATGCAAAGTTGTGGGCTCGTTTTAAAGCCGCGCAAGACCAATTCTTCACCGCAAAAAATGCAGATCTAGAAAAGCGTGATGTCACAATGGCCACGAACTTGATCAAGCGGGAAGAGTTAGTAACTTTGATTGAAGCGATCTTGCCGATCACCGATATTAAAACTGCTCGCAAGGAGCTATCAGAACATCTTCGCGCTTGGGAAAAAATCGGCATGACGCATCGCGATAAGCGCGCGGCATTAGATACTCGCGTTGCTGCAGTTGAAACCACAGTAAAAGAAACAGAGGCAGATCTTTGGCGCAAAACTGATCCGGCCGCTAAAAAGCGCGCCGAAGAAGTTGTTACACAACTAACTGAGTCAATTGCCAGCTATGAAAAGGTGGCCGAAAAATCAGCGGCTGCCGGCAATGCTAAAAAAGCAGCCGAGGCTAAAGAGTCAGCAGATGCACGTCGTGTGTGGCTAGCTGAAGCTGAAAAATCTCTCGCTGAATTTAGTTAATTATTCGTAGTTCGATAGACGTCGTATACGCCTTCAATCGAACGAACAGCGCTAAGAACTGCATCTAAATGGGTTGCATCAGCCATTTCAAAAGTAAATCGTGACAGTGCGGTTCGGTCTTTTGAAGTGCTTACGGCCGCACTTAAAATATTAACGTGCTGATCCGAAAGCGTGCGCGTTACATCGGCTAACAAAGATGCTCGATCGAGCGCCTCTACCTGAATATTAACTAAGAAAATCGAAGCCGCACCTAAGCGCCAACTTACTTTTACAACACGATCTAATTGATGCTTCTCTAAATCCGATGCATTGGTGCAATCGGCGCGATGGATAGAGACGCCACTACCCTTAGTGATGAAACCCATAATCGAATCCCCTGGCACCGGTGTACAGCAACGCGCCAGCTTCACCAAAACATCGTCGGCGCCTTCAACATCAATGGCATTACTTGATCGGCGCACTGTTGGTGGGCGACTCGGAAAAACATCCATTGTTGGTTCAGGGTGTGAATCATCGGCACCCATTGCCGCAACTAATTTATCAATCACTGATGCAGCAGATACATGGCCATCACCAACGGCGGTATATAAACCTTCGATATCTGAATAACTCAGATCATGTGCTAACTGTAATAATGACTGCCCGGCAAATATCTTTTGCAGGGGCAGTCCAGCTTTTCGCATCTGGCGGGCAATTGATTCTCGCCCAGCGTCAATTGCTTCTTCGCGACGCTCTTTACTAAACCAGGCTTTTATCTTTGATCGGGCGCGTGGACTCTTTACAAAATTTAACCAATCACGACTTGGTCCAGCATTGACACCCTTATTAATTACAACTTCAACCACATCACCGTTGTTGAGTCTGGACTCAAGTGGTACCAATCGGCCATTAACTTTTGCACCAGCACATCGCAATCCAACATCGGTGTGAACTGAGAATGCAAAGTCCACTGGAGTTGAACCACCAGGCAGTGCCACCACATTGCCTTTAGGCGTAAAGACAAAAACCTCAGGAGTTCCTAAATCAAACCGTAGCGCCTCTAGGAAATCAGATGGATCTTCAGTTTCCTTCTGCCATTCGTGTAGCTGGCGCAACCACAACATTTCTGGAGATGAATTTGAATTCTCTGGACCTTGCTTGTATTTCCAGTGTGCGGCGATACCGAGCTCGGCGCGGGTATGCATCTCGTGCGTTCTGATCTGAATCTCGATCGCCTTACCCGTTGGACCAATTACTGTTGTATGTAGAGATTGATATAAATTAAATTTAGGCATTGCTATGTAATCTTTAAAACGTCCAGGAACTGGACTCCACCGTGCGTGAATTGAACCTAAAACTGCATAACAATCTCGAACATCATTTACTAAAACTCTGATCCCGACTAGATCATAAATCTCGTTAAATTCGCGGCCCCGAACCACCATCTTTTGGTAAACCGAGAAAAAATGTTTCTTTCGACCGGTAACAATGGCTTCAATATGATCTTTTGCTAAATCATCCTTAACCGTTTCAACAACTTCAGCCGATAACTTGTCTCGCGATGGCGAACGCTCCGCGACCAGGCGCGAGATCTCCTCAAACTTTTTTGGCTCCAAGACTTCAAAAGATAGATCCTCTAACTCCCACTTAATGGCGTTCATACCTAACCGGTGGGCAAGTGGTGCGTAAATATCTAGGGTTTCGCGGGCTTTACGCTGAGCAGTTTCGGGTGAAACAAAGGCCCAGGTTCTGGCGTTGTGCAGACGGTCGGCTAATTTAATAACTAAGACTCGAATATCTCGCGACATTGCAACGACCATCTTGCGAACTGTTTCTGCTTCGGCAGTTGGGCCATAGGTAAGTTTGTCTAACTTAGTAACACCATCAACTAAATCTGCAATCTCTGAACCAAAATCACTGCGAAGTTGTGCCAGCGAATACGGCGTATCTTCTACGGTGTCGTGAAGTAATGCTGCAATTACAGTCTCAGTATTTAAACCAAGGTGTGCCAAGATTTCGGCAACGGCTACTGGGTGAGTTATGTACTCCTCACCAGATTTACGTACCTGGCCGGTATGTGCCGTTCGCGCAGTTTCAAAGGCGCGCACGACTAAATCAGAATCTACTGAGGCGTGATTTTCTTTGAGCGCATTAACAAGTGGTGCAATCAAAGTATCCACAAATGGTCCTACTTACGACCCTTGCGTTTTGGTTGGTTGCGAGGTCCGCGACCAACTACCGAATCCACCACAGCAGTTGCAACAACTGGTGCTCCACCAGAGCGTGCATTTACCCGCTTAGCTAACGCTTGCATCGCTGGCTCTTTTTCTCGCAACGTTGCCAACACTGGCGGTGCGATAAAGATCGACGAATAAGTACCGACTAGAAGGCCGATAAATAACGCTAGTGAAAGATCTTTCAGAGTTCCCGCTCCAAGTAGACCGGCACCAACAAAGAGAATCGCCGCTACCGGCAAGATCGCAACGATGGAAGTGTTTGCCGAACGAACGATTGTCTGGTTGACCGCTAAATTAACAGCTTGTGAATACGTCTTCGTTGAAGTTGCGGTAATAGATTTAGTGTTTTCACGTACCTTGTCAAAGACAACGACTGTGTCATACAACGAGTAACCCAAAATTGTCAGGAAGCCGATCACCGTTGCTGGTGTTACATCAAAACCAACGAGCGCGTAAATTCCGACAGTAATGAAAACGTCGTGAAGTACCGCAACAATTGCGGCAAAGGCCATCTTTGGCTCAAGTGCCATAGCCAGGTAGATCATGATCACGATTAAGAAGCCGATCAAACCAGTTAAGGCTTTGCGAGTGATTTCCTTGCCCCACGAAGGTCCAATAATCTGTGAATCAATTGAACCTAGCTCGACACCAAAACTCTTCGCTAAGGCATCTTGAATCGCATTGTTTGCCGATGTTTCCAGTGCGCCTGTTTGCACGCGAACTTTGTCGCTACCAATTGTTTGAACAATTATCTCACCAGCAACGCCAGTTGCTTCAACAGCAGTTCGAGCTTGTTCAACTGTTGGGTTAGGCGTGGTTACTGTGAAAGATGAACCACCCTTGAATTCGATACCAAGTTGCAAACCTTGAACCGCTAAAGCACCAATAGAAATCGCGATCATTAGAAGTGAAACGCCATACCAACGGCGACGCTTACCGATGAAATCAACTGAAGTTTCGCCGCGATAAAGACGGCCGCCAAGACCTGAGAACTTAGACATCTTTATGCCTCCTTAGTTGTTGGCATGCCGAGACTCTTGCTCGAGAAACCAGATAGTCGGTGACCTGAAGTAAAGAAGTTCGAACGAGATACCAGAACCAGTGCTGGCTTGGTAAATACGAAGATAATAATTAAGTCGATGATCGTGGTCAGACCCAAGGTAAATGCGAAGCCTCTTACGCCACCTACTGCGAAGAAGTACAACATCACGGCGGCGATCAACGAAACAAAGTCGGCGATCAAGATCGTGCGACGGGCGCGAACCCATCCGGTTTCAACTGCTGTGCGAAGTGTTCGTCCTTCACGCATCTCATCTCGCACACGCTCGAAGTAGACGATAAACGAGTCTGCGGTAACGCCAATCGCTACGATCGCACCGGCGATTCCAGCCAGAGTTAACGTAAATCCGATCCACTCACCAAGAAGCAAGATCAACATGTACAACATGCCACCTGCGATAGCTAGCGAACCAACGGTTACAAAACCTAAAACGCGGTAGTAAAGAAGCGTAAATAAAACAACCAGTAATAGACCCAAAGCACCAGCGAGTAAACCAGCGTTGAGCTGATCGGAGCCAAGTGTTGGTGATACTTGCTGAACTTCACCGCGATCAAATGCAAGCGGTAGCGCGCCGTATTTCAAAACATTTGCAAGATCTTGAGCCTCAAGTTGGGTAAAGCTTCCCGTGATTTGGGCAGTTCCTGATGGAATCGCTTCATTGATGCGGGGCGCTGAAACAACAAGACCATCAAGAACGATTGCAACTTGATTTGTTGGTTCTGGCAAAGATGTCACTCGCGCAGTGAGCGCACCAAAAGCAGATGTTCCTTCGCCATTAAATGTTAGTGAAACAAACCAAGCGCTTCCTGCCTGAGTATCTAATCCGGCAGAAGCTTTTGAGACTTGACGACCAAGAACTTCAGCCGGTGCCAAAATATATTTTGTCACTCCGGCGCGATCACAAGAGACGATTACATCAGTTGGAGCATCCGTTGCGCCGCCCTGAAGATTTTCTGGCTTTGTGCAATCGAGTGCGGCAAATTTTGCATTAACTTCGGCGCTCACACCTGCCGCCGGAGTTGCAGTTGGATCCGCAGCTGCTGGAACACCCGAAGTGGATGCAAGCACTTGGCGAAAACGAAGTTCGGCAGTTTGACCAACTAATTCCACAACACGACGACCAGTGTCACCAGGAACTGAAATTAAAATCTGACGATTCGTACCAGTTCCTTGTGCGGCAACTTCTGATTCAGCTACACCTAATGAGTTAACGCGCTGGCGAATAATAGCTACGGCTTGATCGATCGCTTCATTAGTAACTTTGCCCTCTTCCCCGGGTGCAATCCGCGGTTGCAAAGTCACGGAAGTTCCTCCGCGAAGATCAAGACCTAACTTGATTGAAGTAGCGCCTTGGATGAAAACCAGGCCGGCCATTGCGACAAGAACAAGTCCAAGTATCGCCAAAGTGCGCACCGGACGGCTAGTCGTCTTAATTGGTTTAATAGATGTAGACATAAGCCGAGAGTCTAGGCGTCAGAGGCGGGTAAGTCGAAAAGCGTGGAGATTTCCACGGGTGGTGTTCGTCCTATATGTCGCCAACCCATAGCCGTTGCCACACGCCCGCGTGGTGTTCGGGCCATAAAGCCATTTCGAACTAAAAACGGCTCGGCTACCGATTCAACGGTCTCCGTCTCTTCACCAACTGCGATCGCTAAGGTGGAAAGGCCAACTGGGCCACCATTAAATCGTTCAATCAGAGCGACCAAGACGGAACGATCAAGGCGATCTAAGCCAAGCTCATCAACTTCATACATTTCTAATGCTGCTCTCGCATCGACGAGTGAAATCTTTACGCTGCCCTGAACTTGACCGAAATCTCGAACTCTTCGCAGCAATCGATTAGCGATGCGTGGTGTTCCACGTGAGCGACCAGCGACTTCAACAATTGCGTCGATATCAATTACTATCGAAAGTAATTGCGCGCTTCTAGTAATTACTTGGGCAATATCTTTTTCATCATAAAAATCAAGGTGCGCCGTAAAGCCAAAGCGATCACGCAATGGGCTTGGAAGTAAACCGGCGCGAGTTGTTGCACCTACTAATGTGAAGTGCGGTAGCTGCAACGGAATCGCCGTGGCACCTGGTCCTTTTCCTACAACAACATCAACTCGGAAATCCTCCATCGCTAGATACAACAGCTCTTCCGCCGGTCGTGGCAGTCGGTGAATCTCATCGATAAATAAAATTTCACCTTCGACTAGTGACGATAAAATTGCCGCTAGATCGCCCGCATGAGTTATTGCTGGACCACTTGTTAATCGAATTGGTGTGGCCATTTCACTAGCTAAAATCAGAGCCAATGTTGTCTTACCTAATCCAGGTGGGCCAGAAAGCAAAATGTGGTCAGCCGGCGAATTTCGATGACGGGCAGCAGTTAACAAGACGTCGATCTGATCGCGTACTCGCTTTTGCCCAATAAAATCATGGAGCGTCTTAGGGCGAAGTGCGTGCTCGAGGGCAGACTCCTCCCCTTTCACATGCGGCGTGACTAAGCGATCCTCAGCCACGAGAACTCTTTCCGCTGGCTAAGGCGAGTTTTAACAAATCACTTAAAGGCATTGTGGCCGCTTCAACGCCATCGACTAACAAATCAGAGACCACGATTGTGATGGCGTTATCGGATTCTTTCGGTGAAAAACCGAGTGAGACCAATGCACTAGATAACTGCTCGCGCCACGCTGGCTGATGACCTTTATAACTCTGTGCCGGCGAAAGGTCAGTCAACTTCCCCTTTAACTCGAGAATCAAACGTTGCGCTCCTTTGCGACCGATCCCCGGAACTTTTTCAATTACCGAGATCTCTTCTTGTGCAATCGCACGAGCTAAATCCTCTGGTGACATCGCACCAACAATAGACATTGCCACCTTGGGGCCAATGCCAGAAACGGTTTGGACAAGTTCAAATAGTGTTCGGGATTCTTCGGTTGTGAAACCATACAAAGTTAATGCATCTTCACGGACAACCAAGGAAGTAAATAGTTGTAGCTGTGATCCTAAAGTTACCTGCGCCGTAGTCGATGGCGTGACAATTACCAATAAACCAAATCCACCAACTTCAACCACTAAACGATCAAGGGCGATACTGCGGACTTCACCCGTTAATAAAGAGATCATTAAGCACGCAACTTCTTCAACCGGCTTTTTTCATTAGCAACCGCTTGTGCAATCTTGGCATTAGCCCCGCCTCGCCAAATATGACAAATTGCTAGCGCCAGGGCATCGGTTGCATCAACTGGTTTAGGAATAGTTTCAAGGTTGAGAATCTTTTGAACCATTAACGCGACCTGCACTTTATTAGCACGGCCACTTCCTGTAATAGCTGCCTTTACTTCCGACGGCGTGTGCATCATTACTGGAATTCCAGCCTTTGCCGCAATCAGTAAAGCGACTCCAGCGGCTTGACCAGTTCCCATCACGGTTCGCACATTGTGTTGCGAGAAAACCCTCTCAACGGCAACAACATCTGGTTGCCACACATCAACTAATTGCGTCAGCTGCCGATCTAGCTCTAATAATCGTTGGTCTAAGTCGAGATCTACACCCGTTAAAATTACGCCCACGTCAACTAATTTAAGGGGTGAGCCAATTGCACCTTCAACTAAACCAATGCCACAACGAGTAAGACCAGGGTCGACACCCAAAACTCTCACTGCTACAGGCTCGCCATCACTTCATCAGAGACGTCGAAGTTACTATAAACATTTTGCACATCATCAAGTTCTTCAATCGCGTCGATAAGTTCAAAAACCTTTGTGGCACCTTCAGCATCCAATGGAATGCTCATAGATGGCAAAAACGACGAGTCGGCCGATTCGTAATCGATGCCCGCGTTTTGCAATGCTTCTCGAACTGGTACCAGGTCAACGGGTTCACTAACAATTTCAAAGGCTTCACCCAAGTCATTTACTTCTTCTGCGCCAGCTTCAAGAACTGCTTCCAAAATCGAATCTTCGGTGAGTGCGCCATCTTTTTTAACAATGATCACGCCTTTACGATTAAACAAGTAAGAGACTGATCCAAGATCGGCCATCGAACCACCATTTCGAGTAACGGCAACCTTTACTTCAGATGCCGAACGATTTCGATTGTCCGATAAGCATTCGATCATGATCGCCACGCCATTGGGACCATAACCTTCGTACATAATCGTGATCCAGTCTTTTGCGCCAGCTTCTAAACCAGCACCGCGTTTAATCGCGCGATCAATATTGTCGGCCGGCATCGAAGATTTCTTAGCCTTTGCCACGGCATCAAATAAAGTTGGATTGCCTTCCATGTCGGCGCCACCGTTGCGTGCGGCAACTTCAATAGCTCGAATCTGCTTTGCAAAGACTTTAGCTCGACGACTATCGATAATCGCTTTCTTATGCTTAGTCGTTGCCCACTTGGAATGGCCAGACATCAGAACACCTCTTCTACTTCCGGTCTACTTCGCATGAAATTAAAGTGATGCGATCTACTGTACCTTTTCAATCGCTGGACGGGCTACATTCTCGACAAAGTATTGATGAATTCGATGATCTCCCGTGAGTTCCGGGTGAAAAGACGTTGCTAGCAAAGTTCTAGATCGCACGGCCACCGGATGTGAATCTATCGACGCTAAAACTTCTACTTCGGGACCGACTCGTTCAACCCATGGCGCTCGAATAAAAACCGCTTGAATCAATTGATTTGACCCGTCTTTAAATTCCAAATCTGATTCAAAGGAATCTACTTGGCGGCCAAAAGCATTTCGCCGGACCGTAATGTCCAAACCACCAAAAGTTTTTTGACCTGCTTTGGCATCTAAAATTTCATCTGCCAACAAAATCATCCCGGCGCAAGATCCATATACCGGCATCCCCGAAACGATGCGAGATTTAATTGCGCCAAAGATGCCAAAGGTTTCGGCCAACTGTGCAATCGTGGTTGATTCTCCGCCTGGTAAGACAAGTGCATCAATTTCAGCAAGTTCACTGAGGCGACGAACAGGGAGTGCTTCTACCCCACAAGCAATAAGTGCACTTATATGTTCGCGCACATCACCTTGTAGAGCTAAAACACCAACCTTCATTTGTTTTCTTGGTTACCAACCACGTTCAGCTAGACGGTGTGGTGCTGGTAGGTCGGCAACGTTAATACCAACCATTGCCTCACCCAATCCACGTGATGCATCGGCTACTGCTTTTGGATCATCCCAAAATGTTGTCGCTTTTACACAAGCTGCTGCGCGCTGGGCTGGATTTCCAGATTTGAAAATTCCAGAACCGATAAATACTCCGTCAGCGCCCATAGCCATCATGAGTGCGGCGTCGGCAGGTGTTGCAATACCGCCAGCCGTAAATAAAACTACTGGAAGTTTTCCAGTTGCGGCAACTTCTTGCACTAATGCAAATGGTGCTTGCAATTCTTTTGCGGCAACGTAGAGCTCATCCTCGCGCATCGATGATAAACGTCGAATCTCGCCACCAATTTTACGCATGTGCATCATCGCATTTGAAACATCGCCGGTACCGGCTTCACCCTTAGAGCGAATCATCCCTGCGCCTTCATTAATGCGGCGCAATGCCTCACCAAGATTTGTTGCACCGCAAACAAAGGGGATAGTAAATCCCCATTTATCGATGTGATTTTCTAAATCCGATGGCGTCAAAACCTCTGACTCATCGATGTAATCAACTCCCAGTGATTGCAAAACCAGCGCCTCTGTGAAGTGACCGATGCGAGCTTTTGCCATGACCGGGATAGAGACCGCAGCTTGAATCTTTTCAATCATGTCTGGGTCAGACATGCGGGCAACTCCGCCTTGGGCGCGAATATCTGCCGGTACTCGCTCGAGCGCCATTACCGCGACTGCGCCAGCATCTTCGGCGATCTTGGCTTGCTCAACATTGACGACATCCATGATGACGCCACCTTTGAGCATCTCTGCCATGCCACGCTTCACACGTGCGCCACCAGTTACTTCAGCCATGAAAATCTCCGATTCCCTCGAACGTTAGGCACCAATACTACTTTGATTCATCAGATATTGGCGACGTGAAAATAGGCTCACGATCGGTTAATGCGACCCAGATTTGTCCGGCGGCAAAGTTGAGTTGCGAGCCATCGGCCATAGTAAAAGTTGTCCCAGAATCAGCAAAGGCGCGATTCCAGGTAGTTTCAAAGCGCTCGCCATCACGCAAAACATAGGCCTTACCGGTTCCAATAGTTTGCGAAAATGGCGTCACTCCCCCGAATTTATCGCCATATTCGGAAGGTGTGATTGAAACCATTTGAATAATAAAAGTTGTTGGTCCTAAAACAATTCCCGAGTCGGCAACATTGATGGAACCATTGTGTGAAAGTAACCAACGATTTTCTTGACTAGACCATTGCCCCTGGTATCTGGCTGCTGGCCAGTTCACTTCAACTGTTTCGGTAGCAATGCCACCAATTGGTTTCTCTCCAAAAATAAAACCAATTGTTTTTGCCGAGTCAACAACGTATGAACTATCGATGATTTTTTGCATCAATAAATCGGCGCGAAGAACCATGGCATAAGGTTGATTTCTAGATGGGTCAGTTGTGTAAATTGTTGGACTTTGTCGCTGAGCACCTAGATCTTGCACGTTTGCAGCGGATATAACGGGCAAGAGTTTCTTTTGCGCCCCGCTATAAGCAAAAGCAACTCGACCATATTGGGACATGATTTCGATATCTGAAATCCGAGCGCTGCGAACCGGGCCTACCCGAATCGGTATGCGCGATGAAAACACGGCCGCTAAACGAGTAAGACCACCTTCTACCTGTTCGATGTACACCACGTCGGCATCTTCTAAACCGATTTGCGGACGAGCTGAATTAGTATCGTCGATTTTGACTACTAACAGAGGCCCGTTGGTTCCTTCCCGACCGCTCAACGCATTAGTTGGTACCGGATCAGGAATAATTTTGTCGATTACCGCGCAACTACTGATGAGAGAAGTGGTTAGGAGTAGAACCAACGCAAGTCTTTTAGAGAACATCGGATTCAAATTCATACGTAATTGGAAGTGGCGCGGTTCCAGCCAATCTAAAAATACGAATTACCGCCTTGCGACGAACCATCTGTGTTCGAGTTACCGCATCAGTATGAATTGCTATACCTATTCGAATCTTGTCGGTGAGTTCGGAGAGCTCGGTCAGTAAAACATTGTCGGCTGCCGTTGAAAGATGTTGGGCATCTTCCAGAAGTAGGCCAAGGGCACCTGATAAACCACTTTCGGCGTTAGAACGTTGTTGAATATTGGCATCTCGGGCTTGATATGCCGCACCGGTAAGGAGCAGTGACGACGCCGGATCTGCGATGTCACTACGTGCAATTTCCAAGGCTACCGCCGCCCGTTTCTGCAACAAAACATCGAGATTGGCCCAACTATTTTCCACGCGGATATGCAAACGATCTAGTCGAGTCGCTGTGAAACTTAAGTACCACAATGCAATGAGAACCAAAATTGTAATTAAGAGAAATGTTTTCATTGCTTGTCATCCTTTGATAAGAATCGATTCCAGGATCGGGTATCGGTTGCAAGTTTTACTTTCTCGCTTCCAACCATTGCCATTTCGTAGATTGAAAAGATCTGCTCGGCAACAACATTCCAATCGAATTTTTTAGCTCTTGCCTTGCCGGCAATACTTAAATGCTTTCGCTTTTCAACATCCCGTAAAAGATCAATCACAACTTTTGCAAGATGAGTTGAATCCTCATTGCTAAAAAGCGCCCCGAACTCGCCTTGACCCAATAAATCATCAAAGGCGGGAATGTCACTAGCTACTACGCAGGCACCACCAGCTAAAGCTTCAGCAACGATAATTCCAAAAGATTCACCGCCAGTATTGGGTGCGACATAGAGTGAAATTGAAGACATAAAATCGGCTTTTTCCTGTTCCGAAATTCGCCCTAAGAATTCGAAACGATGACGCAGTTGCGGGTCGATCTCTTTTAATATCTCTTGCGGGTCACCCGGACCTGCCACCAAAACGCGAACATCTGGAGCAAATCTAGTTATCACTGGGAGCGCCTCCATCAGGACTTTAAGTCCTTTCCGAGGTTCTTCAAATCTGCCAATGAAACCCAACGTATTTCCTTGCCATTTGATGTTGGGCTTACCCTGCTTAAACTTTTCAGCATAGATGCCATTAGGAATTACCACTGCATCGGTATCTAAGTGATCGGTCAAGGTTAACCGCGCCGCTTCCGACACAGCGATCCGCGCAGATAGCTTCTCAATTGCCGGCTCCAAAATTGGACCGATCGCAAAAATTATTTTTTGTCGCTTAGCTGCGGCATGAAAGGTTCCAACCATAGGTCCGTCACCGGCCCAACAAGCCAATAAAGAAATTGATGGAATAGCCGGTTCGTGCAAATGAAGTAAATCAAAATCTCCTTCCGAAATCCATGTGCGTACCCTTGAAAAAGCGACCGGACCAAATAAGACACGGGCAACGGCTCCGTTATATGGAATTGAGATCGGCTTTCCGGCACTGGTGACGTAATCTGGCAAAAGAGTTTCATCGATAGCTGGTGCTAATACCGAGACATCATGTCCGGCAGAAATTAAAAATTCGGCAAGATCTCGAATGTGGTTTTGCACGCCGCCGGGTGTATCCCAACTATAAGGACAGACGATTCCAATTTTAAGCGAACGCGTGAGCATTAATTGCGCTCCTTAAAATCTCCATCGATCCAGATACGTTGCAACATATGCCAATCTTGTGGATTATTCGCGATGCCCGCTTCGAAATGCTTGGCGGTCATCTGAACTATTTCTTTGATCTTCTCTTCATCGCTGCCACTGCTCGGAATTACCACGTTTTTAAATTCGATGTGTATTCCATCAAATGTATACGAAACAAATGCGGTAATCAGTGGCGCGTTAGTTTTGAGGGCAAGAATCGCAGGGCCAGCTGGCATCCGCGTTGGACCGCCGAAGAAATTTACGTCAATTCCAGAGCGCGATAAATCTCGATCCGAAACGAGTGCCACTAAATTACCGCTACGCAGGCGTTGCGCCAATGTCGCTAACACTCGCCCATCCAAGGGCAAAACTTCCATTCCCATCGCTTGTCTATAGGCAAGAAATTTTTGAAATAGTTTTTCTGGTTTTAGGCGTTCTGCCACGGTAACTAAATGAACACCCTTGGCACAAAAATAAGCCCCGGCATGATCCCAGTTACCGGCATGAGGTAGCGAAACAATGACACCAGTTTTAGCGGCGATCGCATCCATTAGTAACTCTTCATTGGTAACCGATACTGTCTCTGAGATCCGTTGCTTTGACCAATCTGGAAATCTAAAAGTATCTACCCAATAGCGCATGTACGAACGCATCGCATTAATCATCAAAAGATTTAAATCAAGCTTTGTCATTGATGGTTGGGTCCGAGCTAGGTTGCTTCGTAATCTAGCCACACTCTTGCCATTTCGTTTTACTAAACGGTCGGCAAGTGAATATGCAATGCCATAGGCAGTTTTCTCGGGTAGCCATCGAACTAGCCGCCAACCTACAAAATAAATGTAGGCCGCTAAATTATCTTTCACCGAATCGATGCCTTAATTAAAAACATGCGTTGAAACACGGTAAAGATTCCTAGGATGGCCAATAGCCACATTCCAATTGCCAAAATATATGGAACATCCAAACCGTGAAAACCAATCACAGTTAGAGCCACAATCAGCCGTTCGGTTCGCTCGGCGATACCGCCCGAACACGCAATACCCATGGACTCTGCTTTAGCGCGAACGTAGGGAACTAACATTCCCGAAATCAAGGTAGCGATTACGACATAGCCAAGTGGGTCGCTTTGATTGATCAAATAGATACACACGCCAATTAAAATCACTGAATCGGTAACACGATCGATGGTTGAATCTAGAAAACTACCCCAACGACTTGACCCGGTGGCAGATAACCTGGCCATAGTTCCATCGAAGAGATCACTCAGTGCGGCTATGCAGATAATGATTGTTCCAAGGAAAAAATCACCACGTGGATAAAAATAGAGTGAGGCAAAAACAACCACGGTCGCGCCAAACCACGTAACTGCGTTAGGGGTTATTCCAATTCGCAGGGCAAAGCCAGCTACGGGTGTGATAACTCTCGTAACCGCTGGCTTCAGCTTTGCACCAATCATCAAGGGACATCGTAGGCTGAGCCAGTGCAATCTGACTCCAACCACCCAGTTATTCACGTCTACGGACATGAGAGCGCAGAGCCAGCGAGCGTTGCGCAAATCTTTGCTGGCGATTTCTCACAAACGGCTCACAGCGATAGTGATTTAGCGATTTTTGCAATCAATCCTTCGACTGGAATCGACCAAAAGACGATCGAATTGTGGCAGGCCCTGGATGAGTTTCAACTTCCACGATTAATTGTCGTAACTGCGCTACAACTTCAGGAAGCTGATTTTGACGATGCAGTTATGTTGGCAAATCGCGTTTTCGACCAGGTACTAACCCCATTTTTAGTTTTACACGATGAGCCTGGTGCACCGATCGCCCTGATCGCGATGGCCGATCTAATGATCTATAACTATTCAACAAATCCGCCAACTTCACACATGAGCGATCCTGAACATGAAACTTTGGTTCAAGAATTTCGCGATGAGTATTTAGATAAAATCCAATCCGATGGCGCCGATGCATTTGCGGCCGGACTTCAATTTCCGGCGATCCCACTGTGGATTGAAAAAGGAATTGGAGTAGATCAAGTACGCGACTACATTGAACAACTAAGAAATCTTAGTTAGCAAGCATTACTAGTTAAACAATTACCAAGCTGCCGAAATTTCATCTCTGGTTATTGCAAGTAATTGTGGCATTACTTTTGTTTTACCAATTATCGGCATGAAATTGGAATCCCCGCTCCATCGCGGGACAACGTGTTGATGAATATGATCGGCTACGCCAGCACCCGACACGGCGCCTTGATTCATTCCTAAATTAAAACCTTCAGGTGATGAAACTTTTCTCATGGTTACCATGGCATGCGCAGTTAACTCTGAAATTTCGATTCTCTCTTCTGGTGTTAAGTCAGTTAAATCGGCGACATGTCGAAAAGCACAAATCAGTAAATGCCCTGGGTTGTATGGATATAAATTCATCACAACGTATGCCGTGGAGCCGCGATAGACAATTAATCCTTCTTCATCGCTCTTGCTTGGGATCTCGCAGAAGGGGCAACTCACTTCATTTCCAACTAAGGGGCGGTTTTCTCCGCGCAGATATTCAAGCCGGTGCGGTGCCCACAAACGTTGCCAACTATCGGGCATTCCCGCTCCGGAGATTTCAGAACTCATCCGACTACACCTGCGTGCGCTCTACAACGACCTTCTTGATTTCGGCGATCGCATCAAGAATTTTAATCCCATTTTTTTGTTCACCATTGCGATATCTAAAGGAAACAGCGCCAGCAGCTTGATCTTCTTCGCCCGCAATGACCATAAATGGAATCTTCTGTAACTGAGCGTTACGAACTTTCTTCTGCATACGATCATCAGATGCATCTAGTTCAGCGCGGATTCCGGCTTTACGCATCTGTCCAATGACCTCACCCAGATAATCCGTGAAATTTTCCGCTACGGGAATACCAATTACCTGTACCGGAGCTAACCACGGTGGAAACGCTCCGCTGTAGTGCTCGGTTAGCACGCCAAAGAAACGTTCAATTGAACCAAACAATGCTCGGTGAATCATTACTGGACGTTGACGGGTTCCATCCGAGGCTGAGTATTCGAGTTCAAATCTTTGTGGAAGTTGAAAGTCAACTTGAATCGTTGACATCTGCCAGGTGCGACCAATCGCATCCTTTGCTTGTACCGAAATCTTCGGTCCGTAAAATGCGGCGCCACCTTCATCTAGTACAAGCTCAAGGTTTTGCGCAGTTGCCGCTTTACGAAGCGCCTCTGTTGCCTCAATCCAGTCGGACTCTTCACCGACTGACTTCTCGGGATTCTTCGTTGATAGCTCAAGATAAAAATCATTTAAACCATAATCGCGCAACAAATTAAGTACGAAAGTTAAAAGTGAATCAAGTTCGTCCACCATTTGATCTTTGGTGCAGTAAATATGCGCATCATCTTGCGTGAAACCACGAGCACGAGTGATACCGTGTAAGACGCCAGATTTTTCATAGCGATAGACGGTTCCAAACTCAAACAATCGAAGTGGAAGTTCGCGGTAAGAGCGACCACGAGATTTAAAGATTAAATTGTGAAACGGACAGTTCATCGGTTTCATGTAGTACTGCTGACCGGCTCGTTTAACTGTGCCATCGGCATGTAGCTCTTCATCTAAAATCATTGGTGGATACATGCCATCGGCATACCACTGCAAGTGGCCCGATGTTTCAAAGAGTGCCGCTTTTGTTAAATGCGGTGAATAAACAAACTCGTAACCTTCTTCTTCGTGACGAACTCGTGAATAGTCCTCCATTGCACGCCGAACTATTCCGCCCTTTGGATGAAAGACCGCAAGTCCAGAACCAATCTCTTCTGGAAAAGAAAAGAGATCAAGTTCGGTACCTAAACGACGATGATCGCGCTTTTCTGCTTCGGCTAACAACTCAAGGTATGCATTGAGTTCATCTTGTGATGGCCATGCCGTTCCATAAATTCTTTGCAACATCGGATTTTTTTCAGAACCCCGCCAGTAGGCGGCTGCAGTGCGCATTAATTTGAAGGCTGGGATCTGTTTAGTCGACGGTAAGTGTGGTCCACGACAGAGATCACTCCATACTGGATTTCCATCGCGACCAAGATTGTCATAAATTGTTAATTCAGCGCCACCAACTTCAACCGATGCTTCATCTGCGGCTGGACCTTTGATGCCAATCAACTCGCATTTGTATGGCTCATTGGCTAACTCTTTCAGTGCATCAGATTCAGTTGTAACGCGGCGACGAAAGCGTTGACCTTCTTTAACGATCTTGCGCATCGCGCTTTCAATTTTCACCAGATCATCTGGATTAAAAGTTTCCACTGGATCGAAGTCATAATAAAAACCATCTTTAATTGGTGGCCCAATTCCAAGCTTGGTATTTGCATAAACTTCCTGAACGGCTTGTGCCATCACGTGAGCAGTTGAATGTCGGAGCACCGCTAAGCCATCGGGTGAAGAGATTAAAACTCCTTCGACAACATCTCCATCAGCTAGTTCAGTCCACAAATCTTTGAGCGTGCCATTGACTCGCGCAACCACAATTTCCTTGTTGTCGGCGAAAAGATGGGTCGGGCGCTGATCCGATTCGATGCTTTGCGCAAGACCATCAACGGTGATCTGAATCTGCGACATGTTCCTTAGCCTACCGAAGTCCGTAGCAACATCGCTTCAATTTCCTGCCCAAGTTCAGATGATTGGAGTAATTGTCTTCCGTCAATCGACGCAACTGGCTGTGCCAATCGCAGCGAACTCAATAAAAATGCTGCTTCGATACTGTCTACTTCCCAGCTATCGATACTTCGAACTTTTACCAAGCAATTATCGATCACTAATGCACGAACAACGCCTGGAAGCACGCCATCACTTAGCGGGGGGGTGAACCATTGGCCAGCTATCTTCAACAATACGTTGCACACCGCACCCTCGGTAATTTTATTTGCCGCATTCTTAACTAGCGCTTCATCAAAACCTGAAGATTTAACTTCACTCAAAATCCTTAACCGGTACTCATATGGAAAGGCCTTTATAACTTTTCCATTCATCGGATCGGCCAGTGAGTAGCTCATTAGTTTTGCGGCATCGGTTAATTCAACATACGGTAAATGCACCGCCGCCCACTTACGCTCCCCCAAAAATGAAATCCGCAGCGTGCCTAGATCATGTTTTTGGGCCGCCAGATATACGGGCAAAAGCTCGCGCACCGATTCCTCGGACGGTAGCTTAAGACCAATAGCCAAAGCAGAGTTCACAGCACGACGCATATGTCTAGATAAGGCCCACGGCAAACCATTAACTGTTTTTATAGTTTCAAAAATCCCAGTTCCACTGTGCCAACCTTTTTCATCGATCAAACTATTGGCACGATCAATGATTTGGCCATCAACGATTACTTTCACGCCGGTCTACCTTGTGCAATCGAAATCAAACGATCTGCTTTTAAGACAGTCTCTTGCCACTCTTCGGCGCTATCACTTGACCACGTAATCCCCGCACCTGTCCCAAAATTAATACCTCCATCAATCCAGAAAGTTCGAATCGCAACTGATAACGATGCACGATCGCCATGCACCCAACCCAGAACACCGCAATATGGTCCACGAGCAGTTTCATTTTCAGCGATTACTTGAAGAGCCGATGACTTTGGTGCACCACTGACTGAACCAGGTGGTGATAGCGCAGCGAAAATCTCTTTCCAGGTAATGCCGGATACTAACTGGCCCTCAATATCGGAGACGAGATGTTGAAGTCCGGGATGTTGTTCGGTAGCTAACAATCGGGGTACTTCTACGGTTCCGCTTTGACAGATTTGCCCAATATCATTTCGCATCAGATCCACGATCATAATATTTTCGGCACGATCTTTGTTTCCAAAACTAGTTTCATTAGTTGGTGCGGTGCCTTTAATTGGCGAAGTTCGAATCCAGTCGCCAGTTCGCAATAAGAATAGTTCTGGTGACGCCGATGCGATATTGATTCCGGGGATTTGTAAAAAGCTGGCCCACGGCGCTGGATTACTTTGCAAAATCTGCGTAAATAATCCTTGCAGCGAATTTACCTCTGTCGCATTCTTTAAAACGCGACAAGCATTTACTTGGTATACCCAACCTTCGCCAACTGCAGATCTGATTCGCTCGACGTACTCTTTGTACTCAACTTGCGAAAGACTACTGATCCAATCCCCAGTTAAACCCGGCCAATCTGCATATGGGAAATCTTGGGTACTGCTTTTTTGAAACTTAGCGGCGGTGAATCCACCTTCGAAATTAGTTGTCACTGCCCAGAAATCGCCATCATCTAAACATGATGGATCATGTGAAATTTCCAAAAGCCCGGTAGCAAGGACCCCACCCATCCAGAACATTGAAAGTTGATCCCCGTTTGGCACGACCTAACGCTAACGAATTCATCCCACTTTGGCGCTTACGGCTCTCCTGCGATAGATTTACCCACCTCGCGGACGTAGCGCAGTTGGTAGCGCGGAACCTTGCCAAGGTTCAGGTCGCCGGTTCGAACCCGGTCGTCCGCTCTGATAATCGCTGGTAGATCTGACTCTTTCGCAAGATGAAATCTAGTAACGATATTTCTATGGTCGGGTGGCCGAGAGGCCAGGCAAGGGACTGCAAATCCCTCTACACGGGTTCAAATCCCGTCCCGACCTCCAACTTTGATAAGTAAAGTATCTCGGCGGTAGAGTTAGAGTAAGAAAAAAAGTACAACTTAAAACACCGACGGACGATTGGCTCAGCGGTAGAGCACCACATTGACATTGTGGGGGTCACTGGTTCGATCCCAGTATCGTCCACCACACCACCGGCGGTTTTATATTGAAGGGCCGTAACCCCAGGCTTTTTCACTGTGACGATCAATTACCCAACATGAATACTCCTGTAACTCAGGTTTTAGAAACCAAGAAGAGCCATTTCGACCCGAGACATTGAGTGCTGTGGCTAAAGCATCGCAGAGTCCACCTGATGGACCAATAACTGTGGCAGATCGTGCTCCTATAGCTGGTAAAGAATTGAACGGATCTCGAATGTGTTCCCCACGTTCATAGTTTCCACTCGTTGCAATTGCACCGTCCCAAATATTAAAAATTCGAAGAACTTGCTCCTTTGCATCTGGATTTTTTACACCAATCGCCCAAGGAAGTTCACTGCTCTCCCCATCTTTAAGATACAAATCCCCTGAAGCATCGATCTGTATATGTTTAAATCCTGCGTCGGAAAAGATTGTTGCGATCTCTTGTGCAGCCCATCCTTTGACTATTCCTGAGGGATCAAAGCCATTGTCAAGAGCCCAGGGATCAAAGGCCCCATCAGTAATCTCTCGAGCCTTTAAACAATCCCTCCAGATAGTTTGCAAATCCTGATGGGATTGATCCAGTTGAATCTTATTGTGATGCAACAAAGAGACTTGTGAATTGTCAATGTAGGTCGAAAAGATTTGATTGACATGATCGACAAACGCCGTAACTTTTGTGAAGGTATCGCCAAGGCCCTCTGGAAAGCCAAATTGATCATCAACAACGAACTTTAGAGTTGTTCCCCATGCATCGTATGTGCGCTGTTCAAGCACAGAGATTAATCATCTTCATCATCTTCATCATGTCCGCCATATGAGGGCTTATTCAGACCTCCGTACTGTCCGTCATCGGCATCACCATTTAAACCAGTAATACTTTTTTTAGTGGGTTTTGCTGCTGGTGTTCCGTTATCTGCCTTAGTGGAGGATGGATTTTGTGCAGAAACCCCAGATCCTTGTCCGCTAACGGATTGAGGAGGTTGGTTGTTATTTGATCCGATAGCTGGCGGTTTCATTAGCAGCACTACAACTAACAATAAGGATGGCAATCCAATAGTAAATATCCGTTTCATTTAAATCCCTGCCTTCTTTATCGCCGAATTTAAGGAGAGAATCCATCCACCCGATGTGTAACTAGCTCCAGTTACCCCAGAGATTTTTCCAGTCTGTACTGACAGCGTCTCTTCGATTAGAAAGGGTATTGCTTGTTGTGAAATTGAAAGAGATCTGCGATCACCATTTGGGAATTGAAGCGCCTGGGCCGATGTGATTACCCCATCGACTACCTTTATCTGCACTGCAACTGGTCCCCACCTCGTTTGAGATGTCTGGCCAGCAAAAGTTCCGAAGACACCGGCTGCTGGATTTGCGTTAGGTGTTTGGGTTGGATTATTACCCGCTGATTTTGTCGGCGCGGCAGTTGGATTTGAACTTTGAGAGTTTGAACTTGGAGAGTTAGTGGTGTTCGGCGATTGCGACGGTGCTTTTGTTCCCGTTGAGACGCCGCCTGAAGCAACCGGCGCCGTTAAATTTGGAGGGTTATAGGAGAGAACTGCCGCAACAGTTGCAACGGTTCCCGTGACAAGTAGTGCCACTCGCCTAATCATGAGACATCACCATGATAAGCAAAGGCTTCTTCGTGTAATCGATCTTTAGGGACTCCTGATTCTTTAGCTGCTTTGCGCACGGCTGAGACAAGTGATTCTGGTCCACACATATAGATATCTGCATCGGAAAAGTTTGGCACTAAATTATGAAAATAGGCTGAATCCATTATGTGTAAGGATCGAGAGCCCACCAGATAATGAACGTGTGCTCCAATTCGATCCGCGATCTCATCTAACTCTTTTCGCAACACTAAATCCGCCTCATTGGAAACTCGATAAAGAACGTCGACCTGCGTATCACTTGGAAACTCGTCCATGATCGCACGAAGTGGTGTTATTCCCACACCTCCACCGACCAAGACAATATGTCGACCTTGCGTGGCTCTCTTTGATGTGAAGATTCCATAAGGTCCTTCAATGAAAACTCGCGTGCCCGTCTCTAAATTTTTCAGATCAAGGGATGAGTCACCTAAAGCTTTAACCGTTATTCGAAGTTGATTATTGGTTGGGGCAGCTGACAGTGAATATGGGTGCGATTGGTACCACTGAGACTTATTGATAAATCTCCAACTGAAAAATTGTCCTCCCGCAGCCTTTAAATCATCTATTCCCCGACCACTTATGTAGATTGAGATGATTCCAGGTCCTTCTTCGACCACACGTGCAACTTTGAGTTGATGGCGAATTGAATTAACAGCTGGAATCAAAATCCTAAATAGCAGAATTGAACCCGCAACACTTACATAGAGACCGATCCAATACGCTTTGGCTAATGGATGCGTAATGAACATCTGGCCAGTCAGAATTTGATGCATAAAGGACAGCGCAACACCTAAATAGGTATAGAGGTGGATTAAGTACCAGGTCTCATATTTCATTCGCGATCTGAATACTCGATAACTTGTGACGCCTGCCAGAATAAGAAGGAAAAATCCTAGAGTTGCGGGGAGCATCCATGGATAGGTTCTTGCCATAGTCCAGAGTTCCCAATACACACGAACCTGGTCTGTACCGGCATAGCCAACGCCTACTAACAAGACATGAAGAAAGACGAAATACAGTGAGTAGGGAGCAATTAGCCTGTGCCACTTAACTAGTCGATCGTGACCAATCGATCTTTCGATACCAGCAATCCTCGCAATTAATAGGATTCCCACTATTGAAAGGTACGAACCAATCAATGCACAAAATCGAGAGACCGTGGTTATCTGATTGTAAATACCTGTGATGTCACTCAAATTCAAAGTTGTGATTTGGAGTGTCAAAGTAAATCCCAAACCAATTCCAGTTAACAAGGCTGCTTGGTCACCAATTAAATGGTTTTTATTCGAAAATTGCCCCATATTTTTAGCCTACCACCGAGTCACGTAGCTACAGAATTAGACGACCTTAAAAGAAAGCTTCGATACGGTTTAACTGAACCGGACTAGTTTTTTAGTACCTGTTGGATACCTCTGACTCTTTCCTTGGCCAAAGATCCCCAAAACTAGACAGAACTACCCCGAACCGTCTAACTAGTCTGTAGTCGGTTTAGCACGGTCTATTTCGGGGAGAGATTGCCGGTAAAGGCTGTGGGGTAGACATCGGGGCTAAAAAAACTATAAGTTGATTATGGGTTATTGGCTTTAAGCCTTTGTGTCTTTTAGTGTTTGGTTCTTTGTTCGATCGTAGGGCTAACCCCATACACACTAACGCCTAACACCGACAGAATTTAATTAGCCCGGTGTGCGACTGTTGAACGGTCTAGGACAATAGCGCTTGCGTCCTTTGTGGAGATCAGTAGCCACCGGGTCTAATCTTGCTAACACTTTGCTAACACCTTGTAGAAACACCTAGACAACTACAGAACCTAATGGGCACTATCTACGCTTAAAGTCATTACTGTAGAAACGTTAGGACACGCTTAGAATCTAAAGGTGAAGCATTGACATTGTGGGGGTCACTGGTTCGATCCCAGTATCGTCCACCACCTGACCAGCACCTTTACTAATTCTTAAAAGCTTTTTTACTTTCTTTTTCGGTTCTTGCTAACACTTTGCTAACACCTACGCGATACCGCTCACGGCATTAGCGAATTTATTGCTAGCGGTCTCGGCTTGTTCATTAGAAACGTGCGCGTAGATCGTCGCCGTAACCATAGCGTCGCGGTGTCCTAATCTTTGAGCGACAACGTGCAACGGTTCACCTAGTCGTAGTAACTCGGTGGCGTGTAGGTGGCGTAGATCGTGTAGTCGTATGTGGCGCATACCTAAGCGCTTACTAATCTTTGTAAAGAGCTGAGACACGGTTTTAACATCTACCGGTAAACCGTCCTCGCGAGTAAAGACATAACCGGTGTTATTCCAGGCACCTAAACTAAAAGCGTATTCTTTTTCCTTACTTTGCTTTGCGCGGTGTTCCTGGAATAGTCGAATTGTCTCCGGGTCGAGCGCTACACGTCTTTGCCCGTTATTACCGCCTTTCGTACTATTTTGTTCAACGACTACCTTTCCAGCCATAGAACGCGATTTAGTAATCGAAATAGTCTTATCGTCGAAGTCTGACCAGCGTAAAGCTAATAGTTCGCCACGTCGCGCACCGGTATAAGACGCTAATCGAAAGAAAAAGCCTAAGCGGTGTAACTCTGCCTCGGTGAGGAAAGCGACTAACTCGGATAAATTCCAGGGCGTAGGTGTCGAACTTTTACCTTTAGGCAGAGCCACGCGTTCGGAGGGATTAAACGGTAATAAATTGTCAGTTTTAACGGCGTAGTTAAGTGCTACACGCAGAACGCCACCGGCGTACTCAACGCTTTTAGGCGCTAGCGGTCTACCGCTCTTATTCGGCTTAGTAAGTAGATCTTGATAGAACGCTTGTATGTGCGACGGCTTTAATTCCTGTAGCCGGATCGAACCTAATCCAGGCACAAGGTACGAACGGATAACACGGTTATACGAGTGCAAGGTCGTCGGCTTTAGCTGAGTGCCGTGAATTGTGTCTATCCAGTTAATTAAGTACTCGCCTAACGTTACCTTGTTTCCACTTATGTAATTATTGGTAGCTAGTGCAACGCGCGCCCGATCACGCGCCAGCTTTGCCTCTTTTTCTGTACTAAACCCACCGATCCACTTAGGTTTAGTCTTTCCGGTAATTTCGTCCGGTACTCGCAGAACATACGACCAGGATTTACCGCGACGTACTAAACCGTTCTTTATCTTTTCATCTTTCATTTTTTTGTTTTTCCTTTCGTCGTAGTTTTAGGCTTCCTCACTGGACTAGCTTTTCCTCTCTCCTTAGCCTTTAATAGATAGCCACGCTCTCTACACACCCTTGTATAGCCTTGTACGGTCTTTCTTTCTTTGTTTAATTCCAGCATTAGGACATTGTTAGGACGATCGCCATTAAGTACGGCTTGTTTATAGATTTCGGCAACGCGCTTATAGAAAGCGTCGTCTAGCTTGGCGTAAGAATTTTCAGTTACGGCGCGGTTTATTCGTTCTAATTCCTTGCCGTCTATCGAAACATTGTCACCGATAGTTACCTGATAAGTACCGTCGGCTTTCTTTGTAAATTTATGGCTTTGTAGTGCTACCTGGACGGCGACAGAAACTAATCGCGGTCTATTGTCTCTAAGTGCTGTGTAGTGCCTAGCC
Organism: Candidatus Nanopelagicales bacterium; assembly: GCA_038214925.1. GTDB lineage: Bacteria > Actinomycetota > Actinomycetes > Nanopelagicales > Nanopelagicaceae > Planktophila. Next base: position 1,423 of record JBBQRL010000001.1, on the reverse strand, counting down.
TGAACAGTGCCATAGCTAAAAGGATTATCTTCTTTCGTTGTAAAAACCGTATGACCTTTATAGACGCTAGCCCCGTAGATTTCGGTCTTAACTACCTCGACAGTTTCCTTTTCTGTAACTCGTATAAATAGCTTTACTTTCCAGGTATAGAAACTTTTAGCATTAGCGTTCGTTACCTTTACATTGTCATTGTCTATTATGTAAAACGTCGCTATGAACTGTTTAGGAATTTGATAGCCCGAGTATTTTGCCGGCTCAATGTCACCGACAAGATCGGTAGCTACCTGTCTAGTGTGTAGTTCTATCACCTTAAAAGTCTCCTTAATTACAGGTAGTTACTACCTTGCATTTGGTAATCCTAGAACTATAATTAGTCTTTGTAAAGCACCATTAGGTACCAAGAAAGAAGAAACTATGGACGCAACCACCGACACTTTTCCTATGCTTCACCGCTTAAATACAGTTATGGATCGCACCGGTCTATCTAAGTCAAGCTTGTACCGAGTAATAAACACTGGTCAGATTAAGGTTATTAAGATCGGTAGATCGGTTCGCGTAAGTGAGACAGAACTAGCGCGCTTTATTGTTTCGTTAGATCAGTAAATAATGAAACGCGCCGTAGTGAGCGACGCGTTCCTTAAACAACACTATACGCCTCTAGGCGGTGTGTATGAGTATTAAGGAAACGAACGCTTACCTAGACACCGGACCACCGCCTGGCGTAAAGCTAACCGGCTTACAATACGGTCTATTTTTTCATCTTTGTTATAGATACGACGATCGCAAGGGTAAAGGTTCTGCCTATCCAGGTATGTCTGAATTTATCCGCGCTACCGGAATGCGCCGTAGCACAATCCAAACCGCTTTAGGTAAATTAAAAGCTTTAGGTCTCATAACGCAGACGCAGAAAGGTTACAGAACCAAGCGCGCCGAGTATGTACCGACTTATGCTCTTAACCTTGTCTATAAAAGTGTTTCGTATACCGACACTATAGAAAGTAATGTGTCGCGTGTAGCGATCGAAAGTGTCTCGCCTAGCGAAGAAAAGTGTCCTGTAGACGGTCTTAAAGTGTTACCTATACCGGTCACCATAAGTACAGTAAGTACAGTAAATACAAGTAAGTACGACTTGCTTAGATTTAATAAAATTCTTAAAGCTATTCCTGAACACCTAAGACAAGTGACGCCAGGAAAGAATTTCGAGCGCTTACTCGATCAGTGCGACGCTCTAGGTGTTACCGATACGGTATTTAGCCTACTTAGAGGACATAACTGGACTAACTTAAACGGTCACGCCGGCGGTGTACTCGAAAAGGTCATACAAGGCTATCTAGACAGTGCGCGACTAGGTTTATTAGTGGCACCTACACCTACCGCTATACCACCGCGATACGTCTCTGAACCTGTCGAACGTAATCCACCA